>NZ_JAENIJ010000240.1 GCF_016595435.1 Luteolibacter pohnpeiensis
GAAAAGCGCGCGCCGAAGGTGGGTGGAGCCGACTTTGGTGATGGGGGTGGTGGGGCGACCCGAGGTGCCGCTGACGAAGTGGCACGGGGTGACTCTGGCCCACGCGGCTAGCTGGCGAGCGTTGCTGAAGTGGGTGAGATCGGGGATCTCGGCGAGCATGATGTGACTGCTGATTTCACCGATGCTGGGGATGGAGCGGATGAGCTGGTCGCTCTTCCTGATGGTGTCGCTGGATTTGATGATGGCGTTGATGCGGAGACGGATGGCGGCGAGTTCCTTTTGTTCGGATTTGATTCTGCGGCTTAGGGATTTGAGAACGATGGGATC
>NZ_JAENIJ010000241.1 GCF_016595435.1 Luteolibacter pohnpeiensis
CGGCTGGCTCAGGGAGCACACCGAATATGATATTTCCTACCGCACCCTTGTCCGTTATCTTCACGAACAAGGGTATGCCCGCCGAATTCCCCGACTCATGCCAGAGCCTCCCGACCAGGAAAAATGGCAGCTCCAACGTGAGGAATGCTCCGACCGCCTGTCTCAACTTCTGGCCAATCCGACAGCACGCGTGTTCTTTGGGGATGAGGCAGGCTTTGAAGGAGATCCCAGGCCGCCCCACCCAAGGCTATTTCGGCGGCCATCTTCGGCGCAACATCGTGGGAGCGGTGGAACCCTCAAGCGGCCATCTTGTCAGCCTGATTGTC
>NZ_JAENIJ010000242.1 GCF_016595435.1 Luteolibacter pohnpeiensis
GAAGGCTTTCACCGGAAAATGAAACTGGTCCAACGTCGTGCGTATGGATTTAGAAACTTCGAAAACTACCGGCTCCGCGTGATCGCCCAATGCGGCTGAGACCCATCATCAATCCAACCTCAAAACCTCAACAAAAAGCCTCATCCCCAATCTTTGGTGTAGACCCAACAAAAAAGCCTCATCCCCAATCTTTGGTGTAGACCCCAAAAAAGCCTCATCTCCAATCTTTGGGGCTCATCCTCAAAGATTGGGGACATGAGGCACGGATGCCACCATGTCCCCGATGTTTGTTAACCTAAATTTAGGCCTGAAGGGTTACGACCCC
>NZ_JAENIJ010000243.1 GCF_016595435.1 Luteolibacter pohnpeiensis
GAAGTGTTGCCCGCATTGCCAAGGGACCAAGCTCCTCGGCAAAGGGCGATACCAACGCAGGGTCCGCCATCTGGATTGCTTCAAGGAAACCACCCACCTCATCGTCCACACCCACCGCTTTCTCTGTGTTTCGTGCGGCAGGTCGTTCATACCCCGCCTGCCGGGCATCCTGCCGGGCCGTCACAGTTCCGAGCCTTTCAGAGAGGCTATTTACCAGCAGCATCAGGATGGCGTCTGCACCCGCACGCTTGCCCGCAGCCGCGAGCTCGGCCAGGCCACCGTCGCGCGCATCTACCAGCAGTTCACCCGCCGCAAGGCCGCCGA
>NZ_JAENIJ010000244.1 GCF_016595435.1 Luteolibacter pohnpeiensis
TGCTGAAATCTAACTGTTATGGCCGACAAGAAAGTCGAAGTGCGATTTGATACCACCGCCGACACCAAGGGCGCGGAAGATGCCGAAAAGGCAATTAACGAAGTGAACGATTCCTCATCGGAACTGATGAAGGATGCGCTCAAGTCCAGGGAAAGCCTCGAACAACTCACCAAGGCTGCCGAAGGCGACGCGGTGGCGCAAAGGGCACTGAAGCAGGTCCAAAAGGAACTGGGAAAGGAGTTTGAGCAAACTGCCAAAGACATCGATCGCACGACTGAAGCGGTCGAAGATCTAACAGCGGCGGAAGCGGCCC
>NZ_JAENIJ010000245.1 GCF_016595435.1 Luteolibacter pohnpeiensis
CACATTGGTCGGTAGCGAAGGCTAAGCTGACTGAGAAGCAAGTGATAATCGAGATTCCCGGGCAGCGGATTTCAACCCTAATTGTGGGAGCCACGATCGAGATTAAGAACTACCGAGTCACCGGGGACGAATGGCTCACTGGTGGAGAATTTGATGAGCTAGTGGTGTCCGGCAAGCGAATCGAAAGAGAAGTAGAACAAGTCAGCGCTGGACAACCCGCTACCCGATCCGAGTCGGATTCGGAGGGTGGCGACAAACCTCAACTAGAATCGGAGGGGCGCTCCCGGTAGCGGGCGCCAGGCCTTTAACGTT
>NZ_JAENIJ010000246.1 GCF_016595435.1 Luteolibacter pohnpeiensis
CGAACGTATAAGGCCATCTGCGGCGGGATGGAAGCATCAAAGTCAACTATCAGGCTGGTCGCCGTCGGATGTGCCGCCTTGTTCTGGATTGGCCGACCTTCGGAGAAAAGCCTGAATACCTAAATCAAAATTTATTCCAGAGCCTCAGCTTCTGCAATTCGATATTCGGGCCGTTCCGCTCTACTTTTCGGCGGAAAATGAGATCTGCGATCCGATGCTCTACCTACCCACAAATCCAGATCAATCAAAACTCCGACGCGAAAGCTGCTCACCACTCAGCCCCGATTCGTGCCACTCCAAGTTCTCGTGAG
>NZ_JAENIJ010000247.1 GCF_016595435.1 Luteolibacter pohnpeiensis
ACGTTCGCTGAGGAATTTACTCTGTGGAACTCATCGGTGATGGATTCAAGCAAGCATGAGTGAATCAAGAATTCCTGTTGCTTCGTGGTGAAGGATGTCAGCTTCTGCGTTCCAGATTCTCTGTCAAGTCTCCGTGGTTAGCTTCGGCGGCATCTGAGTTCTAGATTTCTCTGGCTTGGGTTTTGCGACGTGAGAGAAGTCAGCTCGGCTTTGAACAGAACGGAGCGAACAAGGCGGCACATCCGACGGCGACCAGCCTGTGAGTTGACTTTGATGCTTTTCTCCCGCCGCAGATGGCCTTATACGTTCT
>NZ_JAENIJ010000248.1 GCF_016595435.1 Luteolibacter pohnpeiensis
GGAATTGGTCAAAGGGGGCGACGGCACGGTGTATGCAGACAGTGCGTATCGGAGTCGTGGATCGATGGCGATGTTGCGGCGCAAAAAAGTCAAAGCACGCATTTGTCAGAAGGGGTCGAGGGGCAAACCGCTGACCAAAGTGCAGAAGAGGGAAAACCGCAAGAAGAGTGGGATTCGAGCGCGTGCCGAGCATGTGTTCGGTGCGCAAGTGTATCAGATGGGCGCGGACCGGATTGCTACGATAGCATCGTAAGAGCGGCACGCGTCAGCGGCCTGGCAACCTCGTTTACAATCTACTTCGGCTGGGAC
>NZ_JAENIJ010000249.1 GCF_016595435.1 Luteolibacter pohnpeiensis
CGCCACAGCCGTTCGATGAACACGTTGTCCATCCATCGCCCGCGGCCATCCATGCTGATTTGCACACCGAGTTCCGTCAGCCGACCGGTCCATTCCGCCGAGGTGAACTGGCAGCCCTGATCGGTGTTGAAGATCCCGGGAACCTTGCCGGTGGAACCCAAAGCCATTTCCAAAGCCTCCAGGCAGAGGTCGGTGCCCATGGTATTGGAAACGGCCCAGCCGAGCACCTTGCGCGAGTGCCAGTCCATCACGGCGCACAGGTAGGCGTGGCCGCGTGGCATCGGCACATACGTGATGTCGGCGCACCA
>NZ_JAENIJ010000024.1 GCF_016595435.1 Luteolibacter pohnpeiensis
AAGTTCTCGTGAGGCGCGACTCCTTCGCAGCAATCCGATCTACTACCAACGTAGTTCAAACTACCAAATTCACTCCGACTCTCCCATCACCAACCAGGACGTCATTCCGGCAGCGGCCGCAAAGGTTAAACTACCGAATCAATCATATTCATTCTTATCCAGAACGTTAGAGTGGTGGCACGGCGGTGTCGAGCATCCAGAGTGAAGCGAACTAACGAGCTTGTTCGCCGTTGCCACCCACGCCTTGTTCTCCCGGTCCTTCTTTCAGTGCGCGAGCCACCATAGGACTTGCGAATACTGGGTCTTTGGAGCCGAGAGGAAACTCGTTATCTGAATCGAGCGTTAGTTCGGATCTCTTCACACGATAGTTGGTGGAAACCTTCACCAAGTGGCTGAAGTAATGATAGTGTGCATCACTGCCACGATACCAAAGTGTGCTCAAACTCCCTCCAGAAGTGAACTGGCCGAGGTGGGCCGGCTGAACTACGTATCCGCCTGGTGACAGAGCGGGCAATCCTCCAGAGCATCCTCCGAGCGGGATTACAGCGATCAATCCGACGAGCAAACAAATGGTTTGGCTTGCGATTTGGGACATCGGACGGCGGAATGTCATTTTTAGGAGAACGTCAAAGCACACACACCGCGTGACGGCAGCCGCGTGTTGACTAGGTGTTGAGGGTTTTAGTCACGTTAAAACTTCGACTCGGAGCGGGTCAGGCGGTTGGGTGCTGCGGCTTGTTCTGCTTCTTCATTCGTAACGGTTGCCGATGCTCTTAGATAGGCGCAAATTCACACCTTGGGTGAACACCCATCTGTCATAGAGCGCACCGATTACGACCATTGGAATTAAAGGAATAAACTCCGAAAGCCCCAAGTCGCCTGATGTCTCGGATACCAAAACAAGGCGGTATAGGAACCACGACATAGGCAGCGCTGTGAGAATTATGGCGGCAACGTATAGGAACGGACGTGTAGAGAAATATCTCCTGATTTGCTCTTTTGATTCAAACTTCGCGCGTGTGTATAGGAAACCCAGAAGGAAATATGGAGCGAACTTGATCCACCCTAATGCAACGGAAAGCATCGCAAGAGAAAGGAAGATCCAGCAAGCTATGATCGACTTTTGGGTGCTACTCATTTTATGCAGAACGTCAAAGGCCTGGCACCCCTGATCGGGAGCGCGCTTTCGACTGCGGGTTAGTGGTTACGTTACCAGTCATCATTCGAACTCAGAGCGGATCAGGGTTGCCAGCGCTGGCTTGTTAGCTTTTGGTTTCTTCGACGAGGCTTCGACCCCTCTCAAGGTAAGGCTCTAGGAACTCCTTAGCAGTCGCAACTCCTCTGCCTGGATCCCAGTCGAACTCGTCATCGATCAAATAGATCATTCCCACTTCATCTCTGGCATCCTTGCGGTTTGAGAGGCAAAAGCGTTCATACATCGTCGGCAAAATATCCTTCAATGGATGAGAAAGGTCCAAAAGTCTGACAGACATAGCTCCCAAGAACTCTTGATCGCTTGGCTCAGGTTCACTGGTGTGTTCCCTCAGCATTGATTCCAGATCGATCCTGCTGGCTCGTGACGCTGTCGAAACCTCGATAAGCCAATACGGGGGATCATCTGTCTCGCCGATCCGTCGATCTGCCCAAGCGATTACATCGTCCCGACCGATCACACCAAGCTGTAGTGCAGCGAGCAAATGATGTGGATCTACACTGGTCATTTTCTTGAGCTAACAGTATAATTCGTTCTGCCTCATATTGAATGTCGCGAATTCATTGTCAATGGTGTGTTTGATTGGGATTTGTAAGGTGCTGACCAATAGTTTTTTGTGAATCTCATTCAGAAACTCTGAATTTTTGGATCGCAAGGATTTCAGGGCGGGTTTGCGAGTTGGATATGCAGCTTGGAAATATCCCATACGATCCAAAATATCAGCAACAGTTGATGGTTCGTTAACGCAGGGACCACTCCGGCAAGTCGCCTCTAGAGATACTTCTTGCGACGCCCCCAGCGTGACTGATGAGAAAGTAGAAATTCGGATCGGGTGACACGCTCCATATCCAGAACAGGGACGCTGGATGCAAAAATGGTTTGTTGGAAAATCGCACATGTCGAAGACGGAGTCTTCCGGCCCATCCTCAAAACCTCAACCAAACAGCCTCATCCCCAATCTTTGGTGCAAACCCGAAAAGTCTTCATCATCTTGTCGGACAGTTCAGAAGTGGAGGCGAGGGGAGTCGAACCCCTGTCCGAAACATCGTCGGCGTTGGTATCTACACGTTTAGCATGCGATCTGGTATTTCGGATGCGCGTGGCCCACATGCAGCGTTACGCATCCTAGAATCCTGTTTAGTCTCAAATCGAGGCCCGGCTACCCGACCTTGATTCCAGCCTGCTGAAGTGTCGCCAGCCCCCCTAGCAGGCGTCGGGGTTTTGACGTGGTCGTCAATTAAGCGGCCAGTGCGAGCTCGTTAGAGTCTGCATTTATTTGTTTTGAGCGGCTTTTTTAGGAGGCCAGCCGATCAACCTCCACGTGCAACCAGCGCGTTGAACATCCCGTCGAAACCAGAACGCCCCCTTTGCTGAACGCGGAGAAGATGCTCCAAAATGCGATTTGTTCAACCGCTAATTTCGTGGATCGACTCGACGTCAGCCGGTGAGTTGATTGAGTTCGCCAGGACGGTGATGAGACCTTGATCAAGGCGGTAGATCCAGCTGTGGATGGAAATGTCCTGACCGCGAGTCCACGCGTCTTCGATGATGCTGGTGCGGGCCACGTGTTTGGCTTGGTGCATGACGTTGAGTTCGCAAAGGCGATCGAGAGCCAGGCGCGGATCGAGCGAAAGTAACTCCTCGTTGTGCTTGCGGCGCAACGAGCGAATGCCGGCGAGCCAGTTGTCGATCATGCCATGGCGGACGTTTTCAAGCGCTGCCTTGACGCCGCCGCAGCCGTAGTGACCGCAGACGATGATGTGGCGAACCTTGAGCACATCGACGGCGTATTGCAGCACGGCGAGCACGTTGAAGTCGGTTTCTGCAACCACGTTGGCAACGTTGCGGTGGACGAACACCTCACCCGGGGCGAGGCCGGTGATTTGGTTGGCGGGCACCCGGCTATCTGAGCAACCGATCCAGAGGTATTCCGGACTTTGCTGGCTTGCCAATTGTTTGAAGAAATCCGGGTCCGTTTCAGTAACGGTCCGGGCCCAATTGCGGTTGTTGTCCAGGAGTTGTTTGAGCGTGAGCATTTTTAGGTGAAATCGGGCGAAACTAACAACGTGATGGGGCTCACGTCCATCACGGTATCGAAAAATCTCACGCTTCTGTGTTCGAAGCGGCCTTGCGTTCAGCGCTGGAAACCTTTTTGCATTCCGAGACGAAATGATTGCACGCCTCACGGCAGAGCAAAGGAATCGCTGCGTTTTCCGCGACCTTGCCAGGGATGCCATTGAAGCGGCTGGCCTCGCTATCGTTCAAAGGCGTGTCCTCGTCGATTTGCCAGAGGATCCGCTTGGCACATTGATGGGCAGGGCCGCAGATTTTCGTAACGAGTTCCTGCGCTCCAGCATCACTGATGAAGCGGGCGCTCCGATACATCCCGGTTTGCCGATTCAATTTATCGCGCAGGTTTTCAACGGCGATGCTTCCTTGCGCGTGAGCGACCCAAAGACCGACCGCTGCAGGGTAAAACAGGTCGAGCGCCTGTCGAATCTCCGCGACGGTGCTGAGGATCATGATCCAGCCGGATATCAAATTGGTCTGGCCTTTGGTAAAGCGATAACTGCCATCGGCAGCAAAGGTGGAAAGGTCGCGAGCGGCGAAGGGATCGCGATGGATCTCTAGAGCTGTCATTTCCGGATCCGTCAGCTTATCGGCATCGTCGACGTGGCAAAGCATCCACTCCTGATTGGCGGGATTGGATCGAATTTCGATTTGGCCGATCCGGTGACCGCCGGAGTTGAGAAATTGGGCCAGATGCTGGGTCAGGTTCATCGTTAGGTGGGATGCGTGGAAATGCGGTGGGGGATCAGGAAACAAGGGGCTTGTGGGATTGGTCGAAGTCTTCGATCAAATCCAGAATGACATCCGCGAGAAGCTTTTCGGTGCCGATGGCGGATGAGTAATAGAGCGTTTTTCCGCGAAGGTGATGCGGATTGTGGCGGAAGACTTCGCGCTGGCTGGCGGCAGCGCCGACTTCGCTTTCCATGCCAAGCAACACAGGAATGTCTTGGTAAGAGTGCAGTCCATCGGCGATGAAAAATGGCACCACAACGACATTTGAGGTGGGGGATAGCTGATCCCATTCTGCAACGAGTGGTGGCTCTTCCATGAACGCATCGGATACCTTGGCGTAGCCTGCATCCGAGGCGGCGATGAGCGCGACTTGATCGCGGATGGCCTTGGTGGAGTTTTGATTCAAGCCCGTGCCGTGGCCGGTGATGATGAGCGTGGTATCGGCGGGATCAACATCCGGGGCGATCTCTTTGGCGCGCTTCATGATCAGGCCCGTCATCGATGGGTGAACGCCGACTGGCAGGCAGTAGTGGTAGGTTTTTCCAGCGATTTCTGTGGTCGGACCGCTGAGCTGAAATTCGCGCGGGATGACCTCTTGGGTGAAATAGCCTTCGCTGATGAAATCCGGAACGATGTACACCTCATCGGCGTCGATTTGATAGATCACCTCACGCATCGATGGCTCCTCTTTCCAAAAGCAGCAGTGGACCTCTGCGAATAGATGGCGACTGCGGATTTCCGCAGCGTGGTCGAAGTAGGGGCTGGATGAATCCGGGTTTTCGGTCGATCCGTGCCCGACGATGAGAAGGGCACTGTTTGGTTTCGGCGCGAGAGGCATGGCGAAACGTTGAAGGGGACGCGGGGGAATGCAAGAACGGGAACTTCCGGAGTCGTTCCGATCGTGAATTGCCGGTTGCGAAATTCGTCGATGGGAATATGACGCGGAGGTGATTTTGGACCGATTGCAACTATGGCAGGATCCGGAACGGCGATCCGGACCGGAAGCAATGGCCGTGGATGAGTGGCTGCTGGAAACCAGCGAAGCACCGATTTTGCGGGTGTATGAGTGGGCGGGAGATTGGGCGAGTCTCGGGTATTTTGGCGATTTTTACGAAGCCTCGCGACAAATCCCAGGCGTCCGCTGGGTGCGCCGACGGAGCGGCGGCGGGGTAGTGGATCATCGGCGAGATTGGACTTACACCCTGGTGGTGCCGATCGGATGGCCGATGGCGACGCTGCGCGGAGCTGAGAGTTATCGGCAGATTCACGCCGCTTTGGCTGAAGCCTTGCGCGCGGAAGGAATCGCAACGGAGCTTGGCAATGGCGAAACGGAAACCGGTGCGGCACTGTGTTTCGAAAATCCGGTTTGCCACGATCTGGTCGCTGCGGACGGCAGAAAATTGGCGGGTGCGGGTCAGCGAAGAACAAAATTCGGCCTGTTGCATCAAGGATCAGTGGCGCTTCCTGGAAATGCCAGTCGAGCTGAGGCTTTGGCGTCAGTTATCGCGGAAAAATGGCAAGCAATCGATCTCCAGCCGCCTGTGGATTTGATCAGGAACAAGGCTGTCTCTCGCTTCCCGGAAATCGTGGTGGTTTAACCATCGCGTTGGTGGCGACGGTATTCGCGCGGGGAAAATCCGGTGACCTTGCGAAATTGTCGGGTGAAGTAGTTGCTGTCGTTAAAGCCGACTTCGAATGCGATTTCGGTGATACTTCGCTCGGTTTGCCGTAGCAAATTGCAGGCGCGGGTGATGCGGCGGCCGATCAACCAGGTGAGGGGAGACGTTCCGGTCGCGGAGCTGAATACTCGCAGAAAGGTGCGACCGGACATGTGGGCGATCGCTGCCAGTTCATCCAGATTTACCTCGCTGGTGATGTTTTGTTCCAGATGCGTCAGCACTTCGCCGATGCGGAGCAGCGCCTTTCCATCGGGTGATGGATTGCGGCCATGGATGCGGGACAGGGTTCCGATAATTTGCATGAAGTTGGAGGTGGCCATGAGGCCGAAACCCGGGTCGCGCTCCTGGAGCTCGCGTTCCAGCCGACCGACTAATTCTAGAATCCTTGCCATTTCGCCTGCCGCCAGGCGCATCGTGCGTTTGCTGGGTCGACGCGAATTTGGGTAAGTGTCCTGGGTGAATAAAACGTGGTAGCCCGCCACCGATGGCAAATCTAACAAGCTCATGCCGATGCGGTCTGGCTGATAGAGAATATTGACGAGTCGCAGGTCTTCCACGTCCCGGTATTCATGTTCGCGCTTGCCCGTGATGACGATCACATCGCCTGCGGTGAGCTCGCGAACCTCCGAACCACTGACATGGGTGCATCTGCCACCTGTCACGATGATCAACTCGGCAAATTCGTGCGAGTGCAGTCCAAATTCCGCCTGTGGCTCCCTGCGTTCGACGCTAATAGGGAAACCGTCAGGATGAAACCAGTCACCAATTTTGAGAACTCTCTTCACTGGCGGGATCGTGCTGGTTTTTGGCCGGACAGTGGAGGTTTTTCTGCAAAATCCTGTCCATGATCGGCATCCCAATTCATCAATCTGAAAACCCGATCCATGGCAGTAACTACCCGCTCCGTCGCCGCTTCTTATGCATCCGCCCAAGAAAGATATGCCGAAATCGGCGTGGATACTGAAGCTGCGATGGCCAAACTCGCGACAATCCCCATTTCATTGCATTGCTGGCAAGGCGACGATGTTGGCGGTTTTGAAAACACCGGCGAAGGTCTCAGTGGCGGGATCGCGGTGACGGGAAATTATCCCGGTCGCGCGCGGACTCCAGAAGAGCTTCGCGCGGATTTGGACCAGGCGTTTTCGCTCATTCCTGGCAGACATCGACTGAACCTCCACGCGTTCTACGGTGAGTTTGGTGGTAAAAAAGTCGATCGGAACGAGATTCGTCCAGAGCATTTCCAGAACTGGATCGATTGGGCGCGGGACAAGGGAATCGGGATGGATTTCAATCCCACATGCTTTGCGCATCCCAAGGCTGCGGATGGATTCACACTCTCCAGCGAAGATCCTGGGATTCGCAAATTCTGGATCGAGCATTGCATGGCCTCGCGCGAAATCGCTGCGGAAATGGGCAAGGCATTGGGATCGCCAGCGGTGACCAATGTTTGGATTCCGGATGGCTACAAGGACACCCCGGTGGACCGGGTATCGCCACGGCAGCGTCTTGCGGACGCGCTCGATGAAGTTTTCGCGAAAGCTTATGATCCAAAGCACTTGTTAGATGCAGTGGAGTGCAAGCTGTTCGGCATTGGCAGTGAAAGTTATGTCGTTGGTTCGCATGAATTTTACCTTGGCTATGCGATCAAGAATCAAAAGCTGCTTTGCTTGGACGCGGGGCACTTTCATCCAACCGAAGGCATTGCTGATAAGTTGGGAACGGTCCTGATGTATGTGCCGGAAATTTTGCTGCACGTGAGCCGTGGTGTCCGTTGGGACAGCGATCACGTCGTGACCTTGGACGATGCCCTGCAATCGATCGCATCCGAGTTGGTGCGGAATCAATTGCTGGAAAGAACCCACATCGGCCTCGATTTCTTTGACGCCAGCATCAATCGCATCGCTGCCTGGACGATCGGAACCCGTAATACGCTGAAGGCGCTTCTGATTGGTTTGTTAGAGCCACCGATGCTTCGCGAAGCGGAACTTGCCGGAGATCTAACAAGTCGCTTGGCGTGGATGGAGGAATTGAAATCCATGCCTTGGTCCGCAGTGTGGGATCGCTATTGCGAGACGCAGAATGTTCCCATCGGCATGGACTGGATGCAGGATGTGCGCAGCTATGAGAACGCTGTTCTCGTCAATCGCTAACGCTTGCGATTTTCTTTCTTAAAACCCAAAACCCTAGTCCACATGGCAAAAACCCAAGACGCTGAGGAAGCTGTTTCCTCGAACGAATTCGAACGCGAGCCGGTCCCGGAAAATGCCCGCAAAGGCCCGCTGGCCTTTTGGGGGATGTATGCCGGCGAACACGCAGCCGGAACCGAGTTTACGATCGGACCTTTGTTTTTGGCCGCTGGTGCGAGTTTGAAGGATCTGATGTTTGGCTTATTCCTGGGCAATGTCCTGGCGGTATTGACCTGGCGCTATCTGGTGTTGCCGATTGCGATGAAACGCAGGCTGACCCTTTATTATCAGCTGGAGAAAGTCGCGGGCAGTTCCACAGTGAAAATTTACAACGTGGTGAACGGAGTTCTATTCTGTTTCCTCGCGGGAGCGATGATCACGGTTTCCGCTTCGGCGGTGGGTGTTCCGTTCAATGTGCGGTTCCAGGTTCCAGCGGAACTTTTCGGGCTAGGCGGTGTAAGCTTCACCGTGATTGTCGCAGTGATCGGCCTGGTGATCGCCGCCGTAGCGGCTGCGGGATACGATGCGGTTTCTCGATTCGCCAACATCGCCGCGCCGTGGATGATCCTGGTTTTTGCCGCGTGCGGTTTGGTTTCGCTCGGGCAGATGGACGCTCATTCCGTGGATCGCTTGCATGCGATCTGGAATGAAGGTGTGGCGTTTGTGCAGTCTAACAACGGTCAGCAGGAATTTGGATTTTGGAAAATCGTGATCTTCAGTTGGCTCTGCAATGCCGCCATGCATCTGGGAATGGCCGATCTCTCGATCTTCCGTTTTGCGAATTCCAAATCCAGTGGTTGGGCACCATCGGTAGGCATGTTCCTTGGCCATTACATGGCATGGATTTGTGCGGCTTTGATGTTGGCGGCACTGATTTCGACGAATCCGGCGGCGACCTTGAATGACCTTGGGAAAGTCCAGGTGGATCCTGGATTCCTGGCCTGGAATGCACTCGGCTGGACTGGTATTATTTGTGTCGTGATCGCCGGTTGGACCACGGCAAATCCAACCATTTACCGCGCTGGCCTGGCATTCCAATCGCTGCTGCCGAAGCATTCCTCGCGCATGGCTGGTGTGCTGATTGCGGGGCTGGTGGCGACGATTGCTGGGGCATTTCCGCAGCTTTCCGCCCGATTGCTCGACTTTGTGGGAACTTACGGAATGATTTTAGGACCCGTAGGAGCGATTCTTTTTGTGAATCACTATCTGGCGAAAAAGGCCGGGTTTCTTGAGGATGGTGCGGCGGTCACTGGCTCGACCTTCAATTTCGCGGTGCTGATCGCGTGGCTATTGCCGGCATTTTCCGGTCTCTACCTGATCTTCTTCAAAGGTGTATTTGCATCCTATCTGGTGATTCCCGCCTGGCTTGCTTCCGGTCTGCTTTACTTGATTCTGGCGCGATTCATGTTTCCCAAATCCTCACGCTAAGCTCTGATGAAAACCCTCAAAACTTTTGCCAAACCCGTGAGCTGGTCCTCACTTTCATTGATCGTCATTCCGCCGATACTCTTTTACAGCGGCGGAATTTCCCAGGCTGTCATGTGCCAGTTGATGATTCTCGGGACGATCATCTGGTTCATCA
The DNA here is from genome assembly GCF_016595435.1 of Luteolibacter pohnpeiensis. Lineage (GTDB taxonomy): Bacteria > Verrucomicrobiota > Verrucomicrobiia > Verrucomicrobiales > Akkermansiaceae > Luteolibacter > Luteolibacter pohnpeiensis. The sequence goes on from NZ_JAENIJ010000024.1 coordinate 9,463, forward strand.
GCGCACCGCTGTGGATGAGATCGGAGTAAGAATGATTTCTCTCTATCCGATACTCACCCCGCCGGGGCCTCCGCTAGCATCTAGCGGAGGAATGCTTCATGCAGCCCGCCATCGACCGTGATGATTTGGCCGGTCGTTTTCGACAAGCGTTGCGTGACCAGCAAGAAGTATGCTTCGGCTTGGTCAGCGGGAGTGATCGGCGATTTTGTTAGAGTCCGGTCTGCGTAGAATTGAGCGAGTTTTTCGACCAAAGATGCGGTATCCTCAGACTCCTTGAACGGGATGTTGTATTTCGCGAGTGAGCCAATCACCCGATCTCGCGGGAACATCGCGGAACCGGAAACCACGGTGGCAGGAGCGACACCATTGACGCGGACCAAGGGTGATAGCTCAATGGCGAGTTCGCGCACCAAGTGATTGGCGGCCGCCTTCGAGGTGTCATAGGCGAGGGAACCTTTCTTGGCGACCGCGGCATTGGCCGAGGTGGTTAGAACGAGGTTGCCTTGCAGTCCTTGATCTCTCCAAGTTTTCGCAGCTTCGTCCGCAACGAAATAGGAGCCTGCGACATTGATGTTGAAAGTGAGCGCCCATTTATCGTCCGGGATGTGACCCGTGGTATCCGATGGGACGAAAATTCCGGCGGTGATGCAGATATGATCGAAGCCGCCATAAGCGAGTGCAACTTCATCAAGCATCGCGCGAATGCCAGCACGGTTGGTGATGTCGCCTTGCAGGGCGATGGCGGGACCGCAGTTGGAAATGCCGCTGCCGCCTACACCAATGCCAAGACCGTATTGATCGGTGATTTCCTTGGCGGTTGCTTGAGCCGCTCCGAGGTTCATGTCCACGCACACGATGTGGGCACCTTCCTTGACGAGGCGATGTGCGGTCTGCTTGCCGATCCCGGAACCCGCACCGACGACAATGACAACTTGCCGGGCGAGTTCTTTTTCAGCGGGCATGCGCTGCAGTTTTGCTTCCTCTAACAGCCAGTATTCGATGTCGAACGCTTCTTGCTGGGGCAGGGAAATGTAGGTGTCGATCGCTTCGGCTCCGCGCATCACTTCCACGGCGCAGTTGTAGAACTCCGCCGTCACGCGTGACTCGGACTTATCCTTGCCCCAGGCGATCATGCCCAGACCTGGAATCAGAACGACTGTCGGATTCGGATCGCGCATCGCCGGAGAATTGGCGTGTTTGCACTTCGAGTAATACTTTTCGTAATCCTTCCGATATTCGGCGATGCCCTTTGCGAGTTTCTTGCGCAGGGTTTCGAGGTCTTCCTTCTGCGGATTCCACGGAACGTAGAGCGGCTTGATCTTGGTGCGGAGGAAATGATCCGGGCAGCTGGTGCCAAGATCGGCAAGGCGTGGCGCATCCGATGAATTGACGAAGCGGAGGATTTTCTCGTCGTCTTGAATGGTGCCGATGAAGCGCTTTTGTTCCGATACCTGGCCACGAAGATAGGGCAGGATCGAAGCCAGGATCTGGCGTCTTTCTGTTTCAGGCAGTGATTGGTATTTTGGACCGCCGAAAACGGAGGCGTCGCCACCATTGGCCTGATATTTTTGTTCGATGAACTCGGATGCTTTTTCGATCAGTCGGAGAGTAAGCTCGTAGCAGGTTTTGTCATCATCATCCCAGGAGATGAAACCGTGCTGACCCATCATGATGGCGCGGGCGGCAGGGTGTTTTGCCTCAATGTGCTTCATCGCAAGGCCCAGCTCGAAGCCAGGGCGCATCCAGGGAACATAGGCCATCTCATCGCCGAAGATTTCCTTGGTGAGCTTTTCGCAATTCTTGGAAGCCGCAATCGCGATGATCGAGTTCGGATGCATGTGATCCACATGGCGACCGGACAGAAAGCTATGGAGCGGGGTGTCGATCGATGATGGCCGCGGATTCAGATTGAACGTGGTATGGGCATACATGCCGACCATTTGATCTTCGGCTGGCGATTTGAGTCCCGTATCAGGCTTGGACGCGTAGAGGTCCTGGAGCTCGATGAGCTTATCCTGATAGAGTGAGGAAAAATTTTCGCGTTTCGAGGTGCGGAGATCCCCGCCGGAGCCCTTGACCCAGAGAACTTCAACTTGGCGTCCGGTTAGAGGATCGGTCTCAAATACTTTCGATGAAGTATTTCCGCCGCCAGTGTTGGTGATGCGTTGATCCGAACCAAGGATGTTGGAACGATAAACGAGGCGGCCTAACGGATCGAGTGTTTCAGCATGGGTGTCATCCCACTTATAATGAACGTGGTTGAAAGTTGGTGTCTGGAGATTTGCTTCCATGTCGCTACCACCCGGATAATGTCCGATCCAACGATAAGCAAGAAAATAACAGGAAATCAAAGATTTCTGATCATCATGCCCAATCTCGAACCACACGCATGACCTTCTGAATCTGGAACAAAAAAGCCCGGCGGATGAGGCCGGGCTTTTTGGAGATGATGGATGGGTTCGGACGATTATTTCTTTTCGTCTTCCTCGTCGATCGTGTGATTGAGGATGAACTGGAGATCGTCCAAGCCGAGGTTCGAAGCGAACCCTTCGTCGCCAAGCACGTTGGTGACGAGCTGGGTCTTCTGGTGTTGAAGAATCCGTATTTTTTCCTCCACGGTGTCGCGGGTGAGCAAGCGATACGCGATCACCTTGTTCTTCTGGCCGATCCGGTGAGTACGGTCGATCGCCTGGTTTTCCACGGCGGGGTTCCACCATGGATCGTAAAGGATGACGTAGGACGCGGAGGTCAGGTTCAGACCGGCGCCACCCGCTTTCAGGGAAAGCATGAAGACCGATGGGTCCTTGGTGGTTTGGAATCGTTCGATTTCGCCCTTCCGGTCCTTGGTTTGACCGGTGAGGTAATGGAACGGGCGGGCTTCGAGTTCGAGACGCGCTTTGATCAGATCAAGCATCGAGACGAACTGCGAGAACACGAGCACCTTGTGACCTTCTTCGTGAAGCTGATCGAGGAGATAGAAGAGCGATTCCATTTTGGCGGATTCTTCCTTCAGGTACTTCGGATCGATCAATCCCGGGTGACAGCAGATCTGGCGCAGGCGCATCAGGCCTTGCAAAATGGCGAAGGAATTTTTCTTCACCGCTTCGTCGGAATCCAAGCCGAGGAGTGCTTTCTGGATGCGCTTGAGCTCGTTCTTGTAGAGTTCCAGCTGGATGCCTTCCATCTTCGCGTAAACTTCCTCTTCGGTCCGCGGTGGGAGATCCTGTGCCACCTGGAGTTTCGTCCGGCGCAGAAGGAACGGGCGCAGACGCGAGGCGAGGCGGGTTTGCGAAAGTGGATCTTTCCGTTTGTCGAAGCGCTTCTTGAAGTAAGCACGTGAACCAAGAACGCCGGGCATGGCGAAAGCCATCAGCGACCACATATCGAGCAGTCGGTTTTCGATCGGCGTTCCGGTCAGCACCAAGCGGTTTTGAGAATCCAGTTCACGCGCGGACTTCGCGGCTTTTGAATCCGGGTTTTTGATCTGCTGGCCTTCGTCGAGAATGGTGGTGAGCCATTTGACCTGGTTCAGCATGTCGCCGCAAACGCGGAGCTGGGCGTAGTTGAGCACCAGGATGTCGATCTTGTTCTGGATGTGTTCGACATCGATGTCGTCGCGGTTGCGAAGAATTTTGACGGTGAGGTTCGGTGCGAACTTCTCAGCCTCACTTGCCCACACATCGAGAACCGATTTCGGACAGACCACGAGCGCCGGCTTTTTCATGCCCTTTTGGCGAACGTTTTCTTCGAACAGCCAGAGCAGGTAGGTGAGGGACTGGATGGTTTTTCCAAGACCCATGTCGTCTGCCAGAATGCCGCCGAAGTTGTTGACGGAGAGGTAGGCAAGGAACTGGAAACCGTCGATCTGGTAAGGGCGAAGGGTTGCGTTGAGCGATTTTGGAACGTCTGGATTGACCTCGATTTGAATGTCGCCAGCGCGATTCTTGATGCGTTCCCAGGCTTTTGGATCGAACACCTCAGCCGCTTTCGGATCGGCAAGCTGCAGGGCGTGCATGCGATGGGTCTCGCCGGAAAGGTCGAATGGATCGAGTCCGAGGCGGGTAACAGCTTCGCGCTGATCGGCGTCGAGTTTGATCTCAAGACGCATCCATGAGCCGTCTTCCATCCGGACGTAGCCACCACGAGCGGCGACCAGCTGGCGGATCTGTGCTTTGGAAAGGTTGACGCCTTGAACATCGATGACGATGCGGAGGTCGAACCAGTCGATGTCCTGGCCGACGACCTCGAAGCGGACGGCGGCGGTGACAGGATCGGCGAGAATCGATTTAAGCCGGGTATCGATATCCAGCTCGATGTTCTCCGGCATGGCCTTGATCCAGTCGGCGAATTTCTCCGGGAATTGCTTGGTAATCCGGGATTTGAACGACAGCAGCTTCTCGTCGTAGGACAGTCCCATTTCGTCGAGAATCGATGGGACTGGGTAGAGATCTTCGCGGGCGAAGCGCAGCAGTTGCTTGCCTTTGACCGGTTGTTGCTCGACGAGCTCCCAGCCTTCCTTGGTCAGTCGCTCGGTGCGGCGGCCTTTTGATTCGATCGCTTGGACGTCGATCACCAAGTGCTCGGTTTCGGCGGCGGTGAGGCCGGCGACCAGCTTCATTTCGAAGCGTGGCTTGAGTTCAAGGTCAACGACGCGTTTCTTCAGCGACTCGGGCAGGGAGGCACCGATCTTGCGGAGAAATTCCACGCCTTCGAGCGAGTCGATCACGCGCTTCGGAATCAGATAGCGCGGCATGACTTCGGTTTCCTCAAGCCAACGTGGTGGGCCAGGGAACACGGTTTCGTCGGATTGATAATACTCGCGGCGGCCAGGAAGGAGGCGGACCGAATGGGAAACGTTCTCGTTGTTCGAGGTGACGAGCTGCAGCGCGAAGCTGTTAGGATCGTATGGATCGTCTTCACAGACCCAGGTCAGGGCTTCTTCGACGACCTTGAACTCACGGTCATCGAGGTTGACGATGTAACCTTTGAGAGCTGGTTGGCGGAACACCCGGTTCATGAAGCGACATGCTTCTTCCTGATCGAAATCAAGCGTGGTGTCGCCGTGCTTTCTAACAAACGCCAGGAAGTGCTCCCAGAGCGTCTGGCTCGAAGAATCCATGAGCAATGCGGCTTCATGGTGGAGATTGACGTAGTGCTCGATCTCGTTTTTCTCGCGCAGTTGGACCCAGACGTTGGCCTTGGCCTCACGAACTTCGAGGCGTGCTTCGTTGATGGTGGCGACCAAACGAAACTCAACTTTCAGAGGAGCATCTTGCGGCGGGCGTTCGTTGACCTGTTCGATCCGGTCATACCAGGCGGCGACTTCACGCTCCTGCTCCCAGTCCGCCATTTTTTTCTGAACGTGGCTGAGGTCGGTGATGACGCTCATGAACTCCGGATAGCTCAGCTTCTTTTTGTAGAAGGCATAAGCGATGTAGTTCCAGAACTCGATGATGTCCCCAGGAGGCATCGGCCAGAGTTCGAGTGGCTCATAGGTATTGATTTCCCAGCGTGGGGTAATGCGGACCATGTCGTGGTCATGCAGCTCGCCTTCGATCACGTAGCGGCGATAGCGCTTTTCGATTTTGGTAACGAAATCCGCTTCCTTGTCATCGAGCTCGCGACCGAGCTTTTCTTCGATGATGTCGAGAATCGGCGTGTCATCGAATTCATTCGGCGATTCCGGGAGATCTTCTCCACGGTGCATGCGCTCCATCATGGTGGCATACTGACAGGCACCCGAGACGACTTCGTCTTCTGCAGTGCAAGAGCCAAACCATCGATTTCCCTGCAGGCGGAGGCTCGTACGGAAGGTTCCGGTTTCGTCTTCCACCCGGCCTTGAATGAAGAGGTGGTTGCCGAAGATCTGTGTGACCGCACCGTCTTTTTGCAACATCTCCCCGCGTTTGCGGGCCTCCTCAGGAAAGCTGTTCAGGAAGTTAAGGGTGGCTCTGTCTGGATTCATCGCGTGTTAGGTGAAAATGTCTCCAACCCTCCAAGCCGGCAATGCCGTCACCTGCAAGGGTCGGGGCGAAGAGCTTATCCCCCGATTCCAGATTCTTTCAACCAAAACCTTGGTTTGATACGTGATCACGGGATCGACCTCAAACGGGCTGGACAATTGGCCGTTTTGGCAGGATCGCCATAATCGTGATTCCCAGGCCGGCGATGATGAACAACGAGGGGAACCAAAGTGAGTAACCCGCTGCTTTTGAGTCAGGTTTGATAATGGCCTGATCCGGGTTTTCAGGGTTCACATGGCAGATGAGCTTGGTGCCAGGCTCATATTTGGTTAGATCTTCTTCGAGTGTTTCCCGGCTCGCTCTCCATGGGTTGTCGCGCAAGGTGAGGTGCTCACTGGTTCTGGAAACGCCTTTCCACGAATATCCGAACAAGACACTGAGTTGATATTCAGGCGGAGAATTGGGATCGATCTGGCGCTGTTGGATGTTCGAGTCGAGCACCACACATGCGGTTTCAGGCCAATGATCCATCGCGCTTGCTCGTTCGTAGCTGCGCAGCATCAACCAGAAGAAAATGCCTCCGATGAAAGCCAGAAACAATCCGAGGACGGAAAGAAACCAACGACCAGCGGTAGAACGGTGAGCAGATGAATCGGTCACGGAATGTTAAAGTAAAAGTGCGCCTTTGATGCCTGCTTCCTGGCCGAGTGCGGGTGGAACGACGAAGGGGTGATCTGCTTCCAAAATCGGGAAATAGCCACCGGCGATGTCCTTCAAAATCCGGTTCACGCGGTCATGCAGACCACGTGCTTGCGGGACTCCTCCGCCGAGCACCACGATGGATGGCGAGAGAATTGCCAAAAGGGAAAGAATGCCGTGAGCCAGATACCACGCTTCCGTTTCCCAGGCGGGATGATCTTCGGGCAAGTCGCTTCCGGCAATTCCCCAGCGTTGTTGGATCGCGGGGCCGCTTGCCATGCCTTCGAGGCAGTCTTTGTGAAACGGGCAGCAGCCGACGAAATCATCCCCGGGAGAACGGGGGACTTTTAAATGGCCGAATTCTGGATGGATCACACCGTGGATCAGACGTCCGCCGCTCAGAACTCCGCCTCCAATACCGGTGCCGACCGTGATGTAGACGACATCATCGAAGCCTTTGGCTGCTCCGAGTTTTGACTCCGAAAGCGCTGCCGCGTTCACGTCCGTATCCAGCATGACGTCGATGCCGCTGAAGGCGTCGGATAAAAATTTAGCCACAGGAAATCCCTTCCAGCCGGCTTTCGGGGTGGCGAGCATGGTGCCGAAGTCGTCCGCTTTTGGGTCCACGCGAATGGGGCCAAAACTGGCGACCCCAAGGTGGTCGAACTCGCCTTCGTTTTTCAGCCAATCGACCGCACGCTGCAAGGTCTCCTCCGGTTGTGTGGTTGGAAAGCGTTCTTCCTTCCTGACTTCTCCATCGCTGGTTCCGATTGCCACCACGGTTTTCGTGCCGCCCAATTCGATTGCCCCGAGAGTTTTTGTGACTGCCATCAAGAGGATCTGTCCTCCCGATGAGGCTTGGAATCAAGCGAAACCATCCGGCCTGCCTTGAATCAAAGCGTTAAATGAGCACCCAATTCCACCACCCGTCCCGGAGGAAGTTGGAAATAGGCGGTCGCGGGAGATGCATTTCGCGCCATGGCGGCAAAGAACAGAAGGCGAAGACGATCCAAAGTTCCGGCGTCCTTGCGAATGCCGTAGGTCTCCCGACCGAGGAAAAACGTGGTTCGGCCGGGCTGATAACGGATGGCCTTGGGCAGAAGTTCTTTCAATGCCGTCGGAACATCCGGTGTTTCGGCAAAGCCGAAGCGCAGACTGAGGCGGAAAAATCCTTCGCCCAGTTCTTCGCGTGAGATGCGTTCGTCCAGGCACGCAGTGGGTTGATCCAGGGTCTGAACGTGCAGCAGGATGACCCGCTCATGGATGACCTGATTGTGCTTCAGGTTGTGCAGCAACGCGTTCGGGACAACATCGCCGCCTCCGGTCATGTAAATGGCAGTGCCGGATACGCGGTGGATTTTTCCATTTGCCAGATCCTGAAGCAGGGCATCGACAGGCAATGAATCACGGCGCATGCGCTCATAAAGCAATCGCCGACCCCAAAGCCAGGTCAGCATCAGGCTGAGAATCGCCCCAGCTATAATGAGCGGCAGCCAACCGCCATGGATGATTTTCACGGAGTTGGCGACGAGGAAGGCAACGTCCAAAACCAAGAATAGGGCGGTTAGTCCGACCGCCTTGGCCTTTGACCATGCCCAGACCGCGCGCGTAGCTGAGTAGAACAGTAGGGAGGTAATGGTCATCGTCAGCGCAATCGCGATTCCGTACGCACCAGCGAGTGCAGTCGATGTTTTGAAGGAAATCACCAGCAGCACACAGGCAAACGCGAGCAGGCGATTGACCGCGGGAACGTATACCTGACCGGCGGATTCGTCCGAGGTATACATGATCCTGACCCGTGGCAGGCACCCGAGTTGCACCGCTTGGGTGGTCAATGAAAAGGCCCCGGAAATCAGGGCCTGGCTTGCAATCACTGCCGCAGCAGTCGCCAAAAGTGTCAGCGGCAACTGTAGGATTTCCGGTGCCATCAGGATAAACGGATTGCTGATGGCGGTGGGGTCTGCAGTGAGAAGGGCCGCTTGTCCTAGATAGTTCAAGGCAAGTGCGGGAAGGACCACGCTGAACCAAGCAACACGAATCGGCTTGGCTCCAAAGTGGCCGAGATCGGCGTAGAGCGCCTCGCCACCGGTCACGGCGAGAAACACTGCGGCCAGCAAAGGCATCGCATGCTGCCACTCGCGAAACAGGAAATAGACACCCTGCATCGGGCTCAAAGCCAGCAGCACCTGTGGGTGAATGAAAAGTGTCTTGATCCCAAGAATGGCCAAAACGGCAAACCAAAGCAGCACGATCGGCCCCAGAAACTTACCGACTTTTCCGGTGCCGTGTTTTTGGATGGCAAAAACTCCGATGAGAATGCCAACGGCGATCGGAACCACGCATTCCTGCAGTCCGGGTGCGTTCACGGTTAGACCTTCCACGGCACTCAGAACGGAAATAGCTGGTGTCAGCATGCCGTCCGCATAGATGAGCGCGGCACCGACCAGGCCGAAAATCAAAACCGGCCGGGGGTCGGTCCCTCCCAGCCGGCGTGCAGCGGATCGAATCAGTGCGGATAGCGCTAGAATTCCTCCTTCACCACGGTTGTCCAAACGTAGGATGATGAAGAGATATTTGGCCGTGACCACAAGGAGAAGCGACCAAACGATCAATGAGGCGGCCCCGATCAGGTTGTCCGGGCTGAGCGGCGCGGAGTCTTCGGAAGCGAAACATTCACGGAAGGCGTAGAGGGGGCTGGTGCCAATGTCACCGAACACGATTCCCAATGCGGCGAGTGCCGCGGCCGCAACCTTCGGGTTGGCGGCGTTGTGATTCATCGAGCTGCTCATCGTAGCGACAGGGGGCCGCGCGGCCTTTCAACCCTTTTACGGGTCCGACCGGAAGCAAAAAAATTCTGCGAACCCGGCGGATCTTTTCGCTACTCTTTCGTCAAATGAGGGTTTTAATTCCCACGATGCGCCTGCGTAACTCCCTGATTTTTTCCGGTCTCGCCTTGGCGTTGCTGGGTGGATATTTCGTTGCCAAAAGTGCGGATACCAAGCTTCCGAAGAAGAAACGTGATGTGGCGGATCAAAACGTAAGGGTCAGAAAGGCAACGAATTGGGTCGATCCGGCTGCAAACTACAAAACCGAAGAGCGAACAGAGGCATTCCGGTCCGATGATGAAGCGATGGAGCAGGGAGCCTTGGTCGGCCAGCGTGCGCTGACCTTCAAGGACAAGGAATCGATGGAAGAGTTTCTCAAGCGCGCTTCCGGCCATGGATTGCTGGTGATGGGTCGAATTGACGCGCTTTTCACCCTGCGAATTGGCTTTTTGAACTATCAAAACCTGCAGGACGCTCTGGATGGGAGCGAAGAGTTATCGATGATTTTCCCGGTGACTTATCCGGAAGATGGCGCGGTTGCCGCCCAGGCGGGTGCGGTTCCATTTGGCGCTCAATTGCTTAGTTGGCTGGGCATTAACACCGACAATTCCAATTGGGGAGCTGGGGTGAAAATTGCCATCCTCGACACCGGGGTCAGCCAGCATCCATCATTTGCGACTCAAGTCATCCCGACGGCATTTGGGGACCAACCTGCGATTGCTGGCGATGTCAATGGCCACGGGACCGCAGTGGCTTCGATGATTGCGGGGACGGATTCACGAATTCCGGGTGTCGCCCCGGCGGCAACCATCCTATCGGTGGCGATTGCCGATGCGAATGGCAGCTCGGATAGCTACACATTGGCGCAAGGAATCATTGCGGCAGTAGATGCAGGCGTGAATCTGATCAACATTTCCATGGGCAGCACCGGGGATAGTGGCGTCGTGCGAAATGCGGTCGCTTATGCGGAACAAATGGGTGTGCTCATCGTTGCGGCTGCGGGAAATAACGGCAGCGATTCTCTTTCCTATCCGAGCGCTAACGACGGAGTGATCTCCGTCGGCGCGGTGGACGCCAATGAATCCCACCTGGCATTTTCCAATAGCGGAGACACTCTGGCACTTTCGGCTCCCGGCTACGGGATCAACGCTGCATGGACCGATGGAAAAGCGATGTCTGTCAGCGGAACGTCTTTCAGCTCGCCGATTGTTACGGGGCTCATCGCCGCGACCATGACATCCGGGACTACGGCGATGACCGCGACTCAGGCTTACCAAACCCTGATTGCAAATGTGAACGAGGCAGGTGCGCCTGGCTATGATGCGCAAATCGGCGCTGGCATTCCGAATATGGGTCGCGTGCTGAACGCAGGAACACCGGGGATTTACGATGCAGCTGTCGCTTCAAATTGGATCAGCAGCAGCGCAAACGGAACGCCCCAGCTGCAGGTCACCATTCAAAATCGCGGCACCGAAACTTTGATCAATACCGGGTTGAGTGTCACCAGTGTTGGAGCGCCGACAAATTACACGGTGACGACGCTGGCTCCTGGCGCAATCCAGACCTTCAATCTGCCGATCTACGGCTCAACGGGGACTTTGCGTGTCGATTCAACGGTCAATCTTTCCGGTGGCGTTACCGATGTAAACCGGGGTAATGATCGTCGTCTTGAAACTCTCAGCGTCCAATCCAATTAAACTTCTGCTGATCGCCGCAGTTTTGCTCTGCAGCGCAAGCGGTGAGGAGCTGCGGAAAGCACCAAATTTTGACGCGAAACCCGTCGACCAACTGACAGTCGCGGGCAATGCCTGTGGACCTGCCGCCTTGCTGGCATCATTCCGGTTTGGCGATGATCCGTGGCGCAAAGTCGCAGACGATGTGCCCGGCGATACCGAGCGCGAACGCATTCTCTCCATCATTCGTAAGGAAGGTTCGCGTCTCTCCACGCATCTGGACCATCACATTCGCTGGTCGCGCAAGGGCGTGAACGTGGTCGATCTCTGCGACATGGCGAATGAAATGACGCTGGGGCGATACCTGCCACGCATCGAATATGAAATTTTTATCCTCAAGAACCGGGAAGATCAGTCCGAGTTGTTGAAGCGTGTCCATTCAAGATTGTCCAAATCTCTCGCCAAGGGTTTACCGCCCATGATCAGTCTACGCCGATTTGCAAATCGAAGCGGAAAGGAGCAAGGCAAATGGGAGATCGTCGATGGCCATTTCGTGACGGTCATTGGCATTTCGAAAAAATTGCCACGCGGTGCAGATTCTTTTGCTGTGACCTATCTCGACCCCTGGGGGGGCAAGCGCTGTGAAGGCGTGATTAAAATCCCTCAGGTTGCGTTTCTCCAACCAGGCAACGCCAATCCGGATCCGCAAATCTCACCGAGTCTCGAAGCGGATTTTCCGGAAGCTGGAATTGGCAAATCAAGATTGGGAAAAGAGGACCTGACCGTGATCACCGTAGCCGCCGGGATTGGTCGGTGGTGATTGGTTCAGGGTTCATTCCGGTTGCGCTGGTATTGCTTCAAAGCTTGCGACAGCGCCCGGTGGTAGTCGGTGCGGGCTAACTCATAGCCACCGAATTGCCGGAGGTGAGTGGTCATCCATTGCGTGTCTAACAGCGAGTAGCCCCACTCGCGCAACTGGTTTACCAAAGCGACGAGTGCGATTTTTGATGCATCGGTTTTACGGGAGAACATGCTTTCACCAAAAAACACGCCAGGCAGTGCCACTCCGTAAAGACCGCCTTGCAAACCGTCTTCGTCCCAGCACTCCACCGAATGGGCGCACCCGAGTCGATGCAGCTCGCAATACGACTCCAGAATGATGTCATCAATCCAGGTTTCCTCCCGTTCAGCACAGCCCAGCATGACTTCACGGAATGAGGTGTTCCAACGCACCTCAAAGGGGTGCTTTGTCAGTGCTTTGCGCAATCCACGTGGAATGTGAAATCGGTCGTCCAGCGGAATAAGCCCACGCATTTCTGGCGAAAACCAATGAATCTCTCCGTCATCTGCCATCGGAAAGACGCCGCGTGCATAAGCTTCCAGCAAAATCTCGGGTGGAATCATCTTGGGCACACAGCGAAATTGGGGCGTTCTATCGATCTTTGTCAAACCCGGCAGCTTCACCGAGTATTGGCTACAGTTCTTGACCGGAACTCCTGACGCAGGACATGTTCTCCGGCATGAGAACTTTGACGGGCTTGCAGCCAAGCGGCGTACTCCACATCGGCAATTATTTTGGCGCGATGGAGCCTGCGGTGCGTCTGCAGGAGGAAGGTGAGGCGTTTTACTTCATCGCGGATTACCATGCGATGACATCGAATCACAATGCGGACGAATTGAGAAACAATGTGCGTGGCATTGCCGTGGATTTCCTGGCGTGTGGCCTGGATCCGGAGCGTGCCGTGTTTTTCTGTCAAAGTGCCGTGCCTGAAGTGAACGAACTGGCATGGATACTTTCCACCGTTTGCCCGATGAGTCTTTTGGAAAAATGCCACTCCTACAAAGATAAGATCGCGAATGGCATCACGCCAAACCACGCCCTGTTTGCTTATCCAGCACTGATGGCGGCGGATATTTTGTTATATGATTCGAACCGGGTGCCGGTCGGGAAGGATCAGAAGCAACATCTGGAAGTCACTCGTGATTTGGTGGTGAAGCTGAATGAGACTTATGGCGAAGGCACCGTTGTTTTGCCGGAGCCGATCATTCGCGAGAATACTGCTTTGGTGATTGGTTTGGATGGCCGCAAGATGAGTAAGAGTTATCATAATACCTTGCCGATTTTTGGTGATGAAAAGCCACTGAAGAAGTTGGTGATGAAGATTGTGACCGACTCGACGCCTGTCGAAGAGCCGAAACAAGTGGAAGGCTCAACCATCCTCGCGCTCTATCAATTGTTCGCCAGCGAATCGGATTATGCCACCATGGTTGCAGATCATCAGAGTGGTGGATTTGGCTATGGTGATTTCAAAAAACGGTTGGCTGAAGCGTATTGGGATTACTTCGCACCCATGCGCGAACGCCGGGCGGAAATCCTGGCAGATCCAGGTTATGTGGATGCCGTGTTGAAATCGGGTGCAGAACGTGCGCGTGAGGAAGCGTCCCGTGTGCTGGGCCGTGTCCGCAAAGCGGTGGGTCTGGTTTGATCCCAGGTTGATCGGAACAAAAATTCGTGACACGCTGATGACATGAACAAACGTGTCTTATGCGTGGCGGCGGATGGATTTGAGGAAATCGAATTGGTAACTCCAGTCGATCTCCTTCGCCGTGCGGGTGTTGAGGTGGTGATTGTGAGTCTTCACGAAAAGCTGGTGAAGGGTCGCAACGGGATCGTTTTGCAAGCCGATCTCAAACTTTCTGAGATCGATTCAAGCCAGTTTGATCTTTTATTTGTCCCTGGCGGTCCAGCAGTCGGCGAACTGAGGCGTGATGGATCTGTTGTAGAACTAGCCCGGCAATTTTTTCAAAACGGCAAATGGGTGGCAGCCATTTGCGCAGCACCTTTGGTTCTGCTGGATGCTGGCTTGTTAGATGGAAAGGAATACACCGCGCACTTCAGCACTGCAGGCGAACTTGCCAAGATTCTGCCGGATCGCGTGGTGGTTGATGGTCTTATTATCACTTCACGAGGTGCTGGGACAGCATTGGATTTTGGCTTCAAGTTGGTCGACCTGTTGGTTGGGACAGAGGTGACCTCAGAAGTCTCTCAGGCGATCATGGCATGAACCAAAGTCGTAAACTATCCCGAGATCATTGGAATTGCCGCATGTTCAAAAGCCTTCAATATCATCGCGAATGATCTGGGAGAAAATCAAAGCGATGTTCGAGGAGACAGAGGTGGTGGAAGATTTGTTCCATCAGGAATGGATTGCGATCTTGGTCGCGAATGTTCCTTTATACTCGAAATTGCCTGCGGATCTGAAACTGAAATTGCACGAAAAAATCGGTCGATTCATTCATACCACCCGATTTGAAGGTTGCAATGGCTTGGAATTAACCGAAGCGATGATTCTAACAATCGCCGCTCAAGCCTGCATGCTGGTATTAAATCGCTATGGTGATCCCTATCCGGATCTAACAACGGTATATCTTTATCCAACCACTTTTAGTTCGGTTCAACGCACACAGGACGCGAATGGCATTGTTACAGAAGGTGTCGTGCATCGATTGGGAGAATCATGGCGAACGGGCAGCGTCGTCCTAGCGTGGGATTCAGTGGCTCAAGGTGCAAGGAATCCAGCAGATGCACATAACGTCACATTCCACGAATTTGCACATCAGTTGGATCACGAAAACGGCAGTACAGACGGGGCTCCGCCACTTGAAAGTCGCGAAGCCTACCGCTCATGGGCCAGAATCTTCAGCGAGAACTATGCTGAATTTCTTGAGCTGGTCAGAAGAGGCAAGCACACACTCATTGATCCCTATGGTGCCACCAATCCTGCCGAGTTCTACGCTGTGGCAACCGAAACATTCTTCGAAAAACCGAAGCAACTGCATAAGCGCTACCCGGATCTCTATCGCGAACTCAAAGACTTTTACGGTGTCGATCCACAAGACTGGCTGTGATGCATGATTATTTTAGAAAATAGGCCTCATCAACGTCTTAAATTTTCAATCGTAAATACGGATTGGATTTCTCGATATTAGGCGGATGGATGATGGTGTAAAGTTAATGGTAATCTTGTTCGTCGTGTAATGTGTGTTTTTTTGGGTTAAATTATGATTTGTTAATAATGTTCGACCACAAGAAGTAATTGGATGAGTAATATTACTGCGATTATCGCGATTATAACGTTTAGAGTGTAAAATGAAAATTTGAGTTTGGTAACCTCGGTGATTAAGGTTTTTAACACCGTATCCGAGTGGTCATCCTCCTGAATTGCATTGAATTCATCTTCGCTCATTGAGTAATGAGTTGATAAATGTGATAGGTATTGATTTTCGATTTCCGATTTGCTCAAAAATCGATTTGCTGGATCTTCTGATAGGAGTTTTGTTCTGAACTCGCTGCGAGTTGGGATTCGATTCATGTTGTCTGAAATTTAAATTTGTTACGGTATTGGTGCTGTTAGGTGATGGATTGTGAAGTGATAAAATTGCTATTCAACGTGATGATTTCGATTTTTTGATTGGGGGAATTTTGTGGTGCAACGCAAAAATGCCACAAGTGATGCGATGAATGATAAGCTCCATGCAGCTGTGGATATTAATTTCTCAGGGTTGTGGACGGCGATCCATAGTGTCAGCACCACCAGAAGTGATGCAATTACGAGAATGCATACCCATGAAATGCGCTCAGGTTTTTGAATCAGGGTTGCTGTTATGGCCGCTGCGTATGCAACCGCAATGATGATATACTCTGAGGTTGGTAAATTGACTCCTGAAATGGCTAGCCATCCGCTTGCAAATATTACTCCAGCCGTGAGAGCGAGTATTTTCTGAAGATACGACATATCCAGTAATAAGAATGGCAAATGATGATGCATTCAATGATCAGTGATTACAAGTGCGGATGGCTGATAATTCTCTTTTTTGAAAATTCGTTCCTAGCGGTTGTATTCGCGCTAATTGCTGGTTGTTAGTCTGTTGAGTTTGCTATGCTCGGTGATTCAATTGCGTGAGCCTGTCCTTCAAGAATCTGAATTTTGTAGGTTTACCGCGATCAGTTTCAAGGCCATGCTGAAGAATATGGAACCACGGGAATTTCAGATCAAAAGCGGAACAGTGATCGCAAGGACGCCTAAAGAGGAAGACATCCCGGCAATGATCAATCTCCACCACAGCTGCTTCCCTGCGACGATGGGGACGGATGAAGCTTGGCGTGAGGATCAGCTCTTATCTCACCTCCAGATTTTTGAGGAAGGGCAAGTGGTCCTGGAGCGCGAAGGGAAAATTATTGGGGTTTCATCAAGCCTGATCGTCACCATGGGAAGAGATCCATTGCGGCATCATACTTATTATGGCATCACGGATGACGGCTATTTTTACAACCACGATCCACAGGGCGATACGCTCTATGGGGCGGAGGTTTATGTGGACCCTGCGTGCAGGGGAGAAGGTGCAGGTGCAGTGCTGTACAAAATCCGGCGGGATCTTTGTAAGCGATGGAATCTGCGAAGGATTTTGGCAGGTGGTCGTCTGTGGAATTACGAGCACTTTGCGGATCAATTCACACCGGAGGAATATGTCCATGCGGTGCAAGATGGCAAAATCAAAGACCCTGTGATGGGTTTTCAATTGCGTGAGGGATTTGTCGTTCGGGATGTCATGGCGAATTACATCCGCGATCCCCGCAGCAAGAATTACGCAACTCTCATCGAATGGTTGAACCCGGTCTATCAGCAGGCGGAGGGTGTCGATCGGAAAGTTCGCGTGGCCTGTGTCCAATATCAGATGCGCAAAGTTTCCGGGTTTGAGGATTTTGCTGCTCAAGTTCGATATTTCGTGGAAACAGCAGGGGAGGATTACGGCGTCGACTACGTGCTATTCCCGGAATTCTTCTCGGTCCAATTGCTTTCGGCGTTGGGGCAAATGGGATCTCGCGAAGGGATTCGCCATCTTGCGGAGTTTACCCCGAAGTTCTGCGATCTCATGTCGACCTTGGCCCGTGAGCAAGGGTTGCACCTGATTGCGGGTTCGCATCCGGTGGTGCAGGAAGACGGAACACTGCACAACGAGGCGATGCTTTTCCGCCCCGATGGCTCGTTTGTTTCTCAGCCGAAATTGCACATCACGCCATCAGAGAAAACCTGGTGGGGAATCAGTGGAGGTAATCAATTGCTCGTGATCCAGACTCCGAAGGCGAAAATTGGAATTTTAATCTGCTACGACGTCGAATTCCCCGAGGCGGCGCGATACCTGGCAGAGCAGGGAGTGGAGATTCTTTTCGTCCCGTATTGCACCGACAATCGTCAGGGCTATCTACGCGTGACGAAATGTGCTGCTGCCCGCGCGATCGAGAATCAGATCTACGTGGTTTGCTCAGGGGTGGTTGGCAACTTGCCGGATGTTCCAGCGATGGACATTCACTATGGCCGGGCAGTCGTTTTCACGCCCTCGGATTTCGAATTTGCGCGTGACGGCATTCAGGCGGAGTCCGATCCCAATGTGGAGACGATGCTCGTTACGGACCTGGACATTAGTGACTTGTATCGCAGTCGAGAAGCCGGCTCGGTAACGCCGTTGAT
Source organism: Luteolibacter pohnpeiensis (assembly GCF_016595435.1). Lineage (GTDB taxonomy): Bacteria > Verrucomicrobiota > Verrucomicrobiia > Verrucomicrobiales > Akkermansiaceae > Luteolibacter > Luteolibacter pohnpeiensis. Next base: position 27,153 of record NZ_JAENIJ010000024.1, read on the forward strand.
GGACCGTCGACGTGACTTGTTCGAGTTGAAGGCAAACTTGGATACGCCTCTGAAGTGAGGGAACGGCTGGGTTGCACGCTATTCCTCCATGAATTGCAGAATGCACCGATATTGCGGCGATACGCGATCTTGCATGATCACATGGCGCACGTGAAAAAAGTGAAAAATCTTACAAAAGGTTGAAAGGAAGTCGGTTGGTGCCCCGGTGCGACAAATGGCACGGCATTTGCGATTCAATGCCGCGTCCTGACAAATCCCAACCGTTTGATTCGATGAGTTCCCTTGCCAGCCCACACCAACACCATAAGGATATCACGATTTTATTCCTCAAACACGCTCCGCAGGCGGGTGGCGCGTGTGGTTTGGATGAACTGGTAAAGGATATACGCGCACTGGGGAGCACCTTTATCAAATTTTCTCAATATATTTCCTGCCGTGGAAATTGCCTGCCTAGACGGTATCAGGAAGCACTCCTACGCTTGGATGCTGGTCAGCAGGAGGGGCAACAGTTGATCGAGTCGCCTGACATCATCGAAGCCATCGTTGAAGAGGAACTCGGCAAAAAAATCTCCCAAGTCTTTTCGTATTTCAGTCCAGAGCCGTATGCATTTGCCTCCGCGGGCCAGATTCATAGGGCGACTTTGCATACCGGACGCGATGTGTCGGTAAAGGTCCAGCGGCCTGCGATTCGTCACGCGATCGTCGATGATCTTAAAAATCTGGCGGACATCGCCTCTTTTCTCGATGGTCAGCAATTTGGCAGCCCGAAAGGAAAATTTGGGAAATTGGTTGAGCAATTCCGTCTGCAAACGATTCGCGAATTGGATTATCGACGCGAAGCCAAAAATTTCGCCGAGCTTGGAAAGCATTCGATCGGATCTCCAAATATCGAAATCCCTGTGGTGCTGGAGGAGTTAACCACGTCGCGCGTGCTCACCACGGATTTGCTCGACGGTTCGACGGTATCGTCTGCTGCCCAATTAGGCGAAGCTGAACTGGAGCGCGAATCGTTGGCGGATGACTTGGTTCAAAGTTATCTCGACCAAGTTCTGGTTGCGGGAGTGTTTCATGCCGAGCCGAACAGTGAAAATCTGTGGATCACTCAGGACCGGTTCATTTCATTTTGCGAAGTTCCTTCATTGATGCGGACAGGTCATCATTTTCGAGAGCCTTTGGTTCAACTTTTGACGGGAATTGATAAGAACCAGCCCGAGGAAATTGCCGAAGCAGTTTTGCGATGCTCGGAGTTCGCTTCGAGTAAGGAGGAGGATCATGATAGCTTGATACAAGATATGACTCAGCTGATCGAAGCAGAGCACGGCTTGGCATTAAGTCATGTTTCCGTCGGTATGAAAATGTTAAAAGCGTTTCATGCATGTGCGCCACTTGGGATTGCCATGTCAGATGAGGTTACGGCAGTGGCCCGTGGGCTGAGTGCGATCGCTAAGACGGCATCGGAAATTTGTGAAAACTTCGATCTCACGCAATCCATCCGTCGATACCTGGAGTCGTTTGAGAATGAAATCGATCACATGCCAATTCCATTTCCAAATCCGCTGAGTCGGGTAGTTTGATACAACTGGTAATGGTTTGGGTTTTAGCTCACCGCTATGGATGAGTTGCGATTTAAATGTTTGAATTGATGAAATTGGCCAGTTTGAACTGATAAATTGCAACATTTCAAAAAAATCCGCTGGCGGTAATATCATCCTCATACGAACCTGCCGCGCAATGGAAGATCGTGGCCAAGGTTCTAGAGAAGGTGTTTCAGGAACTTCTCCGTCAGATAAAGATCAAGATAGCACGGCGAAGAAGCCTGTATCAAAAACCGCCCTCATCATCGGGCTTCTTATTGTCATGGTTTTGGCAGCCGCTGGAGTCATGTATTGGCTGCACGGACGTCATTTTGTAAAAACGGACGATGCCTATACCACGGGGCACATTCACCCCATCAGTGCCAGGGTTGAAGGCTTGGTCGTGAAGGTTTTGGTTAGCGATAACCAAGTCGTAAAGGCGGGTGATGTTCTGGTTCAACTCGATCCACGGGAATATGAGATCGCGCTGCAACTGGCCGAATCGAACTCAGAGCAGGCACGGGCACAGATCGCTGAATCCGAAGCCGCCGTCGAACAAGCAAACGCACGCAAAGTTTCCGCCACGGCAAATGTTGAGCAGGCCCAGGCGCAGGTTGCCCAAGCGGAAGCTCAGCGCGTCAAGGCCCAGGCTGATTTTGACCGTGTGGATCAGCTCATGAAACTCGACAATGGAGCCGTTTCGAAAACCTCGGTAGACCAAGCGACTGCTGCGCTCGCAGATGCGCAGGCGGCAGTGACTTCGGCCAAGGCAAATGTTTCATCGGTGGAATCACTGGTCGCCGCAGCGAAGTCAGACATCACAGTGGCGATGGCGGATGTCCAGCGTGCAAAGGCAACCCTGAAAACCAATGAGGCTGAAGTTGCCAACGCCAAGCTTCAGTTGGAGTTTTGCAACGTCGTCGCGCCAACCGATGGCCGAATTTCCAAGAAAACGGTAGAGGAAGGGCAGCAACTTTCACCCGGACAGAGTTTGATGGCGGTGGTTCCATCAGACATCTGGGTCATTGCGAACCTCAAAGAAACTCAGTTGCAGGATCTCAAGATTGGCCAGGAAGTCGAAATCGAAATCGATGCCATCGACGGCAAAACGTTCCGTGGCAAAGTGGATAGTGTGCAAGCAGGCAGCGGCTCAACTTTCTCGCTGCTCCCTACCGATAATGCCACCGGGAACTTTACCAAGATTGTGCAACGCGTCCCTGTGAAGATTGTGTTCGATCCCGATAGCATCCGTGGATACGAAGACCGTCTCGTGCCCGGATTGTCCGTTGAGCCATCGATTGATCTGCGGACGGGTTCGGATCAACCCATTGGTGAACAGTAACGAAATTCCGCACCGCCTCCACCACGATGCTCGAAGACGAGAAGGTAGAATTCCGGAAATGGCTTGCCGTGGTCGGCACCATGTTGGGAGCCTTCATGGCGATTCTCGACATTCAGATCACGAACTCTTCGTTGCGTGATATTGCAGGAGGCATCTCAGCGACGACTTCGGAAGCATCCTGGATTTCGACCGCCTATCTGATCGGCGAGATTGTGACAATTCCTCTAACCGCATGGCTGTCGAGGATCTTCTCGGTGCGGATTTATCTGTTAGTGAACATCGTCTTGTTTCTAACCTTTTCCGCATTGTGCGGAATTTCGACGAGCCTTTCGGAAATGATCATTTTCCGGGCGGGGCAAGGATTCACCGGAGGTGTTTTCATACCGATGTCGCTGACGGTGATGCTGTCGATTTTACCACGGCGATTGCACCCGGTCGGTCAGGCGATCTTTGGCCTTACCGCGACCCTGGCCCCGGCCATTGGGCCAGCCTTGGGTGGTTGGTTGACAGGCAAGTTCGGCTGGGAATGGAACTTTTATATCAATTTCGTTCCAGGCATCATCATGTTCGCCACGGTTTGGTTTGCGATCGAATCGAAACCGATGAATTTAAAAGGTCTCATCGGCGGCGATTGGTGGGGGATTCTTTGCATGGCGATTGGTCTAGGCGCGCTTGTTGCGATGTTAGAAGAGGGGCAGCGCGAGGATTGGTTCGGGAGCGAATTTATCGTTACTTGCGGCATTATCGCGGGCATTTTTGTCCCGCTCTTCATTCTGATCGAACTGATCCGCAAAGAGCCTTTCGTGAATTTGCGATTGTTAGGGGACCGCAACGTGGGAATGGGTTCAGCGGTTGGATTTCTGTTAGGCTTGGGGCTCTATGGAAGTATTTATCTTATTCCATTATATCTCGGAAGTGTGCAGCAATACAGTCCGCTTCAAATCGGTGAAACCTTGATATGGGTGGGCCTGCCTCAGTTATTGGTTTTTCCGATCCTGCCGAAGTTGATGAAGCGCTTCGACCTGCGATTGCTGGTATGCTTCGGCTGCATTCTATTTGCCTCCAGCTGTCTCATGAATGCCTTCATGAGTTATAACTATGCGGAGGATCAATTTATCTTCAGTAACGTCGTCCGCGCCTTGGGACAGCCATTCACCATTGTTCCAGTGACCGCGATTGCGGTAGCTTCCTTGGCCAAAAAAGATGCTGGGGATGGGTCGGCGATTTTCAATATCATGCGAAATCTCGGCGGATCCGTGGGGATCGCCATCCTTTCGACCATTGTCACCCGGCGTGAGCAATTTCACGACGAACGCATCGGGGAAAGCATCTCCTTGTTTGATCCAGCAACCCGGCAACGGCTTGCCGACAGCCAGCAGGCATTTATCAGCAAGGGGAGTGATCCTGTCACCGCGATGTCCCAGGCGATGGCTTCACTGAAAAACATTGTTTCGCGGGAGGCGAACATCATGGCCTTCAACGACGCGTTTTACTTCGTTGCGATCAGCTTGTTTGCAGCAGCGGTCATGATCTGGGTGTGTCGACGGACCCGTGGCGGAGCCGCTCCGCCAGCTCATTGATAACTGACAGAGTGGGAGCACGGATTTCCGAGGATTGACGGCTAATTCTTCAGCGGGAAGAATCCGGGCGGATCACACATGGCAGAAAATCGAACCATCGGAATCATCGCGGGCAACGGAGTTTATCCTGAAACTTTTGTCGCCGCGGCACGCAGGCATTCGCCGCAGACTCGGCTGGTGGTTGCTGCATTTGAGGGAGAAACCCAGCCGTCGCTGGAACAAAATGTCGATGGCCTCGCCTGGTTTCGGATTGGTCAGTTGTCGAAGTTGATTCGTTATTTCAAAAGCGAAGGCGCGACGGAATCCGTGATGGTCGGGCAGATCTCTCCAAAAAATTTGTTTAATCTACGTCCGGATTTGCGGGTTCTGATGATGATGGCCCGGTTGAAAGAGCGCAATGCGGAGACGCTTTTCGGCGGTATTGCTGATGAACTCGCGAAGGATGGGATCACGCTGCTACCCGCCACGACGTTCCTCGAAGATCATTTGCCGGGTGCGGGACATGTCTGCGGTCCGGTTTTTAAAAAGCGCCAGCTGATTGACGCGGATTTTGGGTTTCGCATTGCCAAGGACACCAGCCGTCTCGACATCGGACAAACGGTGGTCGTTCGGCACGGAACGGTCCTCGCCGTCGAGGCTTTCGAGGGAACCAACGAATGCATCAAGCGGGGTGGGGCACTTGGGCGCGGCAAGGACGTGATGCTGGTCAAAGTCTCCAAGCCAAATCAGGACATGCGTTTCGACGTGCCTGTGGTTGGCCCTCACACGGTGGAAACCTGCGCTGCCTCTGGAGTTGCTGGTATCGCGATCGAGGCGGGCAAGACTCTGTTGTTAGAAAAAGACAAGGTCCAAGCGCTCTGTGCAAAACACGGCATCGGGATCCACGCCGTGGGCTGAAGCGGTATCACTCTACTTGGCTTTCAAATCGAACACCAATTTCGTGCCATTCTTTGGATGGCTGATTTCTATGGCGCATGGTTTTCCAGGTTGGATCACCGTGAAAATGGGAGTGGAATAAGTCGCAAACTTCGGGAACTCCATTTTGTTTTCAGTGAGCAGCCTTCCTTTTGCATCCAAAATGGGCTGTCCTGCATCGCCACCCATTTTGGAGAAACCTTGAAAATCTGTGATGGTGACAGTGCCTTTAAGGACAACCAAACCGTTTCGATCTTCGGTTTTCAGATCGGTGTGAAGTCCAACCATTTTTGTCGCGAAGTCAGTCGGTGTGGCGGGCATCACGCCCTGAGCTGACATTTTGGCTAACTCGTAGTCTTGCGGATACACGAATTCCCTCCGGGTATCGATTTCGATGTTTTCGCCAACTTTGAAAGTCTTTGCATCCAGCGACTTGGTCCGGTGCCAGGGTTCGTGCAGTCCCGTGCTCAGTTCAAAGGATCCATGATGCGGTAGCGCGACCTCGGATCGTTGGTTGAAGGAACTGATGCCCTTCGGTGAAGCGCAGGAGGTGATCACGGCACAGGCTGCGATCCCGGAAAGTGAGAGGATGGATTTCATGATGGGTTTGGTTGTCTGGTCGCCAAGCGATCATCAGCGAAACTACAGAAATCATGCCTTGGAGCAAGACGATTCAATGAGCCGGTTAAAGCCAGCGCAGGATGGGAGGAATCGATTCTTCCCATGCTTTCGCCACCGCGGTTTTGACGACTGCTTCTTCATCCTCGCGTCTTGGGAATAAGTGAGCATCCCGCAGTCTCCGGGAAGTGATGGCGATGGCCCGCAGTTCCGGGCCGAGCGTGAGCAGTCCGAGCGCGGCGGAGATTGCGGTCGATGCAAGCAGAATGGCCACCGCTCCCATCACCGGAATTTTCGCGATGATCAGCGCAAATACCGCAACCAGTAAGCTGAATGGTGGAACTGCCTTGCCGAAACGGCGGGCGTTTTCCCGGTTAGACGCGGCTTTTGGGTCGCGTTCCTTCCACTGCAGCAACGCGGCCTTGCGTAGCTCCACCGCGAATTCCAGCGCGGAAGCACGGTTACCGATCGGAGCCAGCCCGAGATGGCTTTCCCAGCGTCGTGGATCACAGGTGCAAGCGCGGATTCCTTCGGAAATCAGCACGCGTTTCGCGAACCACCAACGCGCCAGTGTCGAGGCGATGATCGGGACGATGGAGAAGAAAAACAGAATGCGCCACAACATGAGCAAGAGGTCGGGAAAGGCTGTTAGGTAAGGTCGAAATTACTTTTTCTGCGGCACGTAGGTTTTCGGATCATCCGGCCAGGGGTGGCGTGGGTAGCGCCCTGCGACCTCTTTTTTCATCTGAAAATAACCGGATTGCCAGAAGCCTTTTAAGTCTTTTGTCATTTGCCACGGCTTTTGGCCCGGAGTGAGAATGTGCACCAGAAGCGGGATCCGCCCGTTGGCGATCATGGGCGTTTCCCAAACGCCGAACAGATGGGAAACGCGCACCGAGATGAATGGATCTTTATCCGGCTGATAGGTGATTTTCGCGGATTGGCCGTTCGGCAGATTGATGCGTTCCGGGCAATAGGAATCGAGCGCCGAGCGTTGGCTGGAGTTGAGCCATTCACGCAAAACCGGCCATGGATTGGCGTCCTTGATGTCCTTGTAGGAAATGGAGCCGTGGCAGATCTGGGCGATCGCATCCGCTTTGTCCTCATCACTCCAGGTTGGCATTTCCAGCTCCGGCATGGCTTTGCCAAGCACATGCAGCCGGGTGGTCCATTGCTCGACCGAATGGTCCCAGTTTTTCAACGCAAGCTCGCCGGAAAGCACGCGCGCGGCGAGAATTTCGGCGGCTTGATCGAGATTGACGTTCAAATCACTCTCTTTTGACTCGATGACGAGATCGCGGAAAATCGTCTGGGTGCGGGAGACGACACGCCTACGGGATTCATCGTAGGAAGCACCTTGAACGGATTTGAGATCATCCGGGAAAATTTCTGCCAACCAGCTGGGGTCGATCGCTGTGGCCCTGCGCAAATGGGTGATGATTTCGCGGGCCTCGACCTCGGTGATCTCCGCTGCCACAAATGCTGGTGCATTTTTGACGCAGGATTCGTCGTCCAGTTTTCCTCGGCGATTTCCTGTGAGTTTGCAAGCCAGAGTGCCCTGGGAAAAACGGATCGCGAGTTGATCGCTGAAGGCGGCGAGCATCGATTTGCCGATCGCAGCGCGGTTTTGTTGGAAATCGATTGGCTTCCATGACCAGCCGAACCGCTTGGCGAGCCGTTGCAAGCGCTCTAGACTCTGCGCGGTTTCTTTGGCGCCACGGGCCAGCACGCCGATCTGACTGCAGCGCTGCGGGTTGAAGCCCATGGCTACAGCAGAATCGAAGGCCCGGTATTCGCCCGCGAAATCGGTGTCGTCATCCGGGAAAATGAAATCCTTGCGGCTGACACCGCCGCGTTTGGTCACGAAAATCCCTTCGCCCTGAACGGCAGCGGCGATGAAAGCGGCTTCCGCCATGCAATCGTTTTCATGCCCGGCAAGCATCAGGCGCGCGAAGCGAGGCTCAAGCGGAAGTTCCGCCATGTGCTTGCCTTCATCGGTTAGAACGCCATCGGCATCCAGAGCTGATAGATCGTGCAGCAGCCGTTCCGCACGACTGAGCGCATCTTCCGCCGGTGCATCAAGCCAGCGGAAATGCCGGAGATCGGCGACGCCGGAAGCTTTTAAAAGCAAGGTTGCTTCGGCGAGATCGACCCGGTGAATTTCCGGTGCTTCAAATTCAGCGCGTCTGGCGTGATCCGGCTCCGACCACAAACGGAAGCATCGGCCCGGAGCCGTGCGCCCGGCTCGGCCTGCCCGTTGCTCGGCGGCGGCTCGGGAGATTTTTTTGATCAAAAGCGTATTGATCGCGCGGCGCGGCTCAAACGCGGCGATGCGGGCAAGGCCGGAATCAATGACAGTGCGAACTCCATCAATGGTCAGAGAGGTTTCAGCAACGTTGGTGGCGACGATGATTTTGGGTCGTGGCCCGGGCGCGATTGCTGTTTCCTGCGCGGCGGGTGGAAGTCCCGAGTAGAGCGGAAAAACGTCCCAATCACGGCACAGAGAGCCGCTGCTGAGGAGTTCGATCGTTTTGCGGATTTCATGCGTTCCGGGAAGAAACATCAGGATGTTACCGGCGTCGTCCATCGTCATGGCTTCCGCGCAGACTTTGACCATCCGCTCCCAGATTGGAACTTCTCGAGGCGGTCCGCCCCGGCGATCGTTGGTCGGCGGGCGTTCCGGGCGGTATTTGATTTCGACCGGGAACGTTCTGCCTCCGGCTTCGAGTGAGGTGACCGGTTCCAGATAGGGTGCCAGGTTTCCTGTCTCCAACGTTGCCGACATGACCACGATTCTGAGATCCGGTCGTGATTTTTCCTGCAAGTCCAGGCAACGCGCCAGGGTGATATCGACCGCCAGCCGACGCTCGTGGAATTCATCGAAAATCACCGCGCCGACGCCCGGCAGCTCTGGCTCGTCCTGAATCCAGCGCTGAAACACCCCATCGGTCATGTAAATGATGCGGCTGTCGTCGCTGTATTTCGTGTCGAAGCGCACTGCGTAACCAACTTCACGGCCGATCGGGGATTGGCGTTGCTTTGCGACCCAGCCAGCGAGCAGGCGTGCGGCCATGCGCCGTGGTTCGATGACCAGGATTTTGCCGGGAATTTCCGCGTCCAACAGCATGCCGGGAACGGATGTGGATTTCCCGGAACCCGTTGGCGCTTTGAGTAAAACGCGGGATTTTGGCGAGGCGAGAGCGCTTGTCAGCGGCTCGGCGATTTCAAAAACTGGCAGCACACGCAGAGCATGGAGCGGGGGACGGCACAGGTGCAATCCCGAACCATCTAGGGCTTGGGCGATCGGTAATCTTGCGAGTGATTCGGCTCAGATTGAGTTCTCATCACGGCCATCCAGATTCAGTGAGGATGCGTAAAGCGGAATGAACTGAAGAATGGCCGCGACACTGAGGCAGAACAGCAAGCGCTGGGTTTCCGGAAACTTTGAACCTATCAGAAACATCTCAAACATTCCGGCAGATTCAGCGAACGCAAGACCGATCACCATCATGACCTGCATCGACTGAAAAGACTTCGCTTTAGGAAGAATGAGCCAACGAATGACTGTCGAAATGACAATGCCAGCGAAACTCATCATCAGGAAAAGGATGGGGGGGTGGCCTTGATTCGGCTCATGTGGTAAGCCGTCCCAGATGTTCAATTGCAGAATGACGTTTCCGGCTAGCATGGAGAACCAGATGATCCAACTTGGCATCAATTCTAGGGCTGTAAGTCGCGAGCTCATGAAATTTCTAGAACAATGGAAGTTGAACTAACAGAACCATCCCATTGCTAGCAGGCTGGAAAGGCAAGAAGGATATCATTTTGTGCCGCTGACAGTTGAGGAAAGGGATTGAGCTATAGCGAAAAAATCAAGTCGCGCAGGATAGGTCTCATCAACTGGGAGGAATTGAATCATCGAGGGTCACTTCGTTGATTCCGAACTAAGCACTGGATTGGAATGAGCTTATCGTTTTGAGTATCGACATGATAGAGTGTCTTCCCGAAGGGATCTGTTCATGGAATTACAGATTGAATGGGCAAGGAGAATCTGCCCGAACAGTCATTGACTGGCCCGGTCAAAGTGGGGCGTTAGTCATCAACAACGAACACTTCCTTATTAAAAAACCGCGCTTCTTTTCATCCTACTGGGAGCTCAGGAATCATCAGGAAGTCATTGCTACAGCCAAAAAGAGAGGTCTCTCGCGTTTTTTCCGAATAGAATGGGGCGAGTCGCTTTATTTTCTCGGAGCCGAGACCCTTGGAAGATCCATGTACCTGAGAGGTGGAGGGAAGTGTGCGGTGATTCGCCCTCAACATCCGTTTACCAGGCGGGCAACGATTACTGGAGATCTTCCCGATTTCCAGATAGTTGGCTTTGCGTTTTGGCTGACGACCATCCTGTGGAAACGCAGGAATAATTGAAGTCGGAACGACCTTGCTGCAGAAAATAGAAAGATGCGAAGAACGGCCAACGTTAGAGGTTCCATGAAATTCCAGGCTTTGATGATTCCAGTAGGCTTGATGGCGGGGGCGTTCGTCTTGGTTGCTGCCGAGAAGGGTGAATCCAGTTGGAAGAAGCAGGTTGCGACCTCGGATTTTTTAACGGAAGGAGCATCAGCGGGCGATATCGATGGGGACGGGAAAATCGATCTGGTTGCAGGTGCGTTTTGGTTCAAAGGCCCGGATTTCAAGCAAAGGCAGCAATTCCGTGAGGGGGGAGTGGCCGATGTGAAGACTTATCAGGAAGACTCGTTCCTCAGTTGGGTCGATGATCTGAATGGTGACGGAAAGAATGATATTTTGATGGCAAGCCACCCGGGGAAAAATCTGACACTTTATCTTAATTCAGGGAAACCCGGCATGTGGTCGGCTCATGTGGTAATGACCGAGGCTGCCACTGAATCGCCATTGTGGATGGATTTGGATGGTGATGGCAAAAAAGAGCTTATCTGCATGCAGGGCGGAAAGTTTGGGTATGCGGAGGTGGATTGGAATAATGTGACCAAGCCTTGGAAATTCATTGCCATTTCTGAGAAACGAACAGACACCCCATACATCCATGGCTTGGGAGTTGGCGATTTGAATGGCGACAAGAAGCCGGACATTTTGGCAAAGGATGGCTGGTTTGAGCAGCCGTCAGATCATGATGGAAAATGGATTTGGCACCCCGTGGAATTTTCCGGACCGGGTGGTTCGCAAATGCTGGTGTTCGATGCCGATGGCGATGGTGACAATGATATCGTCACCAGCTGGAACGCTCACGGATATGGTTTGGCATGGTTTGAGAATACCCCGAAGCAAGATGCGATCGAGTGGGTGAAGCATGAGATCCTGCCTGAAGACCCAAACAAAACGGGAGTAGGTGGTTTGCAATTCAGCCAGCTCCACAGTCTGGAAATGGCAGATTTCAATGGCGATGGCCGGATGGATTTCGTAACAGGAAAACGCTTTTTAGCCCATAACGGTCATGATCCGGGAACCGCGGATCCTGCTCTAACTGTTGTGTTTCTGAACCAGAAATCGGATGATGGAGTCCAGTGGAAACCAGTAATCATCGACCCTGATACAGGCGTCGGTTGCCAAGTGGTCGCAACAGATATCAATGGTGACCATCAACCAGATATTGTGGTCGGAAATAAGAAAGGTCTGACCATTTTTACCAATCCATCGATGTAGTCTAACAGATGAATCGGCGTGAGTCGTTCCGCTTCAGCCACGATGAATGGGCAAATCTCCGGCTGTGAGAGGACGTCCCAAGTGGCGCCTTAACCGCGCGCAGAGCGAAAGCAATACCTCTGCCGTGGTAAACGCGTCACCGGTTGCTGTGTGCCGCGCCATCGGGCGGATATCGCATTGCTGGCAAACTTCATCGAGACCAGGTGGCCTCTGCGCCACGTAATTGGTGCGAGCGAACGCATCCAGAGTTTTGATCGCCATTTCTGCCGTGTCCAGCCATGGGTTGCGCAACTTCAGGGCATAATGCCGGAACAGCGCTGAGTTGATCATTCCCAAATCGAAGCCGGTATGGTGTGCCACGAAGATGGTATCGGCAATTCTCGGTAGCAAATCCTTCAGAACTTCTGCTTCGGGTTCTCCCTCGGCAGATTCGTCCGGCATGATTCCATGAATCCGGACAGCATCATTCAAGGGAACATCGGATTGCTGGATCAGCCATCCACCACTTTGTTCTACCTCAATCCGGTCTTCTGCCACGATGACCAATCCAATGGACAGAAGTCGATCGCGGCCGATTTCAAATCCGGTCGTTTCCGTGTCGATCACAGCGAACCGCAGTTGCTCTAACGGAATCGCCTTGGCGGGCCGTTTGGATGATGTTTTCGCCAGATATGCTTCCGCAAAATCCGGCAGTGATTTTTTCCCGAAGCCAAACATCAGAGTCTTTGGTCGAGGTTGAAATCGTTGCGGATCGTTGTCTGGACCATGCGCACGACATCGAACACATTCGCCAGTTGGGCGCGTTCGAGTTTGGTCAGTTCGCCGGGGTCGATAAAACGTCCGGAATCACCACGGCGCAGTCCGTTGAGCGTCCGCATCTTCATCAGGAAATCATAGGCATCGCGGGCGAGGCCTGCGATTTCACTCAGTTTGGGCACAGACCGTCGCAATTCATCCCATCGGCCACCAGTTGAATAGCGGCGGTGCATGTGATTCTTGAGTGTCAGCAGGCGGGCCGCATCCCGGAGCGGTGCCATGCCACGATTCTTCAGGTCGAATGGTTCACTGCGGCCGCCCCCGAATTTCTCCACCACCAAACGACCGATGAAGTTCAAGGGTGGTGCGGTATTCACGATCGATTCCGCGAGCCGTCGCTGGGCAAATGGATTTCCCGACACCGTGGTGAACGCCGCGGATCTCAATTCATCGCAAAGGGACGCATCACCGGCGACGTGGCGGAGATCGTACAGGATCGTTGCACGCAGCAGACCGTCCTTTTGGCGGAAGCTCTCTGCTGAGCGGAGCTCATCCAACCATTCTTCGGAAGTCCGGCACCAGCGCGGGTTCATTGCCATGACACCGCCTTGGCATCGGGCGAAACCGGCCTCGGTCATGAGGTCGATCACCCGCGTTGAAAAATCGAGAAACTGAGCCCTGGCGACTTTATCACTAGCTGATGAGCCCGTGCTCGCGAACACCAGCGCATTGTCCATATCGGTGCGGAGAATTTGTTCGCGCCGTCCGTCGCTTCCTACCGACATCCATGCCCACGGAATTTCAGGCAGTGGCTTTCCTTCTGCGGTCATTTCCTCATTCACCAGAACCATCAACCGCTGGTTCAGCTCATCATAAAGTTCGGCACAAATGTGACCCACATAGATGGCGGAAACACCTGCTTCCAGATAGTTCTGCACGATCGACTGGATGTCGTCACACAATTCCCGGAATCGTTTCGGGCTGCGTGCCTGCTGCAGTTCACGCAGTAAGCCTGTCGGATGGTGACCACTTTGGGCTAACAGATCCTTGTGGCTGCAAACATCGAGGGCGGGGGAGTTTGGCGTCCCATCTTCGGTCACGCAAACCTGCCCAATCCTGCGCCGCAGCATGAGCAATAAAGAGGCGATGCCGGATGAGTTTTTGGACACGGTCACCACCGGACTTGCCATCACTTTGGAAACCGGAGTTTCCACCGGGAGGCCATCGATGATTGAGGCGCGAACCAACCGCGTGCTGGTGACGATGCCAACCGGATGGCGCTGTTCATCGGTGACCAGAATCGACGGCACTTTCTTGGCCGACATCAGAGAGGCTGCCTGGAAAATCGAGTCGCCAGGTGAGCACGTTAGGAGTCGTTCGATCGGCCGTGGGCGGATGATTTGAGCACCCGCCAAATGACCTTGCAGAATATTTTTCGTCCGCCCGGCGACTGAGGAATCCGCAGGTTCTTCCAGAGTCACTGGTGAACCAAGCCGGGAAATCCAGAACAAGTGACGGCGCACGTAGTCGCGAGCTTCGTCATTTTGATTCAGTCGTTCTAACAACTCCACCCACGGCAGACTGTAAAGTAGGCAATCCTCCACCGCCTTCGCCGTGACCCGATACGGCTCGGATCGCATCAAAGCGGTAAATCCAAGCACATCGCCTACGTCCCGGACATCGACCCGCTCGGAACGATCTTCCACTTTCCACAGATATTCCACGCGCCCCCGCACCACAAAAAGTGCCTCGTCACCGGGAGATTCACCTTGTTCCCAGATACAATCGCCAGCAGCAGCCATCCGCACCTTCGCCCGGCTCGCTAATGCGACGACTTGCTCCGCAGGCAACATCGAAAAAGGCGGAAACCGTCGGAGAGTTTCCGCGATGCGGTCCGGGATGACGTTGGCGCTGATCATTGAGCGACGCTAAAGCTCTGTTGGTAACGACTCCAGCGTACAATGCAAAAACCGGAGACTTTCTGTCGCCGGTTTTGCGGTTCGTGATTTGAGCCGAATTAGTTTTCTTTTTGAGCCTGGGTCAGTTTATCGAGCGCTTCGCGGAGTGCGGCAACTTGTTTGCTTAAATCCATCAACTGCTCCTCGGTGTGATCGCTCGACGAAATATCAATCCCTTGCCGAAGCGCTTTCATTTGCTCTTTTTGTTGGTCGAGCAATTTGATGAATGCACGATTTTGAGGATCCAGCTGGAGAGTCTGAATGGCACGGGCAGGCCCCCAACCCATCGACATATCTGCCGCAGCTTGCTCGGTGAGTGTCGCTGATAATTCCAGCTCTTTGCCCGCGCGGTAACAGGTGAGTTTTACTTCGTCTCCGGATTTGTGATTCTGGATCAAGACCCGAAGCTGGTCCGGATGGATGAGAATCTGATCATCCAGTTTTGCAACTACGTCACCTGTCGTAATTCCGGCGTTCGCAGCGGCACTGTTTTCGGAGACCGCATCCACCACCAGTCCTGTGTTCGGTTGAATGGGAAGCTGATGGGACAACGTCGGTGTCACGGGACTGACCGAAATTCCAAGTTGGGCTTGTGGGCCGGAAGTTGGTGCGTTGCCGATGTCGAAACCAAGCCGGTATTGAATCGGCTTCGCAACACCTTCAGGAGTCCCTGTGATCTGGAAGGTTTTCACATCCACCGCATCACCCTTCATATCGATTCCTTGCAGCGCGGCTATGATTTTTTCCCGGATTTGCTGGTTCAATTCCACGTCGTCCGGGAGATCGCCATTTTTTACAGCAGTATCGAGCTTCTCATGGATTTGTTTAAAAATGACATCCTTCAAAAGGTCATCCGGTTCCGGCTGGTGCTTTGCTGGCTCCTGAGCCATCAATGGCAGGATGGTGGCCAGTAGAGGTGATAACTGTATGGCGATGCGTTTCATGGTATTTGGTTGTTAGGTTGGGTTGTTAGAAAATGGGTAGGGAAACCGGCACGATTTCGGAGCGTATCCAGGATTTACTGAATTCGGGGGCCTCGCCGGGTTTGGCATAAGTAATTTCATCGACCCAAGTCGTCCGGATCAGTCGCACCGGACCTTGCTTGGGATCGTTCGTGACCCCCAGGTCTTCCATGCCGAGCAGGGTTTGTTCGCTCTTTACGGCCTGGAGCATCTCGGCGGATTTTGCGACCTCCGGAGAAACGGAGTCATGCTTGGCGGTCGTTTTGGATGGCGACGTTGGGCTGCCTTGAAGGCTCAGCCAGGCGAAAGCCAAGGCAGCGGCTGCAGCCAGTGGGGCGGCAATCCAAAGTCGGAGACTCCGCGTTCTCGGCAGCGGGCGGGCAGCTTGCAAGCGACTGAGCAGTTCCGGGCTAGCAGGCGCGGGCTTCAAGCCGTGGAGCAATTTTTCCAATTCGTCGTCATCTGGGAATTCCGGAGTCTTCATATCAGGGAAGAGCTTAAGTTTTGGCGGAGGGCATCTAGGGCAAGGCGGTAGCGGGAAGCAGCCGTTCCGGCGGGTATTTCCAGCGTTTCGGAAATTTCTGCGAATGTCAGGCCACCCCAGATTTTGAGGGTGACCACTTCCTGCTGATTTTCTGGAAGGTGAAGGATGGCATTTTCCAAAAATGCGGCTTCTTCGCGATCCGCATGTGGACTGATCAAGCGCGGACGCTCCGCATCGGCGGCAATCTCACGTTCAGTCCGTTTGTCGATCCGGCGGGACAAGTCGATGGCCCGACGCCGAATCGTGGCGAAGACCAACGCGGGCTCGGGCTGTCCACCAGCTCGTTTCCAGGATTCGACCAAGGCATCCTGGAGAACGTCTTCCGCATCATGACTGCAGCGTGTTTGTTGCCGCGCAAACAAAAGGAACCTGGCCGTGTGATCGGCGAGCCAGGATTTCCATTCGGTTTCTGTCGGGTGAGCGGACATGCAAAAGCGGTCTTTGCTAATGACAGCGCACCAAGCGGGAAAATTTATCACGAGAGTTCAAAAGACTTCGATTGAGCTCGCAGCAGAATGGTTCTAGTCTGTGCGCATGAAAAATTGGACACGTCTCCTGCGCTTGGCTGGGGTTTTACTGGTCGGCTATCTCTTTGCTTCTTGTGCTCACACGGTGCCGATCGGGAAAGTCGTGGCGGTGCGCGATGGCGACGAAATGCGCAAGGGCCTGCGTGCTGCCGATGAACTCATGGTTTACGAGGGCCTGCCGCATCAGACCAAAGAAAAGGAATTGATGGAATCGGAGTTGGCAAAATCCAAGACGATCCGGATTCACGGCTATCCATTTTATCTCCCTCCGGTCGCCGCGAAGAAGCAAGCGGAGTTAAAGAAAATCCTCGGCGATCCACGGACTTACAAAAAATACACCGGCCCGAAAACCTGTGGCGGATTTCACCCTGACTACGCGGTATTCTGGAAAGAAGGTGAGGTGCCAAAGCATATCCTGATTTGCTTCGGCTGTGGAGAAGCACTTTTTTCAGACGGCGGGAAGCTCATGCCGTTCGATATTCGGCACAGCCAATTGTATAAGTTGCGTGACGATATTCTCGCAGTGCAACACCTGAAGCGGCCATTGCCTCAACATTGAGCCAGTCACCTTCAATACTTCATCACCCGTGAGAGAAATCGCTGTGCAAGCGGCGATTCAGGTGAGGAAAAGAACGCTGAGGGAGTTGAGCATTCCTGAATGTTTCCAGCTGCAAGGAAAGCAATGCGATCGGCCACGGCACGGGCGAATCCCATTTCATGAGTGCTCAGAATGATATTCTGTCCTTCCTCAGCGAGTTCACGAATCAAATCTAACACTTCACCCGTCATTTCCGGATCGAGTGCCGAAGTCGGCTCATCCAGGAATAAGATTTTCGGTTTCATGCTGACTGCTCGCGCAATGCCGACCCGTTGCTGCTGACCGCCGGAAAGTTGGGTCGGAAGTTTGTGTGCATGATCTAACAAACCGAATCGCTGCAGCGATTTTTCCGCAATGGCGTTTGATTCAGCGGCTTCCAGTCCGTGCACTTTTTGCAATGGAAGGGTCAGGTTCTGAAGCGCTGATAGGTGGGGAAACAGGTTGAAGGACTGGAAAAGAAATCCATTTTGCCGGCGATATCGCAGTAGCTCTTCACGACTGCTTGGAATGGGCGTTCCATCAATTTGGATCGATCCTGAATCCGGAGTCTCGAGTCCTCCTAGGATGCGGAGCAAGGTGCTTTTCCCTCCGCCTGATGGTCCGATCAGGCATAGCACATGAACTTCGGAATCGAGATGGAGTGAATCGAGCGCGACGTGGCGATCGAAGCGTTTGGTCAGCGCGGTGATTTCAAGTTTCATCGCGGTAGCTGAGTTCGAGTCGGTGAGAAAGGATTGCCACTGGAGCTGTTAGAATCAGGTAGCCAAGTGCGAGCGGAACGTATGCTTCCAGTCCGCCGTAGGTTTGAGAGGTATAAACTTTCGCCTGATAGGCGAATTCCTGCACTCCTATGACTGAAAGAAGCGATGAGTCCTTGATCAGGGAAACGAACTGCCCGGCGGTCGCCGGTAGAACACGACGCATCGCCTGAGGGAAAATGACATAGCGATACGTTTGAGTTCGATTGAACCCAACCGCACGAGCGGCTTCCCATTGGGTGCGGTGGATGCTTGCGACGCCACCACGAAAGATCTCACCGAGGTAAGCTCCCTCAAAAAGTGATAGAAGAATGATGCCGATGACCAATTTGTCATCCCATCCCATACTTCCAAGTGAGCGCGACATCAGCGGGGCAAAGATCACGAAGTAACCCACCAAAAGCTGAACCAGCAGCGGCGTATCGCGAACAAACTCAAGAAACAGTCTGCATGTCCATCTGATTGCAGGCAACGGGCTGCGTTGGCCAAGCATCAGAATCAGTCCCACCAGCAAACTTCCCAATAACGCGCCAAGCGAGAGAAGCAAAGTGACGATCCAGCCACGAAACAGAATCCCGCGGTATTCCCACGGTTTCGACCAGTCCCAGTTCTGGCCAAGACTTTGAAAAAGCAAGGTGGCCAGCAGGGAAAATGCACCGAGTATCGCGACGGCTGCGATGAGGTTTCGGCGATTCATGCCGGATCTTTAGACGATCCTGCCGGGTCCGTCCAATCCTGATGACACAGTGTTGAAAGTTCGCTCAGGTGAGAGAATGAAGGCCAATCATATTTCCCTCGCTATCAAACACCAGCGAGATGAATCCGTACGGTCCGATCGAAAACTTTTCCATGTGAATGCTGCCTCCATTGGCGGCGGCACGGGCGGCTTCGACCGCGCAATCCTGGCAGGTGAAATAAATCAGCACACTGTTTCTCCCTGACGAAAACCCTTCCATTTTCACCAAGGCACCAGGTGCGCCGGAGGTTTCCTTTTCCATGGGGAAGGCTAACAACTCGATACCAGGTGTATCGAGCTTCTCAAGTTGGGTGTCGAAGACGGCCTCGTAAAACGCTTTCGCACGGGGCATGTCTTCCACGTAGATTTCGAACCAGCCGACAGGATTGGGTTTCATGATCAACGAATTCTGAAGACTTTACAGAAAGGATGCAAGGTCGAAGGATCTTGCCGGTTATCGCAGCGGGAACTGAAGGTTCAGTGATTCCATTTCTGCTTTTTCTTGGGCCAAATACTTTTCAACAAGCTTTTCCAATCCGCCATCAGCGCGAAACTTGGTGAGGAACGCATTGGTTTGGGATAAAAGCTCCGGATGGTTTTTGGCGATCCCCACCGCCCAGCCTTCTTCGGTGAATGGCTGCAGAATGGCACGGGTGGTGTCCGGGTTTTTCTTGTGATAGCGTAGAATACTAAGTTGATCGTAGATGAAAGCATCCGCACGACCTTGGGCAACTTCCAGCACGCAGGCAGCATCATCGCTGAAAGCTGTCCGTTTGGCATTGGGCAGGTGCTCTGTGGCCCAGGATTCGCCGGTGGTCGATGATTTCACGGCGATCCGACGTCCTGGCGCTTTCAGATCCTCTACCGATTGAATATTTGAATCTTTAGCGACCAGAAGTGCCAGGCAGGTGAAGGCGTATGGCTCGGAAAAATCGATCGACTGACGGCGGGAGTCGGTCGCGGTCATCGATGAAATCACCATGTCGATGGTTCCTGTTTTCAGGGCTGGGATTAGTCCCTGGAATTCCATTGGAACAATCTTCAAAGGTCGGCCAAGATCCGCAGCAAGGGCTTTGGCAATATCGACTGAAACTCCTGCGGGGTTGCCAGCCGAATCCTGAGTCTCGAACGGAGGATAGGTCAGCTCCATGCCAACACGCAGTGTATTGTCAGCTTCACGTTTGCATCCGAGGAGGAGGAACGGCAGCACAAGGAGGGCAAAAATCAGGCGCATGGCTGACCATGGCCTGATTCCAGGATTTTTCCAACGACGAACGATTCTGATTTTGCCCGGTGCCGAGCTGGTTATTTCCGGTCTTTCGCACGCTGGAAGCGCGATCGCCGTTCGGAATCGGGTGGTGATTCGGAAGTCGTCACGTCATCCTTCGGTTTTTGCACGGGAGCAGCGAACTTCGGCTTGGCGGGTTTCGGGGCTTTCGCTGGTTTTGGCGTTTTAACTTTCGGGACCCGTTTCGGGAGAGCGAACTCGGGGAGGTGCCAGCCAGTGCGAGTGACCAGTGCTTCTCCTACCAGCAGCAGCAACAAAGCAATGCTGAAAGGAAGCCGCAGATTGGTTTCGGCGATGAATGGGGGGCGTTCCCAGGCTTTTGAGAGATCTAACAATTCCCGGCCACCAGTTTGCCTGGAAGTCGTTCGCAGCTCTCCGAGCCGATCTTTGTCAAACGCCCACTCGACGGATGAACCGACGCTTAGGGGGCCAAACGGGATTGCATACTCTCCGATTTGGACCGCGCCCCGCACGACGCTTCCTTCATCGAGATCCCGGGAGAGGGAAAAGTGCCCGGGAGAAATTCGCCGCCATGGAAGGTCGAACGGAGTATTTCCGGTATCATCCTGCAAACGCACTTTGGGTGGAGCGATGGCGAGCTTCTGCGTCCATTCGTCGGTGTCGTATAGCAAATCCAGGGTGAGCCTCGTTCCGTCCAATTGCTGGCGAAGTGCCACGCCGGGGGGAATTTCCTGACCCATCAAGAACCGGGCCATGGTTTGGAGGAAATCGCCATATCCGGGCCATTCTCTAACCGTTTGGGAAAAATCCCCACCCAGAGGAAATGAAACCGCTGCGGTTCTACCGAGACCGCGGCGAGCATGGGCGACCAATGGTGCATTGTATTCGTCCTTGGAGACCAAAGACACCGTGGCATCCGGACGGGCGTAGGAAAGGTTGTATCCATCGACTTGTGGCGACCATTGAAATGGCTTGGGCGAGATTTCTGCCCAGCGACCGGTGGCCTGGGTGCCGACCGGGCTGTCCAAAAAGGCGGAACGGGCGATGGTGACCGTTTCCTGCGAGAAGATTGTGGGAATATCCATCGGTCGATCGGAAAAGTAGATCCGACCGCCGCCGAGTTTCGCAATGTCTTCGAGAAAAGCCGAATCCTGGTCAGTTGGAGTTCCAAGTCCGATGACGGAAACCGTGCCGCCATCTTTGACAATTTCTGCGATGAGTTCCTTGTAACTGCCCGGTTCCTCTGAGTCATTCGCATCGGAGAACAAAATGATGTGACGAGTTCCGGAATCGGATTTTCGCAATTCCTCCCATGCGGCTTTGAGACCGGTGTAAACGAAGATCCCACCTCCCGCAGAGCGAACCTTGCGAACCCGGGCTCCAATAGAATCCTGCTTGTTTCCAATCGTTGTGAGCCGGACCACTGCAGTTGGTTCTGAATCGACCGCGAAGACGGTTACCTGGTCCATCGGGCCTAACAGTTCAATGGCATTGGCCGCGCCGGCGTTCGCAAGATCCATTTTGGTATTTCTGGAATCCACATTCACGGCCATCGAACCGGACCGATCCATGACAATCGCAAGAGCAACTGAAAGTTTGCGATGTTCATTTTTCAACTCCATCGAGACTGGCAACAGTTCGTCGATAGGAGAATGGAAGTAGCCCCCTGAGCCGAACGAATGTTTGCCTCCTGCCATGAGCAAGCCACCGCCTTGTTCACGCACAAAGAAATTGAGTGATTTCATGAAATCTGCAGGAATTTCATTGGCCAGAACGTTGTTGAGGATCACTGCCCGCATGCCAGTGAGCATCCCGGGTTTCAGTTTTGTTAGATCGCTAACAGTTAGAACGGAGAAGTCCAAAGCAGAGAGTGCCTTGGCGATGGGATCATCCTGATAGCGGGTGACTAACAGGAGTCTTGGGCCGCCGGTGATTTCGATATAGCGGCTGGCTTTGTTATTCCCTGAATACTTGTCACCTTCCGGCATGATCTCTGCCTGATATTCGTAGGCACCCGAGCTGGAGATGCGATCGGTGAACTCGACCGTAGCGGAGCCATTTTTCAGGCTGACGGTTCCATCACTCAGCACCTGGCCGTTTCGACTTAGCGTAAGCGGAAAGGTTGCGTCATTTTTGCCGCGCACGGTGATCGAGATCAAAAACGGCTCGCCGACCTGAACACGTTCCGGCAAATTCAGACGTGCCAGCCGGTAGTCATTTTCCACCTCTTCACGAATCAATCGGTAGTCGAGAGGAATCCCGCGCTTTTTCAGCAGCAAGGCCGCCTCGGTAATCGGTTCCGTGGAATAACCATCGGTGAAAAGCAAGACGCGCGATGGTTTGTTTTCATCAGCCTGCGCTGCAATCGATGAGAGAGCGAGGCCGGTGCGTGTCAATTTTCGCGAGCCGGTGAATGATGAACCGTCCGCTCCGGCTTCAACCACTTCAGCCCCGTAATTGATGAAATGCAGATTGTCCCGGCGGCTCGGCTTGGAACTTTCCAGCAGTCGCTGCCATTCGGGCAACCCTTTGTCGATGAGGTCTTCTGTCGAGTCGGATCGGTCGAGCAGGACATATAAATCGAGCGAGTTTTGCTGCTTGTTGATGACCGGATCCGCCAAGGCAATGACCGCCACCAGCAGAATCAGGGCACGCAGGGGTGAGTAGAGTCGCAGCCCGCGCCAAAACCACCCCAGCAAGGCCAGGGCAGGGATCAGTAGCAGAAATTCGGGTGATTTGAACATGGAGCAAAAGTGGATGATTTCACCGTCCGCCGACAGGACTTGCTACGGTAGGTTCCGTAGATTTCGTTTGAACAAATTTCCAGGCTACAAGCACGGCTGCGATGAGGAGAATGAACCAGACTCGCCAGTATGGATCCTCCTTGGTGTGCCTATCAATCGCCGCCTGGTTAGATTCGGTTAGAGTATCGGTAGCGGAGCAAGCGGTGAAGTCAGCTTCGCGGGTATCGGCGAAGTGCAATGAAGCGGAGAGCAGGGTTTCATCGGCCTGGGATAGGGTCAGAAAACCTGGAGCGGGTGGGGTGGTGAACGATGCTGGCAGCGTTTCCGAAGATGTTTTTGAAAGCACCTTCCCATCAGGTGAAGTTTGGGTGATGGTGGCCAGTTGCTTCGGATCAAGGGTGAGTTTTACCGGTTGGTTGGTTTCCAGATTGAGAGATGCCGGTGCGACCTTGGCGTCGCGCACCGCACCTGCAAAACGATGCAGGAGGACGATGAAGGCTGGTTGCCGCTCGACGTTCGAAAGCCGGAGATCAAAGTTGAAGAACAATTGGCTGGCTGCTGGTCGGCTCTCCGTGGCGGGAAGATGACGGAGGAAAATCAGTGGCCGTTTTTCCTGCCACAGCAAAACCTGATCGGTGGGTTGACGATCTAACTGAATCGTCTCGCGGACCAGCAGGGATTGCCAGTTCAAGCCGTCCATGAGAGGTGAGGCTTCCGCAAGGATTCCTCCACGCAGATAGGTGCCGGTGGCAGTGCTGTCCTCGACAAATACAATCGCATTTCCCACAGGCAAAGTGGGATCGAGTGGATCATAGGTTGCCAGCATGATGTCGGCTGAGGTCGCATCATTGCTGGAGGAGGTGGCTTCCAACGAGTTCACCAATTTCTCACCGAGGTCCGCAAAAGCAGGTGATGTCGCAGCGAAAAGGGTGAGTGGTTTTGGCGCGGGTTTTACGATTGGCAAACAATCATCCAGCGGGAAATCGTCAGGCGATAGCTCAAGCCGGACTTCTTTTGCATCGGTTGGAAAGGCTGCCTGAATCGTGGTAATTCCGCCGGGAGCTAACTTCAGTGAAGCAGGCTCGGTGGACCCATCGGCTGTGACGATTTTCCATGTCCGGGTTGCCGGAGATTTGCCATAGTTTTTGACCACTGCCCGCCACACAAGGGCACCTTGTTCGTTGGCAAAAGTGATGCCTGTGAAACCGACATTTTCCACTGGCCTGCCGACTGAAAGCAGCCGGGCTTCGAATGGCAGCTCCTCGGCAGGGGTGTCGGTCAAATAAATGACACTACCTTCACTGGAGACGAGTGATCGCGCCAGGCGGATCGACCGTGTGGGGTCGATCATTCCTTCTTTGGGTGACCACTTCTTGAGCGCTTTCGCCATGTCATCCAGTGAGGTGCCGGTGTAAATTCTCGGTCGATCCGGCGCGGATTCCAGAACGGTGATTTCCATTGCGGATGCCAATCCTTGGATTGCAGGCAGCTCATCGGTTAATCGTTTGATCCCATCATCGCGAAAGACTGACATGGACGCGGATGAATCGACGACGATTGCTACTCTTTGGACCGAGTTTTCTTTCTTATAGCGTGGCTCAACCAGCAGCCATGTGAGCAGCAAGACGCCTAACAACTGCATCCAAAGTGGAACGGACGGGATCAACCGATCAAAGCGTCTGCCGCTGATAGCATCCCGCTGGGTGCGCTCTAACAAAAATAAGGTGGATACGGGTAGCTCGATGGATTTGCGCTGGAGAAAATGAATCGCCAGTACTGCTGGGATTCCGAGCAACGCAAGTAGACCGAGAGGATTGGTGAGCATGGTGGATCGTGAGTCTGCGATCAGACGGACTCCAGGGCGTTGATGGGGAGGGCTGCCTGATACAGTGCGGTGATCAGGTCGAGTTCACACGGAATTCGTGCGAAGGGTGTTTGATGGCGATTGGACTGTTGTTTCCAGATGGCGAAGTGATTGCTGTAGGATTCTCGATAGCGCTTGAGAATGGCGGGTTCGATCCGGTGCGGATGTCGACCCTGGCTTTCCGCATCAATGAATTCGTAATTCCCCGACCAGTCGGGTGTGGCTTCGGATTGAAGAAATGGCGCGAATATCATCAGCGAGCCTTGGCGCTGCCCGAGATGCCGCAGGATGGGTTCGGGATCAGCCGGGAAGAGGAGATCTGATAGAAAAACGCGGATGGCATTCGCACGAAGCGGCAGGCGCTGCATCTCAGGGGCCGCGGGATTGCTGTGATCGCCTTGGGTGGGCGTCAGGGCGCGGATTTTATCGAGCCAAGAGTGATTTCGAAGGGTTGCGGGATCAAGTGTTAGGCTCGCATCCCCGCGAACTGCGTGAATGTGAATCGAGGCCCCAGCTGATAAACTGGATTCGGCGAAGAAATATAACAACTCAGCGGTGCGATTCAGTTTTTCTGGAGTGAAAAACATCGACTCCGAAGCATCCAAAATCAAGTCGACGACCGGGCGAACCTCTTCCCGGAAGAGTTTCATGGTGTAGCTGCCAGTGCGGGCGTATGCCTGCCAGTTGATGTGGCGCGGATCATCGCCCGGTGAGTAAGCCCGGTGATCCTGGAAGTCCATTGAGGATCCGGTTCCACCGCCGGCAAACTCACCCGCTTGTCCACGCCAAACGCGTGAGCGGAGTGGCAATCGGACTCGACCGGATGCGGCGAGGGCGCGGGAGTGGGCAGCTGACAAGGACATGGAAGGCTCCATCAAACTTCAGGGGTTGTGTTCACTTGCTCCGTGATAAGCCGATGTTGCTTCGCATTTCGAATTGCTAACAAAAATAAAATGAAGAGATAAATACCGATCCATGCTACAATAATACCTGCTTCGGAACTTTTATCCATTTCGCTCATCAAAACCACGGGATTCCAGATGAATACCCATTTAATGTTATCACCTGATGCCGCTGCTAGAGCCAGTATGACAATGCCAAGAATGGTCGTAGCTAGTGAATATAATAGATATTTGTCGAATCGGTTGGTTTCGGTATTGCGTGGTAGATTGCAGATCACGGCAGGAAATAGAGCGCTCACGATGATCATCAGGGTGGCATTCAATTCGCGATCCAATAGGTAAAGTGGACTTGGTCGAATAAAGATGGCAGCAAGGGCGATTGCGGAGATTACGATGGTAAAAACAATTCCTGACTGCCAGCCAGGCAATAGGAAGCTGCTTCCAAGTCTGCCTACGTAGCGTTTCTTTTGAAGGGCTTCTCGAACTGGGGCGATCACGATGGATGATTCAGAAAGTGCGATCGCAATGGCTGGTCCCATGATCACGGCAAACATGATGGGAATCATTTCGACGTTAAACTGGTCCAAGGTCGACAAGCCCAAAGCTACGACAGATAGACCGATGACGATCAGCCGATGGGAGGTGCTGAGGTTGTCGGCAGATGGGGCGATTATCAGGGATCCGGCTTTGAGGCAGGACCAACCGATATAAGTGATGGCTGCCAGATAGCTGATGATAGGAATAAGATATTCGCCGGAATCAAATACGTAAAATAGGCTCATCCCTGGGCCTGCTATGGAGAAAGATAAAAACTGGAATAATGCAATGACCGCCATGATTGCGAAAAGAATTGGCAAGATGTTACGCAGGATGACCGATGATGTGGCTGATATGCCAACGGTAGCGGCGGTAAGTGCGGCAGAGGTTGCAAAAATGATTAATACCAAGGACAACTCGCCAAATAAATTCATGCCACCAAAGAAATAGCGCAGGATGAGGTATGGAATTATGGTGCTCATCAACAGCGCGGTTTGACTGACGATGGCAACCCATTTGCCATACACGATCCGAGTGGCACTCAATCGGGTCAATGACATGATCTCCAAGGTGTTACTTTTCACTTCCGAGGAGATCGCATTGATGCCCCGCAGTGGCTGCAAGATCAGAACCGCGATCGAGAGGATGGTAAAGATGGTGATGGAGATGACATTCCCAATCGAATCCCCGGTCGTCGATCCGAGTGTGGCGGAGAGAAGGATCAGGCACAAAATAATCTGCAACGCCATGAAAACGCCAAGGAAAGAAATGGTGCGCATCCCTTGGCGCAGCTCTTTAACCAGCATCGGTGGCAGCCGATCTGGGAAATCGTTTGAGGTCATGAGATCGAGGCGTTTGTGGTTGAAGATGGGAGGGGAGGAGGGGTGACTGCGGGTTGGCCCTGTTCGAGGCGTCCCAGGATGTCGATGAAGGCATCTTCGAGGTTTCTCTGTTCGCGATGGAATTCGGTAACCCGGACCTGGTCCTTGATCATCCTGGCAAGGGTATCAGCGACTTGGGTAGGTGACTCGGCGTTGATGCGGATGCGCCCACCGAATTTTCGGGACTCAAGGAATTCAACTGTCGGTTGCAGCACACACCAGTCGGAGAGTGCCTGAGGGTCGCCATCGACCTGCACATCGTAGAGGAATCCGCCTTGGGTTTCGGAACCATTTTTAAGCGATTCCGCATCACCGTGGTGAACAATACGACCATTGTTGATGAAAAGCAGCGAGTCGCACATTTCGCCAAGCTCGGAGAGGATGTGCGAGGAAATGAAGATCGTCTTGCCTTCCTTGGCGAGCACCCGAATGAGGTGTTTCAGCTCGACCCGGGCTTTTGGATCCAGTCCGGCTGCTGGCTCGTCCATGATGAGCACCTGTGGATCGTGTAGCAGGGCGCGGCCTAAACCGAGACGCTGGGTGTTCCCCTTCGACAGTTTGTTCGAAAATCGTTCCGTAAGCGGCCCGAGATCGGTGAAGTCGATGACTTCCTGGACGCGTTCCCGTCTTTCCTTGCCTTTGTAGCCGAGCGCACGCGCATAGAAATCGAGGTACTCGATCACGGTCATGTGATCATAATTTCCGAAATGATCGGGCATCCAGCCAATCAGGCGGCGGACTTCTGCTGGATGGTGCAAGACATTGATTCCACAGACTTCGGCGGTGCCGACAGTGGGGTGATCCAGCGTTGCGAGTATCCGCATGGTGGTGGTTTTGCCTGCGCCATTGGCACCGACAAATCCGCACACGGAGCCGTGGGGGACTTCAAAGGTCACGCCATTGACCGCTTTGAGCTGGCCGAAATAGCGGTAGAGATTGTTAACGCGTAGTGCGGACATTTCGAAATGAGATCAAGGAGTGGCAATCGGTCCGGTGATGATGGTCGTGGTTTGTTTCCATCGAATACTTGAATGGGTGGCAATTCCCGGGGCATCCGCAGTAACGGCGAAATAATGCTGACGGCGTTTGGTCAAACGGATGAAAGTGCTCGGTAGGTTGCCCTCAAAGCTGGCGGCAATTTTTTGAATTTCGGGATCGACCATGCTGAAATCGACCGGTGTGAGCTGGAATTTTTTTCCGGTGCTGATGTTTGCGCTCCGGAACCAAGCGCCATTTTCGTCCTGATAGTAGAATTTCTGAATGGGGAAATCGAAGGTTGAGATCATCGAATCCGGGCTGCCGGTTGCTTCGATGCGGCCGCGGGTTGAGACCACCGCAGCAAGGACATGCCCGTGCTCGGAGCGGCTTTGGAACCAGTCACCACTCAGCTCCATCTTGGAGCCGTTCGGTTGAATGCTGAAATCACCACTGGAATCCTCGGTATACCGTGCCCACCGGGAGCTTTTGATCGGCACGGGGCTGATGAAAGCCGGTGTGTCCATGGTGAATCCGGAGCTTACGAGCACCCCTGTGCGGCAGAATTGCTCCTGGTGAATGTAGGCGGCATTCTGGCCATCATCGGGACGGACTTCCATCAACACGATGCGACTTCCATTTCCGCCGAATCCATCTTGCAGGATGATCAGAAAAATCATCACCGCACTCGCCCCAAGCGAAATGATGGGAGTGGTGATGAAAAGCCGATGCCGTTTGCCGGATTTTGCAAAAACGAAAAGGTTTACCGGGCCGACGAGAATCCCGAAGATAAGCAAAACAACGATGAAAAGCCCATATCGGAACAGTTTGATGCCAAACCGATTCTGCAGTGGCCAACTGCTCCGGTAAGCATCCTGAATAACCGAGTGTCCGGGTTGCGCCCCCGATTTCACACCGACCAAATCAATGGTTTCTTCCGCCGGAAGGTGGAGCCCTGGCGGATTCGGCTGGAGGGAAATGAATCCCATGCCTGGATCATCGACCGGGAGTCCTAGAGCATCGGCGCTTCCGGAATGGTCCTGGTAAATGACGAGCTGTCCCCCCATCCGGACCCATGCAAGAATTGCAGTTTGGCCTCCTGCCGAGACTTGCGACCATTCACTGGCGAGCATCAGGATGCTATCCCAGCCGGAATAAGCGAGCCAGTTGTCGGAAACCTGCTTGGGATCGAATCGGGTGGCAAATGAGGCAGCCCCTGATGTGTATCCTCCCGAGGAGGCGCTGGATCTCGTGGCATTATCCAGACTGGAGCCGTTTGGAGTGTAGAGTGCTTCGCTCAGCAAAACGGCCGGTTGATTGGTGGCTAATTGCAAGTTCAGCGAATTATTCGCATTTCCAAAATCTCCAGTGAGATGTGTCTCAAGGTTGATAAAAAGATAGCCCCCTGAATAAGAATATCTAGAACGCTCCGAAGAAGGTGGGACTAAGGGAACGAGAAGCTCCTTCACCACCGTTTTATTTTCCGGGGCCGTGATGGAAAAATCTGAGGAGGCTGAATTGCCTCTGATGTAATTGGAATGGGTCTCGAAGCTCAGCTCAATGGATTTGCTGCTCTTTTGATTGTTAACGATCGTGACACGAATCGGAGCATAGCCACCGGGAGAGGCTCCGGAAAACAGCGCTTCGACCTCAACGTAGGTGTCGGTTTTCGACGCCATCGTCTCGCGAATCAAGGTTTCCTGAGCAGATGCGGTGATGGCAAAGAGCAGGAGGAGAAGAATCTGGCGCATAGTAGTGTGTAGAATCATGCAACGCGGGGAATGGGCGCTTCAGGCGGTTGTCAGGGTTTTGGGAGTCGCGTTGGCTTGAAAAGGAATCTCTTCCAATAGCTTCAGAACCAGATCGTTGGGAGTGTGACCTTCGACCCGAGCATTGTAATCGAGCACAATCCGATGTCGCAGGACCGCTAGCGCGACGGATTTGACGTCTTCGAAACTGGTATTCACCCTGCCGGCGATCACCGCACGGGCCTTGGCTGCGGAAGCGAGCGCAAGCGCGGCGCGCGGACTGGCGCCAAATCGA
Organism: Luteolibacter pohnpeiensis; assembly: GCF_016595435.1. Lineage (GTDB taxonomy): Bacteria > Verrucomicrobiota > Verrucomicrobiia > Verrucomicrobiales > Akkermansiaceae > Luteolibacter > Luteolibacter pohnpeiensis. The sequence goes on from NZ_JAENIJ010000024.1 coordinate 56,895, forward strand.
ATGCCCGCGGAGGCGGCCGATTGACCGGGGTGGGTTGCGTCCACCAGTCGGGCGATGTAATTGGCTACGACCTGGGGCAAATAGATGCGCCGCACCAATGCCAGCAGGGATCCCAAGGTTTCCGCCGACATCACGGGGTCGACCTGCGGTTCCGTGCCGAGTTCCCGGTGGGAAACGATCCGCTCCAGTGTATCGACGCTGTTGCGGGTTACCTCCAGTTTGAAAAGAAACCGGTCAAGCTGGGCTTCCGGGAGCGGATAGGTGCCTTCCAGCTCAATCGGGTTCTGGGTAGCGAGGACGAAAAACGGATTGGGAAGCTCGTGAGTTTTACCAAGGACCGTGACCCGGCGTTCCTGCATCGCTTCCAGCAAAGCCGACTGGGTTTTCGGCGATGCGCGGTTGATTTCGTCAGCGAGGACGATGTTGGTGAAAAGCGGACCGGGTTGGAATACGAACTCACGGCGGCCATCGACTTCCTGCAGCACCGGGTTCCCGGTAATGTCACCTGGAAGAAGATCCGGGGTGAACTGAACCCGTTTGGTGTCGAGATGGAGCAATTTCGACAGGCCTTTGACCAATTCGGTCTTGCCCAAGCCCGGCAGGCCTTCGAGCAAAATGTGACCGCGCGCTAGGATGCCGGTGATGACCAAATCGATCAATTCTGACTGACCGAAGAGGACTTCGTTGAGGCCGCTGGTCAGGCTGCGGAGGTGTTTGGCGGCGTCTGCGACTTCGGTTTCGGTGGCGTTTTCCATGATCAATTGCGGTGAGGCTACCAGAACAAGGGCTGGTGGGAATGAAGAAGAGATGAAATTTGCGAGAAATTCTCAATCGCTGTTCAGAACGACGAAAATCACTCATTCAACCCATCTACGGCCGACGCTAAACGATCACCATCCTATCAGGCGATTACGAAACGCCCGGCAGATTCCAACCCGACCGCGCCGTGGCACCGCCGGTCTGGAATTATGGAACAGGTTCAGGTTCGATTTCCTTTTGCACCAATTTGAACCAATTCGGATTCATCACTCCGAGAAACTCCAGGATATAAGCGACGATAGCCAATGGCAGTCCGATGTTGATGATTTTCAAATTTTGCACAGTCAGATAGATTAAAATCAAACCACCGATGCCGAGTCCGATGGATGAGATGGTTCGCTGCGTGGCCAAATCCATTTGCGATGCAATATATGGTAAACCAGCAGTGCCGAGGCCGATCAACAGAACCAGCCATCCCAAACCATGGTCGACTTCGTTGCCAGTGATCTGATAGTTCATATTTAACAATTTAAAATCTGATAGCAATTCGATGACCGGATACTGTAGTGGTTCAGGGAGTTGGTTGGCAATCTCTCTGAAGTCCGTTGAAAACCAAGGTAGAAAAAACGCAAGCAAGAGCAATGCTGCTCCTGCAATCGTTAACCGTCTTTGCGGAGTGAGGCGGCTACCCATTGATGATGGTGAAGGTTGAGAAGAACCGCTGAGCGCGCTGAGGAGATCGGCACATTCGTCAGCGGTGATAGTCCCTAGTTCAAGAAGGGATAAGATTTTCTCGCGTTCAACAGACAAAGTATCATCGGTTTCCGTGGCAGATGGCATCGCCTTGAAGCTGCTGACCATGGGTTGAACCAGCAGACAGATGATCAGAAGGCTGAAAATGCCAAAGAAACTACTCTGATATCCACCCGCGGCGAATGCTGAAATCAAAACGGCAAAGATCATGTTTGAGGGCGATAGCCAGGCGCGAAACCCGACCACGCCGGGTGACTTTTCGGCTGCAGTCGCCCGCTTACCGATCCAGGCGGCATAGACTTTCAGGAAGAAAGGAACGCACAAGAGGACCATAAAGATTCGGCAAATCACTGCGAATAGTAAGCGGTTTTCGTATCTGCTAGAAAAGCCGATGAACCCATCGCGAAAAAGTCCCCAAGCTCCAAAGATAACTGCGGCAAGTAAAGTAGCAGCAGGTGTGAGGAAGAGAAACTTCCGGGAATAGCCGAATCGTTTACTTAATATCCCGGAAACGAAAAACCATATCCCCAGGACGATGAGAAGTATCGGTAGGGACGGGGTGAGTGGAATCTTGGAGTGAGCTTCGTTAGAAGCAATGGGAACGGCGGATAGAAGATTCAGCATGGCTTAGGACGGGTTGGAGCTTTTTTGTTTTAATAACTGAGAGGCTTCGCTGGCGGTAATTTCGCCACGTTCGAGTTCTTCTAAAATTTGCTTCGTATCGCGTGGAGCGCTCTGGTTTCCGAGCAGCTCATTGACCAGCGCCAGCCGCTTGCAAACGGTCGGATAGGAAATCCCGAGCTCCTTCTCGACATCGCGAATTTTTCCCTGACAACGGAGGAAAATGAGCACGAAATCCTGAAGATCAGGCGGAAGCTTGAAAAATGGCGGAACTGGCAATTCCGAATCGATCCGCGTATCGCAGGTGTCACATGCCAGGCGGCTAATCAAGAGCTGCCCGGTGCAGAAAGGACAGCGAGTCACCAGTTTCTTGTGTGTTGGCTTCTGCATTGAATAAATTGATGTAGAGCTTAAAAAATTGAATTCCGCAATTAAAAATTTGAATATTAGCCAAATCAATGTCGGGCGATCGAATCCATGACTTTGCCGATCTTCCAGCTGGAATCCGTCCCCGCAGATGAGCAACATCCTCGCCATGAATATTTCCCCCACGGACTACGAAAAACTCGGGCAATTCTATCTGGGGAGGGAATACGATGCGGGATCGCAGAAGATTCAGGATGAGCTGGTGCTTTACGATTCCAAGGATTTGGTGACGCACGGCGTGGTCCTGGGGATGACCGGCTCGGGCAAAACCGGACTTTGCATGGCATTGCTGGAAGAAGCGGCCATGGATCACATTCCAGCCATTGTCATCGACCCAAAGGGCGACATTTCCAACTTGCTGCTGACATTTCCGGATCTGGATGCGACGAGCTTCCGACCTTGGATCAACGAAGATGACGCCGCCAAAAAGGGCGTCTCTCCCGACGATTTCGCGGCAAAGACAGCCACCGCCTGGCGTGATGGGTTGGCAGATTGGGGGCAGTCGCCAGAAAGGATCGCTCAACTGCGTGAAAATGTGGACATCAACATTTTCACTCCCGGCAGCCGGGCTGGGATTCCGGTTTCCATTCTAAGTTCGCTGCAGGCCCCACCCTTCGAGGTCATGGACGATGCGGAGTTGTTAGGCGATCGCATTGAAAGCACGGTTTCTTCGTTGCTCTCCTTGATTGGTGTGGATGGCGATAGCGTTCAAAGTTCCGAAGCTGTTCTGTTAGGTGCGATTTTTCAGAAAGCTTGGTCAGATGAAGTGGACATAACATTGGAAAGCCTGATCCGACACATTCAAAAACCCTCTTTCGACAAAGTTGGGGTGATTGATCTGGAGTCATTCTATCCGGAAAAATCCCGTCAGACACTTGCGCTGAAATTCAACAACCTGCTTGCCTCACCGGGATTTTCCACCTGGTTGGAAGGTTGCCCTCTCGATATCGCCCGGATGCTACATGACCCCGCTGGCAAGCCGCGGATCTCGATCTTTTCAATCGCTCACTTGAGCGACTCCGAGCGGATGTTTTTCGTCAGTTTGCTGCTCAATCAAATGCTTGGCTGGATGCGAACCCAGAACGGCACGACTTCATTACGGGCCTTGCTCTACATGGACGAGATCTTCGGTTTCCTGCCACCCACGGCCAATCCGCCCTCGAAGAAACCCATGATGACGCTCCTCAAGCAGGCGCGCGCCTTTGGTCTCGGTTGCTTGCTCGCGACCCAGAACCCGGTCGACCTCGACTACAAGGCGCTATCCAACATCGGCACGTGGTTTCTCGGGCGATTGCAAACCGAGCGGGATAAAATGCGGGTCCTTGATGGGCTCGAAGGCGCAGCGGGATCGCAGAACGCAAAATTCGATCGAAAGTCGATGGAGCAGCTCATTTCAGGTCTGGGGAACCGGATTTTTCTCATGAACAACGTCCATGAGGACGGCCCGGTCTTGTTCCATGTGCGCTGGGTGATGAGTTATCTAACAGGTCCATTGACCAAAAGGCAGATCAAGACCTTGATGGACCCGAAACGGGATGCCTTTGAGGATCTCATCGCTGAATCTCCGACCGTGAACCCGATGGCGATGCCAGGCATGTCCGCGGCGCGGCAAACAGGGAATACGACGCGTCCAGTAGTTGGCGCCGGCGTTCAGGAAATTTTTGTCAACCCAGCCGGTGGTGCCGATGATATGATCTATCAGCCGCATTTGCTGAGGGTGGGGGAGGTGCATTTTTCATCGACCAAAATGGGCGTGGACGGAGCCAGAACGATCCAGCAGATCTATGCGATCCTTGAGGACCGAATCGACTGGGGAAAACCACTGTCGCCCCCCGTGAAAATCGATGTGGAATCCAATGAACCGGTTGATGGAGTCGGATTCGCGGAGTTGCCTGGCTACGCCATGAATCAGGCAAACTACAAACAGGTCGAAAAGGATTTTTCAGAATGGATGTATCGCAACGAGCGCGCTGAAATTTTCTCCTGCCCCGCATTAAAAGCATGGTCAAATTTGGGAGAAGCGGAGGGCGATTTCCGCAGCAGACTGCAACACGAAGCTCGCGAAGCCAGGGACGCAGCAGTCGAGAAACTTCGTCAAGACACGGAGAGCAAGGTGTCGGCACTTGAGTCGCGATTGCGAACCGCTCAAGGGCGACTTGCGAAGGAAAAGGCCGAGGCAAACGCGGCCAAAATGCAAGCGGGAGTCTCGGTGCTTACTGGGATCCTCAGCACGTTTTTCGGGCGAAAATCCGGCTTGGGAAGCCGCAGCGCCTCAGCCTCGATCAGCAAAGCAACCACCGCCTACAAACAGCACCAGGACGTTGCCAATGCAGAGGACAAAGTCGAAGACATCGAGGCCGAGATCGCTGCCAAACGAGCCGACTTGGAGCAGAAAATCGCACAGTTATCGGAATCCTACAATCCTGCAAGTTTGGAGCTCGAAACCGAAATCCTGAAACCGACCCGGGCGAACGTGAGCGTCCAGCATGTCGGCTTGTTGTGGTTGCCCTTCGATGCCCGGGGCGACCGTGCCTGGTGATCGATGAAGAAAGGAAAGAATCCTCTTGCGCAACCCGGGTGGTATTTGCAACATCCGCCCACCCCAAGGCGGCTTGGCGGAATTGGTAGACGCGCTCGACTCAAAATCGAGTTCTAACGAGTGTGGGTTCGAGTCCCACAGCCGCTACTTCCTTTTTGTTTGTTCGAAAACCCCGTGTTTACGGGGTTTTTTTGTGTGAGGATGTCTGACCATCCAGGGAAGTTGGTAAGATTTAGGTTGGAAATGGGGGTTACACCAAATCTCGAACCCCAATATGCAACGCCAAATAGAGGCGCATCCTTAAAAGGTTGATGGAGTGAAAGTACCCCGGCTTGGATTCGAACCAAGGACCAAAAGATTAAGAGTTGAGCCGTGGAATGTTTTCTACGTGTTCACAGCCGAAAATCGGCCTCCTTAAGCCAGTTTTGCGGATGTAGAGCAGATAAAGGCCGCCCCATCTGAAGCACGAGTGGTCATTTTGGTGGTCAATGGGAGAAGAGTAGAAGAATCACCTACCATATATTAGGATCGCACCTACGATCAGGAATGTTTTCTTACGTTCGAATCTCTCTGTATGTGGTCGCGGTGCTAGCCTTGGTAGGTAGTAGCGCGTGTGCCAAGGAAACTCCAGCACATCCTGAGGCTTGGTATCGCGATGAGGTCGCGAGAAAGCTCGGAGGGAAGACTGAGGTGCAAGTGCCCAACGGCCGCGTTGACATCTTAACCGAGGCTTACGCGATAGAAGTAGAGAAAGCTACGAACTGGAAAGAGGCAATTGGGCAATGTCTCTGGTATTCGCTTCAAACAAATAAGCGAGCCGGTATTGTTCTGATCGTAACAAATGAAAAACGAGACCGAGGACACATCATCCGTTTAGGTTCAGTGATTCAGGCCAACGAGCTTCCGATCAGAGTATGGATCTGGCCCGATGATTTTGAAAATGAGTAAAAATCTGCTCGAATTATAGGATTTACCCCAAATTTGAGCGGATTTCTACTCAGTCACTTATTGTCGCTTTTATCGAACCATCCAATCCACTCGATCGGCTCTTTCGCGATGATTTCCGGAAACTCAGGATTAATCGACTTCAGAATCTTAACCTTGGATTTTCCATCGATCTCGGAGATATAAGAAATTCCGGCTTCAATTTCTGCCTTTTTAGCGAGGCGGGTGTTGTAGATCTTGAGAGTCTTTTCTCCATTCACCACGAAAAGATAGATTTCACCTTTCTTGAGAAATGGACTCGAAAGGCTTTCGCGCTCACGCAGAATGACAGTTGAGCCATCAGGGAATTTAGGCGACATAGAATCTCCATGTAGTGTACAGGCGAATCTCCCGCGCCCGTAGTCTTTGGTAGGCGAGTAGTAATCAATATCTGAAGACACTGGTTGTCCGGCTGCTGCGTAATGAAGGGGTATTTCAGGAAACGCAATGATCGAGTCGGGAACAATTTCTGCATCTTGAGTTCCGCTGGTGAGCAGGCGGGCATTCGCTATAACAGCGTCTCGCATGAAATCGCGTAAGCTCTTGTATCCTTCTTGATCCATAGCCTGCCGGATCATCTTTGCTTCCCCGAAGGAAAATTGAGGCTCCCCGAGTAGGTCGTCACACATCAATCTCTCAATCAGTCTCAGGGTCGGTTCGGGAATTGGTTTGCGTTTATTGGCGGCTAGCCAATTTGCAATTGTCCCTTTGGCTGCCCCAGTTTGCTCGGCGAGCCAATCTCTGTCGCGTTGGGTATGGTCTAGCCAAGCCTGAATCTCCTGTGGGGTAATGGTGATCTTCATCGGTTTGCAGGTGAGTTGCTCTCATGTATCGCAAATTGCGAACAAAAAGCAAAAGTTTTTCATGGAGTGTGATATTTTTGTTGATAAGATTCTCAAATTGAACCTTATTCGGTTCATGTGATCACCAATTGCGAATGCGACATTGCCTGAATGGGCAGACGGGCTACCCGAAGAAGTGGTTCGGGCAGTCCGCCAAGAAGCTATCCGTCGCGGCGTCCGCGCTATCGAGATAGTCCGGGAGTTGACAATTCAAGCTGCCCGTTCCCTGACCGAGAAGGGGCTGACCAGCCACCGAGCAGAACTCAGTGAATCAATCGAATAATTAAAAGCCATGAGTAATGGACTACAGGTCATCCTAACTGAAGAACAACTGGAACGGTTGGCTGAGATAATTAGTAATCGGCTCAATCCGGATAGCAAACAACCTTTAACCGTCGCTCAGGCTGCTAAGGCTTTAGGCACTTCAAGGTCTACAATTGAAAAGCGAGTTCATGCAGGGGTCATTAGATGCGTCCCCGAAATGGGAAGGAGAATTCTGATTCCAAAGGTTGAAATTGAAAGGCTTCAAGAGGGGCGTCTTAATTAAGGTGGATAGATAGTTAAAAAATAACTAATCGGCACTCCCTGCGTGAGCTGTGCCCAGATCTCAAGATATATTAAAATGAATGCAAATATAGATACTGATAATATAAGTTTAGCGGGTGGGGCAACCCCCGCTCCTTGGGCGGTCCATCGTAACAGTGCGGGCGTTTTGGAAGTGATGGCTTCCAATGGATACGGACGGCAAACCGTGGCTCACATGGGGCTTGCTCCTGATATGGGTTATCTGGCGGGAACCGCGAAGGCGAATGCCCAATTGATTGCGGCTGCGCCGGATCTGTTAGAGGCACTCAAGCAGGCGGTGAAGGCTCTTAACGAGGCTCCATCCTTCAGGGTTGGCGACCGTAGTGAATCGAACAATTCCTACAAGATCGCCTCCATCTGCGATGCC
>NZ_JAENIJ010000250.1 GCF_016595435.1 Luteolibacter pohnpeiensis
GTCCCAGCCGAAGTAGATTGTAAACGAGGTTGCCAGGCCGCTGACGCGTGCCGCTCTTACGATGCTATCGTAGCAATCCGGTCCGCGCCCATCTGCCACACTTGCGCACCGAATGCATGCTCGGAACGCGCTCGAATCTGGCTATTCTTGCGGTTTTCCCTCTTCTGCACTTTGGTCAGCGGTTTGCCCCTCGACCCCTTCTGGCAAATGCGTCTTTGACTTTTTTGCGCCGCAACATCGCCATCGATCCACGACTCCGATACGCACTGTCTGCATACACCGTGCCGTCGCCCCCTTTGACCAATTCC
>NZ_JAENIJ010000251.1 GCF_016595435.1 Luteolibacter pohnpeiensis
GTTCGCTGAGGAATTCACTCTGTAGAACTCCTCGGTGATGGATTCAAGCAAGCATGAATGAATCAAGAATTCCGGTTGCTTCGTGGTGAATGATGTCAGCTTCTGCGTTCCAGATTCTCTGTCGAGTCTCCGTGGTTAGCTTCGGCGGCATCTGGGTTCTAGATTCTCTGGCTAGGGTTTTGCGACGTGAGAGAAGTCAGCTCGGCTTTGAACCGAACGGAGCGAACAAGGCGGCACATCCGACGGCGACCAGCCTGATAGTTGACTTTGATGCTTTCATCCCGCCGCAGATGGCCTTATACGTTC
>NZ_JAENIJ010000252.1 GCF_016595435.1 Luteolibacter pohnpeiensis
CGGGCCGCTTCCGCCGCTGTTAGATCTTCGACCGCTTCAGTCGTGCGATCGATGTCTTTGGCAGTTTGCTCAAACTCCTTTCCCAGTTCCTTTTGTGCCTGCTTGAGTGCCCTTTGGGCCACCGCGTCGCCTTCGGCAGCCTTGGTGAGTTGTTCGAGGCTTTCCCTGGACTTGAGCGCATCCTTCATCAGCTCCGATGAGGAATCACTCACTTCGTTGATTGCCTTTTCGGCATCTTCCGCGCCCTTGGTGTCGGCGGTGGTATCAAATCGCACTTCGACTTTCTTGTCGGCCATAACAGTT
>NZ_JAENIJ010000253.1 GCF_016595435.1 Luteolibacter pohnpeiensis
GGGCCGCTTCCGCCGCTGTTAGATCTTCGACCGCTTCAGTCGTGCGATCGATGTCTTTGGCAGTTTGCTCAAACTCCTTTCCCAGTTCCTTTTGGGCCTGTTTGAGTGCCCTTTGCGCCACTGCATCCCCTTCGGCAGCCTTGGTGAGTTGTTCGAGGCTTTCCCTGGACTTGAGCGCGTCCTTCATCAGTTCCGATGAGGAATCGTTCACTTCGTTGATTGCCTTTTCGGCATCTTCCGCGCCCTTGGTGTCGGCGGTGGTATCAAATCGCACTTCGACTTTCTTGTCGGCCATAACAGTT
>NZ_JAENIJ010000254.1 GCF_016595435.1 Luteolibacter pohnpeiensis
GACTTTGGTGATGGGGGTGGTGGGGCGACCCGAGGTGCCGCTGACGAAGTGGCACGGGGTGACTCCGGCCCAGGCGGCGAGCTGGCGGGCGTTGCCGAAGAGCGCGATATCGGGGATCTCGGCGAGCATGATGTGACTGCTAATTTCACCGATGCCGGGGATGGAGCGGATGAGCTGGTCGCTCCTCCTGATGGTGGCGCTGGATTTGATGATGGCGTTGATGCGGAGACGGATGGCGGCGAGTTCCTTTTGTTCGGATTTGATTCTGCGTTTGAGGGATTTGAGGACGATGGGATCGAT
>NZ_JAENIJ010000025.1 GCF_016595435.1 Luteolibacter pohnpeiensis
TCGATCGCGGCAAGCGGCGTGATCGATTGGCGGATCATTTCACCGGATTTGTCGCACAGGGGTTTGAAGGGCGCATTCTCTCTTTTGATGAACAAGCGGCTCACTTCTTTGCTGAGATCGCAGCGCGCCGCAATAAGAAGGAACTTAGCGAAAATGTCGTTGATATGATGATCGCTGGTATCGCCAAGAGCGTGAATGCTTCAATAGCGACCCGGAATACGAAGGACTTTGTCACCTCTGGTGTTAAACTGATTGATCCATGGCAGACCAGCAGTTGATGGGGGAGTTTATAACAAGTTATATCACCAGGCTCGCGGTGGCAGGGATTATGATGAGAATTCGTTGAATGGGAGTGTAATCAATCAAGTGGAGAAATGATCACTATAAATCCAAATGATGAAGGGCCGTTGGAGTATATGGAATAGCGCTACACCTGGTTTCAGGAAACGGTTCTTATCAACTGATTGGCACCAGGTAATCCAGCGTGGTAGCTGGGATGGGATTTTCCAGCTACCCGTTATGCTAACAACCTCTGCTACAGCGCGAAGTTTTTACACTGGCTGAGGAACTTTTTCGGGTTCTCAAACAGGATTTTTTCCACCTGTTCGGGGGAATGATGTCGACGTTTCATTTCGATCGCGCATTTCGGCACGGCTTGGGGATCGGAAACGCCCCAGTCACAAGCGGAGTTGAGCCAGAGACTCTCATCGCCGTAGATTTCTAACATATCGATCGCGCGATTCGGCGTGCATTTGCTCTCTGGATACAAGGTCATGCCAGCCCAGTAACCTTGATCGAGCACCAGTGGCGCGGTGTGCTCTTCAACGTGGTCGATCACAACCCGGGACCGATCGAGTTTTGAAAAGGATGCTAGCGAATCCAAAATCAAGCGCGTGCCCTTGAGCTTGTCCTCCAAATGCGGAGTGTGGATCAAAATCGGCAAATCATGATCGAGAGCGAGCTGGACGTGTTCTTCAAAGATTTTCAACTCATTGCGGGTGTTCTTGTTGAGCCCGATTTCCCCAATGCCGAGCACGGTGGGTTTCTTGAGAAATTCCGGAATGATCGCCATGACTTCACGGGCGAAACCCGGATCATCCGCTTCCTTTGGATTGATGCAGAGCCAGCAGAAATGCTTGATCCCGAATTTGGCGGCGCGTTTCGGTTCATACTCGGTGAGTTGGCGGAAGTAGTCGAAAAATCCTTCGGCTGAAGATCGGTCGTAGCCCGCCCAAAATGCTGGTTCGCAGAGTGCTTCGCAGCCGGAGAGAGCAAGTTTTTCGTAGTCGTCTGTGGTCCGGCTGACCATGTGGCCGTGTGGCTCAATGTATTTCATGCTAAAAGGTTCGTTATCTGAAAATTACTGGGGCAAGGCAGCACCAAAGGCACCTTGGAACGGAGCGGTCTCGGCAATGTCTGTGGTGTGGTCCGAAAATGACTCAAGAATGGCACGGGCACGGTCGGGGCGATCGCTGAGCAAAATGGGCAGGGCCTTTTTAAACGCTTCAAATCGGTAATCGTCCTCGCCGGAATGGCGGTCGATGCGATCGAGAAACGCGGCGATGTCGATGAGTTTCCAGCGGGTTTCGATAAACTGGAGATCGAGTAGTTCCTGTTTGTTCGGCATGCGGAGACTCTACGTGGGGATTTTCCCGGGTCACACGAAGATTTCCAAAAATGAACGATCGTATGTTGGCTTGCGGGTTGGATTGGGATGGTGTGAGCTTCGCTCGTGTTCGCTTATTACGTGCATCATTTGAACCCGGTGGCCTTGCCGCTCTTTGGGAATTTGCAATTACGATGGTATGGACTTGCCTACCTTTCTGGATTTCTTGCGGGATTCCTTCTACTCCGATATCTCGCTAAGAAACAGCTATGGGTGTTGAAGCCGGAAAAAACCGCTGATTTCATCGCCGCCGCCGCACTGTTTGGGGTCTTTATTGGGGGTCGCTTAGGCTACATCCTGTTTTATCACATTCCCAGAGAAGGGTGGGAGAGTTTGATCAAGGATCCGCTTTTGGTAGTCCGCGTTTGGGAAGGGGGGATGGCGAGCCACGGCGGGATTCTCGGGCTGGTGATTTTTACCTGGTTCTATGCTAAAAAACACAAGGTCTCATGGACCGGTCTCGGTGATGGATTGTGTGTGGTGGCACCGATCGGTTTGTTTTTCGGCCGCATGGCGAATTTCATCAATGGAGAACTCTATGGCCGGGTGGTCCATGGCATCTCCTGGGCGGTCAAGTTTCCACTCGCTCTGACCGATAGCCACGCTCCTGAGGCACTGAATTTCGATGCCGCCGCCGCAGCAGCGGTCAATGCAGACCCAAGTTTGCTGAAATCTTACGAAGCGATGCAAAGTGCTAGCGACGCAGGCTACGGGTATGCGAGAACGCAGTTTTTCGATAACCTCCTCGCCTCGAATCGGCATTCGGAAGCCGTTCGCGACGCAATTGCTCCGTATCTGGAGCCTCGTCACCCATCCCAGATTTACGAAGGAATGCTGGAAGGGCTGCTTTTATTCTCGATCCTTTGGACCGTGCGAATTCTCTGCCCGAAGGCGCCTAACGGATTGCTGACCGGTTTATTTTTCGGGATTTACGCGATTTTCCGAATTTTCGGTGAGCAATTCCGTCAACCAGACGCCGCTTGGGTGGTTCAAGGTTTGGTAACCCAGGGGCAATTCCTGTCCTGCTTCATGTTCCTGTTTTCCGCAGCATTCCTGTTCTATGCATGGACCCAGCACCGGAAGGCGAAAAACGCGCTCTAAACTTCCATCAAGCACACTGTTCCCAGGCTTTTTTTAATGCGGGGCCGATCGCACTGGCTAGCGCCGTCTGCCAATCCTGATCGGTCTCGATGATTGGAAGTTTTGGCAAATTCCTCACGGGCAGAGCGCTGTTGGTGCGACATTCGAGATAAATTTCTCCGTTTTCGCCTTCGCCAATGACGGAACCGATGCTGCTGCCGATTCCGGCCAGGGCTGCCTGAATCCAGCGCGCGCCAAGCTGAGGACAACGGACGTCGGCAGTCATCAGAATGGGGAACGGCGGGAAATTTCCGCTGAAATCAAACTCCCAGCCATCGGTTTTAAAAACCAACCCCTCGCTGATCCAGCGATCCGCAAGCAGCGGCAAAAGCCAGAACCTCACCGCCTCCGCAGCATCTTCGGGATCAGTGACGATCCGGATTCTGGTTTCATTCAGACCTTTGAGCTGGCGCATCGTGGTCAGCACGGTGGCTCGATACCGGTGGGCCGCTTCTTCGGCCGAGGTTTCTGCGATCATTGCGGGAAACACGCAACCGGGTAACGGCTCGGTGATGTGGAGAGTGAGGAGGCGCACGCCGCGAACGATGCGAGATGGGAGCTACCTCGCCAATTCGGAATTCGTCACGTCAAATTCCTACACATTTCCTGAATTTCTGGTAGATAAAACAATCTTGCCGAAAAAGTCCCAAGCGGGGATGGTGGCTGCAGACGAAAAACGATGGGACATCGCGACAACAAAAAACGGGGCGAGAAGTCCGAGCCTGGCAAGTGGTCGAATGAGATCACTGGCCTGATTTTGATCGGAACGGGGGTGATTTTGCTACTTTCGCTGGTTTCCTACAGCCCGGCGGATTTACCGGCATGGGGATTTTTAGAGGCATTTGCCGCGAAGGGAGCAGCTGAGGGAGGGAATTTGATCGGCCCGGTGGGGGAGATTTTCGGATTTGTTCAAATCCTCCTGTTTGGTGCGGCAGCTTGCCTGATTCCAGTGGCACTGATCTGGTTTGGGGTGGTGAAAATGGCGTTTGATGGCTCGCTATGGCCGCGCTTGTTCATCGGCTTTTTGATCCTGTTGCTGACTGCGACGGCTTGGCTGCATACCGCAGACTATTTTTTCAAGGACTGGGCGATGCGCTGCCAGATCAATACTCCTGGCGGCGTGATCGGCAGTGGTCTGGGTGGATTTGTCCTGACCAGCGTGATCGGGCAGGTCGGAACCTTGATTTTGACCGGATTCGGCTACGTGGTGGCCTTGTTGCTCATCACCGGCCAGCGTCCGGTTCATTTCACCCGGGCATGCTACCGGTTGAGCCGCCTTAAATACACCGAGTGGAAGATCCAGCGGGCTGAAAACGGCAAACTCGCCGCGCGCGAATCTGAAATGCTGGCAGAACGCGAGCGCCAGCGCGAACAACGCCGCCGGGATCGCGAAACCTCCAAGGCCGCAAAAGCGAAACCTGCCGAGGAAGACCCGCAATCGATGCTGCCCCTGCGCGAAACCCCGCCACCGCAGATCATCGATTCCTCCCAACGCCGCATGGCCGAGGCGGTTTCCCCCGGAGCGAAGCCATTCGAACGCAAGAAAGGCCACCAATCCTTGTCCGTCAGCGGATTTGAAAATTACGATCTACCCGGCTTCGATTTGCTGGATGAGGTTGAATTGGGCGACGCGCCGGAAACGGATCGCGATGAGCTGATCAACACCCAGCGCATCATCATCGACACCCTGAAAGCGTTCGGGATCGATGTGACCGCGGGTGACATCACTCGCGGGCCAACGATTACCCGCTACGAAATTTACCCATCCACGGGCTTGCGGGTTTCGCGGATTTCCCAGTTGGAAGCGGACCTGGCTCGCGCCACCTGCGCGGAACGGATCAACATCCTCGCACCAATTCCCGGCAAGGATACCGTGGGGATTGAGCTGGCGAACTCGACCAAGGTCGCGGTGCCGCTTCACGAATTGCTGCACGATCCGGAGTTTCGCTCCGCGAAAAAGAAGATCCCGCTCGCTCTCGGCAAGGACGTTTACGGCAAGACCGTCATCGGCGACCTCGCCGCGATGCCGCACTTGCTGGTGGCCGGCGCGACCGGTTCCGGTAAGTCGGTGTGTATCAACTCGATCATTGCTTCCATGCTGTTCAAATTCGGCCCGGATGAACTGCGATTCATCATGGTCGACCCGAAGGTGGTGGAAATGCAGATGTATAACAAGCTGCCCCACCTGGTCGTTCCAGTCGTGACCGATCCGAAGAAAACCGTCGCCGCCTTGAAGTGGGTGGTGAACGAAATGGAGAAGCGCTATCGTATGTTCGCCAAGGAAGGCGTGCGGAATTTCGACAGCTTCAATAATCGACCAAGGCCGGAAAAGGCGGAGGTCGAAGAAAAAGAGCCGGAGCCGGAAGCGCCGAATCTCACCGATGAGGAAATCGAAGCCATCGCGGTTTCACTGGGCGAAGGTGATCTCGGTCCTGAAGCGGACGATGATGAACTGGACTTTGCCGAAGAAGAGATTCCGGATCGTTTCCCATACATCGTTGTCTTGATCGACGAGCTTGCCGACCTGATGCAGACCGCTCCTGCGGATGTCGAAATGTGCATCGCGCGGATCGCCCAAAAAGCCCGTGCGGCCGGGATTCACCTCATCATCGCCACCCAGACGCCTCGCGCGGACGTGGTCACAGGCATCATCAAGGCCAACATCCCATGCCGCATCGCCTTCCAGGTTTCATCGGCACTCGATTCGCGGGTGATCCTCGATACCAAAGGCGCGGACAAACTGGTTGGAAAAGGGGACATGCTCTACCTGCCACCGGGTTCCGCGAAATTGGAACGTTCTCAAGGTGCGTTTGTTTCCGATGCAGAAGTGGAGCGCATCGTCGATCACTGCGCGGCGCAGGGAGCACCCAAATTCGAGCTGGATATCCAGGCCTCGCTGGACGCGGCGGATTCAGGAATGGATGAAGATGTTTCAGATGCTGACGAGGAATTGATCGTCAAATGCATCGAGGTCGTGCGCCAGGAACAGAAGGCGAGCACCTCGCTGCTTCAGCGTCGTCTCCGGCTTGGCTACACCCGTGCCGCACGCATGGTGGACATCCTGGAGCAACGCGGCATCGTCGGACCAGGCGATGGAGCGAAAGCTCGTGAGGTTTATTTGAAGTGAGAATTTCACGGCATTCCAAGTGTTTCCGGGCTGTCCGAAAAAAATCGTCAAATTCTACGATTTTCGGGTTGTCAAAACCGGCCCGGTGACTCTTACTTCGCGCCCCGCCCGCAAGGGTTTGTGGAAGGCCCGATAGCTCAGTTGGTAGAGCAGCGGATTGAAAATCCGCGTGTCGCTGGTTCGAATCCGGCTCGGGCCACCACCTTAAAATCAACGGGTTACGGATTTGTTCAGCAAATCGTGAAGCAAAAGGAGGCCAGCAATGATCCTCCGGCCCTACCAAGACGAGTGCGTTCAAGGTATCGCCAAAGGGTTTCAGGCTAATTTTCGCCGACAACTCGCAGTTCTTCCTACCGGTGGCGGGAAAACCATTGTTTTCGCAGCCGTCGCGAATCGATTCCTCACCAAGCGGAATGAGCGGACGTTGGTCCTAGCCCACCGCGAAGAGCTTATCGAGCAAGCCGCCGACAAGATTTTCAAGTCGACTGGCATCGAGGCTGAGGTTGAGAAGGCGGAACGCCGGGCGAGTCAGCACGCATCGGTGGTGGTGGCATCGATCCAGACAATGCAGGGACAGCGCCTCGAGGGATGGCCGCGTGACCATTTCGGACTTCTGGTTGCGGACGAAGCCCACCACTCGTTGGCGAATCAATGGCAGACGACGCTGAATTATTTCGATTCCCGGATTTTGGGGGTGACGGCTACGCCGGACCGTGGGGACAAGCGGAAGCTATCGGAGTTCTACGACAATGTTGCCTACGAATGCACGATTCTCGATCTCATCCGCGCCGGTTTCCTTTCGCCGGTCATGGTTCGCGCCGTTCCGCTCAAAATTGATCTGTCGAAGGTTAAACAAATTGGCGATGATCTTGATGCAGGGCAGCTTGGAGACGCGATCGAACCCTATGTGGATACGATTGCCGAATATTTGGCCAAAGAGTGCTCAGACCGGAAAATCGCGGTTTTTCTGCCACTGGTCGAAACCTCAAAAAAGTTCGTCGCCGCATGCGAGCGGGCAGGAATATCCGCACGCCACATCGATGGTTCATCGCCAGATCGGAAGGAAATCCTCTCAGACTACACTGAAGGGAAATTTCAGCTCATTTCCAATGCAATGCTGCTGACAGAGGGATGGGATGAGCCATCGGTTGACTGTGTGGTCATTCTGCGTCCTACAAAATCCCGCTCGCTGTTCGCTCAAATGGTTGGCCGGGGAACCCGCCTTTCACCTGGCAAAGAAAACCTCCTGTTGCTGGATTTCCTCTGGCTCCACGAAAAGCACAACCTCGCCAAGCCAGCTTCACTGGTTGCGAGCTCGGAAGCGGAGGAAGAATCGATTACTGAAGCAATTCTTTTGCACGAGGAGAGGGATTTGACCGAAGCAACCGATGCGGCCGAGATGGAGCGCGAAGCCGCGTTGATTCGTGAGCTTACTGAGAATGCTGCCAAAAAGGCGCGATACATGCCCATTGAGTCCGTAGCCGCACTTCTCAAGGATACAAAGATGCGCGAATACGAACCAACTTTCGGATGGGAGAAGTCTCCGGCGACTGCAGCGCAAAAAAAATGCTTGGAGAGATTTCACATCAAGTGCCCGGTTTCCAAAGGGGAAGCGAGCATGCTGATGGGACGCCTGTTCGATCGATCAAAATCTAAGCTCGCCAGCGTCGGACAATTGTTGTGGCTTCATCGTCTAGGTCATCCGTCGCCAGCTACGGCCACTCAGAAAGAGGCGAAGGCATTCCTTGATGCGAAGTGGGGAAAGAAGACCAAGGTCTGAAACTCGACAAAACGCGAATTATGAATGAAAACCAATGATTTCGGAACACACAATCGAACGCATCCGCCAAGAAGCTGACATAGCTTCTATCATAGGCGGTTTCGTCAATCTCAAGAAAAGCGGATCGGCTTACGAGGCATGTTGCCCATTCCACAATGAGAAATCTCCCTCATTCAAGGTCACGCCTGACAAGGGGCGGTTTCATTGCTTTGGGTGTGGGAAGGGGGGGGACGTGATCCAGTTCATCCAGGAGCACGAAGGGAAGTCCTTCATTGATGCTGTGGAGTATCTTGGGCAGAAACTTGGGCTGACGATTGAAGACGATGATTTGCCGCCCACTCCGGCCGGGCGGCTGAGTATATCGGCATACCGGTATGAAGAGCCACTCCCAGAGCTTCCGCCAGCGGTTGAGGACCCAGAGCCGGAAGAGGATGACGATTTGCCGCCGTTGGCGAAACCGGTGAAGAAATCGTTCGACTGGAAATCCAAGGTTGAAGCATTTACCGATGAGCACGCGGCCAAGCTGGCTGAATGGCGGGGATTTTCCCGGGAATTCGTCGACTGGCTGAAACGCGAACAACTGATTGGCGTCCACAATGGCTCATTTGCCATTCCGGTGGCCGGCCCGGATGGGGAAGTTAACAGATGCCATTATCGCTTGCCGAAAGGGTGGGCGTATTTCCCCAAAGAGGGAGACAGCACCGCGCTTGTCGTTGGCGATCCGCTCCACGCTGCTCACACGCTGATTTTTGAATCTCAGTGGGATGCCTTCTCGGTTTTGGACCTTCTCGGGCATCACTTCGATCCTGCCCCTTTTGCTGCGATTATCACGCGGGGCGCGAACTCGAACACTGACGTTTCGAAGCTACCGATTCCGAATCTCATCGCGGTACCGCAGAATGACCCCGACGAGAAACGGAGCAAAACCACGGGGCGGACCCCTGCAGAAGAGTGGCTTCATAAAATCACGGAGAACAAAAACTCCGACACAGAGTTCGCGGTCGCCCAAATCCCTAAAGACCACAAAGATGCAAATGACTGGATCCGCGATACGAACCCCAGCAATGAAGAGGTTTTCAGGAGGATCGTAGAGACAGCTCAAAACCCCGCGCTCAAGGGGGTTCTGACGGTCGATGACCTATTAGATTATGACACCCAGAACGATGAATCGTCCCTGATTGGATATGAGAAACGATTTCTCGGCCGTGGAGGATCAATGGTAGTGATTGGGCAATCCGGAATCGGGAAATCCACCCTGACGACGGGATTCGCATCGCACGCGGCTGCTGGCGTCCCGTGGAATGGTATAAAATTCCGGAAACCGCTCAAAACATTGGTAATCCAAGCGGAGAACGATGAAGGCGATTTGAAAGAAATGCTAGATGGGGTATTCGCGATCATGAGGCGTGACACGTTCACCAAAGAGCAAATCCGCGCCTTTAGGAAAAATCTGATTTTCCGTCAGGAAACCGAGAAGACCGGCGAAGAATTTTGCAAATGGCTCGAAAGCGTAATCCGGGAAACCAAAGCTGATCTGGTTTTGATCGATCCGCTTCTCTCCTACATCGGCGACGACATTTCGCAGCAAAAGGTTGCTTCCCAGTTTCTACGGAATTGGCTGCAACCCGTCCTCAAGCGTACCGGCGCAATGATTACGGTGATTCACCACACCGGTAAGCCGCCAAAGGATCGGAGTTCAATGAAATCATGGAGCGATTCCGACTACAGTTACCTTGGTATTGGTTCGTCAGAGTTGGTGAACTGGGCGCGGGCAGTGATGGTCATTGTCGAAACCAAAGAGCCAGGGACTTTCCAGCTCCGAATCACAAAGCGCGGCAAGCGAGCGGGGATGGTTGACCAGTTCACGGGTCACGTTGTGAATCAAATTTACTTGAGACACGGTGGATTCGCGGAGGGGCAATCATGGCAGCAAACCCGATACGAAGAGGAGGAAGAGGAACCAAAGCGCGGCCCCGGCCGTCCTCCCAAATCTGAGAACAAACCCGTATCTGTCGAAGGCTACCTGCGATACGTTGGAGCCTGCACAACCCATCAAGACGCACTTAAGGCCATCATGGGAGGCAACAATATGTCGATCGTGCGTGCCAAAGCAGTCGTCACTGAAATGATCCGGGTTGGCCTTTTGGTCAGAGGCGCGGACGGATTTTATCGGAAATCGGAACTTGCCAGAACGCGGTCATCGACAGATGAATCGCCACATGAAGAGAACACAGTTGAAAGATGCCTTTTATGAATTGAGGCAGGTTCACCAACTAACACTGAAAGAGGTGGGTGAACGGTCAGGAGTGACAGAATCAACAGTTTGGAAAATTGAAGGCAACCGCCCAATTCGGTGGGAAACGATGCATTTGATTCTGACACTCGGATTCCGCCTCAAAACTAGCGATCCAAATTACGTACGGATCCAAGAACTTTGGACCAAACAGAGAGAAGAAAAGGCGCAGAAACAGGCAGAAGACTACAATCGCACCAAGATTTCGCCTGAAGAAAGAGCCGCGCTGAAATTGTTCAGAGCGGCTATCAAAGGGAGGACTTCGGAAGAGATCGAAAAAATCACCAAAGCAATCGAGCGAGCGGTATCAAAAATCGAGTCATTGTGACTCAAGCCAATGAATCCGGCGCTCAAAATCTTCAAACCGCTGAGTATTTTTATCAATGTCACGACGCATATCTTTCGCGTCACGTTGAGCATCAGCTAGCGTTTTGATTACCTCAGTTTGAACCGCTTGATTTTGCTGCATCTGACCGATGTCTTTCGAGATCGCTGAAATCTTGTCGTTGAATTCTTTGTTGGCCTCCCGCTGCTTGTCCGGCATCGCGACTACAGGCCCAAGCTTAACGATTCCTCCAAAACCAAAGCTCAAAATCGTGCAAAAGAGGACGATATTTCCCGGATGAATACCCTTCTTCTGAGCTTCTCCTGCCATTTTCTTAACTGTCATTTGGTGAGTGATTTTTGCATTAAGCCAGCATGGGCCGCGTAACGACGTTGAAGACCGGCAATGTTTGGCCAGAGTCGACGCATTTGAAGTTGGTAGTCAGGCAACTTTGAATCCTTTTTCGCAGCGATGTCATCCCGTGTCCAAATCAGCTCTTTGCGGGTGGAATATGGGATGAAGGAAGTGCCGCGGTTGAATGATGTCGAAAGCATCACGCCCTGAATGTCAGGATTCATTTTCGTGATTCCCGGATAGGCAGACTTCGCCAGCTTGGAGAATCGAGGAACGGTGTTTTCCCGGTAAACCTCCAATGCTGTTTCCCATGGGATGCTAATCGATTTCACTCTTGGAAGCGCAGCCTTGGAATAAGAGTGATTCAACCCGGAGACTGAACATAGCCGGTCGACAGTTTCTTTTGGTAGGCGATCGCCCCAGTCTTTTCGAATCTGTGATGGCGAGTTGAACCGGAGATCGTAGCCAATGCCGATCGTGATACCACTTTCACCTGGCGGGACAGTGGGCTGCTTCAGATACCGGTTGTAATATCCAGCGCCTCCACCGACCTCGTATTCAATGATCAAATCCCAAGATTCTTTGGAAATCGTCAAATCGCCAGCTTTGATCGTATCAGAGCGATCAATCGGCTTGTCGAATTGATGCATCGACGCCATCGCCATAGTTCCGGCGACGAGAATGGAGGCGATTATTTTCATGCTGAGAAGCAAAGTCCCGCGATGATCCCTTCAATTAACAGGACCGTCATGTAGACGATAGTTTGTTCCTTTACGGAGAATGACGCCCAACCGTCTGAGAATGACTGGTTTCCAAACCGGTTTAACGTGGGCCAGCAAATTAAGCCAAGGAACACAGCGCAGAAGTTTGCCCCGGTGAACCGAGCGAACCCCATGCAATAGGTTGCAAGTGTTGGTGCCCAAATGCCGAGTCCGAAAAGTTTGGCAACATAGTCAATGGTTCCAGAGATCGCGGCGAGGCAGATTCCAAAAATGACGAAAAAGGCGATTTCGCGCCAATTAGTGAGTAGTGTTTTCATGGGGTTACGAATTTGAGAATGAGAGGAGCGATCCAACGAAGGGTGACATAGGCGAGTCCAAGCAATCCAATCAGCCCGCCGATGCCCCAAAGCGCCCAGCGGTAGACACGGATTTCACCGGCTAGTTTGTCGGCCTTGGTTTTCAATTCAGAAGCCTCACGCTGAACGGCGTTGATCTTGTCGGCGTAAGTCGCCGCCACGGCCCGCAAGTCTTCGTTTTGGGCGCGGAGAGCGGCGGATTCCGCGTCCTTAGCGGTTGCAGCTGATTCGAGTTCAGCGGAGAGCTTGTGAGCTTCTGCAAGCTGCGCGGAAAGGGTCTTGGTTTCGGATTCGAGAAAGAGGTTCCTAGCTTCAACTTTCTGCATCGATTTCCAAAGGTCGTCGAGTTCCTCAGCTGTGGCGGTCTTCGCTTTCGCCAGTCGCTCCGCTTCCTCTCTCGCCGCCGTGGCATCCGCCCGCGCTTCTGCGGCCGCGCTGGCGAGCTGAGTCGCTTTCGTGTCGGCTCGCTCTACTGCTTCACGGCTGGCTTTAGCAGGCGCGGTGACGGGCGCAGCTTCAGCCGGTGGCGAGGGCAGGGGAGCTACCGATGCTGTTTTTGGAGCGCATCCGGCAAAAAGTAAAACAATGAAGAAAATGCGTTTCACGAGCTGAAGATTGATTGGAAATTCGCGTTTTGTCGAGTTCTAGGAATACACTGGGAATGAGGTAAAATCTGCAACGGTGACCGAGTAGCCCGTGGAAATTCCCTGTCCGGCATCAAGGGTGGCGATCGCGTTGTTGATTTCGGAAATGTAGGCCGGAATCAATGGCCCACTAGCTGTAGTATGAAATGTGGATATTAGCGCCGGTTCGTTGTTGATAATTAGGAAAACAGGATTTCCGGAGTCACCTGGAATAATTGATTTGGCAAACTCGTTTCTGGAATCACTACCCGCATTTTTGTTGTAAGAAAATGACGTGTCTGAAGTCTTATACATCCCAAGGATCAAAGCATCCTCGTCCTGATTGAATGCAAGAACGGGAATGATTCCTTTTCCTGACCTTGTTGTCGGTATCAACGAATTCAGGTTTCCCGGTGCAATTTTGACCGGGCTTATTGTCTCTGGAAGGTCTTCATCGAGAATGTAAATCCGAATGTCACTCGTTCCTATTTGGATACTCGAAATGCAGGTTCGCGTGACAACCACATTGTCTGCTGTGACGAAACGAAGAGAGAAAATGGAGAGCTGGGGGAAGTGATTAGCCGTGATGATGTGGCGTGGAGTAATTGCCGTGTAACCCATGTCCCCGGCAAAGGTAGAATTCCACGGACTTACTCCAGTCAAAATCATGGTAAGCCAGCAATTCAGGCTTCTGGTATACTCCCCAGTAGCGTGATTTTGTGAGGAATAAACGGCTTTGGAGGATTCCGGATCTTTTCCAGAAATTCTCACGTCAATCTGAAGTGATGCTTCCGCCGCCAATGAGCCACTTACCCACGATATAAACTCGTCGGAGGTTTGATCTGGAACCCTGGCAACTGGAATGGACAACTGCTGAGCGTTAGGGCCTGTAACTGCTAAAATTCTCGCAGTCCCATCGCTTACCCTTGTTACATTTCCGATCGAATCGACAGTTGCAATATCTGGGTCTTTTGAGCTGAGAATTGGTTGAAAGAATGAGTCCCAAGTAATTCGCGCTCCATAATCAATCGTTGTTAGCGGGGTTCTTTTTGTGTAGGCATCATCGATATTCAAATAGGTGACCGTTCCGGGACCGCCAGCCCCGGCAACCGTCTCAATAGTGAAAACCGGTGACTCCTGCGATGCTTTGATGATCGCAGGAGAAGATGATGAGTAAATAGGACCTTGATTTGCCATTTTTTATCAAATTGAGGCCATGTCCATCACACCAGCAAAGATGTGTTCAGCCACCAATCGCGCAAGGAAGTCGTGACCATATTGGCCGGGGTGGTTTTGATCGTTGGATGACGACCATAGACCTGGTGCGTAAGCCGGATCGAACCATTGATTTGGATCTTGTGTGGAGAAAAATCTTGCTCGATTTTGATTTGCCACACTCTCCCATCCAAGTTTGATTCTAGCGTCCGTAGTAGTGCTACCGCCATACATCGGTCCGAATCCAATGCAAAGGGCGTGCGGCTTGGCCGCGTGGATCGCGTCGATGGTAGAGGTGACGGCGTCCACAATATCAGCCTCAGTCTGCCCGGCATCATTCTGTGATCCGAGGTAAACATAAACATCGGCATCGTATTCGATAGCATCCGCAATGCGTTCGGGCGCGGACCATTTTAAGCCGGTTCCCGAGTTTGTATTCCATCCGGTTCCACCCGCAGCACTGATGATGGAGCGCTCCTGCAAGCCCAGATATTGAGCGATCGAAAGGCCGTAGTTCCCGCCAGCATATTGGGTATAGGTGCCATCAAGGAATGAATCTCCAATCATCGCTATTTTGGGCATGGCCTTGTTTTCAGGCCATGGAATAACGGTGTCCTTTTGCTGGGTTACAATTCCCATGAAATAACAACCGCCAAACGTGCTTTGATTGCCTGAGTCGCCCGTCAAAACGATCTCGATTTTCCGCATCTTCCGAGTGTCCGATTTTGGGAAAAAGAATGTGTTATCGATTTCACAACCGGTTCCACTGCCAGAAGTGGAAACTTGCGGGATAGGTGCTGTCGGTTTGGCAGCGAGATTGCCGGATGAAACCAGAGCCAGCCTTGCAATTGATCCATCGCCACCGCTGTTGAGCTGGGAAACCCGGCACACAAGGCCGTCTCCGAAATCAATGGTCTGGCCCACAACAAATCCCAGTCCATTCGACGATGGGTCAATATCTGACGTCAAGCGGCCCCAGGTGATTTGTTCACCGGCTCCGTTTGAGAAATCGACCTCGTAGTATCGGTAGTTGGACGCGCCGGGAATTCCAAGACTGGCGTCTCTCACTACATATTCATCGTCGATAATAATCGAAACCCGCGCCCCAGCTCCTTCATAGAAGCAAAGACTGAACTTCGGAGAATCTGCCAAAAATAGATAACGAGAGGGATTCCCTAATTTGGATTTTGACCCAGTGCTTGTTGTTGTGTGACCGCTCACGTAGGTTTGCTTGCTTGCAGGAGCGGTAAATGGCACGAAATCACTACCAAGCATGGTCATTTTGTCCGGCGCGTGAGTCACTAGCCCGGCGTTGAAGTTGCTATCAACGGCACTTGTGGTGCCCCCGCGGCTAACAAGAGGTGGTGAAGCCATGACTCCATATCTACTCGTTCGCTTGGATGCCAACAGGTAGGAAGCCACACGCGATTGCACATTTATTCCACTTCGAAAAATTGCAGCCATCTCTGGAGTCAAAGGCTGTTGCCTAGGTCCGCTTCCAGTTGGATCTGCTGCATCAAAAATTTTATTGCTCATTATGGGGGTGATTGAATTGCGAGAACTACATCATTGATTCCTAAACCGACTCCGTTAATGGCGAGCGTCCCGTCAGGGAGTCCTCCACCAGAATCGGCGATGATAATTAAAATTGGATTCATGGGTCTAAGTCTCCGATGATTCGCCAGTTGTTGATGCC
This sequence comes from Luteolibacter pohnpeiensis, assembly GCF_016595435.1. Taxonomy (GTDB): domain Bacteria; phylum Verrucomicrobiota; class Verrucomicrobiia; order Verrucomicrobiales; family Akkermansiaceae; genus Luteolibacter; species Luteolibacter pohnpeiensis. Next base: position 15,298 of record NZ_JAENIJ010000025.1, read on the forward strand.
AATTCGGAGAATGGCAAAGGTTGAAAATTGACCAATTGATTGACGTTTGTCGCTTGGGAACACAGAAACGCCACTGGCCTCAGCAATGCGAATGGCTCCTGCCCCACCTTGATCAAATACAATATAGGTTCCGTCTCGGAACGCTTCATTAGCTTGATTTGGTAGAGTTACTGTGATTGTAGAGGCGGCGGTGAATTCACGGCATTTTCCAGAGTCGCCAGCAACAAGTGTATAGGCCGTTGCGTCACTCTCAATAACGGTCATGACTCCCGCCAAGAGGTTTTCAGCGGTTGTATTCCCGTCACCAACTACCAGTCTTCCATTTGCCAAAATAACTACCTCGTTGAATTTTGGAACGTCTGTTAGCGCCTGAGCATCTGTCAATGACCTAGCTACTACGCCAGCAACAGGCAGGTATCCATCTGCATCAAGTTGTGGGAATCTTGCAGCCCATTCCTCTTCTGTAACATCTGAAGTGATAACGCCTGCTTCGATTGCTGCCTGATATGCGGATGTCCCGTCTTTTCCGGCAACCCCTTGCTCAACCCAGATGATTGGATCGACGCTTGTGCATTCCCAAATTCTGGAATTCCAAATCGCTTTTTGAGTAAGTTCGCCCGGGGTTCCTTCTGATGCAGGAGCATTCGTTACCTCAATTGTTGATTGAGTGGCTGTAAAAATGCCGCCTAACAAGTAGACTTGAGTTAAGTCTCCGGCCAAGTCTGGAGTTTCCACTGATGTCGTATCAGACTCATATCGGGCAGCAATCGTTTGATTGGAGTAAATGAAAAATTTCCACTTGGTTTCTTCATAGAAAATTTTAATCCAAAACCCTGAAGCTGTATTCGATCCATCTCCGGTTCCATCCGAGGAGTATACTTTTTTTGAACCGGAAAGTAATCCAGTATCAATGATTCGTGTCGGAATTGTTGGTGTAAATCCAAATGTCGAAACGCCTATGTCACTCGTGTCCCCTTCATTTTTTGGGGGATAAATAAGCTGTAGCACAGGTGGAACAGAAACGCCGATTGGCTCCCAGGTGAAAGGGCTGTCATTCACGCATTTCCAGAATTTGCCATCGAATGTAGCCTCCTGACCGATAATGCCTTCGGTCCCGTCAACTGCCGAAACCTCTTCAACCGAGATCGAGTCTGCTCCAGTTTCGTCATTCAGCGGACTCCATGTGTCAACATCTGCAGGGCTGCTAGAATCCGCTTCAGCATTGAAGATGGAACGGCTCAAATCACCACGAGCAAAAATCGTCCAGTCTCCGCCTGCACGTCCCCATAACTGAACAAATCCAAGAATTTGATCGTACTCCTCGAAAAGTTCAATATAGTTTCCGGTTGTCGAATATGTATGTAAGCCATCATATACCCCTGCGAATAATAGCTTCACAGGATCAGTCATTGCGGTATTCACGCCGGTTCCCGTTTCGTATGAAACCGAACCGTAAATCAATACGCCAGCTTCAACCTGATTTACTGGAGGCGAATCCAAGTAAAGCAGTGGAAGTCCTGTTGCATCAATTGTGTCATTTTGAATCCGAAGGCCAGTTCCTATTTTTAACTCTTGGGTAGATCCTGAACCAATCGCTGTTCTTCCAAGAATGCGATTAGAGTCCTCCATTCGGACCTGATTTGATGGAGTGGGGATGCAATTGCCCGTGCCGTTTACTCTTGGGGTATAGCTGCTCATTTTAGCAAGATTGAGATCCTTCTTTGTTAGGAATTCTATTTTTGATCGAAATCGAGAACGTGATAGCCGCGCCGATGCTCGCTCTTTGAACGGACTTCGTGTTCTGAGCGCTCTTGGCTGTTAGATTTCTTTTGGTTTCGCTGACTCGTTTGCTGGAATTCTGGGACCTGCTTTCATCCTTCGATGCGCCTGACGATTTGGACTCTCTAGCCTGCTCTTCAACGCTGGTTTGGGTGCGATCCTGATTGCTTACATCGCTGGAATTGATCGTTGATCCAGAAGTGCCTTGCTGGGTCCGCTTTTCTGAATTTGACGATACATCCTTGGAAGCCTCATTGGTCGACTGGTTGTATTCGGTGGATGATTCCTGGCTGGTGATGCGATCGGCCATTAAATTACGAGTTGTAGATGATTTGTCCCTTTTGGTTATGAGCATTGTTCGTTTCTCGAACTCGCTCGTCAGTCCTATTACCCTCAGTCGTCGCTGATTGGGCTTCCTCTGCAGCACGCTTTTCTTCGCCTGAGCGATTGCCAATTTCTTTGGCGTTTACCGTAGAATTCGATTTGGTGGTGCCGGATTCGTCCTGAGTGGTTGATCCATTCCGAGTCTGGATTCCGGATTCAGTGGAATCAGCAACCTCTTCAGAGCCTCCACCTTGCTCTTCATTGCCATTCATCTCTTGGTTGCTGACAATATCAAGAAGCTGCCAATCTTTGATGATTGTTGCCGTGATAGTGATTTCGGCAGGTAGCTCTACCTGAACGCCTCGCTCCACTGCGGCCGCGCATCCATCGTTGATTTTCATGATGATTTCTTCAATGAAAGATGGAAGGTCTTCCAATCTGATGACTGTTTCGACGGGCATGCTTAAAATCCTCTAGGGGTGCCGACTCTGTTTGAGGGAGTCGCAAGTGAATGAATGGATGAGTTGATAAACCGAAATTCAGCCTCTTCAGCACGGCGAAGGGTCGTCGCAATCAGATCCTTGTCCCGCCACAGTGACGAGCTGGTGAGTTCGGCCCTTGCTAGTGGAAGCAGGAAGGATTCGATATGTTCAGTTCGGAATGGGAGTTCGTCGCCTGGAGTAACTATGTCCTCAAATCCGACTCGGAGCGGTGATAGTTTGGCCTCAAATTCTAGTCGATATGCCTGATCGGGCAGGGAGTCAGTGCGGAAAATCGCGGGACTGGCGGGATTGTTATTCAGCGCGTTGCCTTCAATCCGAAACCGGCAGGGGCGACAGATCGCACGATTAGGTGAGCGATAGTCACGCGCCATCGGATTGCTCAATTTGAGATAGTCACCCGTTTCGATAATGAGCGGGTCCGAGATTACCTCCATCAAAGTCGCAGGCAGCGCTGAGGCATCACCGAAAATCACGGCTTCGACAGTCCCAGATGGGCCGTTGTAAGGATGCAGAAGATTTCCATCGCCTGTGATTTGGTTATCAATCGGGTCGCCGCTAATCCTGATGGTGCAAAAAAGCTCATCACCAATGATGGTGTATCCAGTAAATGAACGGCTACCATTCGTCACCTCAAGCATTGCGCTAACCGGAGCTGAGAGCGATAGCGATCCATTGGTTTTCTTCGTGTGATCGGGCGAAAGTTCATGGAGCCTTTGAATGGCCGCATTGATCGCGTCAACGAGTTCAAGACGTGAATCGGCGCTGAGCTGCGACAGTGACTTTTCCTTGAGGTCACGGATTAGTTTTTGCGCTAAAGCGATTGCTTTCATGTTTTTTGCTCAGTCCTCCGGTTGATATTGTCGCCAGCTTTTCCCGGAAGTGGATCCGCGGAATCTAGCAGCTGAATTGCTTGCTGATATTCGGCTTCGATCGACGCTTTCCGCTCTTCGTTTGTGAAGAGGTAATAGCTGGTGGCCTGATGACGGACGATCGGCAGAAGGAGGCTTTCAATGTAACGGTGAGGAATTGGGATTCTCCGACACGTATCGAAATCGTTCCAGTTATATCGAGGTGCCTCATTAACCACATCCAAAAGGAATGCTGTGTCTTCTCCCGGAGGCGGGGTTACGAGGAACGTGCATTTGACCGGATCTTTGCCGGCCTGATTCGTCCGGTGGATATGATACGCAATCGGTTTGCTGGCGGTGTTGCCTGAAAGAAATAGGTCTTGGAACTGCTCAAGCTCTTCTACCGTTCCAATAGGCGAGAGTTGGCGTCTGCTGTCCTTGATGCGGGCAGGGCCAATGACATTCTGAATTTCATCACTCAAATCGTAAGATTGTGCTCCGGCAGCAAGAGTGAATTCCAGTGTTGAGTTGGTCCAATAATTCCGGTCCCGCGCCTGATTCCAAACAGTCTGAAGCGCGGCATTCAGGTCATGGAGAGCACGGCGGCGAACATACCCAGGCGTGCTTTTGACATTTGAATAGCCCCACAGGATCAGAATGTCACGGATGACATCGCACACACCAAGCCCATCCCGACCGGCATCGAGGCATGCCTTCACGACAAGATCGATCTGATTTTTGGATGCAAGCGCGAGCCTCGTCGACATTTTTGCCGCGCTAATTGCGCTTACAATCAAAGTAGCGTTGAAAGCCGGATACTTTCCAATCGTCCCAACAATTGAAGTCTCAACACTGAGGGCAACCGACATGGTTGGATTACGAACCTGTAGATCTGCAGCAGTAGTTACAGATACCTGTGCACTGGCTTGGATTGCCATCTGAACAGAGAGATTCGCTGTAGAGAGAAGAGTTGCTGATTGATGCTCGAAACCAATCGTGAAATTTGGAATCCCAGTTCCAGCAAATTCCGGACCCCAGTTGAACCAAGATGAACTTGGCAGCTCTTGTGGGCCAATTTCATCCGTTCGGTTTCCAATCCAGATACCGTTAATTTCATCTTCACCGACAACGTTCTGATAAATCAGGGAATAGTCCGTATATGGGGTTCCATCTCCTAGCCCAGATGCTTGAAGTGTTACCCTTGGGTATCCTGCCGAAATGTCTGTGATTACATTTCCGTCACTGGTCCAACTGATTTCCTTTGGAGCAACATACCCATATAAGTCGGGAATTGGATCAGGTGCATTTGAGGGAATCAGCACCGAACTGGCGTCGGGATTCGTTGATCCGCCAACAGTAATTGTCGCAATTTTTTTGGTATAAAATGACCTTCTTCTACCAAGGTCCGCTCCCGTAGAAATAGCCGATGCCACCAGCGATCCAACAAGCTCGCGTTGCTTCCCAATGCTTGCGGAATAAACCACAGCAGTTGCGATCAAGCTGGATTCGAGTGTGACAGCAGCCATTTAAGTCTATCAGTTGAACTGCAACGATATGGACCCAATCGGAAATGATGGAACATCACCAGTTTCAACGACTTTGCTAGTCGTCAAAGCTCCATGAATCAGCATGTTTCCACCTGAGGAGGAATCGAAGATGGCAAAGTGCGTAATCGATCCCCAAGCTCCTGTTGCAGCAGAAAAGGTGATGGCTGCTCCGTTAGCCTTCAGCCCTGCTGAAGCACCGGGGAAGTTGGTGTTATTGTTTGTGACAGACGCACGGGCATAGCCGTTACCGGAGACTTCGGTGCCTCCACCAGCGTCAGTCGGACCTGCGGTGTAGAGGGCTAGATATACGGTTGCAGGGCGGGTGTAGTCCGATCCGCCCAAAATGTGATCTGCAAGTTTGTTTTCGAGATAGTCAGATAATGCGCTCATAGCAGATGATTATTCGGTTTCAGTGGTTGGTGAATTGGATTGAAGCCATTCAAGAACAGCCTCGCGAAGTTCGCCTTTCCCGTTCTCCATGCGAAGCTGAGTGCGATCATCGGCGATTCGAGCAATGGAATCCTCGCCATCATAGACGATACCGTCCTTGATACTGAATTGGTGAGCACCTTCCTGGGAGCCTTCAGTCGAAGTAGAGGATTCCTCGATCTCGATAACTTCGATCGTTGGAATTTGAGTGATGAAGCGGTTTGGCTTCTCGAAAACATCAGCCGCGGCGGCGTTGAGTTCGCTCGCTTCCAGTGGACGGCCTTTATAGAGGTATCGTCCGAATTCTTCATTGTGGTAGAAATTACCCACTCGAGGAGGCGCATAGCGTGAACGAATCGGGATATAGATGAGGAATCTCATGATGAAGGGAAATGCCGGGGAAGGTGATTGTCCTTCCCCGGCTGGGTGCGGGTTATGCCACAGTTGGCAGATTGATTCCTGCATAGGTAATCGCGTGGCGAATACGGATTACCGATGGGTGGCGACCGATCCGGTCTTCACGGATTTTCTGACCGAAGACAGAAGTAATGAAGTTCTGGACGATGAATCCGCCTTCCTGAACTTGTTGCGACCGGTGACCACGGTATTTGCCGTAACCGCGGAGCGCTGCTTGGCGACCAAGGATGAGCGTATCGCCAATCGGAACTCCTTTGCTGTTGCAAGGAATAATGAGGGATCCGGATGGGTGAGCATCGGTGTGTCTGCCTGACCAGACGCCGGTATCCCATGTTACATCACCGAGCGAAGTTGCACGGATTCCAGATGCAGCAGATCCAAGACGGCCGGTAATAGTGATCTTGTTTCCGTTGTTTCCGGTCGTGTAGGAATACATGCCAACTTTTCCAGCATCCGCACCAGTAAGGTTGTAGATGAGGAAATAGCGGGTTTCCGTTGCCGGTGCGAAAGTTCCTTCGCCAATGAACCGATATGCGAAGCCAGGGAAATGCTTGAAATACATTTTCTTGGTCTTGGCCCCATCGGTGGCGTTACCTCCACCAGTGATGTCGATCGCGGTAGTTCCTGCCGCCACAGCCGTTCCAAGGAATGCTTTCGGGTTAAGGAATGAACCAACAGCGCCGATGCCATCGTGGTCGATCGGGTTGTAAGGAACGATGCAATGGCCGTCGATGCAAGGATACCCACCTGCGAACAGGGTGTTACCTTTTCCGCGGTTGTCGCCTTGGGAAAGGACTTGACGATAGTCAGGGTCCATCTTGAGCGAGGTCAAAGCGGCTTCAGTGGCAATGACGTTTTGCGACCAAATCGGGGCGCGGCTTCCCATAGCTGCAATGTTTGCAGGGAGTCCGCCCAATGGCTTCATTGACTGTCCACCGGTAACGATCTCATCCCAGACAAGGGTGTCAGCGCTACCAAGGGTGTTGAGGGTCTTGCCGTTGGCATAGAGAACGTTGGAGGAGTTCAGCTTGAGCTGGAACATTCCGAACAACTGGTCGGTCTTGAGACGTCCAAGCCATTTCCCAAGTTCTACGTTTGCACCGGACTTGATTTCCCCGCGCATCCCCATCACCTCTTCGGTGCGGTCGCTGAAGGAATAGCCGTGACGTGCCCAGTCAACCTTGAGGCTGTAGCTGGAAATCTGAGTTTCCTCGAAATCGTCAGGGCCACTAAATAGCTCCTCGCCAATGTGCGGTTCATCATAGAATCCGCTCATGTTGGTGAAGGTGATTTCTTGGCCCTTACCCTTTGAGGTATCGGTTTTGACCTGGATAATCGCCTTGTTTCCTCGTGACTCCATTTCTTGGAAGAAGTCAGAGCTTTGTTCAGCGACTAGGACGCCCTGTTGCCAGAGCTTACGGACGGAACCCGGGTCCATCGCTGCAAGCGAGTCGCCGGTATTTACGGGAGTAAAATCCACGTTTGGCATAGTATTTGGTGTGGTTTGCAGTTAAAACTCGACGAAATGTCGAGTTTGAGATTGCAACCGCTCCTAATGACTTGCCGGAGTAACCAATAGCCGATCAGTCGACAGCAGTGCCTACGAATCTCTCGTAGTCGTCCAACGACTTAATCTTGCCCATCTGTTCTTCCAGCTTGGTTGCGGGAGCGGTTGGTGGGGTTGAACGAGCGCTTCCGCTCGCGATTTGGTTGGGGCGACGTGTGGCGTTCTTTTTGGCAGGAACCGCAGCAACTTTGGGAGTCTTGGCAGGATTGGTCATCATGATTCCAAGCTCTTTTGCGGCAGCTTTTGCCAAAATGAAGGGCTTATCTGGAGAGTCGAATACTGGATCTCCCATCTCTTGCATTTCCCGGTCGATCTCCTGCATCTTCTTGAATAAAGGAGATTCAGGATTTTTCGTGTCAGGATAGTAGCGGGTGGTTCGAGCTTCTGATTCCGCAAATTCGCGATCATACCGGCTTACTTCCTCTTGGCGCTTTGAGGATTCACGTTGTGCCTCTTGCGCACGTAGAGTATCGCGCTCATCGAAAAGATTATCGATCTTTTCTTCTAGCTCTGCAGCCTTCTCGAAATCCATTTCGATCGTTGCAGCTCTCTTTTGCGCGCGAAGATCAGTGATTTCGCTGGTAACATCAGCAGCGGTTCTGGATGGCGCTTGTTCCACTTCCTTGGATTCGGATTTCTCCTGAACTCCAAGAATCGATTCAGCCTTAGAAATACATTCCTTGAGTGACCATTCTGGATGCCGCTTGCGGATTTCAAAGGCCTCAGCCTCTACCTCATCCTTTGCGCGAAGGCGGAAACGATTTGATTTGGCCTTAGGGTCTTCACTCTCAGGCTCTTCCTCTTCCTCGTCGGATTCCGGCTCAGACTCTTCCGTCTCAGCTTCCTGCTCTTCACCTTCAGAATCAGGTTCCTCGGGTTGCTCTTCCTCCTCTTCGCCTTGTTCCTCAAGCTCCGTGGCTTCATCGTGTGATGGCTCATCATCGGGTTCATCACGGAATCGATCCACAGACTTTTGGTAATCGGCGATTGGGTCAGTCGCCCCATTATTGGGGTCATGTGTCTCATCTCCGGTTGAAGATGGATCACCCGTCGTTTCCAATTCCAAATCGGCTTCCGCCTGATCGTTGTTTGGCATGGCGGCGATAATCTATCAAACTAAACGTTTTGTCAAGTTGTGAGTAGCATGATACAGAAAGCCCATGTCAGATTTCACTCCGGGTATAAATGATGGGCGGATTGATACCCTTGAGGCGAGAGTTGCTGAACTAGAAAGGCAGTTGCAACCATTCAACCGCAAAATGATAGTTGTTGGATCGATAGAAACGGGATATGAAAATATTGAAGTTTTTGCGATTGAGCAAGGTTTGGCTGATGGTGGATCTGAATTGCATCCGTTTCGAGTAACGACAAGCGGTGAAGGGGATGATGAAACATTTCGTGTCGCCGGGTCTAGTGCTGGATCGACAGTGTATCGTGAATGGGATGGTGATACGATCAATGTCACTGGACTCGACACAGACATTGCCACCGCTGATTACGTTTACTTGAAAGGGGAGGTGGTAAATCGCGCCCTCACTTCTCTTGCTGTATCCGGCGAGTCATCAAAACTAAAAACCTCAGTTTGGACTGAAGGCGGCGGGGGAGGCATGGGGAAAAACACCGAAGTAAATTTGCTGATAGCTCAAAAAATAGATGGGACCATGGTAAATCTCGTGCGTTCTAACATTCGAATGATTCGTATCTGCCAAAAATCAGCTGGCCCTGTTTGGGTTCCAATTCTGACCATCGGATAATATGCTAGAAGTTCATCCAGGAATTGACCTCTACGATATTACCACGTCCATAGAGCATGGATTTTACGATCTCCAGCTCTTGCTGGAGCCAGAGGTATTCTGCCGATTCATGTTTGGCGTGAAACGGTTCAGTATCGAAATGACTATCACTAGAAACAAACCAATTGCATTGGTGTCTGGTGGATATTCTATCCGATCTACTACAGGACCGTCGGGAAAATTGGCATACAATGTCACCAAGAGTGTCCCGCCGGTTGGATTCGATTCAGGCATTGAGTCCCAAGTAATCGAAAAAGAATACAACAAGATTGGCCCTGATTCTTCAGAGTGCATGGAGCACATGTTCATTGAAGAAGTGCAAGACAGCGCTCTCAACGCATTGCTCGGTTCATACCAAGATGCCGGGGTCGAATACTTCGCAACTCAGGTTTTCGATTTTTCAAGAGACTTTCCAATCGTCACGCCAGTTGTTACAGCGTATCTTACTATGGGGGCATTTGCTAGAGGCTGCTACTCAAAACAGCCCGGTGATGATGGGTTTTACGGGCTGCTTTTTCATACAGCCCGCGCCCATGTTGCAGCGCGTGAGAAAACTAGCGCTTACGTCAGGCTATCACCGCCATCGGACGATGAGGAAATTGCAAAATCCTGCCCTGGCATGTTCTGGCGCTATTCACAGAAAGATCCCAACTTTCCAGAAGTTGAGCCACAATTTATTCGAAATACCAATGGGGTGCTCGTGATGGGTTCCTACACTCAAAACAATGTCCCATATTTAACCCCAGCAAGCCGTCCTTTGCCTGATGAATCAGGGAGCTACAAACCGGTTGAAATTAGTGATTTTCGTCTGACGGTAGAAGAGTTTTGGCCATGGAACGAAACTGGCAAGCCGCACTACGATACTAAAACGGGAGAAATGCTAAATAATCCATTTGGCTAGATCCCGATCTCAACACCATCTCCCGGCTTGACTCCGAATTGAGCCAAAAGGCGAACATGATTGTCTCGATCTTCTTGAGGTTTTCGTAATACCTCCAAGATGCCAAGTCGTCTTTGCCTCTTTGCCTCTCGTTCCTGATCAGAGATTTCATCCTCATGAAGAATGGAGTCTGCCATTTTATCTGACAGCTCTTTAATCTTCCCCATGAAGATTTGAAATTCAGGATTAGCAATTAGGGCATCAATGCTGCTGATGGTTTCGATCGATTTCTTGCAGCTCATCCGCTCTTCAGGACTCAATTGTTTCATAGATTTGGATTGGATACTTGAGGTTTAGGTGCTACTCCACTGGCTAGCGTATTCGGGTTCGGCCCCTTTGGATCAGTAGGCATGATTTCAATTGGTTGAATCACTTTGTCAGCATTTCCGACCTGTAGAGCTTTGAGCATTTCACGGTAAAGCGTAGCTGTTAGAACCTGAACTTCATAAGGCTGTGAGTAGTATTTATTCACGAGTTCAACCGCACGAATTGATCCTTCAAGTATCTGTTCACCGCGGTAGCGAGTAAGGAGGATTTTGATGTCAACTTCGATGTCCGCAATCTCGCCCGGGTCAATCGAAATGAGTTTGCCAACACCTTCACCATTTTCACCTTCTTCCGACTGCTCTCCCTCCTCGAAATAGTGAAAAACCTCCATTTCATCCAAATTCGCCATCACGAGTTGGATGTTTTTCGTAAGAACGTCAGTAATTCCCGGCTCCAAGTGTCCGAGATGAAGCGAGAACAGCTCTTGTCCTGACTTTTCGATGTTCCGAATTCCTGTTGCGAGCTTGGTGGAGTCCATGCCGGCAACCTGGGAATCATTTGCATGCTGAACGCCTGATTCGTTCATCGCAATTTGCATGAAAAATTCAGTGAACTGTTTGAGGTCTTGTCCCTTTGAGTTTTCGAGGTAAACGGTTTCCAAGCAATCCTTCGCCGTTTTTCCGGGCCTTGGGGTATAAGTCCCACCCCAATTCACTTTCAATGATGGATCTGCATTCCCTTCAATCGTATTGTGCGGCGACCAGAAATCGACACGAGCGGATTTCGACTGAAGGAAATTCCACCGGTTCACGGTGAGATCGACGATTTGCTGTGATGTCTCGAACATCTCCATTGCACCGATTCCATACCAGCGCCCGGCCTTTTCATTCACGCGGACAACAGAGAACGGCCTGAGTCCATTCGGCGTCACGTTGGCTTCATAATCATAGAAGATCGGAGTCCCGCTATCGCGATCGACGATCAAAATCACATCCTCCATCATTCCGTCGCCATCCGCATCATAGCGCAAATGAAATTCTGCAATCGAAACAATGGAGTTTTGGCGCTGAGATGCCTCAACAACATCACCGTCGCCGTATTTCATTGAATTCTGTGCATTCTTCGATGCACCTCCATCTGCTGATAACTCACGAATCAGTTCGATCGCCTTTTTGGTGGCTTCGACATTTTCATCGGCATCAGGAGCACCTTCAATGCCTTTTCTCCACTGATCGGCAAGGTCCATGACAGGCATGTCATAAAGGTGAACGACGCAATCAGCTTCTTGAATACTGGGAGCCTCAAGAGGGATTAGCACATCAAGGAAGTTTATGACCTTCGCGGAAGGGCCGGAATAGTGCTTGATGCGGCGTGTGATTTGCTTGGTCTGCCATATCATTTGTTGTGGCTGAGGAGTTTTCCCGTCCCTTTTGAGAACAAATTCCTCATTATCAATAATCTCACCGGTTTCCGGATCTTCGATCGTGCGGAGAATCCAAGTGTCAGATTCAAGAATGTAGTCACCGGTTGCCGTTAAAATGTCATTTCCCTGAGCATCAATAAGAACGGTTGCAGTTGTCTGGTAGACTTGTTCTTTGCGTTCCCATGAAGTTTTTACGACTGATTCACCTAAGATGAACGCCCTTTCAGTTGCCATTTCGAGGGATCTCTTGAGCTGTGATTGCTCCATTTTCCACCGGCAATAGCGGTCTGCTTTGTCCGCCCGCGTTTTGTCGAGTTGTCCAACAGGATAAAGAGCAAACCAAGGATCAGTCGAAAAGTAGTAGTTCACCGCTCTCGCTACCATCTGCCGAGTGATACGACGTGCCATCGGAACCACGAGATTGGACTCCTCGAAAATTCCTCCTAACAAATAAGCGCGGTATTCCACGTCGTTATCGAATACCAGGTCGTAGAGCTTCCGCTTACCCATCCATGTTTTTTCGGTCCGGTCAGTCCCTTGAGGGTCTTGGTAGCCAATCCCTTGGCTATCGTTCAACCACCAGTCACCAGCTCCAACACGATCGCGGCCGGACTCCCTTTCAAGCTCTCCAAGTCGATTCAGCGCGTGTTCAATGATTTCGTCCTCTTGATCCCGATTCAAGATATATGAGGTAGGAAACGGCATGCGTGGCGAAGCGCCATCGTCGTGGATTGGTTCACCGGCAAATTGCTCGGTCACTCTTTCAAGTTGGTCTTCCATGGTCGGTTATTGGAGGTTTCTCCAAGAGGAGGATTTCAGTAGCATTCGTTTCACCTGGCTCCGGCCTGTGGTGACTGCAGATTTGAATTTTTCGATGTCCCTTTCGGTTGGGTTTTCGAAGTTGAAGTGCTCCCGCTTCACGAGCGCCAGAACCCGCTTTCCTGCGAGTTCCTTGAATTGCGCGGCTTGCTTTGGATTCATCCGAACATTGTCGCCGGATCGTGGATCGACATAGTTCGTCGATGGCGATTGTGGTGCGTAAGCATCATCCGGGAACTTTTGCCGGTACCGCCAAAGCATCTCATCCCATGGCTTGATTTCTTCCTCGCCAAAATCGGTAAAGTCGACAATGCGCCGAATGTCTCCACCTTTCTTGTCTTGAACTTCTCCGTAAACGTCCCGCCGCGCCGGTTGTTGGCCGTTGGGCCACATCGCGTAGGACAGGCTTTCAAGGAAGCCATCGGGCTTTTCTCGGAAAGCTGGATCGGTTTCACGCACCGGTTGACGGATGATATTCGGGACAATCACGGCAATACGCTCCGCGGTAAACCTAGTCAGGTCAGACTGCCCGGATGCGATTTGGTTCGCGTCTGAAAATCCCCGCAAAAACGTCTTATCCGTCATCTGACTGATGAGAGCGTTGATAACCTTGCTGCCCGCTTCGCCGTAGGTCTGTTTGCCTTGGTTTGCAAAGCCCATTTCACGCATTGTATCGACAGTAGCGCCAAGGACAGTGGCAGCAGGCTCAAGCCGTCCGTAGGAGAAGCCAACGCGCTTTCCGCCTGGCATCTTCATTGAAATTTCGTAAGGCCCGAGTCCGATTCTGTATCCGAGCTCACGTTCACCGCGTTTTGTCGCGTTATAGGGCCGGGAACCCGTAATTAAAATGCCCTTATCCAAATCATCGTCATCACCTTCACCTGCTCCGCTGGCGGCAAGTAAGAGCATCAGCAATGCGCCTTGGGCCTGCTGAGAAAGCCGTTCAACAATTTCAGCCTTCTCACCTTTCGCGTTGAGAGTCCATTTGCCATCCCGGACTCGTAGGTTTCTGGCAAACATTACGCCGATGTCAGTCATACTGACAGGGTTCAGGGTCCGCCGCGCTGCCTGACGCATGATATTGAACGGGACTCGCTGGAAAGGGAAGAAGATCAACCGGAGCGCGAGCAATGATGCTTTAGCGATCATGTTGTCCGTCTCCTGAGTGAAGAGCTTCGAGAGGTGACCGGCTGCAAGACCGGCAATGTCACCAATTCCCTTGATCGGAACCTTTTTCCCAGTGTTGATGTCAGTTTGTCCGGGAAGTGCCGCGGTGAAAGTTCGATCCGAAGCCTTCACTGCTGCCATCTGCCACGCTGGAGAGCCGGGAAGGTTGACCTGTTCTTTCATAAACGAATCAAACTCGGCAGTGCCTTCTTTTAGCCCATTGGATTTAGCCAAGCGGTAGGCCATGGCTCCCACCTCCATGCAGGCGTTCGCTGTTCTCACGAATTCGTCAGTTGCGAGAAGTAACCGAGTAGGGATGCGGATGATTCTGCCCTTGGTTCCTGCGATCGTTCCGGTTTTGTAGAGCGCACGGCCTTCAAACACCTTCTCCAAGTCCGGCGTCTTTCCGAGAATGTCTTCCTCGAAAAACGGGGTTTCAGTTCCCCATGCGGCCGCGGCATTCGTCCATGAGCGAGAAAGCATCGGTCCGGCGGCTTTGAGCATGTATTTGACCTCACCAAGACCGGCAGCGCGAGGGTCTTGGAAAATGGAGTTGATCGCCATCTCCACGCCCCGGCCAACCGTCATCTCCCATGCACTTGGAACGATGGTTGTGGCATTGACCATCATCGTTTGGAGTCCAGACAGAATACTGGAATAGTAGTATTCTGAGCCTTTATCCAAGAAGTCTGAATCGATCGCCTGAATCGTCCTGGCAATGATATGAACATGGTTCCTGTCTTTGATGTCGAAACGATAATCGTCAGGGGTTTTTCCATCCCGAAGGATTTCCTCGGCAGAAGTCCCATATTTCGACAAGACCTTGTTAATTTCCCCAATCAGCCGGATGCCTTCAACCTTTTGCTTGCCGGTCAGGGTATCAACCTTGCCTGTGACGCCAACAACGTCACGCAAAGCAATGACTTTGCGCATGATTTCAGCCCGGTCTTTGGTGTCAAAATCGTATCCTGCCAAACCATCGGTAAATTCTGGCCTATTCCAATCAGCTTGAACTGGAGTTATTGGCTTCGATTTCTTACGGCGAATTTTTGAGGTTTTTGGAACTTCAGTAGGCAGGCCAAACCCAACATTAAGGATTCGCTCCAATTCAGCGTCAATCTCCGCGTCTGTGAGAGCTGATGCACTCAGGCCGGCCGCGGAAAGATCGCGTTTGATCTGGTCACGAAGGTCTTCGAGCTTCAATCCTGCAGCCACTTTGGCCCGGAGCTTGGCACGAAGCTGCTCCTTCACCTTGGCGTTGAGAGCTTGGATTTTTGCTTCAGGAAGGCCAGTTGCTTTGCGGATTTCTACAGTTCCAGCACCGGCTTGGATCATCCGAATAGCGGCTTTTTCAGCCTCATCCAGTGATTTTGAAACCTCCTTCAGGGACCTGTCCTGAGATAAGCTCAAGTAAACTTCGCCACCCGTGATTTCATCGAGGGTAACGCCCATTTTTTTCAGCGACTTCTCAATCTTCGCCAAACGGGAGGTGACTTCTTTTCTAACCTCAGCTCTTGCCTCCGCTGGAGTCATTGAGCGAGCTTCAATCTTCCTCAGTGTTCCCTCTGGTAACTTGTAGAGTGCTCCGGCGAGATACTCACGGTTCCGTTCGGCGGGCGTTTTGCTGCGATCGTATCCTGCAGCCAAAACACGGGCCTGAGTGGATCGGGCTTCGCGATAGGCATTCATGAACACGGCGTTATCCGCGTGCTTCGAAATGTCATTGCCGGCCGCTTTCGCCCGTCGCTCCATCACAATCATTGCCGCGGCAACGTCTTCCGGATTTACTGATCGACCATCGTTGGAATATGCCTGCTGAAGCCAGTTTTCGACCACAGCATCCTCACTCGCATCCGCCATTCGGCGACCTTCTGCTTCCCACTTGGCTTTTGTTTCGCGCTGGTAGGTGAACTTGCGCATTTCATCCACAACATCCATTTCACCACGCACCTTTGGATCCGCGGAAATGTTAGCTAGATCGGGGCGTCCAATCACTTTGCCTTGATCGCTAAATGCTTCTTGCTGGGAACGGGCTTCGGCTTCGATATCCTCCCCGGCCATTTTCCGGCGCCCTGATTCAGTGAGGGATTTGATATTTCGGCTCGTTTCTGAATCGGTCAGAGGCGCGGCTTTCATAGCACGGTATTCCGCGACAGCTTTGCGGCGCTCGGCGGGAGTCATTCCTTTCAAGTCCTCAAATGTCAAAGATGCGGCCCCAAGTTCAGGAGGTAGAGCGTTTTTGATAAATTCGCTGCGGGCTTCGGCCGTTTTGAAATGGAAACCTGGTATCGCTCCATTTCTCGCAAAGGATGAGTAATAGCCGCCAAGTTTTTTTGCAGCCGAAAGAGCGGTTCGATATTCGGAATCGGTCAGTTTCTCGGCCGGCTTGGCAGCATAGATCATGTGACCGTCACGAGTATGCTCGAAATCGAAGGTTTTGAACCGACCATCTTCGCTCACTGATGGCCCTTCTTGTTCAGTCATTGGAAGGGGAATTCGAGCGGGAAGCTCCATTTCCTCGATCCGATTGAAAAAGTCGTCAATGCTCTCGGCGCTTTTTAGGTTACGTCGGGTTGAAGTGGCATTTGCTTTTTCACGGAGAGCCTGATCGGAATGCCGGTCGATAACGAGAATGCGGGTCGCTACCGATGTCGCAGCACGATTGAACACAACCGTTGGCAGTAGGATTTCAGCACGAACTACCGCTTCACTGGCATCATCTGATTCATACCAAGAGTTGAATCGCTTCTCCATTGAGGTGCCCATCGGAACCAGCGCAATGATTCGACCTCCATCGTTGAGATGGCGAAATGCTTTGGCGACGTGATCCATCGCTGTTTTGCCCGCTGTCCCGAACGGCGGATTCATCGCGATTCCGTCAAACTTGTTCAGGATATGGTAATCCTCAAAGTTGGTTTGATGGAGAATAGCAGTTGGCGCAGTGGTAGAAAGGCGAGATGACAGCTCGTAGGACGGTTCCACAACATGCACCTTGGCTGTTTCAGGCAAGTATCTGGCGATAGCGCCGTGACCGGCAGACGGCTCCAGCACTTTTTCGAGCGGCTTCAGATCCAGCCATTGCGCCATTTTGTAACCAAGTGGCTCAGGAGTGGCATAGTAGTCAACGCCTTCGGACGACTTCGTGCGCTGGGTCTTTTTGAGATTGGTATGATAGTGGGCCTTGGCCGATTCAAAGGCTGACATTGCAGTCAGGTTCCTATCGCGCTCTTTGCCGCCTTTGCCTTGTGCTGCACTTGGCTCACTGGTTTCTGCTTGCTCAAATGAATCAATGAATGACTGCAAGAGTCCGCGAGCATTTGACCCCATGGCAAAGTTCTCCGCGGTGGCCGATCGTTCAGCCACAACTGACGCGAATGCACGGCGCTCCCAGTAGGTTCCAGTGTTGAAATACTCGTCGATTGCATCGGTTTTCACACCAACGCGGTAAATCCGCCCTTCCGACTGAATCGCATCGGTCGGTTTGATGGGAAGCCCGATATTCATGAAAACCCGCTGGTGTTTGCCAGTGGTATCATGAAGAGAGACACCCTCTTTCCCGGCATCCATCTGAACCATGATAATGTCAGCTGGTCCGCCATCGCGGTTGAATTCGGTCACACCTTCACGACGAACCTTTTTGGATACCGTGCCATTGAAAAATCGAACCCGATCGCCGAATGCATTCATTACAGCATCGATAGGGCGGGGGAGGGAACTCAACGCGCTCACCAAGCCTTTATAGCCAGGATTCCTGTTTAAGATTTCCTGATACAAATGAGGGTATAGGCTCCTTAATTCAGGATCAACCTTAACTGGGTTCTCTGTGAATCCACCGACGTTGTAGGAATGAAAAAGCACGACCTTCCGGCCCATTGCGATGTGTTTTTTGGCTCGCTCGATCGCATAGCCGATTTTTAGAGCTTCCAGAAGCTTCACCCGTTGCAGGTAATCGAACTTTTTTGTTAGACCCTTGTAGAAATCGATCGCATCTTGATCTCCGCTCTTATCCGCTTCACGACTGAGTTGTTCAATACTACGGAAATAGTCGTCGAGGACGTTGCCGATGCCATCATCAACGAGCACGAATTGGCGGGAATAATCCGAGTCAACTTCAAGCATGCGTCCGCGCATCGCGCCACTCTTCTGAAGTTCATCAGAGAATCCTCGCTCAAGAGTTCCGATTTGAGCCGGCGTCAGTTCAGGAACCGTCAATTTCCCGTATCTCTTCCGGTATCCAAGTTTTTGAATATAGAAAAGATCGCGTGGTGAATTGTGATGATAGCCGCCAACGGTGCGTGAGTTTTCTTCTGGATAGTCAAAAAGGTAGCTTTCTGCGGCATCCAATGAGAAGTGATAGGCGAATGGCGTTGCGGACAGCATGACGAGCTTCGGCCGATCCTCTTTTTTGATACTGGAAACAAACTTCTCTTCATCCTTGCTGGCCTCATCCAGCTTTCGGGAAAGAGCTTTATATTCTGGAGTATCCTGAAGCTTGTCTTCCACCATTTCGGACAAGCGAGCGTAATCAGCAGCGTGTTTACGCCGGGTCCGTGAAACTGCGGATCGAGGATGAAGGGTAACAGCACGAACCGTGCTCAGTGCATCCGTGTAGCTTCCAGCCTGTCCTTGTGAAAGTTTGTGCGATTCATCCGAAACCACCATTGACCATTCACGGTTCACCAAAGAATTGTTCTGCCCCGCGTTAGCGTATGTGGTGACTGTGATTCCGGATTTGCCGTTATCCTTTGTATTTGCCAGCGGTTTGATGTTGAACCCAAAGTAATCCTTACCGGTATCAACCCAATCAGACATCACTTTGTCCGATGGAACGAGAATCAGGATATTGTCATTCCCCTTTTCAACCTGCTCTTTAATGACGCCAAGACCGGTGAATGTTTTCCCTGTGCCGGTGCCGTTGGTGAAAAGGACACCGGGTTGGCCATTATCCCAAAGCCGCTTGGCGGCGAATAGCACGTCTTCCGCCTGTTCCGGGAGAAGGTGCTTGGATCGGGAAAGAATCTGAGTCAGCCGCGAAGCGTCTTCGCTACTGCGCTCGACCAACGATTCCGCACTCCCTGGGAGGCCAGCGTCTTTGACAATTTTTGCTCGTCCTCGTCCGTCAATCGCCACTCGGCCTTGCACATTGCTGCTGCTTCCTCCGGTGTCTTCACCGCTGGGAATGCTTGTGCCAGTTGTGGATCGAGATTGATTGCTTGCTGTATCGCGTCCGCCTCGAGCACGAGCGGGGCTAGTTCCGGAATCCGATTCGACAGAAGCGGCCTGAGTCCGTCCTTCCGTTCCAGTTCGATCCACTGATCCGTCATTCGTTCCAGTTGCTCGTCGTTCATCTTGAACGCTAGCTTGCCGGCTGGAGTCACTGGCTGGGCCGTCTCCGCGATTTGGTTCCAGATTGCCGCTGGTAGGTGTTGCATCGGATTGGAGAGAGTTTGCAGTTGATTGGTTGTAGATGCCAGCCCAATCAGGCGAAGCATTCACTGTTGGATTGACGATAACGAAAGCCCCCCAAAGTGATTGAGAGAATGGTTTGAGTTTTCCCCCAGCCAGAGATGAAAGTCGCTCCGCAAAAGCTTCAGGCGTATTGATTCCTTCGGCCAAGTATTGCTGGGCAACATTGATGAGGGCTGGAATTTTTTCAGGTGGGATGGCCCGGGTGAACTCCGTAGATCCGAGATTTGATGCTTCGAGTCCTTCCACAAGGTCAGACATGGCATCGATCAATGCCTGATCTGCCTTTGACCGTGTTGCCGCCGGTTTCGTAGTGTCGCGGCGTTCGTTGAAAAGCGGAGTATCACCTTCGCCGAACATATCCGCAGTTAAATCACCAGTTGAGCCAGTCAATCGCTTGTCCTGCCTCTTCTGAATCTCCTCTTTTTGTTTGGCAGATTCTTTCTCGGCATCGATTTGCTCATCGGTCTGAGTTTCGAGTCCGAAATCATCGTCCTCAGAGCCAAGGAAGTCGTCATCCGTTCTTTCAACTTTGTCGATTTCCTCAACGTAAATGACTTGATCTCCGTCGATTACCTGGCGTCCAAACCGGGTTCCATCCTGTAGAACTGCCTTGGTAACGTAGCCATCTTCGTCAAACTCGACAGATTCAACTTTTACCAGTTCGCCATCGACTTCAAGTTTGTCTCCGGCAACCAACTCGGACATAGCCACGGATTCACGACCTTCAGCTGGATCGGTGGATTTCGTGAAGTCTTCCGCTTGGTTCAGCTTTGCTTCCTGAGCACGCATGTCAGACGCCTGCTTCGTCGCATTCGCCACCGCTTTATTGATCGCAGCCCAAAGCTCATTGGTTGTAGGCTGGCTCAAAAGATTCGAATCTAACAAGTCCTGTGCCATTTGGTTCGGCAACCGGCCACCCGTCTTTGCATACAGAAAATTGTAGGATGGGTTTTGAATGACGCCCGCATCATCCCATTCGGATGCGTTCATATCATACCGTTCTCCCAATACTTTCCGGCCGCGACTTTTGGAAATCAATCCACCATTTTGGAGGATGCCTGAAATCACCGGGTCAGACTGGAGAATTTCGACGTGTAGAGGAACTGGTCGCGCTGTCCGTGGCTTACGAAGAGCCTTCTTTTTTGGTTCCGATTTTACAACAGGAGCCTTTCGGGTGACGGGCTTTTTGGGCTGAATCGCTCCCTCATTGGTAACGCTTGGCATTTCGGCAACAAGCGGGAGAATATCGCGGATTCCAGCCATGAGCCGGATCACACGAATCGGCTCAGTTGGGTTATCCATGCTGGCCATCCATTGGTGATGGCCGTCCACAAGATGATTGTCCTCCGAGATAAGAATCGCCCGATTTCCACCTTTGAAGTCCCGCGCTTTCTGAACCTTCTCGGGCGAGAATTCCGCTTGAGTTGGCTTCAAGGAATCAGGTCGAACTTCCTCCTCAACGTAATCAACCCCACGAGCCTTGAGGAATTGGACCATCGCACTTCGATCTGAAGATTGAATCTGAGGCATCTCAGATCGAGGAATGCCCAATGTCCCTGAATCCTCAGAGAATGCCGTCCATTCCTTATCGATTTTCGCTCCTTCAACCTTCACCTCGCCCGGGTTTACGAGCAAATTCCGCTTGGATGAGTCGAGCCGGACCAGCATGCGCCCATCAGATGCGGTTCGAACTACAGTGCCGCTCAGGGTTTCACCGTCTCGGGTGAAGCTGATCTTTCTTTGACCAGGTGGAACAGTCTCGACGCTTTGTCCTGATTGATCCGGGCGATTGTCACCAGCTTCGGCACTGCGATATCGCGAGGATAATTCATCAGTTCCATCACCCTTTTTGCGGGAAGCGGACTTATTTGCACGATTTGCTGAATTTCGATCGCTGGGTTCAAATTTGGAGAGTTCATTTTCAAGTGCTTTGATTTCGGCCGCGAGAACAGGGGTAATATCCCCAGTGACAAATTTTTTGAGTGCTTTCAGTGCAGCACGCAGCGCCTCAATGATACGTGGCCCGGCATTGGTCCAAAGTTTGGCAACCTCAGTCGGATTGCCTGTGGCAAGCCGCTGAGACATCATGCGAAGCCCTTCCATGGCCTTTTGCCAGTCCTCGAGGGAATCAAGGGACGCGCCATAGAGATCGCGCACGATAGAATCCTTGCCTGTAGCCTCGAACTCGTCTTTCCAGATTTGGCCGTAATGAGTGGCCTGCCAAGATTCCAACGAATCTTTGGATCCTGACAACTTCCACAACGTCTTAGCTGCCTGGAATTGAGCCAAATGCCGGATTTCCTCATCGACGACGTTCGAAATCCACGTTTCGGCTTGTTGGTCATTCAGACCGGAAGATCTGGCTTCCTCAAGTAACGCGGCAGGATTGATGAGAATCCCCTCCGCAGTCGCTGTAACACGGTCACCGGGGTCCGTGCTGATCGAGATCCTAAGATTTTTGTTCTGCTTGAGCTTTCCGATTCGCTTGAGGACTCGCGGACGGAGGTTTCCTGGATTCGATTGTTCCGGATTAATTCGGTCCAAACTTTGGCGTGTTGTATCGATTCCTGCTTGCTCCGTCCGGTCGCCACGATTCGGATTGTCGGTTTTCCTGTTATTGTTTTCATCGCTTCGTTCTAAATTGCTCCTATTTTCTCCCAAATTAGGAGAATCTGGAGTGTTTTGAGCGGAAATCTGCTCAGTCGGCACCGGCGGGCGGGCGCCTTCGATCGTATTTTCTACCTGTTCACCAAGCGGCCATTCCGGCCGGCCAACTGCAATTCGTTCAGCTTCTTCGAGTGTGTCAGCCTCAACCTTTACCGTGGTCCCGCGCTTACCGGTAACCGTATATGGGCGCTTTGATTGGCTTTGCTTCGGAGATCCTGCCTCATTTGGTCGAGCTGCTTCTGTTTTTTCTCTCTGAGGAGAATCAGGAACAGTGCTGCTGCTTTCGATCTGATTGGATTGCTCATAGCGTGCATCGGCTTTCTTTCGGGCTTCGGTTTCGCTCATCCGAACCCGGCCCTCAGCCGATGGCGCGATGGCTGCGACCTGTTTCAGTGCCTCGTCAAGAATGACAGGCGATCCGTCCGCCGTATCCAGCGTGACAAGAGGTTTGGTCAGTCCTACCGACGCCAGTTCTTCCTCCTTGAGCGGTTTTCCGTCACGAGTGATTCCAAGCGCCCGGACCTCGGCATCGGTCAGGACTGAAAGTTTATCCCCTTTGGCGATCTTGAGCACCCCGCGCACCCGTGGGGCGGCAGCGGTTCCAGCTTTCGCTTTTTCAAGATTTGCCTCTGCAGCATCTATCAGCGGTTTTTCGCCAGATGCTTGGGCTTGGGAAAGTTGTTCTTCGGCGGCGGCGATCGAATCGGCAGCTGCAGCGTCAGCGGCATCAAGCTCTTGCTCAATTGCCATGCCCTGAATCAGCTCTTCAGCGCCGATTTGGCCTTGCTGGGAAATGAGATCCGTAACGTCCTCACCATTCGCCGCGGCATCGTCAATTTGACGCTGTAGCTCTACGGTTGCGGGGTTATTGGTGAAGTCGCCAACGATCTCTTCAGCTTTGGAAACTTGTTCGGGAGTAGCGGGCGCAGCCGTTGGGTCGTTGGCAAGGATTTCCGCATTCACCCGCGCTGTCTTGTCCTCAACAGTCGTAGGGAGATTTGGTTCAGTTTTACTGACGGCACTGATAGCGCCAGGCACAGCAGCCCCAATCAGGCCCCCTTGGATTGCAGCCACAAGAGACTCATGAACGACATCTTCCATCGATTTATCAGGATCGACCGAAGCTTTTGTGATAATTCCTTCAAAAAGCTGGTTTAACCCCTCCTCAACGGCTTCATCAGAAAAGTCATGCTTGGCAACCCTGAGCATCGCTTTGATCTCAGGTGTCAGTGATCGCAAGGCAGTTAGTGCACCATCACTTCCACTACGTTTTGCAAATTCCGCAATCCCGTCACGAATGCTCATGTTTGCCGCGGCCTCAGAGGCCTTGCCGAACGCGGCACGCTCAACACCTTCGCCGAGTAGCTTGGAAAGCACTGCAGTTTGCAGACCATTGATTAATGCCGGGCCTTGGGCGTCGGTGACGACCTGAAGTTTATCTTCGTCGGAAAGTGAGCGACCTTCTTTTCGTGCCTGATCTTCGGCCTTACTCAGTGCGTTATCGAGCATGCTGCCGTAGCCCTGAAGTCCGGCCCAGCCAAAAACACCAGCTGAGGCTACCTGAGCGCCAAGCGTTGCTTCTCCACCTGCAGCGAGGCCTCGCCCAATCGCGCCGCCTGCAAACATGGGAGCCATCTGGATGACGCTGGAACCCATGCTCGTAACACTGCGACGAACCGATCCGCCTTCACCGCGTAGCCCCGCAAGGGCCTGATCATATTCGGATAGTTGTTGGCGTTCGTCTTTCCGGTTAAGCGCATTGATAGCAGCCTCATTGAAATAATTTGCAGTGCCATCAAGCCCGACTTTTTCAGCTCCTTTCGCAATACCTGTCCCCGCGCCGGCAACGGCATTACTGAGAGTATTCAGAATTCCTCGAAGACCATCCAATCCGGTATCCGAAATGGTGTCCCAATTTTTCTTGAGGAAACCACGATTAAGACCATCCCAGCTGTAGAGGATTTCAACAGGGTCGGAAACTCCCTGCTGTTTCATGTTGGCTACATGCTCAACATAATCGCCTTCGTCTTGCTTGATGAGTTTAGCGCTAAGTTCCGAAGCAACCGTTTGGCGGTATGATTGTAGAATTTCTTTTGTGCGCTGCTTTTCTGCCGGTGACACATTTGCGCCATCGATAGCGGAAAGCATTGGTGTGTCGTCCTTTGCAATAGCCAAAATTGGGCTGAATACCAACCGCCCATCTGAAAGGGTTCTGACGAGATCATTGTTGCCACGCGCCCAGACGTTAGCCTTGGCCCCATCGCGCATAACCTCTGCCATCTCTTTGCCATCGGTGATGCCTGCATCGTTAAATTTTTGGATCAATGAACCAATTGCTTTGGCGCGATTTCGGAATTCATCACGAATCTGCTTTTGAGCAGGATTGGTAAACTTCTCTGCCTCAGCCTGAGCTTTTTGGTAGGCGTCAATCAGGTTTCCACCTTCAAGCGCGGCATCGAACATTCCCTTTTCACGACGAGCACGGATTTTTTCAGGATCCGCATTTTCTGGGTCTGTTACGACATCACGAATTCCGGTGAAAACGTCATCAAGAAAATTGCCTGCTGCATCCGTCGCTTTTTCTACATGCCTTCCGAAAGAAGTTACGCCATATCCTTGATCAGCTTGGTTTTTCAGCGCGGAGGCAGATGCATGACGCCCAGAAGACATCATATCAAATACTTCGTTGGTGAGCTGCTCCCGATTGATTTCAGGCTTCCCATCCATCGCATTTGCATCTCGGCGGGCAGCGCGGGCAATGTCAGCCGCTTCAGGATCAACCTTTTCGGCAGATGCGGCAATGGCCTGACTCGCTTGGGTCAATTCACGGCGCCGGTCTTGAAGGGCGGGAAGGTCGGCGCCACTAACACCGCGAGTAAGTCTCTCATCAATCGACCGTAGTTCATTGGCGGCTGATTCCGCAGCGGCAGACACCTCAGCATCACGCCGCGCAGTGCGTTCAGAAAGGTCGGCGGCACGGGCAACCGTTGACTGCCCAGCCTGACGGCGCTGCATC
Organism: Luteolibacter pohnpeiensis; assembly: GCF_016595435.1. Taxonomy (GTDB): domain Bacteria; phylum Verrucomicrobiota; class Verrucomicrobiia; order Verrucomicrobiales; family Akkermansiaceae; genus Luteolibacter; species Luteolibacter pohnpeiensis. The sequence continues at coordinate 40,273 of NZ_JAENIJ010000025.1, forward strand.
CACGCATCAATTCCGCCACGAGAAAATTCAGAATATCGAACACGAGCATCGTATGCCGCTTGTTCATCCGCTTTCCGCTCATCAGCCAGGCGCAATTTTTGCCGAATCGATTCCGCATCAGCTTTTGATTGGGAGTCGGTTTGATCCTTCAAAAAATCAAGTTCGCCCTCAAGCTCCTTTCGCTGGTTGTCAGATAGGCTGCGAGTGTCGCTTGGGTCTTGTAAGCGCAAACTACGAGAGTCGTAGTCGTCTTTCGCTGACTTCATGTCGCGCTTGAATAGCGACTGCCGTGCGAATTGACCGGCTTCCGGATCATCGATTAAGGTTTCCGGGTCGAAATCTTCAATAGTGCCATCAGGTGCAATTCGAGAAAGCGAACCAATGCCAGATTTCCACGTTGCTTTCTTTTCTGGTTTTGCTGCTGCACGGGCCTGCCGATCGCGCTCCGCTTCAACGGCACGGTTCTGGCGCTCCGCATCGGCCAACCGCTGGTTTTCATCGGCGATACCTTGCTTGTTGGATTCTTGGAAAACCTCGTTCTGAACGAACTTTTTCCATACAGGAGTGCCAAGATGTTGGCGCATTCCGCCGCTCTCTGGACTTGGAGAAGCACTTTCCGCTTTTTCCTGAAATCCACGGCTAAGCGGCCGTCCAAATTGACGAAACATTCCCGGTCTTTGGTCCATTTATCGGCGGCGTTGTGAAAGGCTTGTTCCCATGCGTTGACGGCCAAATTCCGCACGCAATGCGCTATCCTTGCGGTCTTGCTCCACAGTGCTGCCAGCCGACTTCATTCGGCGACCTGCCGCTTCATAGTCGTCATAGGAAATGACAGCTTCAGGACCGGTCACCGGTTCTGCAACTGGGACATATCCCATGCCAGGAGTGTAGCGAACCTTTGGCCCTGTATAACCGTCCTCTGGTCGAGATCCCAGTGGTTGCAGAGGCTTGCCCCGTGAAGCTGATTTTGTAGGGGTAAACTTTGGCGTAGTTACGCGGTTTGCCAACTCCTCACGGTATTCATCAGTAAGGGGGGCGTTGGCGACCTCCGGCGGCAACCACCCAAATGGCCTTCCCGTGAACCGATTGATTCGCGGTGCTGGCTTTGCAGGCTCCTGGATGCCCCGTTGCGCTTCTGGAACACCCGCGATTGAGTTGCTTTTCAATAACGACTGTCGCGTTGGCGCAGTCGGGCCTTCCGCAGTCGCATTGGTAACCACCTGATTGCTTCCAAGCGGCTGAAGGGGCATTCCGCGGCCAGCCCCCGCAGTGGCATTAGGATTTACCGTGGTTGCCCGAGAAACTGGGGCAGGGGAGGAAGAGGGAGTAACCGCAGTAGGAGAAGTCGCATCCTGATCGCTTTCGGGCATGGTGCCAAATGCCTCAGCAATTTCGCTATCAGTCGCCTCATTCATCGGCGATGCCATGTCCGCATATTTCTTTTTTACGGCAGGACTTGCATTTGCCCAAAGCAACTCAGCTTTTGCGAGCGCCTGATCGTGGGTCAAACCTTTCAACGGCCCTTCTGTGTAACGAGCTCCAGCTTTTCCATATCGGCGGCTAATACTCCGAAGACCGCCGCCGCGAGCAAGGAAAGTTGAAATAGCACGGGCTTTCCCACGCGCTTCAGGAATAACGACCTCGTCCATGACGAATCGTCTCAAGAACACCGCGTTTTGTCAAGATCGCGTCACGAGTATTGAGCGCGACTTGGGCGCATCTGTTGAACCGCGCTGCCACGCAAATCTGGTGGCAACCATTCCGGCCGGATCACCTCATGATACGGAGTCGCATGCTCCATGCACTGAACGCCGATCGCCAACGACAAAACATCATCATCATGATGGCCTTGAGCCGCTTCAGCACGGCCACTCTTTTTCACCACAAAGTTTTTGCACTGGTCAATGATCCACGGGCATCGAATTTCATACCCTTCACCCATCTGACCCTTGCCACTCTCGCGAATCGATCGCGCCAAGGTATCCAGAATCATCGGCCGCGTTTTCTTGTCTGTCATCCAGCCAAGCGCCTTTGTTCGCACTCCCTCCCGCCGGTTGAAAATCTCCCGTTCGTAAATCGTCACGTCAGTCCGCAGTTTCAACAGCTCGACCAACCCCCGGTCCATGTTCATTTCCGGAACAATCAGGCAACCGCCGTAATATCGCGCCAGCCGCCACACCTCTTCCTCAAGCACGTCAATATCCCACCAACAGCCGAAGCGCATCCCGTCCGGGAAAAGAATGTTCCGACACGCAAGCGCCGGTTCAACCCATCGCCGAGTCAACGCATCAATGTAGCCAGCGCGGTGAACCAACACTGAGTGACTGTCAGGATCATCGCCGCCAGTCTGACTCTCGCCGGTCATCGAATCGATGCTCACGAGGTACCGGCAACCAACCTTCGGCTTCTCGAACATAATCACCCGCGCCTCTTCCTCAGAAGTAGGGCGGAACATAACTCTATCGGACCGCGGGTCATACTCCATCACGCCCGGCTCGCGAACGACCAACCTCGCATTTTCTTCCTGTGCCTCAAGCCGTTCAGCATTGAACCGGCCACGGCCAGACTTCAAGAATGCGGTTTTTGGATCAAATGGATAGTCCTGGCAGAATCGATCCCAGTCGCCTTTACACTCTTCTCGAATTGCCCAGCGCATCCACGCCACCTGCTCAAGATCGAGCTTCCACTTGGCCGCAATCTCTTGCTCAAGCTCGGTCAGGTCATCCTCTGAGTAAATCTCCTCGCTGGCCGGATCCAACCTTGAATCATCGAACTCGAACCACGCCGCGAAAATCTGAACATATCCGTTTTTCCCAGCCTTGAACTCATCAAAGGTGATTCCATGCTCCCACGTCTCATAGAAGTCGCCGCTCGCACCCTTCGCCGTGGACTCTTGGAAAATGATCGTGTCAGGCTCATACGGAACGCACTTCAGCAACCCGTTCAACACGTTTGTCGCATTCGCAACACCCTCCTCACTGAGATACGCAACCTCAGTGATAATCATGAACTGATACGTTCCCGATCGGCCGGCGTTTGGGTTGGCCAACGTAATCCGCTCGAACGAACTGCCATTCTTGAACCGCGCCTCAGTGTCCATCACCTTGCACGTCTTCGGATCTAACTCGTCGTTCTCCGCATACGTCTTCAGGATCTTGAACAGGTTGGCCCCCTGAAAGTGAGCACCGCCCGCAATCAACCCTCGAGCACGCTTCGCCTGCAATCGGCGATAACCCAGCGACACACCAAATGTCGAACTTCCTTTCTGCCGCGGCTTCAGCCCGACAATCCGGCACGGACGCCCATTTTCATGAGCAAACCGCACCACCTCATCAAGCCGGAGCTGGTAAATGTTCGCCCTCGGACGGACCAACTCACCATTTTTCCGCTCAATCTTGCTGAACCCCTCAAACCAGGCAGCGGCACCCCATCGGCATGCTTCGCGAACCAAGGAGTTAAGCTCTTTCATCAGAAAATTTCCAGCGCCTCCACCCGGCTGGATCAGGGTATGAATTACCGCCCTTCGCATGCCGCATTGGCTAGGGGCAGCCCCGGGAGGCTCGGGGAAACAGCGGCTAATCGGATGGGGCTTCAAGATGATGAAACACGACAAAATGTCAAGGTTCTTGGGAAATGGTCTCGCGCAAGGGGCTTGAACCCTCAACCTCCCGGTCCCAAACCGGGCGCTCTACCATTGAGCTAACGCAAGATAGCATTCGCATCGGGATTCGAACCCGAGATTTCCGGTAGAAAGCCGGAGGTGATAGCCACTTCACCATGCGAACATAAAAGAATGGCAGTCTCAGCGTGATTCGAACACACATTGCCCCGGTCAAAGCGGGGAGTAATAGCCATTATACCATGAGACCACAGAAGGTCTCACCGCTGGGGTTGCGGTCGCTCTCGAAGTTGGAGGCAAATGGTCATCGGAAAAAGAAAAGCGACAAGTAAGGCACCGTGACGGACAATTAAACCAATGTAGTCATGGCAAGCATTCGCTTCGGGAGGAAAAGATGATATATCGCGAGATATGTCAAGTTCACACTTCAATTATGAAGGAATCTACCGACTCCACATGATGAATGGCATACCCTGGCTCAAAATCTTCAATCAGATTCACCAAGATGAAGTTTACGACATCCTGCCCCCAAAACTGCAGCGATAACCACCAACCAAGCCACAAAGGTCTAGGAATAGGAACTGGGGCTTCACTGTCAGGATCAGCAAGCCACACCGGACACAAGCAAACCCAGCCTTTGGCTGTCACATTCCACTTCATGGCAGTCACCAAATGATAATTAAGGCAACGATGAACCATCCCGGTCCACTCTCACCCTTGGTCATAATCGCAGCCGCAGTACACACTACGGCTGCGCAGATAGTGCAAATTATCTTGGATTGTTTGGATTCCATCATGGTTCAGAAGTCAGATTCTTCGAGCGATCATAGTCAGGAAAGGGGAGCCGACGGGTGCGTTGATTGAGTTTTTCTAGGATTGGTAAAAGTCCAGTCGCTGTTTTCTGTCCATACCTTGCCCAATTGGTTGTAAGTTAGCGTGCTTATTTTCCATCTGAGCACTTGCTTCCAAGGGGTGGGCTTTCTTTCGCCAGCTGCACGGCGTGCTTTGGCTTCAGCTATTTTTTCTGGCGGGTCTGTAACATCCCATGGGTAGAGTGTGTGAACCCTACGAAATACACCCTCTAAAGGACGGTTCCGATCCGGGTGTGATGGCGGTAGGTCTGCGAGGAGCTGCATGGTTAGGAAGGTTAAGGGCCGCTAACGGCGGCGAGTCGTGTGGTCGAGCCATGGCACTCGCCATGGGGCGTTCCCCCGCCGTCAGTTTAGTTTTGACCACATTTCAACGCACCGGCCAGGTCGCTCACTTCGCCTTTAGCTCATTCGTTTTTCAGGCTAGGTCAGTCCATTCAGTGCCCTCACTGCGATGCGCTGAAATGTGGGGCCGCCAGACGGGTATTTAAGACAGGTCGCGACCCCATCGCCCCGCAGGCGGCATTGAATGACAGCGGCCGGACTCGATACCGGCTTGCTCTTTTGGGTTGGCCTGATGCAGACCAACTAAGGATGGTTCTATCTAGGTCTTTTGCATCACAACCTAGACCCCCGAGTGGTAACCCTTACCGCGTTTCCTTCAACGCCGCGCTGTCAAAAGCTGGTGGAAATGTCGGGAGTTGAACCCGAGTCCCACACCATCCAATCAACGACTTCGAACATGCTTATACGACCCGTCAGAGTGGGCCATTCTCAGGGCTAACGGTTTCCCGTTTGCCTCCACCACTCAGTCTTTATGGGCGCTGAGTTCCGTTTGTGCCCGGGTTGCAGTCAGAGCGGAGCGGGCGCTTCCCTGACCGTGTTTGCCTCAATTCGAAAGCACGAGGTCATCACTGACGACGCGGGAACGACTGAAGCTGGCGTTTTGTTTGCCTTGTAGTTGCTTGACCGGCTTTTTAGGAGGCCAACCGGTCAACCTCCGCATGCTATCGCTGATGGGCTTGATGAGGTCGAAACCATTGCATTCCCATTGTGGCGGGGATTCCCGCTATGTTCGAAAGTGGAGTAAGGGAGGACTTTCATCCCTCTGTCGCTTCGTTGGTCGCCAGCTCGCCTTTCACCGGCTCCGATAAGGGTTTCGGAGCGTTAGAAAATGTTAGACCCGAACTCTGCTAAGAAGTCCCGTTACGCGCTCCTGCATGGCAGCAAAGCGGGAAGCCAATGAATCAAGATCCCGCTCAAGTTCACACTCATCAGATACAGAAGTTGAATTTACTTCTATCTTAGGAGTTTTCACCTCAAAATGATCTTTAAGATCAGGCCCAAGAACTGGCGCAAGTCTGTGCTCCAGATTATTGATCGCATCCCTCAAAGAGTCGAACTCGACCCCAAGTCGAGAAAGATTCTTAGCAACTGGAGACTGAGGGACGAAGTCCGAATTGTCATACGAAGACGATTCAGCAGGTAGTGGTTTTGTATTCATAAGCAAAGGATTGGTTGCGGGGAAGGGACTCGAACCCTTGACCTTCTGATTATGAGTCAGATGCTCTACCAACTGAGCTACCCTGCGATTTGATGCCGCTGCTTTCCCGGCTGGTCAGGTAAGGGAGTGTGAATTCGTCAAACCGATCGCAGCTAGCAACAATCACCGCGTTTTGTCAAGCTGTGGATTCAAGATTTAGCCTTCATCGCTGCCTTGACCCGCTTGACGGTCGCAAGCCCCTTGCCGGTCCGGGCTGCAATGTCCCGCAAAGATTTCCCGGCGCGGACAGCACGAGCAATGTCGTCATGCTTTGCGATCAGCGCTTTTGCATCCATCGACGACCCGACAGGTCGCCCCAATGTCTTGCCCTTGCGCCTCGCTTCAGCAAGGCCGGAGTTGATGCGTTCAACCAATGTCTCCTTCTCGGCGCGTGCCATTTCGGCAAGCAGGGAGAACATGATGCCTGCGCCGGGATTGCGTCGACCGTTCGGCAAAAGCGTCTCAATGCCTTGAGCATGCCAATAGAGCGAGACTTTGAGGTCTTCGAGTTGGTCAAGGAAGGTATGGGCGATCGAATTACGGCGGGCAATCCGGGAAACCTCGTGGACAAGGATCTTTCGAATCTTTCCGGCTTCGGCCAACTCTAGGACTCGATCAAGGCCGGGACGAACCTGGCTTGACCCGCTCACACCGTGCTCTTTGACGGTTTCAATCACAGTCCATCCTTTTGCCTCGGCGACTTGCTGAAGCTCGGAGATTTGGCGATCGGTTTCTTGCTTGGCCGTGGATACTCGAACGAGAATTGCGACAGGAATAGTTTTCACGGTTTCGACTATCGAATGCTCACCGCGTTCTGTCGAGAATAAAGCTCAAAAAATCATGTGATTTATTAAGCCCTCTTTTCGCTCAATTTGATCCACGTAAAACCGGCGTGGAACATTGCAAAATCAATCAGCCATTATTTGAGCCCACCTCAACCGCCTGCTCATTCTTCACCCTCTCCAATGCATCGCCAAGCGCACGGCAAAGAGTCGGCGAGGTCCGCAAGCGTTCCTCAATCCCGACGAGCGAATCAGCATCGACGTTGACGCTAACAACTTCTTGCCGCTCGACCGGTTTCCCAACGAGGTAGGCCATGAGCAATGTCAGGGCAGCGAGGCGAGTCCGGTTGTCAGGCTGACCCTTGAACGTGGCGACCAACAGCGAATCGATGTAAGCCGAGATTTCCTCGGTGCTGTAGATTTCAGCCAGCGCGGTTTGCAGCTCACGGTTGAACGTGCCCGGCGACAAAACTTTTTGGTTCGTCCGCTTGTCGCCATTCGCCGCCTTCCGCTTGGCCCGATAAGCCTCGATGGCTTGGGCTGGATCGATTTCGGCGACGGTTGAATTTTCGGACATCGGGCACGCAATTTCGCTGGATGGGTTTGACGATGGTGCAACTCGCCAAAACGTCAAGACAAAAACGCCCGTTTGATTTCCTGAAAGAAACTCTGCCGCCTGAATCCCTGCCCTCCTATCACCCCTATACCCTACCCCTTGTATATATATATACAAAGGGGGTAGGGGTAATAGGGAGGGATTAGGCAAAAATAGTAAAAAATAGAATGAATTTATGAAAAAGCCCGTGTTTATAAGGGATTGCGGCGAAATAAGGACTCTATTAAATGCAGTCCATTAAAGCAGTCCATAAAGAGACTTATTCATTTCAATAAATATTCACGACTATTTGTTTTCCTTACAGATAAAGGGATTCGCGCGTTTTTAGTAGCTTCATAAAAGCAGTTCTTACTGTAGTTCTTATGAAGCTTCTTGACTCGCCAAAACGCGAATATAGGGTGCGGGCATGGCAAGAACCAAACACATGTTTTCCGTTCGGTTGACTGAGGAAGAAATCCAAAAGCTAAACGAAATAGCAGATCAACACGGGTGCATCGCGAAGGCTGGAATTGGGTATGGAGAGCCAAGCGCGAGGCGTCTCATCGCTGAAATTGCGCGTGGATCATTCTTCCTGCAGCCGCTCAAAGGAAGTGGATTGACGAGTAAAAAGGTGGCACCCAAGGCCAAAAAGTCCCCACCAACCTCCAGGCCGAAAGCAGGGAAGAAGCGGATCTCGGTCGAGAAAACGCCGCCTGATTGGTGGCCGAAAGTCAGCGATGTTTACTCAATTCAAGAGGTCGCGCCCATGGCTGGAATGAGCATCGAAGAGATGCGAGAGTGGTTCACGGTGCGCGGAATTGACATCGAGGAGGACATTATTTCGACGCCGGAGACGTGGGAGGAATACCAAAAAGAGCGGGCGGAAGCTGAGATGCCTGCTGAGCCAGAATCTCCAGAGCGATGGACTATCGATGAAATACTTGCGGTGGGACGCGATGAAGAACCGGACTGGTGGGAAGGCCCGGTATCGCGTGGATCACTGACAGGATTGCTCCTGACCAATCTCGGAATTACGTCACCCAACGACGTGGAACAATGGATCAAAGATCAAGGGGAATGGGAAATGGATGGAGTCAAATTCGTTCGTGCGGTGAATTGGAAAAATAATTCATCTTTGGCTGAATAAAATCCTTGCTAATTTTTCAGGGTGAACTAAACAAAACGCGAAGATGAACACGAACCACATGATCGAGGCAAAAATTGACGGGCTGGAATATTTGGCTCCGAACACGACAAAACGCGAAGAGGCGCTTGCCCAAGCGTTGACCTACCTTCTTGAACAAACGGTCGACCAAGACCTTGCCCACGGGATTGAGTTGACTGAGGGTGAGAAGGATGCACGGGAGATCGCGCTCTTGGCGCTTGCTCCTGATTCGATTGAGCCGCAAGAGCCGGTGTCAGTGCCGTGGGAATGGAAAGTTGCTGATGATGACCCACGGTTCGTCTACGCACTGAATGAGGGTGGAACTAACCTCTTTCACTTCAAGATTGAGCCAGGTAAGGATGACGATGGCGACGCGATCAGCCCTGAACAATTGGCAAAGATTGCCCGGATTGCGAAGTCCGCACCGTTGTTGTTCACGCAGCTGAGCACGCTGGTTGGAGCGGTGCTGGCGATTTGTGAGCATTACAAGTTTGAGGAAGATTTTCCGCTTCGATTGGTAGACAACAACTCAGGCGAAGAGAGTGACACGACATTCCATCAGCTTTTGAGGACGGCGATTCGCACGCTTGCTGACGTGAAGGGAAAGGAGGAAGCTCAGTGAAAAATACACCTTTGGATCAGCTGATTTTGGTTCTCCCATACCTCGAACAGCTCCGTGATGATGAGAAAAAGTCCTCAGCGCCTACCTACAAGGAAGGAGTGGTGTCTAAGTTGGTGAATGAGACTCGCTCGATTATTGATGAGGCAGAAAAAAGCGCGGTCTGCCACACGACAAAACGCGAAGAATACAGAGCGGTAATGATTGAGGCAGGTGCGAAATCGGCAGCTCTTGCGAAGGAGCACCCACCGCACGCGATGCCGGAGGAATACTATGTTGAGCTTGGAAAGTTCCAAAGAGCGCGGACGCTTTTTCATCAACAGCTGGATTTGATCAGCGCCGCACTCAGCTCAGCCGCCCCCGATCTGTTAGCCGTGGTAGAACATGGCTTGAGAACGTTCGACGAGCATCCTCCGAATCCAAATGACGATGGTCGGCAATGCATCTGTTCGCAATGTGAGTTCGTTCGCTCGGCACGCGCAGTGGTCGCAAGAGCAACAGGAAAGGAGGTCGCGTGAGCGCAACACCATACCAAGAGGGCGGGCCTGATTATCCAGAAACGCCAACGCCACAATTTTTGCGTGGCTCAATGATGAAGGCAGCAAAGCTTGCAGCGGAATTCGCAGGCCACGAGCTTGTTCGGCATGGAGTCCTTATGTCGGACGAAGGATTTGAACTCGTCTGCAAAGAGCTTCTTGTTGGAATTACTCACGCTGTTGCATTGACGGTTACTCAGGTCGATAAGCTGACTCCAGAAGCGCACGACTGGGCGAAAGAGACGGCTATCAAGTTCTTGGCATGGGACCCTGCTAAGTCCGGTATTAGAGAAATTCAGTCCGGCGCGGATCTGATTTATGCCGAACGTGAGCGCCAAATCAGCGATGAAGGATGGACGCCGGAGCATGATGCCGCACATGAAAACTTCGAGTTGTCTCAAGCTGCAGCCGCTTACCTCGAACACATGTATTCACGATCTTGGGTTATCGAATCATTTGACGATAATAGATACCAAAAGGAACCGCCTAACAAAGACATTTGGCCGGACGACTGGGATCTCCGATGGTTCAAACCAAAATCACCAATGCAGGATTTGATTCGCGCCGGGGCACTCATCGCCGCCGAGATCGATCGTCTTCAACGGGCTGGGAAGGAGGGTAAATGAGTGAGCTAAAACTAAAAGTCGGCGGTGTATATAAAAGCCGCGAGGGCGAAGAGGTAAGAATCGTCCATCATACTGTGGGCTTGGTTTATTCATTTCTCGGTGACAATGGCCAAGCATACAAAGAAAATGGGGACTATTGGTTTAAACGCCACAGTCGTGACTTGATCGAAGAGGTCACGTCCACGCCGAAAACAGAGCGAAGTGTAAGCCAATTGAACCCAATCAAAGACGGCGGGCCAGCGTTTGCTATTCATGGGTTTTACGTGAATGGCGACGTGTCTTCTTTCGGGGAAACCATCTGTCATAACGGCATGAGCCTGCGCGACTATTTTGCCGCAAAAGCTTTGCCATCAATTTACAATACGGGAGTCGGCGAATTATCAGAATATGAGATCGCCCACGACTGCTATCGAATGGCCGACGCCATGCTAGCGGCTCGCGAGGAAAGGAGGGGATCATGAGCGACATCGAGAAAGTCGAATGCACTGTGGTCGGCGAAAGCGACCTCGCTTATCAACTCCGCGACAAGGCGTCAGAATCGCGGGTGGCGTGGTTTCCGAAGTCGCAAGTCTCATTCGCGAGACGGAACCGGACAACCGGCGAGTCCCTAGCGGAGATTCCGCTTTGGCTTCTGAATCAGAAAGGATGGAACGCATGATTTTCGTCCTCATCTCACACACGGTTTTCTTTTTGTTAGTAATTAAATTTTGGAATAAGTTATGAATGAGTCATATCCACTCAATTGGCCAGAAGGCTGGCCACGCCATGGCGGAGATCGTGAATACGGGCAATTTAAAGGCACGCAGGGCAAGGTCCAATTAGAGCTTCTGGCTGAAATTGATAAACTGGTGCTTGGGAAAGAAGCGGCGAGATATACCATGGCTGATGGCCTTGTTATCATTTCCACAAATGTTCCTCTCAAGCGGAATGGCCTACCATATGCCAATCAGAAAGAGCCTGAGGATCCCGGTGTGGCGGTATATTTCCAACGGAAAGGAAAGCAGCAGTGTTTCGCCTGTGATAAGTATGATCGGGTGTGGAAAAACATGAGGGCGATCCAGCGCACAATAGAGGCTCTTCGCGGCATCGAACGCTGGGGAAGCTCTGACATGCTCGATCGCGCATTCACTGGCTTCGTTGGGCTTCCAGCGCCAGGTCCTAGGCCATGGTGGGAGGTATTGGGAATGAACGGAACTGAGTCGAAAGAGGCGATCAAAGAGCGGTACCGCGAACTTGCAAAACGCCATCATCCAGACATCGGGGGGAATCCCGATCAATTCGCAGAAATAAACACAGCTTATCAGGAAGCGATAAAATCATGAGTGAAAATACAAAGATCGATCCAGTCGATGGGCGGATAGCTGGCTCAATAAAAACAGCTGCACGGAGAATCGGTATCAGTTTGAATTCCTATCTGGAGCACCGCGAGCAAGGAGAGAAATGGTGTTTCAGCTGTAGAGAGTGGAAACCTATTCATTTATTCAATCGGGAAAGTTCACGTTCTGATGGACTTCACCCTAAGTGCCGGGGTTGCCAAAGAAATCACAGCAAAATATCCTATACTCCCAAGGAAAGGGCTAATGGAAGGCGGTTTGTATCAGCACGAGATAACGATCGGCTGCAAGCGAGAGGTCGAGTCAACCATTTAGTGAGGATTGGAAAGATTCCCGATCCTAACAAACTAACTTGTTCCAAGTGTGGGCACATTGGAGAGGGTTTAAGGCATGAATATCATCATCACAGGGGATATGGGAAGCAGCATCATGAGGATGTTGTTTGCCTGTGTTCAAAGTGCCACGGAGCACTGCATTTTAACTCTAAAAGGAAAAGGAAAAGAAATGGGCAGTTCAACTAATATAGCTTGGTGCGATATGACATTCAACCCATGGACGGGTTGCACGAAAGTTTCGCCGGGTTGCGCGAATTGCTATGCTGAAGGATGGAGTAAGCGATCTGGGATTGTGAAATGGGGAATGGGACAGCCGCGCCGTCGGACGAGCGAGGCAAACTGGAAGCTTCCGCTGAAGTGGAACCGAGAGGGGCACTTGAACTATGAAAAAAGAAACGGCTATCGGCCAAAGGTCTTTTGCGCATCACTGGCTGATTGGCTTGACCACGAGGTTCCGCATGGCTGGCGCGTGGATTTACTGAATCTCATCGCTGAAACGCCATATCTTGATTGGTTGCTTCTCACGAAACGCCCCGAAAGCTGGAGCGCAAGACTGCATGAATGTGCCTACGCCTCACCACTCGCTGCGGAGTGGATCAACGGCAATCCTCCGCCCAACGTCTGGGTTGGCACCACGGTTGAGGATCAAGCGCGGGCAGATGAACGCATTCCCCTGTTGTTAGAGATACCGGCTAAGGTTCGCTTCCTAAGTTGCGAGCCATTGCTTGGACCAGTGACGTTGCCTTACATTGACTTCCCGCAAGCATGGGAGATCGCAAAGTCGGCTCCTTCAGCTCAACACGATCCACTTTGCTCATACCGGAAATCTGGCGGTGGTATCTTATGCGATTGTGACGTCCTAACGAAACGATCCGGGATGGACGGAATTCACTGGGTGATTTGTGGTGGCGAGTCTGGTCCCGGTGCACGTCCTATGCATCCAGATTGGGCTAGGTTATTGCAACAGCAATGTGAGGAACAAGGGGTTTCGTTCTTGTTCAAGCAATGGGGTGAATGGTGCCCGGCGACCGAAGGTTTCGGTGTTACTGGAAACGTGATGCCTGACACTGGCGAAAAGTTTCGTTGGATAGGTTGGGACGGGAAAACTAAGAATCCGAGTTTTCATGGTTTGGTTCCCCCTGTGATGGCCATTGCTAAACAAGGGAAGCAACGCGCTGGGCGTCTTCTCGATGGCCGTGAGTGGAATGAATTTCCGAAGGCGGGAGGTGAGAAATGAGCACTGGATCAAAGACCCCGGAGACGGACGCCATAGCTGATTCACTTACTCCAAAGTGGATCCAATACTCGCCGATGACCAAGGACTTGCTGGATCATGGCCGCAAGCTCGAACGCGAGCGGAATGAACTTCGGCAGATTTTGGATGAAATCAGCAAGCGTGCGGACGAAGCTAATGAGGATTCCGTTTGGAAAGACATCGGTTGGATTACGTCAACCGCCCACAACGCCGTCATGCACCAACAACGGGGTCACGGAAAAAATCATGAATAAAATAATAACTAATCACGATCTTGCACCCTCGTGGTGGGAAAAACAATTCACGTGTGAAGAACTTCGCAAGCTGGCGGCTGAACATGGGATTATTCGAGGGCGCGATAAATTGGACTGCGCAATAAATATTCGGGAAGGGAAAACGCGAAAAGGTATAATCGTCACATTTGAGGTTAATTGCTTCATCCAAACCTCTCAATTGGGGGCTAAAAAATGATCGCTACAACCGAAGAAATAGACGCTGCAATTGAAGCTTATGCTCAAAAGCGAATTCCTCATGGAGACGATCAGAATCACCGTGACGCTCTCGGCGAGGCTCTTCGCACATTTCGTCCATTCAATTCAATGGAGCTGCTGAAGGCGGAAAACGCTTACAGGCAGCATAGATCACCAAAGCGATGGGACGGCGTTCCATGGGGCGAGTGCGGGGCAAGAAATCACCGGTCAGGTATCCAAGCGGCTCTTAATTCTTTATTAAACGACTAAACGCATGAGCAATGAAGCTAACAATACGGCAACAGTTTTGACAGCTGAGATGATTCGGGAAATGGAAGCGCACCGCCCATTCACTTTCAAGCGGCCAATGGACCGGTGGCAGTGGTGCGCGGACTATCTTAACGAATCGCTACGAAATCCAGAGACGGTTTGCGACTGCTGCAATGTCGCTCGCGATGGAGAGATTATGGATCATTTACCACATCCCTGAATCAATGATCCCCACCTGCCAAATCATCATTGGCGATTGTATCGAGCAACTTCGCAAGTTGCCCGCTGAGTCGGTTCATTGTGTCGTGACCTCGCCGCCTTACTACGGCCTTCGCGACTATGGAATGAAGGGACAGATCGGACTTGAGAAAACACCTGCTGAGTTCCTCAGGAAGCTCGTGGAGGTTTTCGAGGAGGTCCGGCGCGTGCTTCGCAAGGATGGAACGTGCTGGGTGAACATGGGTGATAGCTATGCTGGCTCATGGGGAGCGCAGGGGCGATCAGGTGCAATGGCAAACAGAAGCGTGATTGCGGCAAGACAGATCGATTCCGCCCCCAAGCGAGTTTCCAAGGCAGGGACCATCCCAGGAGGATGTGGTTTGAAGCCTAAAGACATGATGGGCATGCCTTGGCGGCTCGCGTTCGCTTTGCAAGATGCGGGCTGGTACCTACGACAGGACATCATTTGGTCAAAGCCGAACCCGATGCCGGAAAGCGTGCAGGATCGGTGCTGCAAGTCGCATGAGTATCTTTTCTTGCTCACGAAATCGGCCCGTTATCACTGGGAGGCGGATGCTATTGCTGAAGCGATTTCAGATGAATCACGCGCAAGGTATCAAAGGGCGGTCGACAACGCAGAAAAATACGATCCAACCCGACACAAGAACGGTGATTCCTCCATGCATAATAGCCCGATGGAGGTCCTGACTCGGGCGGCGGCTCGTGTTGCTGAAAAAGGAACGCGAACGAAGCGGAGCGTTTGGACGGTACCAACTATGTCGTTCAGCGGTGCTCACTTCGCAACTTATCCGCCAGACCTTGTAAAGCCATGCATTTTGGCAGGCTGTCCGGCAGGCGGCACGGTGCTTGATCCATTCGGTGGTTCAGGCACGACAGGACTCGTAGCTCTTGAACTCGGGAGGTCAGCAATCCTCTTGGAGCTCAATCCCGAGTATGCCGCGATTGCGAAGCGGAGGTGTGACATCACTCCCGGATTCAACCTTTAAAATTTTCCAAATGAAACAATACGAGAAACTATTACAACTTGCGCGAAATGAGAACCTGAGTCGCGCCGGGGTTCACACGCTGGTTTGCCTGGCATCAGCTGAGGGAAACATGCTTGGCCTGAAAGAGCTTGTGAATCGATGTGGCGGTTCACCGGCAAGTTACACGTCGGTTATCGATACGCTTGCGGAGCGGGGACTGGTAGCGCGTGAGACGACGGAGAAGGATCGCCGAAAATACATGATCCGGCTGACACGGGCAGGGAAGAAGCTCATTGGAAAATTGGAGGGGGAGGCGGTATGAGCCGCAAAATTGACCCCTACAACGTCAGTATCCGTGGCGTGAAACTTGACCCGCAGCTCATTTGCAGGTTGTTCGGCATCTCGGATATGGGGCAGCAGCAGGCCATTAAAAAACTGCTGAGAGCCGGTTCGAAGCACAAGACTTGGCGTCAGGACATGGAAGAGGCCGGAACGTCAATCCAGCGGTCGCTTGAAATTGAGGAAGGGATGAATACAATTGAGGTTTGAATTCGCTTGGCCGATGCGATTTAGGTCGCTCTAATAGTTCAAGTGAACTACAGGCGTCCCTCTTTATTCGATCAAGCTCTTATCGGAGGGCTGATTCTGGTAGCGATCGGGCTGATTGAGGCTATCAAAGCTCTTTTCCATTGGATGGCTTCGTTTTGAGCTTGTTTCGCCCTATTCAGCTGAATAGAGAGAACTGATGGCTGCAGTTTTGCTATCAGTTTGCATTCTGGTAATTTTCCTGACATTAGCGCAGGAGGGTTCTCTTATCGATAGCAATTCGCGCTACAAAAGCCCGCGATTAGTGGCTTTGGTTGTTGGAATATTGCTTTGTTTAGCAGTGCTTCTGCCATTCATAGAGAGAGTGCTTGGCAGTCCTGGAGTCCGATTCGACCCAGCGATTGTGGCATTTCGTAATGGAGAATTAGTTGTCTCAACGGATGAGGCAGATAGCCGAAATGTAATAATTTTTTATCGCGAGTGGTCGTGGTTTAAGTTCAAAAAAGAAGGTGAGTGGAGAGCACGGCCAGATAGCCGTGGAGGTTGGTATTATCGCGATGGTGCCGAATGGAAAAACGTTCCATCGGAAATATTGGAAAATCCAGAAGGGGGCGCTAGTCGGAGCTATGGTTTGGATAATCGCGGCTATTATGCGCAGTGAATTACATTTCCTTTGCGTAGAAATGGCGAAGGAAGTGGAGAGTCTCAACGGCGATCTTGGAATAATGAGGGTCTGCGCCTTGCTCCCACTCGTGAACGATTCGAGTAACGGCCGCGCCGATCTTCGGCAGCTTTTTTGTTTCAACCGATGGCAAGTATGCTTCCTCGCTTGGTTCACTGACTCTCAAAATGGTTTCGAGTAATGCGGCAACATCTTCGTTTTCTTCAGCCAGGGCGGAAAGACGAGCCGCTGTTGGTGAAATTCTACCCTCTGAAGTTTGAATTGGTTGGATTG
Source organism: Luteolibacter pohnpeiensis (assembly GCF_016595435.1). Classification (GTDB taxonomy): domain Bacteria; phylum Verrucomicrobiota; class Verrucomicrobiia; order Verrucomicrobiales; family Akkermansiaceae; genus Luteolibacter; species Luteolibacter pohnpeiensis. The sequence continues at coordinate 56,997 of NZ_JAENIJ010000025.1, forward strand.
AAACTCCGAGAACGTCAGAAAGCTGGTCAACAATATCGCTTGATAGCTCGCTGATGCCACCATTCGAAGATAGCAGCTTCGTGATATAGGATCGATGCTTGCCAATTTTCAATGAAAGAGTGGAGGCATTTAATCCTTTCTCTTTCATGGCGTTAAGTATAGTTGTCTTCGTTTGCGGGGTGATTTTCATACGCGCGTTCTATTGAGATAATTTCTCAATTACGAGTGTAAAAAGCGACAAATTGAATTTATTTCAACTTTTCACTTGTAGAATCTGCAGCAACATGTTCCTTTTGCGGCGACATGAAGAGCTTGAAAGTTTACGACGACGTCCACCGCGATATTAAGGTGGAAGCCGCACGATCGGGCCGGACGACTACAAACTTAGCAAGCGAGTTGATGCGTGCGGGTTTGAAAGCCGTGAAGGCGGGGAAACTAAAACTCGGCAAGGTGGCAACGCCAAGCCCAAAAATCAAAGGGGGTGTAAATTGAGCACCCACGCCAACATTTCCACCCCGAAATGCCCGAACCGGCGGATTCGCCCGGTTTACTCAATCGGCAAAACCGGTGACCGCTCAAAGCGAGCAGACGGCGCTGTGGTCACGAATCGGATGGGAGAATATATCGGGTTTTCTAAGAAAAAGAACAAGAGTGGTGAAGTGGTAAAGACTCACCACGTTCTTGATCTGAATTCTCGCCCGGCATCGCGGTCGATTTATATCCCGCGCAAATATCCTGAATGGACGTATTCCAAAAAGGAGAAGACAGCGGCGCACGGTCGCAAGCGATACACTCCTACTGTTCCTAACAAGGAAGCTTTCAAAACCCGAATTTTCAAGCAGGCGCTTGGGATTTCTAACTAAAAACTTTTCCCGTCCGGTTCTGCAAGGGTGGCGACCTCTAATGCCCAAGGTGCGGCCGGTGTCAAATAAGAGAGAGCCGGGCGGGGATATTTATCTGATAATTATTATGGTTGATTATTATACAAAAAAGGCGCGAGCCAATTGCTACAGAGCAGGACTCTGCGCCGCATGCTCGCTGCTTCCGCTGATCGGCTTCGCCTATTGTCTCCTCATCAGCTATGCCTACACCGGCATTGTCTGTGTTATGCTCGCCGTCCTTCTCTGGTTTGCCGCGATTAACTTCCTGCTTAACGCGGAAAACTATAAACAACGCGCTACTTACTATAAATTATGAGTTCTCTATCTAAAGTAACTAAGGGGATTCAGCGTCGCCCGCATTTCGTCGGACTCTACGGCCCCGGCGGTGTCGGCAAATCCAGCTTCGGAGCGTCCGCCCCAAATCCAATTTTCATCGGGACCGACGATGGACTTACTACGCTTGACGTAGCCAAGTTTCCGATTCCCAAGAACTGGGCTGAGGTGAAGTCGTTCCTTTCGGACCTTCTCATTGAAGATCACGAGTATGAATCGGTTGTAATCGATACGGTCAATGGACTTGAGCCGCTTCTGTTCAATCACATCATCAAGGAAGCCGGGGTGAAAAGCATCGAGGAAGTCGATGGCGGCTTCGGCAAAGGCTACGTTCGGGCAGAAGAGCAATGGGTTGAATTTTTCAACACCCTCAAGCGGCTGCGGAACAAGATGAACGTGATTGTCCTTGGCCATGCCAAAATCAAATCGTTCGAGGATCCGTACGAGAATGAGCGGTTCGACAAGTTCATCATCAAGATGAACGAGCGCGGTGCCGGACTATTCCATGAGAGCGTCGACAATATGTTCTTTGCCAACTTCAAGATCGCGACTCGCAAAGAAAAGGGATCGAAGAAAGCCAAGGCATTCGGCGAAGGCCACCGGGTCATGTTCACTGAAGAGCGCCCAGCATTCACCGCGAAGAGTCGCTTTGATCTGCCTTTTGAGATGCCTTTGAGCTGGGACGAGTTTGCAAAAGCCGCTGCTAAAATCCTGCCGATTGAAGAGGCGACTGAAGACAAGCTCGTCACGCTCTTCAAGGGCCGGGAGGACGCCAGCACTGCCTATCTGACGAGCATCGAATGGCTCGTGGAAGGTCAGGATTACACCCAGCTCCTTGCTGCCAAACGCAAGAAGATTCTCGCCCGACCTGATGACTTCATCAAGGCCGTCGATGAGTTCGCCGCGAACCAAGCAGCCGAACAAGCCGCACAACAAACCTCCGAAACTGAAGACTAACCATCCTCACCATGTCAGAAGAAAACGAAGAAACCAATGAGTTGCCTGGCAATATGTTTGCCAAGGTTCTCGGTGAAATCTCCCACGGAGACTTAGCCAGTCAGGCCAGTGAAGAAATGGCCAACCTCGTCAAAGCGGTATCAGAAACTAACAAGTCTGGATCGCTCACCCTCGTCATTTCAGTGAAGCCGCGCGGCCATGACAGTGGCCAAGTTGAACTCGCTGGAGAACTCAAACCAAAATGCCCAATCAAGGATGTCGCACCATCGATGTTCTTCACTACGGAGCATGGTCAACTAGTTCGGGATAATCCGAGACAGAAACAATTCCAATTCGGTGAACCAAAAGCCGTGAAACCATCAGCCTCTAATTTCTGAATTTATGGACATCGAACCAATCATTGAAGCCATCCGCACCCAATCAATTGAAGGTGGAATCATTAAGCCTGCGGGCTATCAAATTCATCACGAGGAAATTTTCCACGAGCTTCCTTCTCAAGCACGCGGCAAGATCGCAGCTAAATCTCTGGAATCGCTTGCTTCCTACACCATTCGTCACAATGGAAGTGGCACGGCTGTCTTCGCCGATATTGACTCGGACAAAATTACATCGGTGCTAGATTGGCATGATCCTGACACGGCTTCAGGATGGGGCAATCACAGAGTTTTCTATCAACTCAAATACACGGAAGATTGGGAGGCATGGAAAGGTGTTTCAGGTAGGCTTTTGGATCAGAAGAAATTTGCTGAATTCATTGAAGAAAACTTGGACTGCATTGAAAAGCCTTCCGCTGCCGAAGTTCTCAGTGTTGCAACCACGCTGTCTGGTAAACGTAATATTGAATTCACCTCGGTAACGAATCTTCACAACGGCGATCGTAGTATTGGCTGGAATGAAAAGACTGAGGCTAAAACTGCAGGGGACTTGAAGGTTCCATCGGAACTACTTCTGAAAATCCCGATCTTTGAGGGGGCAGAGAATGAATCGACATTCGAAATCCGAGCATTGTTCCGCTACCACATCAGTGACGGGAAATTGGGGTTCGAGGTGAAGCTTCAGAAAACCGAGAAGATTCACCGGGCGGCATTCAAGAACGTGGTCGGTGCGCTGCGTGAAATGCTGGTGAGTGAAGGATTGGATGAAGATTCGATCATCTTCGGTTCAGTCGCTGAAACTCCTCTTTCCACTCTTACTAATCATAAGGTATGAATCTGAACGATTACACATTCGAGGAGCCAGTTGAAAAGGAATTCTCAGTCTTTGAAGATGGGGAATATCCATTCACAATCCTCGAAATTAACGCTCTGACAACTAGCACTACTGGGAACCCAATGATTCCCTTGAAGCTCGAATTCACTGATGAGGACGAGAAAACAACGGTCTATGAGAACTTGGTTTTCACCGACAAGGCGAAATACAAGATCGACCAGTTCCTGAAGTGCGTTTGTGGAACTTTGAAGCCAGGTCGAAAGATCAACTTCGAAGATCCGGATTTTCTCAGATGGCTGCAAGTTCGAACAGGTCGAGCAAAACTCACTTCCGAGAAAGTGAAGGGCAAAGACTACCGCCGGAACAAAGTTGTCTCGTTCGTTTACGAATCCACATCGATTGAAGGGACTTCAGTCAGGACTCCCGCCGCAAAAGCTTCGCCGCCATCGACTCCGGTTGAGGCTGAGGTCATCGATGACGATGATATTCCGTTCTGAGTGAACCTAAATTGGAAAACATATGAGTAATTCATCATCAAGTTCGTCTAGTGGTATTAGCTTCCTTGGTCTTCTAGCGATTGTATTTATCACGCTCAAATTGACTGGGGCCATCCATTGGCCGTGGCTGTGGGTAGTTTCACCCCTGTGGATTCCAATCACGCTAATTTTGTTGGCTCTGGTTGGATACCTATTGGTCATGGTGGTTATGACCGTGCTGCGAAAGACTAAATAGCTACAGGGAATAATAGCCCTAGACACGCCTGACTCTTCGCAAGGGGAGTCGGGCATTTGGGGTGCCAGCCGAAAGGCATGATTCAAAAAAAGAAAGGGATCAACAACCGGATATTCATCATGAAATGACCTAATAGCACTCGGGCGATGAGCCGTTAGAAATTGATAAACTGGGAATTTAGAGTCGCCTCACCATGCCTTGTCGCGTGGTGGGGCATTCGGGGTGCAAAGTTATGAAAATTCTACAGCTCGAAATCAACGACGTGAAGCGAATCAGTGCGGTTGAAATCAACCCTACTACTGGAAAGCCCGTAATTCTAACTGGCGACAATGCCAACGGGAAATCGTCCGTTTTGGACGCGATCGTTCTCACACTCAGCAACACGGGTCTTGACGATCCAATCCGTCATGGACGGCCGTCAGGCTCAGTGAAAATCACGCTCGGCCAGGACAGGGCGGAGTATCTGGTTGAACGCAAAATCACGAAGAAAGGCTCATATCTGTCGGTTGTCGATGCCGCGGGGGTTCAAGTTCCTAAGGCACAAACATTCCTCAACGGACTTCTCGGCAACTATGCTTTCGATCCACTGGAATTCACCAAACTCAAGGCCAAGCAACAGGTCGAAGCTCTCAAACAGGCGGCGGGGCTGGATTTCACTGAACTCGATGCAAAACGGGCGCAGGCTTACGCGACTCGCACTGAGGTCAACCGTGAGGGCGTGGAGGTCAAAGCTCGCTTCGAAGCGATGGAAGCGCCTGCTGCTGATGTCCCGAACGAAGAGGTTTCTGCTACTACGTTGGTGGGAAATCTCCAAGAGCTTCGCGACAAGGCGATGGCTGTCGAACGTGCCAAGGAAGAGTCTGAGCGTGCCAAAGGCCAGTTGAATACTGCGGAAGCTGAGGTCAAAAGGATCAAGGCAGAACTGGACGCCGCCAAAGATCGTGCAGCCACAGCCGCCGAGAAGTTTGTGAAATCAGAGCACGCAGTGATTACGGCAACCGAGCAAGCCCCCGATGCCGATGCACTCCGAAAGGCTCAAGATGCCGTGGAGGCCGTCGATAAGACCAATGCTGCAGTTCGTTCCGCTCGTCTCTATCGCGAGACTGAGGCGCGATTGAAAGAACTCTGCTTGCGGGCTGGAAACCTCAACCGGGAAATCGAAGTGGTTGACGAGAAGAAGCTGGATCTCGTGAAGAACGCCGCCATGCCGCTGGATGGACTCGAACTGACTGACGAAGGCGTCATGTTCAACGGGACGTTCTTCAATCAGCTCTCCACCGCCGAACAAATCCGGATTTCGACGCTGGTTGCCATGGCTCAAAACCCAAAGCTCCGAATTGTGATGATTCGCGAGGGGGCTTTGATGAACACGACGAATCTCGAAATGATTTCTCAATTGGCCGAAGGCAGCGATTACCAACTTTGGATTGAGAAGTTCCAAGAGAACCCATCAAGCACGGGACTTCACATTGTGGATGGAGCGATCGCGTTCGAAGACGGTCAGGCCGTCGCCTGATTATGGCAGTTTTATTAACTATAAATATAAATATCATGTGTGATTTTCATTCAATTGTAGTGCGTCGAGACGGCGCTGTCGCCCACATTCCTGGCAACTCTCATTCTGGCGCGGTAGAGGCTGCTGGCTGGAGGGAAAACGACCAGATGTCAGATTTTCGAGGTTCTTATTTTGTCGAGGCGGAATGGGACGGGAAGGGGGATTTCACTCCCAAGAAAATCACTCGCGGAGAGATGAATGATAAGCAGAAGCGGGTCATCAATAATCATTACTCAGCTCTGAAAAAGCTTCTCAGCGATCCAGCAGAGCACGCTGAACGCATGTGCCTAGGAGCCGGGATCTTCGCAAAGCCGGAATATGGAGACATTCGCTGGAAAGTCATGATCGATCCACGGACTCCTGAATCGGTAATTGAGAAAATCGCCGAAACTGAGTTATACGCCGACGGCTCATCGATCTCATTCCTGCACCCGAAAGTTTCCCGCATTGAAGGAGTGATCCGCGTTGCTGATGGCTCGATTATTGAAGCACCAGCACTCACCAAGTCCGGTTACGTCGACGTTAGCGAGAACGCGACCTTCACTGCGCCAGCACTCACCGAAGTGTCCGGTTCCGTCTACGTCAGCGAGAACGCGACCTTCACTGCGCCAGCACTCACCGAAGTGTCCGGTTCCGTCGACGTTAGCGAGAACGCGACCTTCACTGCGCCAGCACTCACCGAAGTGTCCGGTTACGTCTACGTCAGCGAGAACGCGACCTTCAC
>NZ_JAENIJ010000026.1 GCF_016595435.1 Luteolibacter pohnpeiensis
TTTGGTTCCGGCTTTGGTTCCGGCTTTGGTTCCGGCTTTGGTTCCGGCTTTGGTTCCGGCTTTGGTTCCGGCTTTGGTTCCGGCTTTGGTTCCGGTGATGGGACCACACTTTCAAGTGGTTCGTTTCTTCCCACAAACAAATTGAAATACACCGCTACCGTGAGAATTGCCGCAAGCAATGCGGGACCAGGCAACCAGTATCCGGCGGACCCGCAACCCAGCAATTGCGCCCCCAAAACCACCACGGCTAACAACCCTAACAGGATTTCTGCCGTCAGACGCTTCTGCGTCGCAATCAAGCCTAACAGCCCGACGAATCCACCGATGATTACCAGTTCCACATGCCCCGCTAAACGCCGAAAGGGTTTTTCTGCGGTTAGATTCCGGTCCGAAGCAATGGCTGCAATCAAGCTCGGGAGTTGCTGTGAAAAAGCATGCGTCGCTTGGCTTGCCAAACTTTGATCGTCGCGGATCACCAAGGGTCTCGCTGCTGACAAAGACTCCGGATTCAGAATCAAGTCCTCAGCATGAGTGATCGCCGCAGGCTTCACCTGAGGAATCGAGGTCGCCGGACAGCCAAATGAATCGATCAAGACCACTGGACCTTTTGGCCCGAGCTGGATGGCCGATCCAGGCCGGACTTCGACCTGATCCATTGGAATGCCGAGTTCCCGGATCACGGCTAAAAGCGGGAACGAGAACACGAGTCGATCTTCCCATCGGGCCACCAAAGCATTCGAATTGCTACCGGTCTCAAGCGTGCTGAATCCCGCATACGCGTTGTCCCCACCCAGGATGATCCCGGGTAAGGGAATCTGATTTACCGATGGCAACATGGAGGCGTCGCCAGCCACCGATGACGCAGGAATCGACGCCCGACGAAATGCCGGCGGCAGGCCAGCCGGGACTGCTCCTCTGGTGAGAGGCGCGGCGGTGGTGATCGACGCAAAGCGATTCATCGCCGTCTCCAACGCCGCCAGTGGAACACTTCCCGGACTTTCCCAGTCCATAACCATCGCCATGGCAGGATCGGTCAAGCCGAGTTGATTCAGGTTGTTCAGGACAATCGCGACATCAACCGGTGATGGCGGCGAACTTTCGAAAATCCGATTGGGATCGTCCCCGAACGACACCACTGAAGGCGCGAATTCCGGAGCCGCCTCCACCTCGGGAGAGATCGCGCGCAAAGTCCACGGCTCGTTCTTGGTCCCTTTGCCACCGACGTAGAATGGCGGATTCGCAAAACTGCGAACAGCGGTTTCCACCATCAGCCGTTCCACCTTGGTCGCCGGCAAAAATTGCCACACGGAAATGGAAGCTGCCGCAGAAAGCACGGCCACACTCAAAAAGCGGTAGAGCGGACGAGCCACGGTGAAGGATCAGGTAATGGCAGATAAAATCGGAGCAAGCGGACCTTCCAGATCCGTTCCAGCGGTGACTTCGCCCAGCAATTTTCCGGCTGTCGGGATATGCTGGCGATACCAATCATCGCCACGGGTGGTCAGAATTTTGCCGTAGGCACCGAGCGCCTGCATCAAGCGCTGCGCCGCGCACTGGTGAAACAAGGTGGTCTCCGGGCGTTCATCCGCGATGTCTTCCCACAGCTCTAACAATGCTTCACGCTCTTCCGAGCTGTGGTTCATGTATGGATCGAAAATCAAGGATGCGAGATCGTACTCCTGCCGACCGCGTCGCAGCCCTTGGAAATCGATCAAGTAAGTCTGCCCGTCTTTGATCAGCAGGTTTTGCGACTGAAAATCCCGATGAACCAGGTGACGTGCGACCGTGCCTAATTTCTCGGAAAGAGAAATGAACGCCTCATTAGCAAGAAGGGGCGCCGGGTCCTTGCCCAGAAATTCCTCCACCAAATATTCGAAGAAATAAGTCTGCTCCCAGCGATAGAGGCTGGCATCGAAAGGCGGCATCAACTCCAGCTCCTTCGGCGACCTTGCGTAAAACAATTTGTCGATCTGCTCCAGCGCGGACCGATAATAGGGCAAGCGTTCTTCAAACGGACGGTCCTTCAACGAATGCAGATCGACATCGCCCAGATCCTCGACCAATGCGACACGCCGTTTGGAATTATCGTGAATGATTTCCGGCACACGGATGCGGGCTTTCTTCAAAAACAACGCAACGGGCACAAAATGGTCGTTATCCGGCCTCTCGTCAGTCCAATGAAGACCGATAAATGGTTCATGGACGGGCGATTTGACACGGACGATGGTCCGGCCGGATGCGCCGCGTCGAATCGGCTCCAGAGTAACGGGGACGGTCGGGTCCACCCCCAGAAACTGGCGGGCAGTGGATAAGATCGCATCAGTTGGCATGGGCGGGAGAAGCTAGCTTGAAAAAACCCCGTTCTGCCAAGGCAATTCCCGAATTTGAAACGGCCCAATGCGAAATCCACCGCCGGACTCGCGTTTTCCCCAGCTCAAAACCGCAGAAATCATTCCTTCCACCACAGCCCCTCGATGATTTCGAGGAATTTTTGATGCACGGAAACATCCCCCGTCACCATGAACGACGGGCCGCCCGGGGTATAAAAGATTTTCCAATTCCCCGCTGGGATCCCTGCATCGAGAAAAAGCTGCTTGGTCTGGCGCGGCTCCTTACCCGGATACTTTTGATTCAGGATACGCATCGCGCTGGGATGCACGGTGTAGGACCGGGTAAGATTTCCTTTTTCCGGAAGCGGGCTGATGGGGTCGATCGCCGATGGTTCGGTTTGCCCGCCCGTGACTTTGAGAAAAAGCACCATGGATTCGCCGTCCTCCAGATCCCTGGTCGAGATCAAGCTCCACGCGCCTTTCGGGATGGTTTTCCCGGCCTCTAAGGATGGCGTGGAACTGCCGTGATGAATCTGGATTTGCCCTCCACAATCCACCAACTTGCGGTTTTGCGATTCCAGGCAACGAAGTTGGACATCGAGTGAATTCTCTCCGGTTTTTGCAATGCCATACAAGCCACTGCTGCCGCCCCAAATCCGGAAGACTTCCGCATCATCATTGAGAGCGATTTTATCACAGATCACCGCGAGCTCTTCGGGAGATTTGTTTAGCAGTGATGCCGAGTCCTTGGTTTTGGATGAAAAAACGATGCCCTCTACCCGCAATTCCGGGTTCTGGGCCGCGTCCGCCGACTTCTCATCTCCTCTGCCGAGCCAAAGCAATCGCTGCGAATTCCAGGAAAATTCCGCGAGGACACACCACTGTTCGGATAGCGATGAGCGCGTGGCGTTTGCATCGAACTCCGTCGATTCATTTCCTTTGGCGGCGGCCAATTTCAGCTGAGCGCGATATCCGGTCGAGTCACCGGATTTCAGGCGTTGCCCCTGGAGATTCACCTCCCAGCTATTTCCAGCCTGCCCACCGGACGAGGATTTGGCAGTATAAACCAGTTGCGATCCAGGCACCCAATCCGATTTCTGAATGCGAAATAGCTCCTGAATATCCCCCGTGCCGGTCAACCGATCGTAAGTGGTTTCGAAACTATCCATCGAGATCTTTGCCTCATCCAGATTCGACTTAATCGCCTTCGCGATGGCGGGTTTACAGACCAAAACCCGAAATTCCACCGCATCAGCCCCCATCGAGCGACCGAGGAATAAAAGCAACCAAACGCAAAGGTGGAGACTCTTCAACATCAAGCCCATGAACCAAATCCAATCAACGGGTTCAAGCCTGGAAGCGCCTGATCGCCATTTGCTCCCACATGTAAAGGTTTAGGACTGGTCAATGATGGCCATACATTGCCGAACAAGCACGGAGTACAACAATCAGTAAAATGATTACATACCTTGGCTGGATTTCAGAAACCGGTTTCCACCAGCTCGTTTTCGATGGGCTCTGAAGAGCCCAAAGTCGACGTAATGTAGAGACTTTACCTTTGGTCGATGGGACGAGACTTGCCATCGCGGTCTCTGCAGCTGATCGAATCTCGCCGCTACAGACGTCCGAATACTTATGAAACACGGAGATAAAGTTGCGAAAATACTCGCGCGCTTCGATTTGTTTGTCATTTGCCCCAGCTAATAAGGCTTTTGCAGCTTCACCAGTGAGTCGGTAGAAGTCAGAGAGGTTTGTAAAATCGCAACAATCCAATTGCTTCTGTGCACTTTCCGTTTCACCCCGCCAAGCTAACAAGAATGCGCTCAAGGCACGGTGCGCATTGGAATTTGGTCCTCTCGGGAATAATGTTAGAGATTCTTCCGTGAGTGATTCGGCGACGCGGAAATTCGTTTCCCGGTCTTTTTTCAGACCGATTTGTAATACCGCCAAATGAAGCAACGTCGCATCGTTAACATCCTGCGACCTATCCCGCCAATCAGCCAGCCATTGCAGGCCGAAATCCGAATCCCCCAAAGTCACAGCACGTTCTCCGATTGCGTTCCACAGCATGGCGTTTTCCCTGAGTTCTGGATAACGTTTCACAGCCCATCGCCTCAATTTTCTGACTGCATTTCGCTGCTCCATTGATCGAATCATGACACGCCATGCGGTAATGCGCGCTGGGCTGTTTGATGGTTCTTTGCGGATTAATTTAAGCCCGGTAGCGATCATTTTCTCTCCCGCCAACATTTTCAGATAGGAAGCCAGAGCTCCGGGTGCAACCAAGGGTCCTGCCTTCACTTTCGACTTCAGCCATCTTTTCCAAGCAAGCCCTGAACGATTGTCGTTGAAGAGAGTGAATGCCCAATTCATCACTTCTAGATCCGCACCTGGATCGGAAGTAAGTGTTTCTGCCTGTCGCAAAGCAGCTTTTCTATCCTTACGTTTCAGCTCCAATTCAATTGCATCACAGATCACGTAGGGAGACGGTGAGTAATGCTGTAAATGCTTGAGTGTTGCCGCTGCTGCTTCGAGTTCCCCGTCCCTCATCTGCAGATCCATTAGCTGCCGCGTGGCAAAGGTATATTCAGGGTTCAATGCATTCGCTCTAGCAAAAGCGTTTTTGGCACCTTCGCAATTTCCCAACTCTCTTTCTGCGAACCCTAGCAGTCCTAAAACCCTGGCATTCGCCGCATCTGCCCGCTGCCACCTTCTACAGATGGCTGCAACCTCCGCCCACTCTCTGCGTCCTTCATGCCATGAAGCCAGTTCCCCGAATCCCCAGGCATACTCGGGCTCTTGATCTAACAGATCCTTCATTTCTGCCAATCCTTCGACGGCCTGGCCCGAATGCATGAGAATCCATGCACGACGCCCTCTAAGATTAACAGGCGGCTTCACTTCATTACCAACTGACTCACATGCGGCAAGTGCTTCAGGGTATTTCGACTCCTCAAAAAAATGCAGCGCCAAAGAGTCCCGAAGCGTAGGATCAGCGGGACTGAGCTTCAGACCGCTGTAAATCGCTGCCACCATCCTGTCTGTCTCCTCCAGATCCTGCCATGCCGCAGCTGCCGACCTCCACCAGCGGGTCAAATGGCCATACTTTTGCGAGGCCGCATCGAGCGCCTCCACCATGACTTGTTTTTTGCCGTCAACAACTGCCCATTTGCAAGCCGTTGACCATGCCCACGTGTAATTTGGTATGTAGCGAACGGCTTCAAGCAAACACTTCAAAGCCTGCTCATGATCCCCTTTCCTTCTGTGAACATCCGCCAAATACCCATATGTGGATGCTCCTTGCGGGTTCAAGCGACAGGTCTCCGATAGGACTGCAATCGCCTGCTCCAACATACCAGATTTTTCCAAAACCTCAGCATATGAAGTCGCAGCCGTTCCCCATCCAGGTGAAAGCTCGAAAGCCTTCGCTGCAGCTCGGAGCTCACTCTCTCTACTGCCCGCAAGCCGCTGAACACGGGCTAGCTCAGTCCAGGCTCTCGGCATCAACGGAAAGCGTTCCACGAATGCATCTGCCTGCTGCAACGCAACATCATCAGCCTGCATCGTGACCGCCTGTTCAATGATCGCAACAAAAGTTTGCCAAAGATCCGGCCGCTCTTCACCAAATGCCTTTAGTTGAGCCAGCAATGTCGCTGCATCAAGAACAGGACATGCAATTTCTTGATAAGTTAGAACGATCTCACCGGTCGAAACTTGTTGATGCATCTCCGCTTCCAAAAACTCGATGAGTTCCAATTCTTGCGATTTATCTGATGCTAATTGAGACCAATAGTGAGCGGCTTGGATGTAATCGATTTCGAGATGCAATGCTTCACGATAATGATGAATTGCATCGCGAATTCGTCCGGTTTTTTCCAAAACTTTTCCCAAAGTCCCATGTGAAGCTGGCTCCCAGGGCGCCAACTCCAATGCTTCACGTGCATCATGTTCTGCGCCTACCAAATCGTTTACGTTGACCCGACGGAATGCACGTTCCCGGAGTGCCCAACGATCTTTGGGATCCATTTCAATAATGCGTCCCAGGACTTCCAAAGGGCCCTCTTTTGTATCCACCAGCCATTCGGCCTGGAGATGCAATAACGGTAACCAATCTGGATTCCGGTTCGTTGCTTCTTTCAGCAACGCGATAGCAGCCTCTTCATCATATTCATCTGCCGTGGCTCCCGCCAACCCGCGCCAGGCATCAATGGATAGAGGTTGAAGACGAACCAGCTCCTCCCAAGATTTCAAGGCTTTGGCCCGTTCACCTTGGATCGCGGCTACCTTTGCGGTCTCAGTCAACCAAACTCGGTCAGGCACTTTGGATCTCGCCTGCTCCATGAACTCCAAACCTTGGATACGACTCTCTCCACCCCACCGGCACATCATCTTACCAGAGTGCAGCAGTAAATTGCCGTCATCCGGCATTAGAGCCATGGCCCTTTTCAGAACCGTAGCCGCCTGCTCAGGATGATGAAGATCATCCAATGCTTCAGCCCAAGTCAGCCACGGATTGCTTGATTTAGTGGCCACCTGATTCGCTCTCTGCTCCAAAAAAATCAATCCTTCATCGGTGCGATTCACCGCCCTGCAAACATCGAAATACCCACGGGCATATGGTTCAAAATCCGGAGAAAATCCAGATGCGACCCGTCGTAACATGGCCTCCTCTTTCAACAGCCGCAGCTTTGACATGCAGCGCGCCAAGCTATCATAACACCTAGATTCACGTCTGCGTCTTCGCAGTGCTTTTTTCAAATGGTATTGTGCCTGTTCAAGTTGCCGTGCGTCTTCCAGTAACAATTCACCAAGTTCTGACTCAAATACAGGATCAGAATTTTTCTCTGCAGTGATGGATTCCAAATAGGCGATGAGTTCGTTCCTCCTCCCCAAACGGTTCAATGCATTACACCTGCGCAACTGATTACGCCCCATCTTTGGAGCTATTTCTAACAAGAAATTAGCTTCATCAAGCTGACCTTGCGGATCTCCATCCCACACGGCTTTTCGATAAGCTGCCTCATGGATCAATGGACTATCCGGGGCAACCGTGCGCAATCTGCACAACCCGTCTTCTACTGCCATTCGGTCATGCCCATCCAAGGCAACTAACAATTGATGAAATTCATTATAAGCCGCTTCATCTGGAAAATGAATGCCATCCAATCGTTGAGACTCCTCCCTTGGCACCAAAACCATTCCTCTTGGGCCTGCAATAGGATGCTCCTCAATTAGGCTCTCCAATATCATTTCTCCGAAATGACGCACCGTTGGGTCGCGCAATAGAATCACTCCCAAACGATCATCGTAGCCAATGCACGCCTGTAAGTGTCCACTAGTGATGTATTCCGTGGTGAGCGTAAACGGGAGCCCACGGTCGATCAATGCAACCACCACCTCGTGGGTGATCCGAAATTCTCGGGTTACAAATCCATGCTCCTCAGCCCAGCGACGCTCTTTGTGCCAAGGCGTACCCTCGTGACATATCGCCTCTGCAATTTCCAGATGATCATGATTCTTTCCCCAAAAGCAGGAAATTGCCGCGAGTGTCGCGGGTGCACATGTCGAATTATGCTGTCGAACAAACGGAACCTGCAATCGAACACGGCTCTTCGTTCGCGCATTTGGGCTGCGTAAATTTTGAGCGACTCTTTTGTGAAATCCATCATCCTTCCGATCACACCATTCAAGACAGCTATCAATATCACCAGCCATATAGGCAAAATCCGCTCTGCGTCCTACAATCCATTGCTGGTAAGACTTCTCCATCATCGGCATCCGCTGCTCGATCAGATCAAGGCACTTTAAAGCAGACACATGATCTTCCTTTTCACTGTATAGCCCTTGAAGCCTTACCGAGAAAAAGGCGTGTTGCGTTTCTGCCACAACCTTTTCCAGAACCTGAATCGCTTCCTCGTCACAGCCTAAATGGACAAGAATATCGACATATTTCAATACAGCCGCTCGATAATTGGGCCTCAGATTGAATGCCGTTCTCCCCGCCTCGAGCGCGTCCTCATATCGATCCGCCAGTTCCAAGATACTTGCATGCTGGACATGAATCCATGAATCTTCTGGCTGCATTTCGAGCGCACTCTCGATCCGGTGAAATGCTTGAGGAAAATCTCGGAGCTCTGCATACATGGAAGCCTGAATCGCCAATAAATCACTTCGATCCTGCACGTCGATTGGTCGATTCCGTTGAAGGAAATTCTCAATTTCAGAAACCAGCTTCCAGTCCGGTGTGAAACTAAGACGGCTAAACAGCGCATCGAAGTATCGCCTTGGATCCTTGCGCTCGGCTCTCCAATTGAGCCAGCTAAGAGCATTACCCAATCTGGGAGCTCCAAGGCTGGATACCAGCTTTGAGGCTGCAGCCATCGGTTTGCCTTTTGGCCATTTCGTGATGGGTAGGCCGGTGGTTTTTGCGATTTCCCACGCGTCTAGCGTTCTCCCATCCATCAACAAATCAAGAATTTCTTCAATCGGCAGCTTGCCCTCTGACATGACCCTAAGAAATGGGGTGTGTGACCGTTTTACCAGTTCGATCGTCCACCAAAGTTTAAATATTCCCGCGCAGGGGTCATCGCAGCTGAAGACTTCGAAACGATCGCGTTCGATGGTTCTTGAACGCTGTCGCGACGCTGATTGAATGTCTGCCGTGAAACAGTGGATTTTAGGATTCGGGGCCGTCGTGATGGTCGGTTGTGCCGGGCAGCCAGAAGCCTTGAAAGTGAAGCAGTTTTACCTGCGAGACGAAAAATATGACAGCGGCGTCGATCCGATGGTGCGTGCGGAGAAACAGCGTTTACTCTACGGTGCCGTGAGCATGGAAGAACGGCGCGACCGACTTGGCCAATACTACACCGCGCTCTGGAATGATGCGGGTAGCGGACCGGTCGATGTGATCTTCGAATTCCAGCAGGGCGTCACTGCGAGCAAGATCAAGCGCCGCACGAAGTCATTTCCCGCAGATAGCACCAGCGGCAAGGCGGTTTTCTCAGTCATTGGCGACGATTATTTCAAGAGCGGCAAAGTCCTTTCCTGGAAGATCAGCCTGAAGCGCAATGGCAAAACCATCGCCACCCAACAATCCTTCCTCTGGAAATAGCGATTGGCTGAAAATTCGCCCAAAACATCGAATCTAACACTGAATCACCGTTTCCGCCAATCCTTGCGCATTACGCGATATTTCAGTGGATGGATGATTGACCGGAGGCACCAGTGATTTTATAGTGAAGACTGTTGATCGCTGACGGCCTCCCCATTTTTCCTTGTGACTACGGACTACCCAATCTCAGTCGGAATCTTTGAAGGTTTCAGTTGGATTCGATGTAAAGGAAAGGGATCTTTCCTTGCGAGTCCGGCCATGAAATCCTTCGGGGATGAAAGAATCGCCGCTGGTGAATCTTGCCTTGTCGTTGACCTCAGCGATTGCACGGGCATGGATTCCACCTTTATGGGCACCCTTGCCGGTATGGCGGCCCGCCTCTCCGTCGTGGATGGCGGAACCCTGCAAATCGCAGAACCTGGTGAGCGGAACCGACGATCACTCGAAGATCTCGGCCTGGATTTTCTGCTAGAAATCGATCCACCCAAGGCTGCCTGGCGTGGGCAAATCGAAGCAGTTCGCTCTTCACTGGTTCCGCCTGAGCTGAAAAAAGAAGAGAAACAGCGCGAAGTCGCTGCCCGCCATGTGCTCGAGGCCCACAAAAATCTTTCCCAGGCCAACGAGAAGAACGCGAAGAAGTTTTCCCAAGTCGTCGGCTTGCTCGAAGCCGAAGTGGACAAAGAGTCCAAAAAGAATGGTTGATCCCCTGATTCGGGCGTCACGGAAATCCTCGGTAAGATGCCTCATCCATCGACCTTCGCACTAATTGCCATCGTCATCATTGCCGTTGGCTTGGTTGTGGCATTGCAAAACCACCGGCGGCGCTCCAAACGCCTGCGAGCCCGATTCCAAGATTTGGAAGGTGAGGAAAAACGGATGTTCACGTTCCTGAACGTCCTCGGAGGCTCGATCGAACGCGATCCCTCACCTGCAGTTCTTTCCAGAACCATCGTCGATGGAGCCATCGATGTGGTCGCCGCCAGAGGTGGCGGTATCTACTTTCTATCCGATGACGGATTGTTCCTGAACCCGTCCTATTTATCGGAAGATTGCCCACCGCTGATGGGAATGCCTGAGGCAGTCCGGGAAAAGGCCGGCACCGATCACCGCGCGCTCACCAGCCACCTTCGTCTCACACGTGTCGCGATCGATGATGGAGTGCTTGGCCACTGCCTGGCCGTCGGCGAAGCGATTCACATTCGCGACCTCAAAAGTCATTCCTCATTCAAAAATTCCGCAGCCCCTCCGACTGACCACGTCTCTGCACTGATCGCACCCTTACGCCACGCCGACAAGGACATGGGGGTGCTGGTTGTCGCGCGGCGGGTGGAAGATGGCGATTTTTCCAACAACGATTTCCTGGTGTTCCGATCGCTGGCCGAACAATCGTCGTTTGCCATCGGCAATGCCAAGGTCCATCGTGAGGCCCATGAAAAACGGACCATGGAGAAGGAACTTCGCAATGCCCGCGAAGTGCAGCGGATTCTCCTGCCGCAGGTCGATCCGGTCGTCGATGGCTTCCGGATCAGCGGCACCAATTTGCCGGCCCGGATCATCAGCGGTGATTATTACGACTACATCGAAGTCGCGGAACGCAGTTTCGGCATCGTCATCGCCGATGTGTCAGGCAAGGGCGTCCCCGCCGGTCTGATGATGGCCATGTGCCGCAGCGCACTGCGGTCCGTCGCCCCAGGCGAAATGTCTCCGTCCAAAGCTCTGGCTCTGGTGAATCGCCAACTTTTTCCAGACATTCGCGAGGACATGTTCATCAGCATTGCCTACGGCATTCTCGATGTCGACACCGGCAAGCTTCTCCTATCCCGCGCCGGCCACGACCCAGCACTTTGCTATCGGAAAGCCACGGGCAAGGTCGAAACCCTCCGCTCGCCCGGTCTGGCGGTTGGCGTTGATGGCGGCCAGGTCTTCGAACGGGTGACACGAGACTTCGAGGTCCAACTGGAGCCGGGCGATTGCGTTCTCTTCTACACCGATGGAGTGAAGGAAGCGGTGGATGCGAACGATGAAGAATTTGGCGTCGAACGCATGTCAAACGCCTTCCGTAACGCCGCACCTCTGGGGGCGGAGCAGGTTCTGAAACACGTTCAGGAAGAACTCGGAAAATTCACCGGTGATGGTCCACAAATGGACGATATCACACTCGTTGCGATGGAGCGACTTGCTCCCCAGGCTTGAGTTACAGGGCCACTCCATTCCACCAAAGGCTGGATCGAGGGCAGCTAGTGGAACAAGGAATCGTTACGCATACGGCTGCGAATAAGGATCCATCCCTCTCCTCCGGCAGTCCGCACCCACAGGATACAAAAAAGCCGCACCCAGCATGGATGCGGCTTCTTTGAGGAACAGAACAGTTTCTGAGCTTAGCGCTTGGAGAACTGGAAGCGCTTGCGAGCACCTGGTTGACCTGGCTTTTTCCGTTCCTTCATCCGAGGGTCACGGGTGAGGAAGCCAAGTGGCTTGATGAGCTTGCGGTTTTCCGGGTCCATCGCAGTCAGGGAGCGGGAAATCGCATGGCGAATCGCTACTGCTTGGCCGTGAACGCCACCGCCTTTGACGGAAACGACAACATCGAACTTGTTCATCGCAGAGATGTGCTGGAATGGAGCAAGCACAGCGTTCTGGAGTTCGACGGTAGGAAGGTAATCTTCGAAGTGGCGATCGTTGATCACGATCTCGCCGGTGCCTTCGGTGAGGCGAACGTGGGCAACCGCAGTTTTGCGGCGGCCGGTGGCACTATGAGTGGTGGTGGCGGACATGGGAGATGAGTTGGGAATTAGCGGACTTCGTAAACAGCCGGCGCTTGTGCTTCGTGCGGATGAGTTTCGCCCGCATAAACGTTGAGTTTGCGGTATTGCTCACGTCCAAGACGGGTCTTAGGAAGCATCCCCCAAACTGCACGCTCAACCAGCAGGATTGGCCGACGGTCACGCACCTTGGCAGGAGTTTCCACTTTTTGACCACCCACGTAACCGGAGAAACGGGTGTAGATCTTGGAAGTTTCCTTGGTTCCCGACAGCACGACTTTATCAGCATTGATGACGATAACAAAGTCACCAGTATCAACGTGAGTGGTGAAGGTCGGCTTATGCTTGCCGCGAAGCAGACGTGCTGCCTCCACGGCGACCTGGCCGAGGACCTTGCCCTTGGCGTCGATCACATACCATTTGCGCTCGACTTCGTGCGGCTTGGCGGAAAACGTATTCATGTGCGTGTACTTGGAAAATCCTTCCGCGCGTTGGCGAAGGGGCGGGCAAACTAGTGACCAGCCCCCAAGGTGTCAACCGGGAAATAATTCGAATTCTCCCGGTTTTCTTATTTTTCTCCGCGAGAAGGAACGATGAGTGAAACTTGCAGCACCTCACGGGCCAATTCCTGAACGGTTCCATTTCACGCCAGTATCATCCATTCCACGCCGCGATTTATTTCCATGAAGCTGTCACTCAGTCGCTTCCAGCGTTGAGAGCCCAATTACGAGCAGTCTCAGCGGAGGCGATCGCGCCGGAACCCCCGAAAATAAAGGCGATTTTCCCTGTTAAAATCTCATCGGGTACTTGCCACACCGGCCCGCAGGCACCAAGCATCCGCCAAGTATGACGTTATCGGCCCTCGATCTTTTCACCATTGGCATCGGCCCCTCCTCCTCCCACACCGTCGGCCCCATGCGCGCGGCAAGCCGGTTCATGCGAGAACTGATGGAGAACGGACTTTCTGCAAGCGTCACCCGAGTCCGCTGCGATCTCTACGGTTCGCTGGCCGCCACCGGCAAAGGCCACGGCACGGACTCCGCCGTCTTGCTCGGCTTTCTTGGCGAAGAGCCTGAAACGATCGATATCGAGTCGATCCCTGAAAAACTGGCCACCATTCGCTCCGGCAAGCTCGCCACGCCATGGGGCACTACGATTTCCTTCAACGAGCGATCCGATCTGGACTTCAAGCGCCTCAAACCGCTCCCACTCCACCCGAACGGCATGCATTTCACCGCGCTTTCAGCCGATGGCGCGATCCTGGCCGACTCGGTGATCTACTCGCTCGGCGGTGGTTTCATTTCGACAGAGGAGGAAATGAAAAATCCCGTCGTGAATGAAATCACCGTGCGCTACCCGTTCCGCAATGCAGCCGAACTGATGGAGCACAGCGAGCAAGCCGGACTTTCGATCGCCGAGCTGCTATTAGATAATGAAGCCGCATTTCGCCCGGAAGAAGAAACTCGCGCCCGCCTGGACGATATTTGGCAGGCCATGCAAAATTGCGTGACCCGTGGCTGTTCACTGGAAGGCATCCTCCCCGGTGGCCTCCACGTGAAGCGCCGCGCGAAGGCGATTCATGAAAACCTGCGCAATAAATCCGAAGCCGCGCTTTCCGATCCACTGACCATTCTCGACTGGGTGAATCTCTACGCCCTGGCCGTGAATGAAGAAAACGCCGCAGGCGGACGCGTGGTCACTGCACCAACCAATGGTGCGGCTGGCATTATCCCGGCAGTTTTGCACTACGCGGTCCGCTTCCGCCATTCACCTTATAAAGACGGCGTGCACCGTTTCCTTCTCACCGCTGCCGCCATCGGCATGCTCTATAAAAGGAATGCGTCGATTTCAGGCGCCGAAGCCGGCTGCCAGGGCGAAGTCGGAGTTGCCTGCTCGATGGCAGCCGCTGGCTTGGCCGAATATTGCGGCGGAACTCCGAAACAAGTGGAAAACGCGGCAGAAATCGGCATGGAACACAACCTCGGCCTCACCTGCGATCCGATCGGCGGCCTGGTTCAAATTCCCTGCATCGAGCGCAATGCCATGGGCTCGATCAAAGCGATCAATGCTTCGCGACTCGCCCTTTCGGGCGACGGCACCCATTTTGTCTCCCTGGATAAGGTCATCCGCACCATGCGCGATACCGGCCGCGACATGAAATCCAAATACAAAGAGACTTCACGCGGCGGCCTCGCGGTCAACGTCGTCGAATGCTGAATCACTCGCGCGCGTCGGTCGGGCGACTCGGCGGCGCATTGATTGGACGCGGCAGTGGACCGGTTCCGCTGTCGCCGATTTTCGACTGCATCCGGATCGCCCCCGCGATCGCCTTGGCCATTTTCTGCCGGTAGGCTGCTGACGAAACCAAACGACTCTCCTGCGAATTGCTCAGGTATCCCACTTCGGCCAGGATACACGGAATTTCCGGATTGCGCGTCAAACGCAGCCGTCGCCGCACCATCCCGCGATTTCCGGACTCCACTGGCGAAACCGACTCCATCGCCTGCTGCACCCGCACGGCCAAACCATGGCTATCGACGCGCCAGAAATACGTTTCTGGCCCACGGGTCGCCGCCCCTGAGCTATTATAGTGGATGGATACCAGAATCGCATCGCCATAGCGGTTGGCCCGGGCCACCCGATCATCCAAGTCGACAAAGGTATCGTCGTCACGCATCAGGATGACTTTGAAATCCGAGCCAAGCTCGGCACGAACTCGCTTCACCGTATCCAAAGTCAGATCCTTTTCCCGCTGACGGGTGTAAGGACTGACTGCCCCGCTGTCTTTCCCGCCGTGTCCCGCATCCAGAATCACGGTGCGGAATCCCTTCGGCCCCGGACGGTGACCCCAGTAGTCGCGACCCGATGCCGTCGTCAAAGGCGGCGCAATCGAGCTCGAACAAGATGGGAGCCACATCACCAGCGAAAGGAAAGCCACCGACTTCACAATAAATTGCATGGCCGGACTATGTGCCGTCCCAGGGCGAACGCCAGAGCGAAGCCGAAACAAACTCACAAACTCCGCATGCATTTCGGCAAACCGGATCATTCCGGACGCGGAGTTTCGGCTTGCAAGCGAAAACTGCATGGTTTATAAGTCCGTCGAACAGCTTCTGACGAAAGAAAGGAGTGGGTCTTGCACCCACTCTTTTGCGTCTCCAGACCCCACCAGCGTCGATCGCAGACAAACGCCAGCCATGACCAACGACATCGTCGCCCTCATTGATTATTACGAAAAGGAAAAAGGCATCGACCGCGCCAAGGTCGTTGCCGCGCTTGAGTTTGCCTTCATTTCCGCTTACCGGAAAATGGTTCCGGGTGCTGATGCCATCGAAACGCTGCGTGCCGACGTCAACACCAAGAAGGGTGAAACCCGCATTTTCGCGCTGCTGAATGTCGTCGAGGACGGTGAAGTCACCGACAAGTTCAACCACGTTCCCCTTTCCATCGCCCGCAAGAAGGACCCTGCCGCTGAAGCTGGTGACACTCAGGAATTCAACGTCACCCCCAAAGATTTCGGCCGCATCGCCGTGCAAACTGCCAAGCAGACGATGATGCAGCGCCTCCGCCAAGCGGAGAAGGAAATGATTTACGAAGAGTTCAAGGATCGCGCCGGCGACATCGTTTCCGGCACGGTTCGCCGATTTGAGCGCAATGACGTGATGGTCGACCTCGGTAAATTCGAGGGCATCATGCCAAACCGTGAGCGCGTGCAAGGAGAGGACTACAACATCGGCGACCGCATCCGCGCCTACGTGCTGGCAGTTGAAAACGAAGGCCGTGGTCCGGAAATCATCCTTTCCCGCAGCCACCCGAACTTCGTCCGCCGCTTGTTCGAAGCTGAAGTGAACGAAATTTCCGACCGGACGGTCGAAATTCGCGGCATCGCCCGTGAAGCCGGCTTCCGCACCAAAGTTGCCGTATGGAGCAACGACCCGAAGGTTGACCCGGTCGGCGCTTGCGTCGGCATGCGCGGCGCACGGGTGAAAAACATCGTCCGTGAACTCAACAACGAGAAGGTCGACATCATCCGCTGGAGCGATGATCCGGAAGAATTCGTCCGCGAGGCCCTGAAGCCCGCCGAACTCCGCTCGATCTCGGTCGATGAAAAAGCCAAGGTCGTCCATGTCACCGTCGACGAGGCTGATTTGAGCAAAGCGATCGGCCGCAAAGGCCAGAATGCCCGGCTTTCCTCCCGCCTGATGGGCTGGGACGTCCAGGTCCGCAAGGACGAGTCGAAGGAAGAACAGTTCAAAGAAAAGATCGGCGGTGCCGCTCATACTTTGGGCGAACAACTCGGAATCACTGACGAGCTTGCCGAAAAGCTCACGCTTGCCGGCGGGTTCAACTCCGAATTGATCGTGGACATGCCAGCGGACTACATCGCCGCCGCCCTCGAAATCACCGAGGCGGAAGCAGATGCGATCCTCGTGCGCGCACGTGCGATCGTCGGCGGTGGCGAGCCCGTCCAATAAAGATCCCATTTCCCGACAAGCCTAATTCAGTTACCTAGTATTATTACCAGAACCACGCAGAACAGCCGGATGCCTCAAAATAGCGATAGCGCCCCTGAAAAACGCAAGGTCCTCGATCTACTCGACGGATCCAAGAAACCTTCGCGCCGCGAACGTCAGCGCCTGGAAGCCCAAGCCGCTCCTCCAGCCAGCAAGATCGACGCTGCTAAGGCGAATGCGCTCGATCTTTTCGCAGAAGAGAAAAAACCGAAAGTTCGTAAAACCGCCCGTTCCGGTAAAAACGTTCTCCCGTCCATTTCGAAACTGCTCGAGCCAGAACCAGAACCGGTTCAAGAAAAAGCTCCAGAACCTGCACCTGCCGAGCCCGTTGCAGCTCCAGCCGAAGTAACTGCTGATTCATCATCAGAGGAATATGCTTCCGACGATCCAAAACTGATCGTCATCAAACCGCCGATCCTCGTTCCTGAACTGGCTGCCCGCCTGGGCTTGAAGCCGTTCAACGTGATGGCGGACCTGATCAAGCTCGGCGTCTTCCCTGCCCCGAACCAGCCATTGGAACCGGAAATCGCGGCCAAAGTTTGCGAAATCCATGGATTCTCCTTCGAGCGTGAGAAACGCGATAAGGACAAAGGCTTCCACAAGGTTGAGGAAGTCATCAAGGAACCGGAAGCTCCTGCTGAGGAACCTGAAGAGCTTCTCAAGACCCGCCCACCGATCATCACGATCATGGGTCACGTCGACCACGGCAAAACCTCACTTCTCGATTACCTGCGCAAAACCCGCATCACGGCGGGCGAAGCAGGCGGCATTACTCAGCACATCGGTGCTTATCAGGTAAAGCATCAGGACCAACTTCTGACTTTCCTCGACACCCCCGGCCACGCGATTTTCTCCGACATGCGTGCCCGTGGCGCGGACATCACGGACATCGTGGTGATCGTGGTCGCAGCCAACGACGGCATTATGCCGCAGACCAAGGAAGCGATCCAGCACGCGAAGAAGGCGAACAAGACCATCATCGTCGCGATCAACAAGATCGACCTTTCCTCCGCCAACGTCGAACGGGTGAAAACCCAGCTGGCAGAAAACGGACTTCAGACCACCGATTACGGTGGAGATACGGAGTTCGCTGAAGTTTCAGCTCTCACCGGTAAAGGCATGGATGACCTGCTCGATCTGATGATCCTTCAGGCGGAAGTGCTCGAACTGAAAGCCAATCCGAAGGCAACCGCCCGGGCATCGGTCATCGAAGCCCGCGTTGTTCCAGGTCGCGGCACCACCGCAACGGTCATCGTTGAGTCCGGGACGCTCAAGGTTGGAACTCCTTTCATTTGCGGTCCATACGCCGGCAAAATTCGCTCGATGATCAATGATCGCGGCGAAACGATCAAAACCGCGCCTCCGGGATCGCCGGTTGAAGTGATCGGCTTTGAAGAACTCCCACACGTCGGTGATCACCTCACCGAGATGAAGAATGAGCGCGAGGCCAAGTCATTGGCTTCAGAGCGCCAGGAAGAGCAACGCCTCAAGCGTCTGCGCCCGCAACACCGCAACCGGATGGAAGACCTCTACTCGATGGTCAACGAAGGTGGCGGCAAGGCCCAGCTCAAGATCATCCTCAAGTGCGACGTTCAGGGTTCGGTCGAAGCGATCAAGAAAGCGATTCTCGCGATCGAGTCGAACAAAGTGGAATCCACCTTCATCACCGCTGCTGCAGGGCCGGTGACTGAATCCGACATTGCATTCGCAGCATCCACCGGTGCCGTCGTCATGGGCTTCAATGTCAAGGTTGAAGCCAAGGCGGTGAAAGCGGCCAAGGCCGCCAGCGTCGAGGTCAAACTCTACTCGGTGGTTTACGAGCTGATCGATCAGGTTCGCGAAGCGATGCTCGGTTTGCTGGAGCCTCTCACCCGCGAAACCGTCATTGGTCACGCGGAAGTTCGCCAGGTGTTCAAGCTTTCCCGCGGACGTGCCGCTGGCTCGTTTGTTACCGATGGCCGCATTCACCGCAAGGCACATGCCCGCGTCATCCGCGGCGGCATTCCGGTATTCGATGGCAAAATGTCGACCCTTCGCCGCTTCCAGGACGAAGTGGAGGAAGTCCGGCAAAACTACGAATGCGGTATCCGCCTCGGCGAATTCAACGAATATCAGGAAGGTGATGTCATCGAGTGCTACAAGCTCGAGAAAGTCCCACAATCCCTCTAAACTTCAGCGTTTTCAGCGTCCGGCTTCCAGAAACTCCTGGGAGCCGGACGCGAGTTTCCCATCCCCATGTCACGCCGACTTGATAAAGTAAATGAGCTCCTGCGCCGCGAAATCGGTTCGGTGTTGCAAAAGGATTACGAGTGGAATGGAAAACTCGTAACCGTAAGCGATGTGGAAATCACCCAGGACCTCAAAGAGGGGAAAGTCTGGATCAGCGTCCTTGGCGGTGATTCCAGCCCGGTGATCGAAAAACTGAACAAGGATCACGGCTCGATTCAGAGCAAGGTGATGAAGCGCGTGGTTCTGAAATCGACTCCGATTCTTACGTTCCGCCACGATGCATCAGCCATCCGCGGTGTCGATATCGTGAATCTGTTGCAGGAAGTCGAAAAGCTTCCAAAAGCTCCAGAAGTTGACGATTCGCAGGACTGAGCCTGCCTCCATCGACAGCTCCCTACGGACACGACGCCATCATGGCGTTTTAGCGATTTAACAAAAAAAGCACAGGCATCACCGCCTGTGCTTTTTTGATGAAATCTGTTCGATGCGGCTCGTGAATCAGCTCGTCACGCGCATTGGCATCAACACGTAGAGGAAGCTACCGTCGATACGAAGCACGCCCGGGCTCATTTCGTCGATCAGATCGAGATACACATCCTCGGTGTCGAGGTTGCGAAGCGGCGCCTGGAGGAATTCCGGGTTGAACGCGATCTGCATCGGCGGGCCTTGATAGATGACATCCATCGACTCCTGAGCTTCACCGACATCCGGTGAATTGGCGGTCACCTCGATGTGGTTCTCACTGAACACCAACTTCACGGAGTTCGACTTATCGGAAGAAAGGAGCGAAACACGGCGCACGGTTTCGAGAAGTGCGTCGCGCGCGATCACCACTCGTTCGTTGCTGTCGCCAGGGATCACTTGGCGGTAGTTCGGGTAGTTGCCTTCGATCAACTTGCTGGCCAGCAGGTTATCACCGACGGTGAATGAAACTTGGTTATCGCTGAGCTTCACCTCGACATCGCCCGATTCGCCGAGCAGACGCTGCAGTTCCTGAACCGCCTTGGTAGGAATGATCACGTCCGTTTCGTGAGAAGCCGGGAATTCCAGATCCATGTCCACCATCGCAAGACGGCGTCCATCGGTAGCAACCAAGGTGAGCTTGCCTTCGCGGAAGGAAGCGAAAATGCCGTTCAGGACATAGCGGGTTTCATCGCTCGAAATCGCATATGAGGTCTTTTTCAGACCGTCGCGAAGCGCTTGCTGAGGAATTTTGAACTCCTTGGCGCCTTCAAAGTCCGGCAATGGAGGGAATTCACTCTCGCTGAGGCCGATAATTTTGAAGAAAGACGGGCCGCTGCGGATGGATGCATGGTTTTTTGCATCGATCGAGACCTCGACTTCGCTGGAAGGAAGCTCGCGCACGATGTTCACCAGCTTTTTCGCTGGGAGTGTCGTCGCCCCATCTTTCTCAATTTGTGCCTCCACCGAGCCGGTAATCCCCACATCGAGGTCCGTGGTCGTGAATTGCAGACGACCATCCTTGGCCACCAGCAACACGTTGGAAAGAATGGGCAGTGTCGTGCGAGAACTGACCACGTGCTGAACCTTTTGCAGGCCATCGAGAAATGCTTCCTTGGAAATACGGAACTTCATGAGAGAGAACGACGGTATCGACTTGGCCGGTAGTTTCCGCTTTCACTCATCATTAGCAAGACTTCAATGAAGAAACCCATCTCGTAAGGGCACAGCCCCGCTTTCCTCAGCGCCGGAGATGCGATTCGATCCGTGCGATGGTCTCTTTCAAACCTGCTTCATGGTCGATCATCTCGTGCACTTTTTTGCAGGCATGAATGACCGTGCCGTGATCCCGACCGCCGAATGCCTCACCGATTTCGACAAGAGAACCCTTGGTGAGCGCACGGCTCAGATACATCGCGATCTGGCGCGGGAAAGCGATGCTCGCCGGGCGACGGCGGCTGGTCATGTCCGCAAGGCGAACATCGAAATGCTCTGCCACGGCTTTCTGGATCGAGTCGATCGTCACCTGGCGGCTCGCTTCTTCGTGGATCAAATCGCGCAGCAAATGCTCGACCTTATCGACCGTGACGCGCTCACCCGCCAAGGAAGCATAGGTCGCGACGCGCATCAGGGCACCTTCCAAGCGGCGAACGTTGGTGCGGATTTTCTCAGCGAGAAACTCAAGCACCACCTCGTCAACGCGCACTTTCCAATCGGCGGTCTTTTTTTTCAGAATCGCCATCCGTGTCTCGATCTGCGGCGGCTGCATTTCCACCGTCAGACCGCATTCGAATCGCGAAACCAACCGCGGTTCCATGTTCTTGATTTCACAAGCCGGACGATCGCAGGTGATGACAACCTGATTCCGACCGTCCAACAGGGTGTTGAAGGTGTGGAAAAATTCCTCCTGCGAACGCTCTTTGCCGACGAGGAACTGCACGTCGTCAATCAGGAGAACATCCGAACTGCGATAGCGGCGGCGGAATTTTTCGATATCGCCCCGCCGAACGGCATCGATGAACTCGTTGGTGAATTTCTCGCAGGTGAGATAGATCACCCGGGATGACGGATTGCGGCGGAGAATTTCTTGGCCGATCGCTTGCATCAGGTGGGTTTTGCCAAGGCCGGGGCCACCGTGGATGAACAACGGGTTGTAGCTGATGCCGGATTTCTTCGCCACCGCCTCGCAAGCAGCATGGGCGAACTGGCTGTTTGCACCAACCACGAAACTTTCAAAGCTGAATCCTGGATTCAAGCCAGCAAGCTTGATCCGTTTGTCCAATGCCTCCCCTTCCAGCGCGGCCGCCTTGCGACTTTGCTTGGCTGCATTTGCTTGCGCGCCGTTTCCTCCTGTCGGCGATTTTCCTTCACTATCGACCAACACAACAACCTCGCGAATGTCTTCAAACGCGGCACCGACAGCCAGGGTCAACTCAGGCAGGTAGTTGGTCTCGATCCAAACCTGATGGATTTCACCAGGGACACTGATGGATGCGACACCATCCTCGCAGGCGATCCATTTCGCGGCACCAAACCAACGCTGGAACGCATCGTTACCGACCGACTTTCGGAGTCCATCACACACCATCGTCCAGCCGCGCTTACCGGCTGCTTTGCCGTTTGGGTTCGCTTTTTTTTCTGCTCTGGCTGTCTGGTCCGCTGGCTCCATCGTGTGTGTTTTCGTGTAAGGGTTGGCTGGTTGGGGATCGCATTCCACACCGGAGAAGTTGGAGGAGTCGGAGCGGAAGCGGGGGACATCATGAACGCCTCCGCGACTGGGTGGGAGAAAGTTTTTATTCCCCCCACCACCCCCTCACTTCCTCGCCGTATTCCACAAGGGTTCCACGACAAAATTTTTTTAGAACTTGATCAAAAAAATGGTTCAGCTTTCCAAAATATTCACAGCTCCAGAACCATTTGTTAGAAATCTAATGAATTGATTATCAATGAATTGAAAAGTGTCGGTATCGTCACAATCTAGGAAAACCCCCTATCCGAATGTTTTTAAAAAGAGGCAACACCTTGAATTTCAAAGAGGCCATTCCCCACCCATCGGAGGGGTAGGTTCACATGACCACGAGCGTTCTAACAGAAAATCAGGAGGCCGGTTTTTCGCCTCAAGATTTGCCCGACAAACGTCGTCCAAACGGGATGCAGGCGAAGCCAAAAGTGATCGCCGCGTTGATCGGGTAAAACCAGGGAAACGCGAAATGCGGGCGCCAGGCAGCCGCGGCTTGCAGAGCATCTTTCAGGTGTAACAGAGCAGCCAAATGATCGAGCTCCGGACGCGCCCAGACGACCAGTAGAACGGATAGGCACACCCCGGCGATCAAGCCTCCCAGGTAGCGCTTGCCGGGCAGAATGGCGCACAGCAAGACGCCCAGCAGCGGTCCATACGTGTAGGCGATCATGCCGAAGGCGAGGTCGATCAAATTCTTCTCATGGGTCTTCTCATATATCTTCGACAAAATGATCGCCACGCCGGACAAAATCACCGCCCAGACAAAAACCGCCAGCCGTGACTGCAACACCATCGCCGGGCCGCTGCCTTCGTGCTCCAGCTTCTCGCGACCATACCAAGCCGATAGGGTCGTTTGCGAAAGCGCGGCCAGCACCGAGTCCAAGCTGGAGATCGCCGCGGCAAAAGCGCCGGCCAAAATCAAGCCGGTGATCCCCGGCGGCAGCACGGTGGTGATCCATACAGGAAACACATAATTCGAATCTTCCGCAAATTTTGCGGCCTCATCCACCGAAAGACCGTGAGTTTTATACCAGGCGAACAAGCCAGATCCCACTGCCAGCATCAGAATAGTAATGATCATCGACACACTGCTCCAGGCCATCGCCTTTTTCGCATCATGCTCGTTTCCACAGCAGAAGATCCGCTGGGCGTTCAACTGATCCGTCCCGAACGCGGTGAAATTCTGGAATGGCATCGCAATCACCCCGACCCAAAAGGTGTATTCCAGCATCGGATTGTCCCAAGGCGCGGTGAAATCGAAGATCCTCATCTTGTCAACCAGCCCATCGGGCCCGATCACGTGGCGGTTGATATCAACCATTGAATCCCAGCCGATATTTCCGACCAACCAGCCGAGCGCCAAAATCCCGCCGAACATGAACACGCCGAACTGGATCACATCGGTCCAAATCACCGTGCGCATCCCGCCCATCAGGGTCCAGACCACCGCAAACGCACCAATCGCGATGATGCAGACCGACATCGAAAGCCCGGTCACGGTTTGCAGAATGATCGCAGTGACCAGCACCCGCACGCTTTGGCCGAGGATCGCGCCGAGCGAAAACAGCACCGTGACCAATCGCCGAACCCCCTCGCCCAGCTTCGCACCCATGTAGTCGTATGGGCTGTAGATTTCGTTACGGAAATACAGCGGCACCAGCCAGTAAGCCACGGCGAAACGTGCGATCATTGAGCCGATTCCCCATTGCAGGTAGGTCCAGTCGCCCTTTAATGCGAAAACCCCGCCAGGGACGGCGATGAATGTCAGCGCGCTGATTTCGGTAGCCAGCATCGAACCGCATACCGCCCACCAGGGCAAAGTCCGGCCACCGAGGAAAAAGTCGCGGATGGTCGCATTCTTGCCGCTCAGCAAGTGGCCGATCCACGTGGTCAAAAGCATGTAAGCGACCACCACGGCCCAGTCCAATCCGGTAAAATGTGTCGAGATGGCACCAATCGTCATGCTGGAAAAGCTAGGTGGCTGCCGCGCCGATCCAAGCGCCAAGTTTCACGGCGGAACGATCCGTGATTTGAAATTCGATTTCTCTTTTACACTTCCCCCATAAAGGCCAATTTCAAAGCAATGCCGGATCAACCTCAACTCATCAAAGACGACCCTTGGCTCGAACCCTTTGAAGCAGCAATCCAGAACCGGCTCGATCGTTTTACCCGCACCCTTGGCGATATCGAAAGCAGCGCCGGATCGCTCGCGGCCTATGCTACCGGCCACAAATTCACCGGTGTGCATTTCCAACCATCCGCAGCGCAATGGATGATCCGCGAATGGGCACCGGCCGCGAAAGCCGTTTCTCTGATCGGCGATTTCAACGGCTGGAACCGGGAAACCCACCCGCTTGCCCCCGCCGGTGGCGGCGTTTGGCAACTCAGGCTCCCGGCCGATTCACTGAAACATGGCCAGCGCGTCAAACTCCACATCGTCGGTGCCGACGGCTCGCGCCGCGATCGCATTCCCGCCTGCATCCGCCGCGCGGTGCAGGACCCGGCAAGCAATGATTACTCGGGGCAAATCTGGAATCCGCCGGAACCCTACGTTTGGCAACATCGCTTCGACCCGTCGGTGATCGAGGCTCCGTTGATTTACGAAACCCACGTCGGCATGGCGGGCGAAGAACCGCGGATTCACACCTACCGCGAGTTTGCCGATCAAATCCTGCCACGCATCGTCGCCGCCGGCTACAATACGATCCAGTTGATGGCCGTGCAGGAGCACCCTTACTATGGCTCATTCGGCTACCACGTTTCATCGTTTTTCGCTCCGTGCTCACGCTTTGGCACGCCGGAGGATTTGAAATACCTGATCGATACCGCCCACGGACTCAACCTCGCGGTGTTGCTCGACATCGTGCATTCGCACGCCGTCAAAAACACAGCCGAAGGGCTCAACGACTTCGATGGCTCCGGCAATCAATATTTCCACCACGGCGGCCGAGGAGATCATCCGCAATGGGATTCCAAATGCTTCGATTATTCAAAACCGGAAGTCCGGCAGTTCCTGCTTTCAAACGTTCGCTACTGGCTTGAGGAGTTCCGTTTTGACGGCTTCCGCTTCGATGGCGTGACCTCGATGCTCTATCATTCGCACGGCAACAAAGCCTTCGGTGATTATGGTGACTACTTCGGCGGCGATGCGGATGACGATGCGATTCTCTATCTACAGCTGGCGGCAAAACTGATCCAGGACTTGAAACCCGGAGCCATCGCGGTGGCGGAAGACATGTCCGGCATGCCCGGGCTTTGCCGACCTTTGCCAGACGGCGGGATCGGCTTCACCCATCGACTGGCCATGGGCATCCCCGACCACTGGATCAAGCTGCTCAAGCACACACGCGACGAGGATTGGGACCTCGGCGAACTCTGGGGCGTCCTCGCAAACCGTCGTTTCGGCGAAGCCACCATTGCTTACGCGGAAAGTCACGATCAGGCGCTCGTCGGCGACAAGACCCTCGCCTTCCGCCTGATGGATAAGGAAATGTATTGGCACATGGGTCTAACCGATCCGGATCCTATCATCGAGCGCGGCATTGCGCTGCACAAAATGATCCGCCTCATCACGCTGGCCATCGGTGGCGAAGGCTGGCTGAATTTCATGGGCAACGAATTCGGCCACCCGGAATGGCTCGATTTCCCGCGCGAGGGCAACGGCTGGTCTTACCATTATTGCCGCCGCCAGTGGTCGCTGGTCGACAGCCCGAATTTGAAATACCAGTGGCTTGCCGCGTTTGACCGCGAATTGATGAAACTCGCCACCGATCGCCAATTGCTCTCCGCCGCACCGGCGCAGCTGCTTTACCTCGATCACGAAAAGAAACTGATCTGTGCCGAGCGCGCCAACCTCATTTTCGTGCTCAACTTTTCCACCGACGGCTCCTATTTCGGCTATCCGCTGCAAGTCCCGGGCATGGAGACGCGGCGAATCGTGCTCGATACCGACCAACCTCAATTCGGCGGCCACGGCCGAATCGACGCCGACTCGGAATACCCTGTCCAAGCCGACGGGATCATGCAAATCTACAGCCCGTCCCGCAGCGGACTCGTCTTCGCAAAAATCCAGTCCTAGTTTCTTTCCATGCCTCCGCGCGTAAAAACCGTCGCCTCCATCACCGTAGGGAAATTTTTCGAACAACACGGCGAAGCACTCGGCCTCACCTTGCACGGCGAGGGAGTCGGATTCGATCGGCCGATCAGCGAACCGGCGATCAATCGCCCGGGACTCGCGCTCGCCGGATTTTTCTCCTACTTCGCCCGCAAGCGCGTCCAAGTACTAGGAAACTCGGAGTTGTCGTATCTGAAAAAACTGCCCGAAGCGATGCGCGGTGACCGATTCCGCCGCATGTGCGATCGCGACATCCCCTGCATCGTCGTCGCCCGTGGCGCGACGCTCGGTGAGGATCTCATGGCCGTCGCCCGCGAGCACGTGATCCCGATTTTCGGCACTTCGCAGGTGACGATGAAATTCCTCAACGCCGCCACCATCCGGCTGGAACACGAATTCGCACCCAGCGTCACCATGCACGGCTGCATGGTCGACATGCGCGGCGTCGGCGTCCTGATCGTCGGTAAAAGCGGCTCCGGAAAATCGGAAACCGCGATCGGTTTGTTAGAACGCGGTGCCTCGTTGGTGGCCGATGACATGGTGCGCATCAAATACGTCGGCGGCGAGCTCGTCGCGACGTCCCCCGACCTTTCGCGCGGCTACATGGAAATCCGCGGCATCGGCATCATCAACGTCGCCAACCTGTTTGGCCTCGCCTCGATTCGCCCGGACAAACGGCTCGATCTCGTCGTCACGCTCAAACCCGCGACCGACCTGAACGAAGTCGACCGGCTCGGTATGCAGCCGAAGACTTACGAAATTCTCGGCCAGCACATCGCCCACGTCGAAATCCCCGTCGGTCCCGGTCGTGACACCGCGCGCATGGTCGCGATCGCCGCGCTCGACCAGCAACTGCGCCGCCTCGGATTCAACATGGCCGACGAGTTCAACCAAAAACTCCTCAGCCACATGTCCACCGGCAAACCCGTGCCGTGAGGGAATTGCGCAGTTTTGAGAGATCTGAGTAAGTGACGATTCCGTCAACATCGCTCCCTCGCCAGGCGGTAGGCTGTTGGGAATTTAGAGTCCTTTCGCATGGAACTCTTTCTCATCGATGCCATCGGTCCGTTTTTCCGGGGATACGACAAGCAACGCATCAACTGGTCGAAAATTCCGTTCCAGCATCTCAAAACCACCGAGCCCGGCCGACGCGAGCAATGGGACCAGATCGCCGAGGATTTGCGCTCCGTTGCCGGGCAAGTCAAAGCCATCGGTTACAATGCCGTCACGCTCGATGACCTCGCGCACCTTGCGCGCCATCCCGCGCACGAGCCGGAAGTTGCCCAGCGAATCGAAGTTTTCCGCGATGAGTTTTCCCGACTTTTCAACATCCTGCGCGATGAGTTCGGGCTCAAAATTTTTCTAACATCAGATGTCATTCCGTCCACCCCGGCAGTCGATGCGATCATCGGCGATGATTCCGGGGTACTCTCGACTTACTACCGGCAGCTGGTTTCCCAGACCTTGGATGATTTCCCTCAATTGAGCGGACTGATCCTGCGCATCGGTGAAAGTGATGGCAACGACGTGCGCGATCCCATTCGCACCCGTCTCCACCTGCGCGGACCGGCGGAGACCAATCGATTCCTGAAAGACATTCTCACCGAATTCGATCAGCGCGGCCGCACCTTGATCCTGCGAACTTGGACCGTCGGCGCACACAAAATTGGCGACCTGATCTGGCATCGGAGAACCCTGGCCAGTACGCTTGCGGGCATCGATTCGCCGAACTTCGTGGTTTCCATGAAACACGGCGAAAGCGATTTCTTCCGCTACCTGCCGCTGAATCGCGCGTTCTTCCGGATTTCGCAGCCGAAGATTCTCGAGCTTCAGGCGCGGCGCGAATACGAAGGTGCAGGCGAATATCCATCGTTCATAGGCCGCGATTGCGAACGCTTCCAGCGCGAGCTTGCTACGGCAGACAACGTAGTTGGCATGTCGGTGTGGTGCCAAACCGGCGGCTGGCATCGGTTCAAGCGGCTCACCTTTTTGGAATCGAACCACCGCGATATTTGGGTGCGCCTGAGCGTGCTCGCGGCAATCGGCATTTTCAAAAACGGGCAAACCGTTGAGCAAGTGATCGGCACGCATTTCCCTGAGAAATCCACTGCGATTCTCGAGCTGTTGCGCGACGCGGACACGGTGGTGCAAGAGATTCTCTACATCGAGGAATTCGCGCGGATGAAACTTTTCTTTCGCCGGGTGCGGATTCCGCCGTTGTTGCATGTCTACTGGGATTCCTTGTTCATCAATCACGCGGTGCGAAAAGTTTTGCGGCATTTCATTCGCGATCCCGAACGCGTGCTGCGCGGCGGCGAAGCGGCGGCCTTGCTGTTTCCACCCATGATCGACAACGCCCGCAAAGCCGGTCTGCCCGTGGATGACATCGAGCACATGCGCGACTTGTTCGGGCTGATCCTGCTCGCGCGCCGCTACTACCTTATGCCCTACGATGAGGAGCTGGGTAAAGAAATCCGCGCCGCGAAAAAGACCTACAAGCAGCGCTGGCCGCGAAAAATCCGCCAGCGCTATCGGATCAAAATTTCCTTCGAGCCGATTCGTCTAACAAGTCGCTCCCTGCGCATCGCGGCTGCGGTTTTGCTTCGCAGGAAACGCGGCTATCGGTTGATCGATCACCTGTTCACCCTGAACTTGCTTGGCGTGGCCTATCGCATCTTTCGACCACGCGACAAACGAGCGATGCCCAAGTTTTTGCGAAAATCCGCGATGGGAGTGGACGCGCTTTTCAAGTAAACTTGAAATCTGATCGAATCCTTGATTGGATCAGTCATGAAGATTCGATTTGCGGCGTTGGCATTCACATATTTGAGCGTTCAATCGGTCTGGAGTGCGCCGCAATTAGAGGTCGATCATCCATTACTTAAGGAACCACCCTATGAAGGTGCCGCCTTGAAGCATTTCGAAACTGGCAACCCGCCACCGTTGACCTGGAGCATCTCAACTCCCTTCTACACTGCGACGATTTACTCCGCTCCAGGGAAAAAAGGGAATCCGCCCACCTATGACTATGAATGGAGCCAGTTGTATTGGTTCATTTTTATGACTGACAAACCGCTTCACGACCTGGCTCCTCAATTCAGCTCGGTGGAAGGACTGCGTATACTTCGCCACGATGACAGTGCGGATTTCCAAGTGCAGTCGGCCGGTTTTATCCTCAACATTCAACAGCAGGAAAAAGGCTGGAAAGTGCTGCAGTGGCGAATCGAAGACACCATACCCGCAGAGAACCCAAGTTGGAGAAAACCGTTGTCGGAAATTGAACCACAGAAGGTGCTGGTCATCGTGGAGCGGAGTGCTGATCCCTCCAGCTTATCCCGTGATTTCATGGCTCAAAACATCATGGGTGGCCACATCGTCCAGTCCTTCCGTTTCATGAGTCAGGACAGCAATAACATTGTGCAAGCACTCACGGAATCCTACCAGGGTGACCATATCAGCAAGGACACTCTAACCCGCCGGAGCCGACTGAAACGGATGCGCGTCGCAGGGACTCGCCAATACAAGCAACTCGTCACGACACAATACTTTGAAGATGGCGAGGAATACACTTCTCAACCATCAACCCAACTATGGGAAGTGGATGACGATGGGACGCGACGTCAGGTCCGTTAGATTGAATCCACTTACTCAGTAGCTGGTACCATCCGGTAAATCGAGAACCACATCATGCAGGAAGGAGCCACTCGTTTTGTTGCGTAGCGAATGAAACAGCAACCAGCCCTCCTCGTTCCGTTGGGTGAGTGGCTGGATGGCTTCATTTTTACCACCAGTATGGGCCGGGAGCCAATTATCCGGATAGTAGGAAGTCAGGTGAGCGGCTCCGCCAGGCACCGGGTTCTCAATCAATACCAAGGTTTCATATCGACCCACCCCTCCTAAACGCGAATCAAATGAGGTTTCGGAATAATTCGACCAGATGATGCTCGACATTAATTCCAGATAACAGGAATGCATCGCGATGGTTCCAACGATAGGGCCATCTTGCTGGGTGCGCATGGGGAGTTCGAAATTCCCTGGAATTTTGGGAATGAGTTCGGCTTGCAGGGAATCATCATTCGCTCCGATTTGAACGATACCCAGCCCATCCAAAACGAGTGGAAACATCGGTGCATCGATCTTCAGACCGGCCTTCCCGGCGCGCGCCCATCCCACATCTTTTGTCTGCACCGAAGGAATGACCAACACGTTCAACTTTCCTGAAATCGTTTTACCACCGTCGCTTGGATCGAAGGTTCCCTGAACTGAAACCATGCCGGACTTTTCGAACTTGTAGATATACGGCGTGTTTTCATTGGCGGTGAAAGATTTGCCAGCAATCACGACCTTTCCTTCTCCAGAAGCTCCATCAGGCCCGGCAGCGATCAATCGCAATGAGTCTCCCTGACGGATGGTGAGTCCGACACCATCAAGAACATTTGTCGCCCCCCATTGAACCTCGGCATTGGGTTGCAAACCTCCCATTTCCGCATCGAAGCGGATCGCCAACGGTTCGCCATTCTCCGGCAACGGAACCTCGGCCCACATTTGATGAGTCCCGAGCAAGCGCGCGGGGATCTTCGTATTTTCACCCGCAATCAGGTCGGTCGACTGTTGCAGACGAGTCACATACTCGACACACGCTGGCGAGGTTGCGCTTTTCCCGGTCCCGCGGATGAAGTGATTCTCCGCAGCCAGCTGTTTTTTAATCGCACTCGTCGCCTCGCCATCCAGAATAGGTGTTTCGGTTAAAGAAAAAAGCCGGACGGTTGATGCTGCATTCATGGCCCGCAGTCTGAGCTTCAACCGATGTTCCCCGGCACTGAGCCATGGTGTTAGAAATCGGGCATTCAATACCGAAAAGGTACGCCCGAAAAGTTGCACATTCGGCAAGCGGACATCATCGATCCACCACTCCGTCTGGTTTCCACGATTGAGGGAAGTCGATACAATTTGAGCATCCGCAGAGATCAAATGGAATCCAGGTTGATCGAATTTGAGGGGCCATTCATAGGTGCCGAGTCCACGCGCGCTGGAAAGAGCATTGGCATTCTCATCCGGATGATCTCCGGGATAAACAGACCAATCTTCATAATGCCCACCGATTTTTTTACTCCATCCGTAAGTCAATGGTTTACCGGAAAAGAGGTCGATCGAATGAGCTTCCCCAGCCACCGGAGTCGAATCAGCCGGCCCGGTGCCTAACAAGTGAACTTCGATGCCATCAGAAATGCCATCGCCATCCGTATCCGCGGTCAACGGATCAGATCCGCAAAGGTATTCTTCACCGTTCTCCAATCCGTCATGGTCGGGATCTCCAAATGCCAAGTGCTCAAGATCCGATCCAGATGTGCTTAAGCCATGGTTCTTTTCCCATTCGTCCGGCAAATCATCTCGATCCGCATCGCCTTCCGCATAGGTAAACGATGACAGCATAGTTAGCGGAACCGATTCGCGCTCACCGTCCGGACGTTTCCACTCGAAGCTCAACCCCGATGGTGAAGTCTCCATGTAGAACAAAATCTCGATGTAATGTCTCGAACCGGCCTGCAACTCGACCGGCGCCGAGAATGGAAAAAGGCCATCGTTTTTCAGATCCAAATTTGAGTGCTCAACCGCAGCACCCGCATCGACAGCAACCGCTTCGCGCAGGGGGGATTGATCAGGCGAAATGAAAAACCGCAACTTGCCATTACCTGTCACCCGGAATTGATAGTTGCCGGAAATCTCTGGCGTCACATACCCACGCAATCGTCTCACCGTCCAAGTGATGTAGCTATTTCCGGAAGCGCCGGATACCAATTTGGTAAACGATGCCGGACGGGGCAGATGATGGTCGGTCGCGCCATCCATCTGGATTTCAGCCTGCCGCCCCAATCCAGTCCAGATTTCTGCCAGCAGTTTCCCCTCGGTGCTTTCCGCAACCAACGGGTCCGTCCCAGCGATGAACTCCATGCGATGGTTCGCGCCATCACCATCCGGGTCCTGAAAGGTGAGAAGATGCTCCGAGTCAGTCAGCTGGGTTTTCTTTTCCCACGCATCTGGCAGACCATTGTCATTTTGATCGGCTGCGGTCGGTTGGTAATCGGTCACCACAGGTTGCCCTTGGTATTTTAGAGGAACAGGAACGACCACCTCTGAACCTGGCAACGACCACCCCATTTCCAAGTGAGCCTGACCGAGATGGTTCATGCCCCAGACCTCGAAATAAACCGATTTTCCCTGTTCCAGGGTGATGAATTCACTCACCTGCCCTTCCCTGGCACCCCAGGCATTTTTCGCGGTGTCGCCACTCATCCGGGCAATCCGCTTGCAGTGAAATGGCGTCGCGTCGTCAGACATTTCAAGGATCGCCATGTCATCTCCAGCGACGGCGAAGCGATACTTTCCAGACACCGGCGGCACCAGACAGCCGCGGATTCGTATCAGCTGATGCTCTTCCACATAATCTCCCGACTGCACGAAATCACCCTGGACCGGTGCCTTGCGGACGATTTTCTCAGCGACAGGCATCATTTCCTCAATGCCTGCGGGAGTGCCTGTTACCGACCAGAATTCCGTTTCGATGGCTTGAGCGGGAGCAGCCCAAAAAAGTGGCAAGCCAAGAATCAATTTAAGTTTCGAGCAACCCCGTAAATCCATGTAAAACTCTTAACGAATGTTGTTTCAGTTTGGCAAGTTCAGGGGTAAATCCCATGAATAAAATTTGCCTTATGCCGACGAAATACGGGCAATCATTCTGTTACCTCATCCCTATCGACCAACCTCCCTGGGGCTTACAACTTTAACAGCCCGCCAGCGGAAACTGCGAATCAGGCAGTCTATATCAAGCGAATCACAGATGAGATGCAGGAGCGCTACCCGTTGATCACAGCGGAGATGGCCAGCATTGGGAAAAAATCGAAGCGATGATCGAGAGTCGTCATCTATCATCAAGTGGCTGCGACTGAAAAATTCCAATCACGCCGACTTTCTCGTCTCACGCTTTCCGTAATTGAGGAAGTGATTCCAGCTCTCGTCACAAAGGCCGTTTTCGATCAGTCCAAAAAGTGGGCGCCACTTCGGGGCGACAGGTTTGCATAGCGGATGCATGCCGGCTTGATCCGGAAGTTTGTTCGCCTTGCGGGTGTTGCAGCGCACACAGGAAGTGACGATGTTTTCCCAGGTCGTGCGACCGCCCTTATCCCGCGGCATCACGTGATCCAGATTGAGCTGATTTTCCGGCAGCACCTTGGTGCAATACTGACAGGTGAACTTGTCCCGCAGGAACACGTTCCGGCGGGTGAATTTCACTTCAAGGCGTGGCAATTTATCGTAAATGCCGAGCACCAAAATCTTGGGCACACGCAAGGCGAGCCTGGCGCCGTGGATCATTTCCAAATCGACGACCTGCCTGGAATGGTTGATCCAGGATCCGAGGTCGTGGGTTTTGAACCGCTCCTCGCCATCGACCTGCACGACTTGTGCGTGGCCTAAACAAAGCAAGTGAACGGCACGTTTGACGGAGCAAGTATGGACCGGTTGCCAAAACCGATTGAGTACGAGCACGGGTAATTCAAGCACGGCTGTCATAACCTTTCCCAGCAATCGCATGGAAGCTATCAGACCCCGCCGCCACGGCAATCCAAAAACCGTGTCAAAGATCTAACAAATCCAGTGATTGGGACAATCCCCCAACCACGATCGCTAGCTCCTTAATTGTCTGAAGCTTACACGTTGCGCTTCGACTCGTGGCGCAGATCTTTGGCAGAGTCCAAAAACACGGCATCCTCGCCGATGTTGGTCGCCAGATCGCCAACCCGCTCCAGAGAACGGACAATCAGAATGAGATGGAGGTAGTCCTGACTACGTCCAACGGATTGCTCAATGCGCGCGCCAAATGTCGCGTTGGCAGCCTTGTGCATTTTGTCCAATTCCTTATCCCGCTCGTGCAACGAAGCACCAAGTTTCACATCGCGATCACTAAAGGCCGCCACGGCATCACGGAGCAAATGATCCGCCAGCGCATAGATCGGCTCGATCAAGGTGCATTCCTGGATTTCCGCCGTTGCGCTGATTTTTTTGGCGCGCTTGGCAATGTTCGTCGCGTGGTCCGAAATGCGTTCGAGGTTCATCGAAATCTTCATCGATGAAATCACCAGTCGCAGGTCCGTTGCAAGTGGGTGAAAGCGGACCAAAATTTCCATCCCCAGCTGATCAATCCGGCGCTCGAGATCATCCACCTCTGAATCATCAGCAATGACGGCATTTGCCAGTTCGGGATTTCGCTCCAGCAGGGATCGCACCGCACGCTCCAGATTGTTTCTGGTAATCGCAGCCATGGACATCACCTGGCCGCGGAGTGTTGATATCGCGTGGTCGAAGTCTCGGAGAATGTGCGGTGTTTGCATCTTGTTAAGTATGGATATGACGGACTGTTTCAGCCAAACCGGCCGGTGATGTATTGTTCAGTTTTCGGATTCGAGGGATTGGAAAAAAGTTTTGAGGTAAAGTCATATTCCGCGACTTCACCCATGTAGAAGAATGCAGTCCTATCAGAAACTCGCGTTGCTTGCTGCATGTTATGTGTGACAATTACGATCGTATAATCACTGCGCAGATCAAGAATCAGTTCCTCGACTGATGCCGTCGCAATCGGATCAAGAGCGGAACAAGGTTCATCCATCAGAATGATTGCTGGTTCCACCGCCATGGTTCTGGCGATGCAAAGCCGCTGCTGCTGGCCACCTGATAGACCGAACGCACTTTCATGAAGCCGGTCTTTGACTTCGTTCCAAAGCGCGGCACCGCGGAGAGCTTTTTCCACTTTCTCGGTGATCACGGCCTTTCGTTTCTCACCTTGAATGCGCAAACCATAGGCGACGTTTTCGAAGATCGAGCGGGGAAATGGATTGGATTTCTGGAAGACCATCCCGATCCGGCGTCGTAGCTCAACCCCATCCACCTCTGGGCTGTGGATTTCAACACCATCGATGCGAATCTCCCCCTTCACCACTCGAGCGTCCGGGATCAGGTCATTCATGCGGTTGAAGCAACGCAGCAAGGTTGACTTGCCACAACCGGACGGCCCGATGAACGCCGTGATCTCATTGCGATGGATATCCAAATTGATATCTTTAAGCGCACGGGATTTGCCATAATGGAAATCGACATCTTTCACTTCGATGGCGACTGGCACGGTGGACTGACTATTCGCACTCATCAGCTGAATCGCCCTGTGATATAGGCCTCGGTTTCCTTTTGTTTCGGGTTCTCAAAAATCTGCATGGTCTCGCCGAATTCGATCAGCCGCCCCATGTAAAGAAACGCCGTGCGGTCGGAGCAACGCGTTGCCTGTTCCATGTTGTGCGTGACGATGACGATGGTGAACTGTTTCTTCAGACTGAGTATCAGCTGCTCAATCTTCAAAGTGGCCAGTGGATCGAGGGCAGCGCACGGCTCGTCCATCAGCAGGATCTCCGGCTGATTTGCGATCGCCCGGGCTATGCAAAGCCGCTGTTGCTGACCGCCGGAAAGCCCGAATGCGGAATCGTGCAAGCGGTCCTTCACCTCATCCCATAACGCTGCGGATCGCAGTGAACGCTCCACGGTTTCGTCCAATTCGGAGCGCTTTGACCGGCCTGCCACCCTCAAGCTGAAGATGACATTTTCATAGATCGATTTTGCGAAGGGATTGTATTTCTGGAATACCATGCCGACTCGTTTCCTCAGCGAGATCACCTCAATCGACGGGTCATACAGACTCACGCCACCGATCCGGATGTCCCCTTCATGTCGCACGCCTTCCACCAGATCGTTCATGCGATTCATATTCCGAAGCAGCGTTGATTTGCCGCATCCTGAGGGACCGATCAAGGCCGTTACCTGGTTTTCAGGAATGGCCATATCAATGTTGAAAATCGCCTGTTTCTCCCCGTAGTGGAAACTGAAGTTATCCACCCGGATGAAGTCCGGTCGTGCGCCTTCGGGAGGTTTTGAAAAAACTGACATGTTAGAAGCTGCTGGTCGCAAAGCGTTTTTTCAGCCGGTTGCGAATGAGAATGGCAGTTAGGTTCAGAGTCACCACCACCACGATGAGTAGAAGTGCGGTCGCGTATACCACAGGAATCGCCGCCTCTGCATCGGGCGATTGGAAACCGAGGTCGAAGATATGGAATCCAAGGTGCATGAACTTGCGATCCGGATGAATGAATGGAGCAACACCATCAATGGGCAAGGTCGGAGAGAACTTCACCACCCCCACCAACATCAACGGAGCGACTTCGCCAGCACCGCGAGCCATCGCCAGAATCACACCTGTTAGAATCCCGGGCAGCGAAGCAGGCAGAACCACCCGCTGGATGGTTTGCCATTTCGAGGCACCACACGCGAGAGCAGCCTCACGCACCCCGCGCGGCACTGCGGAAAGCGCTTCCTCGGTTGCAACGATCACCACTGGCAAAGTCAGCAGTGCCAGCGTCAGCGAT
This sequence comes from Luteolibacter pohnpeiensis, assembly GCF_016595435.1. Classification (GTDB taxonomy): domain Bacteria; phylum Verrucomicrobiota; class Verrucomicrobiia; order Verrucomicrobiales; family Akkermansiaceae; genus Luteolibacter; species Luteolibacter pohnpeiensis. The sequence continues at coordinate 36,726 of NZ_JAENIJ010000026.1, forward strand.
GCCCACAAAATACCAGGAGTCCCGTAGGTCGGTGTCGGCAATTGATCTGCAAAAAATGCGTGGTCGATCTTTGCTCCGACAAAATAGACAAAGAACGCCAATCCGAACACCCCAAACACGATGGATGGCACGCCGGCCAGATTGTTCACGCAAATGCGGACAATCCGGACCACCATGCCCTGCTTCGCGTATTCCCGGAGGTAGATCGCCGCGATGACGCCAAAGGGTGTCACGAACAAGCTCATCACCAGCGTCATCACCACCGTTCCGAAGATGGCGGGAAATACTCCCCCTTCGGTGTTCGCCTCGCGTGGTTCGTCCGATAAAAACTCCCAAATGCGATGCCACATTTCGCCCATCCGTTGAAACAGTCCGGCCTGATTGGATTGAAAAACTCCCATCACATTCGCCACCGGAATCGATGCATCATGGCCATCGGCCGTTTGCACCAGCAGGTTGGTCCCAGTGAATTTGGCACGAATCTCGGCCGCTTCTTTTTGTCTTTGATCAAACTCCGCCTGCAGCTCGGCGCGGCGTTTTTCCGCGACTTTGGGGTCCACCTTCTGATTTTTCAGCGCGGTATCAAGGGCATCAATCTCGCGACTGATGGCGCCGATTTTTTTCCGCTCGATCACCAAAAGCTGGGCTCTCGCATCGGCGGCCTGGTCAATCCATTCATCGAGCTTCTTGTGGAAATCCGCCGCCTTGGCGGGGACTTTCCCGGAGCTTGTTTCGAGCGCAACCGGCTTGACGATCGCCGGGCCATACTCGGTCCGCTCAATGCGAAGGTAATCCTTCGGCCGGGATGCTTTGAGAATGTCTTTCCGATCGTAAAAGCGGAATGTATCGCCCGAGATATCCTTGTTGCCGCGGAAAATCTGGACCTCCTGATGCAGCGCGCCGCTTGAATCTTTTCTCTCCGTCTCGCGGGTTATGAAGCCCGCGATCATTTCCTTCCCCTGCGGAGTTTTTACTTCCATCAGCTCGATGCGGCGGGGCCAGAACGAGGCAGTGCCTTTGACCACAATCAAAAGCAACAAGCCAAGCGCCATCACAACACCAATCGACAAGCCCATGGCGGTAAGCCACACCCAAGGCTCCCCCTTCCGGGATCGGCCGGTGGTCGAAAAGGGTGTTTGGTTTTTCGGTTCTTCAGCAGACATGGATCAGACAAGTTTATTGCGCTCACGCAGGCGCTGGCGCAGCACTTCTGCAATGGTGTTCATCACGAAGGTCATGGCAAAAAGAACAACCGCCCCGAGGAACAAAGTGCGATAGTGGGTCGAGCCTTCGGAGGCTTCCGGCAGCTCCACGGCAATGTTGGCGGAAAGGGTGCGCATGCCGTTGAAAATATTCCACTGGGTGACCGGGGTGTTTCCGGTGGCCATCACCATGATCATCGTTTCACCCACAGCACGCCCGAAACCGATCATCAGCGCGGAAAAAATCCCGGAAGACGCGACGGGCAGCATCACCGTCCACACCACCTGCCAGCGGTTGGCTCCCAGGGCGGATGCAGCGGCCGTCAATGATTTCGGCACGTTGGAAAGCGCATCTTCTGCAATCGTGAAAATCACCGGAATGACGGCGAAGCCCATCATGAAGCCAAGCACCAACGAGTTGCGCTGCTCGAAGCGGGCACCGGTCGCATGCGGCCACCAGACGCGGAAGTCTGCGATTTCTTTACCAGTCGCAGGGTCCTTATAAACGAAGAAGATTTTCTCGATCACCGGGCCAAGGCTCCAGGATAGCCACGCCGCCAAAGCGAGAAATGGCAAGACCACCAACCACTCGCGGCCCCCTTCAAAGCGGTTGCGAATCTGGATCGGCAAGCGGCACCAGACGAATCCGGTCAGCAGCGCGGTAAGCGGAATCGAAATCAGCATCAACAGCACGGATGGGACCCGGTTTTCCAGAATTGGGGCCAACCAGAGACCTGCCAGGAACCCGAGCACCACTGATGGCAGGGAAGACATGATTTCCATCGTCGGCTTCACCACTTTTTTGATATCCGGCGGCAGAAATGCTGCGGAGAAAAGCGCCGCCAACAGGGCGACGGGAATGGAAAACAGCAAGGCGTAGAATGTTCCTTTCAAGGAACCGAAAATGAGGGGGATCAACGAGAGCTTCGGCTCGAAATCATCCGTTCCGCCAGTGGACTGCCATTGATAAACCGGTTCAGATCCACCTTCATACCAGACTTTGCCAAAGAACGCGCGCCAGCTGGAATCCGGATGGGGATCGTGAATGGAATAACGCTCCGCCGAGCCATCCGCTGCAGCGACGATGAAATTTTCGCCCTTGGCATCGAGCACCGCAGCGACCGGATCCAGGTCGGTTTCACCTTCCCAGCGAACCGCGCCCGAGGTGCTGTGACGGATCGAAAGGTGCTTCCCTGCCCCGGTGAGGAAGCTGCGGTTCCGTTGGCTGCCTGCGAAAAGAACTTTGCCTTGCGGCAGATTGGGAAATGTCTTGGTTTCGCCAAACAGGCGCTCACCTTCCCCATTTTTACGGAACAGGGACCACTGGGATTGTTCACCATCGGATCCAGTCACGATGATCGAAACTCCACCGAAAAGGAAATTGATTTGCCGTGGCACGGCAGTGTCGAAGGGCTTGAAGGTTTGCCGCTTCGAAACCCCTTCGCTATCGGCCAGGAAATAGGCGACTTCGCCGTTTTCACAAGCGATCAGCACCATGGCACCGTTTTGTGAAGAGCGGACCAATGAGGCGGGCGCGGGCAATTCCGTTGAAACCTCGGTTTCCCCGATGAGCGAGAGTTTGCCCTTCCCGAGCAGACTGCGTTTCATGCCAAGCTGCACGATGGACACACTGGAGCCAGTGCTGCCTTCGCGTTTTGCCGCGATGATCCTGCCGGTGCCGGAATCGCCGTAGCTGATTTCTGTGACCGGACCGTCACCGTGCTCCAACTGGAAAAAAGGTTCTTCTTCTACCGAGGCATCCACCCCCGACAACTTCCCGTCCTCGTAGGTTTGCTGATAATGAACCGCAAACGAGCCCACTTGGCCATCGGCCAACCCGAGCGCAACGCGTTGATGCACTGGATCGTAGGAAAACGCCGTGATTTGACCACCGTTCAGATCCGGCAGATCGACCTCTTTGCGCGACTGGTCCTTCGCCTGGATGAACACCAGCTTGTCTCCGCCGTTGTAGAAGAACGGCAGCTTTCCCCATTCATCGACCCCCATGACCGCGGGCGGCACGTCCGAGTGCATCATGCCGACTGGCTTCACCTCGGCTGACTGGAACAACGGAACCACTTCCTTGCCAATGAAGTAGAAGATCCCGAAAACAGCAAGGATCACCGAAATCCCACCGAGACGGATGGCGATCCCCATGAATCGATCAAAAAGAAGGGTGCCTCGTGAGACTTCGAAGCGCTTGGGATCAGGCGGCGGCAGTGGATCCATGGTGGGACTCTAACAAACGAAACAAGCGGCGTGCCGGGGAAGGAAAATCCCACAGGCACACCGCCCGGTTGGTTGATTTTTCTTACTTGGTCAAGGTTTCACCGACCTCAGCCGCAACTTCTGCAGGAATCGGGAAGTAACCGTCTTTTTCGACCACTTGCTGACCTTCCTTGGAGACCACGAACTTGAGGAACTCAAGGGTCAGTGGATCAAGCGCTTGGCCAGGCTTTTTGTTGACGTAGACCACGAGGAAACGGGCCAATGGATAATCGCCGGACAGCGCGTTGTCGTAAGTCGCATCGGCATAGTTTTTACCATCGGTGGAAAGCGGGATGGTCCGGACTCCGGAGGTTTTGTAACCGATCCCGGAATAGCCGATGGCGTAGAGATCGGAACCAACTCCTTGAACCACAGCAGAAGAACCAGGTTGCTCTTTCACGTTCGAGCGATAGTCACCTTTTTCCAAAGCGTGCTCTTGGAAAAATCCGTAGGTGCCGGATGCTGAGTTACGACCGAAAATCGAGATCGGACGGCCTTTCCAATCCTTGAGACCAAGTTGCCCCCAATCGGTGATTTCCTCACCACCGCGCTTGCGGGTCTGTGAGAAAATGGAGTCCAACTGCTTCATGGTCAGACCCTTGATCGGGTTATCCTTGTGGGCAAATACGGCCAGAGCGTCGATGGCCACCTTCACTTCAGTCGGTTTGTAGCCGTATTTCTTTTCAAATGCGTCGACTTCTTCCGCCTTCATCATGCGGCTCATCGGACCGACTTGAGCGGTGCCTTCGATGAGTGCTGGAGGTGCGGTGGAGGAACCTTTTCCTTCGATCTGCACGTTGACGTTTGGATACGCCTTCTTGAAGCCTTCAGCCCAAAGAGTCATCAGGTTGTTCAGGGTGTCCGAACCAATGGAATTGAGGTTTCCAGAAACACCGCTGACGGCTTTGTAGTCCGGCAAGGAGGGATCGATGTGAGATTCCGCGGAGAAGACCGGGAGCATGCTGAGGACAGCAGCCGTCAGACAAATAGCTGTGGATTTCATAGAATTCTGGATTTCAAGGCCCGCCCGAACCTGGGGCAGGTGACGTTTTGAATGCACCGGAACCCTTACTTTCCGGCAAAATCTGTTTTGTGTCAGAATTGTCACATTCAGACCATTTTCAAGTTCGATCCGCAGCGCTCCTATCCGCCGCCGTGACATTCTTGTCACATTATGCAGCATACAGTTCGCAAATTCACCAAAAAAACCCGCACCATGACCACCACCCGATCGATCGCCATCCTGCTTTCCTTGGCCGCTCCATGTTTGGCCGGAGAAGCGATCCCAACGTCTACTGAACACGTGGAAATTCCCGCCTCCTGGGACTTCTGCAACTGGATTCAGAACAAGCCTGGCCTGCTCTACAGCAACCCGGAGAACCCATTGCTCCAGTCCTTCCAAATCGGCGGACGGTTCCACTACCAAATGGCGTATGAAGACGGAAACGACGTCAATGGTCGCGATTTCAACGACACCTACGAGGACTACCGCCGGGCCCGGATCGAAACCAAAACCCACTTCCTCCAATATTTTTCGGCCAAACTCAGCCTGAATCTGGTGGATGACGACCGTCGCGACAACAACGACCTCGATTGGGGTTATGAGTCCTTCGATGAGGCCGTGTTCTCCTTCGACATCAAAAAAGCCTTTGCTGGCATTCCGCTCGATCAACTCCAGCTCAACTATGGCAGGCTGAAATTCATGCTGAGTGACGAAGTCCGCGCGTCCTCCAACAAGATTCTCACCATTGAGCGCTCCTCCATCGGCAATAAAATCTACAATTCAGGCCGCCCAACCGGCTTCACCCTTGATGCGGCGAAAGGTCGCTTGAATTGGACGCTTGGCGTATACAGCACGGAGGATGAAAAGTTCATGGATGGCTGGAATGGCGACCTAGCCTATTCCGCCACCCTCGGCTACCAAGTCACCGATGAGTGGAAAATCACTTGGGACGGCGTGTACAACAGCCAGGATTCCGAGGAAAATTTCCTCGGCTACCACTGGGCCAGCACCATCAGCGCGGCTTATGAAAAAGGCCGATTCGGATTTCTTGGCGAAGCGATTTTAGGAGAAAACATCGGTTCCGGCGATCGGGGTGGCCATTTCTACGGCTTGGTTGCCATGCCTTCCTATTGGCTGATCGATAAACGCCTGCAGGCAGTCGCCCAGTATCAATATGCTGGTGCCAGCCGCGATGAAGGCTTCCGGATCAACAGCCGCTATGTCCGGGCCGCACATGATCTGGGCATCGATACCAACAGCGGTCGCGGCGACGAAGATCACTCGATCTACCTGGGCCTGAACTATTACCTCTGTGGCGATAGCCTCAAGATCATGGCAGGCGTTGCTTACGACCACCTCGACACACCAGACGGGAGCCTCGACGCATTCAGCAATCTGATTGCTCTCCGGGTCTCATTCTAACCGCGAGACTGTTTCATCCATTTGCCGCTATCCGCTCCATCTGCGGGTAGCGGCTTTTTTTGTCAAAGTGGGGAGATGAGGGTTGACGCAGATCGTTATTGAGACGCAGTCTCATCACGTTCTTGCCGCTCTCAAGCCATGAAACCATCCAACAACTCGAATACCCGCTACATTCCCTCCTCCCGAGAAGCGCTCGCTCTTGCCACTTTCCTAGCCGCAGGCCACGCGGTCGCCCAAGACACCGCCCCTTCGAATACAGATCCAACGACGAAGAAGAAAGACGGCGAAGCCGAAGTGCTCCCGGACATCACGGTGGAAGCGACCAAGGCGGATACTTACAAGACCGAAAATCTGACCTCCAAGAAATACACGGTGCCGCTTCGCGACGTGCCACAAACCGTAACCGTGGTGCCGAAAGAGGTGATTGAAGAACAGGGCGCAACCACCCTTACCGAAATCCTTCGCAACATCCCTGGCATCACCATGACAGGTGGTGAAAACGGCAACGCCGGCAGTGTGGCGGGTGACGCAGTGATGATGCGCGGATTCGACGCGACCAACAGCATCTTCGTCGATGGCGTCCGCGACAACGGTGTCATGTCACGGGACAGCTTCAACACCGAAGCGGTGGAAGTTTTCCAAGGTCCAACCGGATCTGATGTCGGCCGTGGCAATGCCGCTGGTTACATCAACCTCGGCACCAAAGTTCCTCATCTTGAAAATTCTTATCAAGGTTCGGTTCAGTATGCTTCCGGTGGACGCCAGCGCTACACGATGGATTTGAATCAGGATCTGTCGTTGATGCCAGGCGGTGAAGTTTGGCTCCCGGGTTCCGCATTCCGTCTGAACGCACTGTTCCAAGAAGGTGGCGTAGCCGGTCGTGATTTCGTCGAGCGGAACATCTGGGGCATCGCGCCATCCATTTCATTTGGACTTGGGACGGATACGCGGGCGATCTTCACCTACCAACACATCGAGCAACGCAATACCCCGGACTACGGTCTGCCGGCAAACCGCAACGAGCTCGCCCCGGGAGTGGACGACGAATGGTATTACGGCACCGATAGCGACTACGATGACATCGATCAGGACACCTTCACCGCTCGCTTCGAGCACGATTTCAGCGAAAACCTTCAGCTGACCAACCAGACCAAATACAATCATACGACCCGCTCCACCCGTGGCGTCCGTGCCTCATATTCGCTCAGCGCCGGAGACACCTATGGCTTGGTTCGCCGCTCATTCGTTACGGATGACCGGAAGAATCAGATTTTCTCCAACCAAACCAACCTCACTGCCAAGTTTAACACCGGCAGCCTCAAGCACACGCTGGTTTCGGGTCTGGAATACACCAAGGAAGATCAGGACACCTACGGCCTGGTCGGCGGTGGGACCTTCGATTCCATCGATCCAGGCACCGAGCCGGATCACGACCTCCCGGCAGGTTACGTTCCCTACACCACGGGTCCTGGTTATAGCCAAGGCAACACCGAAACCATCGGTCTCTATGCCTTTGACACCGTAGATCTGACCTCGAAATGGATTCTCACCGGTGGGGTCCGCATGGATCACTACGACACCGATTACCGCTCCTATTCGATCCCACGGGGCGGCACCGACTACACCTTGTCCGGCCCTTACAGCGTCGAAGACGAAGTTTACAGTGGCAAGCTCGGCCTGGTTTACAAACCGGTGGAAGAAGGAAGCATCTACGTTTCCTACAGCCGCACTGCCCAGCCACCGGGAACAGGTAACTTCTCGCTGAACGCTTCAGAAACCAGCACCGCCGGCATCAATGCCGATCCACAGATTTCCGAAAACTACGAACTCGGAACCAAGTGGGATCTGCTGGATTCCCGCCTCTCACTCACCGGCGCGGTGTTCTACACCGAAAACACCAACTACATTTATCAGGACGATCCCCTCGATTCCTCCTCCTATTCCAGCGATGGCGGCCAGCAAATCTTCGGTGTCACCGTCGGAGCTACAGGTCAAATCACCAAAAACTGGTCCGTCCTCGGCAGCCTGACCTGGCTTGATGCATCCGTCGACCAGCCCGGTAACACCATCGATGGTAACCGCCTGGCACGCACGCCAAAGTGGGCGGCCTCCCTGTGGACCACCTACAAACTGCCGAAGAACTTCACCGTGGGCTTGGGCATGCGTTGTCAGGATTCCGTCAACACCTCGACCATCGATGATGCGCCGACGATGGCTGGCTACGCAGTCTTTGACGGCCTCGTCCAATACGACGTCAACGAACACATGAACGTCCGCCTGAACGTCTACAACCTGCTCGATCACGAATACGTGGCCAGCACCAGCGGTGGTGGCGGCGCAGATACCGGTGGAGCTGGCGGCAGCACCGGAAGCGGTATCGATACCAGCGGCAACCGCATCCTCATGGGCGCTCCGCTTTCCGTCGCCCTCAGCGCAAACTTCAAATTCTGATCGGTAACTTTCTGTTTGGTTAAATTGCTGCAACGCATCCGTCGTCACTGGCTCTGCTGGTGACGGCGGATGCTTCCTCTCTCCCCTCCCCATCATGATCCTCTGCATTCCAGACATTCTCCCACCTGCCGAGCTCGCAGAGTGCCGCAAGCTTCTCGAAGCCGCGCCTTGGGAAGACGGGAAAAAAACCGCCGGACATCAGGCCGTGAAGGTTAAAAACAATCTGCAGCTCCCAGGCGATCACCCCACTGCTCACGATGTCGGCTCACGGATTGTCCGGGCATTGCGCTCCAATCCGCTTTTCATGTCTGCAGCCGCTCCGCTGCATATTCTACCTCCCCTTTTCAACAGCTACAGCGGCGGCCAAACCTACGGCATCCATGTCGATTCTGCCCTGCGCTGGCTTCCCGATGGTCGGCAAATCCGCACCGATCTTTCCTGCACCCTCTTCTTCGCCGAGCCTGACGAATACGATGGCGGTGAACTCATCATCGAAGACACGTATGGAGCCAAAAGCGTCAAGCTCCCCGCCGGTCACATGGTCCTCTATCCATCGACCAGCCTGCACCACGTCACTCCCGTCACGCGCGGAACCCGGCTGTGCTCCTTTTTCTGGCTCCAAAGCATGATCCGGTCCGATGAGCGCCGCTCGCTCCTGTTCGACATGGACATCGCCATCCAACGCCTCTGCGGTGGGCGACCTGACGATCCGTTGGTCACCGAAACGACCACCCAACTGACCGGCGTTTACCACAACCTGCTGCGCCAGTGGGCGGAGATGTAAAGCCCTGCCATGCCTGCTGACGATCCACCAAAGCCATCCAACTCTGCCCGCAACGCGGCCAAAAAGCGCAAAGCGTTTTTCACCAAGCAGTTCTACCTTTGGCATTGGGTCAGCAGCGCCTTATGCCTGGCTGCGATGCTGTTTTTCGCCGTCACCGGCATCACCCTGAATCACGCATCCCGTTTCTCGAGCAAACCGGATGTCCGGGAAATCAAGGCCACCTTGCCACCGAATCTGCTCAAGCGCATCGCATTCGACGGTTCACCAGATGCCACCGCTCCCGTTCCGGAAGAGGTCGCCGATTGGCTCAGCAAGAAAACCGGGACCAAACTTTCCGGCCGCGCTGCGGAATGGTCGGAATATGAACTCTACATCAGCCTCCCACGACCAGGCGGCGATGGATGGCTTTCGATCGATCGCGAAACCGGGGAAATCCTCCACGAAACGACCCGCCGCGGAACGGTTGCCTTCATCAATGATCTTCACAAAGGACGCAATACCGGCCCCGCATGGGCTTGGTTTATTGATCTATTTTCCATCGCCTGCGTGGTGTTCTGCATCACCGGCCTTTGCCTGCTCTGGGTGCACGCCAAGCGCCGCCCCAGCACGTGGCCGGTCGTGATCGCCGGCATCGTGATCCCGCTCATCCTCATCCTGTTTTTCCTACACGCATGAAACCCTCATTCCTGATTTTCGCCCCCATCCTCGCGACCACGGCTTTTGGCGGTGAGGTCAAATTGACCATCGAAATCCCACAGCTCGACGCCGCCGAATACCACCGCCCTTACGTCGCAGCCTGGATAGAAAAGCCCGATCGCAGCGTCGCGACCGACCTCACCGTTTGGTATGACGCGAAGAACAAAAAAGGCACATCCTGGCTCAAAGACCTCCGCCAATGGTGGCGCAAAAGCGGCCGCTCCGCAGAACTGCCCATTGATGGAGTCAGCGGTCCAACCCGGCCCGTCGGCAAGCACGAGCTCGATCTATCCGACAAAGCCGCTGCCATCGCCCCCCTGCCCGATGGCGAATACACGCTCGTGGTTGAGGCCGCCCGTGAGGTGGGCGGCCGGGAAATGGTCCGCATTCCCTTCAAATGGGATGGAAAAACCGCAGTCGATGCGGCTGACACCGGAAAAACCGAACTCGGTGCGGTGAAATTCACGATCCAACCTGAACCCTAAAATCCTTATGAAACGCAACACCCTGCTCACCACCGTCGCGTTGCTCGCCTTTGCCGTGCAACCTCTCTCCGCCCACCGGTTTTGGATCATCCCATCATCCTCCGTTCTCTCCGGCGAACACCCTTGGGTGACGGTTGATGCCGCCATTTCCAACAGCCTGTTTTTCCCAGACCACGCGTCACCCGGCCTCGATTCCCTGTCCGTCCTCGGGCCAGATGGAAAAAGCGTCGCCCTACAAAACGGCATGAAGGGACAATATCGCACGACTTTCGATGTCGAGCTCAGCCAACCCGGCACTTACAAGATTTTCAGCGTCCGCGACGGGCTTTTCGCCAGCTATACCGAGAATGGTGAAACCAAACGCTGGCGTGGTGATACCCAAAGCTTCGCTGAAGCTGGTCTGAAAGATAAGGCTGATCTGAAGCTGACTCGCAACAACTCACGGGTCGAAACTTTCGTCACTGCTGGCGAACCTACGAATACCGTGCTCAAGCCTTCGGGTGAAGGTTTGGAACTCGTGCTCGATGGAACCCATCCCAACGATCTGTTCAACGGCGAGCCCGTTTCATTTGTTCTCCAATTCAACGGCAAACCTGCTGCGGACACCGAAATCACCGTCGTAAAGGGTGACGATCGCTATCGCAACGAAGTGGGTGAAATGAAGCTGAAAACCGACTCGACCGGCAAACTCACCATCACCTTCCCGGAAGCCGGACGCTATTGGCTGAATGCGAGTGCCGAGGGCGAAGGCGGCGAATTCGAAGGCATCCCAACCAGCAGCCGCTCATCCTACACCGCGACTTTCGAGGTTCTCCCGCAGTGAACCCGAATCGTGCAGCGGATCGCCAGGTCCTGGTCCCCCAAAATCTGGCTTCCCATGTCCTGTCAGCGGTTGGTTCCGGCCAACCGTTCGTTACATTGGAAGGCGCAACCATGGGCACAACCTGGACGGTCCGCTGCATTCTTCCCGAGCCATTATCTGCCCAGGCAATCCAAGCCGAAATCGAGGCCACTCTGGATCGGATCATCCGGCAAATGAGCCACTGGGCCCCGGAGTCTGACCTATGCCGCTTCAACCGCGCACCGGCAAATTCCTGGCATCCATTGCCAGACGAATTTTTCCACGTTCTGCAAATCGCTCTCGAAGTCGCTGAAGCATCCAACGGCGCGCTCGACCCCACCGTTGGCCGCCTTGTCGACCTTCACGGATTCGGACCGCACGAACCCGCGCCAGATTTATCGGATGCCGATTTCGAAATCGCCCACCAACAGATGGGATGGCGACGCCTTTCGCTCGATCCAACATCGCATCGCGCTCTGCAGCCGGGGGATTGCCAACTCGATCTTTCTTCGATCGCGAAAGGGGGTGCGGTTGATCTGATTTCCGAGGTCCTGCTTGCCCACGATAGTCCGGCATTTCTCGTCGAAATTGGCGGTGAAATCCGAGGACACGGATGCAAGCCCGATGGCTCGCCCTGGTGGTGTTTGCTCGAAAATCCACCAGATGCCCGAGCGGACTCGCTTGCCGAAACCGTGGTCGCTCTATGCGGGCTTTCGCTCGCCAGTTCCGGGGATTTCGCCCGTCGCCGCACCCACCGTGGGCGCGAAATCAGCCATTTGATCGACCCCGGCACCGGCAGCGCCGCGTCGATGGACCTGGCATCGGTCTCGGTTCTTGCACCAACATGCATTCTGGCGGATGCCTGGGCCACCGCCCTTTACATCGCCGGTCCTGAGCACGGCCCGCTCCTGGCGGAATCTCACGGCTTGGCAGCTCGGTTTATCCATCGCCATGGGCCCGGGGTGTATCGCGAATCAACGACCAGCGCTTATCGAGAAATGCTAGACTGATCCGCGGCGTAGCGCAGAGCGATTGATCTCGGAAATCGTAGCCGTTCCCGCCAGTACCATCGCCATTTCCAGTTCGGTGCGCAGGATTTTCAAGACGTGGCCAACACCTACCGCGCCGGCCGCTGCCAACCCATACAGCACCGGTCTCCCGACCATCACCGCCGTCGCGCCCAGCGCCAGGGCCTTGAAAATGTCGGTCCCCCGCCGGATTCCTCCATCCAGCAAAACCGGGATGTGTCCGCTGACCGCATCAACCACTTCGGGCAAAACCTCAATCGCCGCAGGCAAACCATCCAAGGTCCGACCGCCGTGATTTGATACCACAATCCCGCCGACGCCTTGGTCCATCGCAATCCGTGCGTCTTCCGGATTCAAAATCCCTTTCACCAAAACCGGCAATCGGGTCTGCCCTTGCAGCCATTGCAGATCCTTCCATGTCGGAGCGTTCTGGACCAGAGCGCCACCAAATACCCGATCTTCCGGAGGCAGGGATGCCATGCCTTTTAAATTTACCGGCGAAATTCCATCCGGCAGCCTGAATCCTGCCCGCTGCTCCCGGTTGCGCAATCCACTCAAGGGAGCATCCGCCGTCACCACCAATGCTTCATAACCTGCGGCTTCAGCGCGGCGCACCAGGTCTGAGGTGAACTGCCTATCCGGCTGAATGTAGAGCTGAAACCACAAAGGTGACATCGCCCGCTTTGCGATCTCTTCGAGAGAAATGCCCGACTGCGTGCTGACCACCACCGGGGTTTCCATCGCGGCAGCCCCCAGCACCGTGCCGATTTCCCCATCCGGGTGCATCAGCTGATGAAACGCCATCGGCGCGACCAAAATTGGGTGGATCCATCGACGTCCAAGCATGTCCACGGAAGTCGAACCGCCAGCCATGTCCTTGAAAACTCGCGGTGTGATTTGCAGGCGGCGAAAGGCATCCACATTCTCCCGCAGCGTAAGTTCATCGCCAGCTCCGCCTGAAATGTAAGCCCACGCGCCGGACTCAACTCGCGATTGCGCAAGCGCCTCGTAATCGGACAACGAAACCACGTGCGGCGGAATCTGCGTGAGCGGCTTTTCCATGCCCCATCCTCCTTTCTCAAAAATCATCCATCAAACCAATTTCCCCTGCCTGAAGCGACTTCAAGACGCGGGTTTGACGCTCGACCCATTCGCGATCGTGCGCTGCGCGGTAGACCCTGGCTTCGACCTCCGCCTTCGCTAACAGGATTTCGTTTCGCATCTCCCGCTTCAGTTCCAGATCGCCCGCCAACGGCCCTTCGGAGCCAACCCACTCGGTTGCAAATGCACCTAAAAACTGAGGCTGGCACGCCCGATAGATTTTCGCCCCGTAGCGAACCAGATCCGCGATCCAGGGGCCGCGAAATCCCGATGCCCGAACCCACGCCAGCGCCTCCTCGGTCAAATCCGTTGCTTTGGCAATCCAATCGCCAACCCGCTCAAGGCCGTCCGGCAATTCCAGCAACATCGCCAACGCCCGGCAGCCGATGCTCCGCGCCTTGATTCCTGCTTCGATGACTTCCGGCACCGGCGGCAGTCGCTTCAAAATCTCAATGGCAGCTTCTGCGTCCTCCCAGCTCTCGACCGGTTTTCCCAGATGCAACTCTAGCCTTGCGCGATTCAACCGGAGCAATGCCGACAAAAACCCCCGATCTCCGAAACGAAGCAAAGCCGTTTCCGCTTCACGAAAATCCTCCTGGGATCGATCGTAACACGCGGTATCGACCAACAAGGTCGCCCGTTGGATGAGCGCAAGAATCCAGCGTTCCAGATGGGCGGGATTTTCGGCCAGATCCGTGTGTTTGAGGACCTCGATGCCGCGGTCCAGGGACTCCAGCGCCTGCGATTCGAGGCCCAATCGGACCAACGCATCTGCCCGGTTGGTCCACACCGCCGCCAGCAACCAGGCCAGATGCGGATCGCTCTGCCACTGCCAGGATGAACGGACGGCAAGCGACTCATCAAATTGCGCCAACGCCGATACCCATTCGTTCCGGGCTGCCAAGCGCAACCCTTCCTGCATCCAGGCAGTGGATTGGCCAATTTGGTCCTGAATCATGCCATTGCCGCCTTCGAACGTTTCCGCTTTCCAAAAAAGCGGCGCCAGCTCAGTGCAAATCCGGACCACACCAGCACGGCTGCCGATCCGGCGGCAAATGCCGCGATGGTCTGGCCGATCCAGCCACCGGCTTCACCGGTATGGACCCAGCGCACCCATCCACGAATCTGACGGCCCAAGCTTTGCTTATCCGACGCACTCACTGGCACGATCTGATTTTTCGCCAAATCCATGGTCACCTCCTGGCGGCGATCCGGGCGGCCGCGATGCGAATCCGTCACGGAAAACTTTGCCTGATGATCCGCGAGCATCTCGATCCGCATCGTTTCCCAGTCTGGATTTGATTTCGCCACGGTTTGATAGGCCGCATTCAATCCGACGAGAGAAACGGTCCCTGAGCCGGTCTGGGTTTCCAGACCGCCGCGCTCACCACGCCCTCTTCCTTCGCCTTCGCGTTGCCCCCGGCTTTGGCCTTCACCACGCCCTCCCCGTCCGCCACGTTCATTGCGCTCACTACGTTCCCCTGGTCCGCGACCCTCCCCGCGTGATTCACCCCGACCTTCATTGCGAGTTCCGCCGCCTTCCGTGCGAGCGCCTTCTCCGCGACCGCCAGGCTTTCCTCCCCTCGGACCGCCGCGTCCTTGTGGGGCTTCTTCACCGACCGCTTTGAAGATCAATGCATTTGCCCAAGGGAACGCCATGATCGTACCGGTGGTGACGATGATAAAAAGTGGGATGCATGCCCAGAAACCGAAAACGTTGTGCAAGTTCCACTCCCAGGCGCGGCCCTTCAAGCGCGGCTGAATGCGGGTGATCGCTTTGATGCCTGACTTCGTCCAGCGCCGGGGAAACCACAGCCAAAGTCCGGACACCACGATGAAGAGGAACATCAGGTTCGCCGAATCGACGATCGATTTGCCAATCGTCCGCTTTTCACCGGTTTGCCCCAGCCAGCGGTGCCAGCTTTCAACAGAGTGGAAGAATTTACTCGCGGATTGGCTGCCCTCGCCAAGTGACTTGCCCGTGTAAGGATCAAAATAAACGGTTTTTTCACGGCCATATTGCAAACCGATGGGCTCCGTCGGTTTGCTGGAAAGCAGGATGGATGATGGCGGTACCTGTTTGGAAAATTCGTCTCCGATGACCGATTCCAGAGGGAGAGCCTCGGCTGAAGGTTTCACCGTAACGCCATCCACCCATTCGATAATCTGGCGCTCATAGACCATCAGAATACCGGTGACGGACATCGACAGGACCATGACCCCAGCCAAAAGACCGATCGCCAAATGCGCCCAGAAGACTCCTTTACGAATTGTTTGTGGCAAGCTCATCGCAGTGAAAATGCGAATGAGTCTCAATTAACCAGCGAGGTCAATTCCTTTTACAATCGGAGCAGCCCTTAAACGAGGACGGCTTCTTCACTCAGTATTTCCGGCTCCGTTTGGAAGAAATCCTCGTAACGGACCAGCTCCATCCGGCCATCGTGATGCTCGATGATGGCGGTGAGACTCTCCACCCAATCACCGGAATTCAGATAGTGGATTCCGCCCGTCATCTTGTCCTCCGGCGTGTGAATATGCCCGCAAATGATTCCCTCACATTGCTTATGCCGAGCGAGGTCCTGCAACAGCTCTTCGTAGCGATCCACAAAGCTGACTGCGGATTTCACCCGTGCTTTCACACTCTTGCTGAGAGAGAAATATTCCTTCCCCTGCCAGGCGCGCCATTGGTTGTAGAATCGATTCACCTTCAACAGGAAATCGTATCCAACCGCGCCCATCATTGCCAGCCAGCGGTGATTGGTGGAAACGCTGTCGAAACCGTCGCCGTGAACAACCAGGTAGCGCTTGCCATCGGGAGTGATGTGGATGTGCTCCTTGCCTACTTTCAGTCGACCAAAGGCAAGAGGGAGAAAGCGCTCCAGAATATCATCGTGGTTGCCGCGTAGGTAAATCACCTCGGTGTGATCCTTTTCCATCATCTTGAGGATCTTGCGGATCACCCGGCTGTGTTTTCCCCGCCATCTGCCGCCGCGGCGCAGGGCCCAGCCATCGATGATGTCGCCGTTGAGAACCAGCTTTGAGCACTTGATGTGTTTCAGGAAATGCACCACCTCGGCTGCTTTGCTATTCGGGGTGCCAAGGTGGATGTCAGAAAGGAACAAGGTGCGGCAGGAAAGCTTCTCACGTTTCTCACGTTTGCGTTTTGAAAGCGGGCTCGGCTGCTTGGATTCCGAGATGGTGTTGAGCCGATTTTCGAATTCCGAGATCACCTGATCCCACCCCAGTCGCTCCGCGGTTTCGCGTGCGGCTTGACCCATGTCTTGATCGCGCAAGTGGCGGAACATTTCCTGAGCAGCCCGCAAAAATGCCTCTGAGTCTCCTTTGGGAACTTTCAATCCATTGCCAGAGTTCACATATCTAGCAGAAGCGGCGTAATCATAACTCAGGGTCACCAGTCCGCTTGCCATGCCTTCTAACAAGACATTCCCAAATGTTTCAGTTTCACTCGGGAACAACAACAGGTCAGCAGAAGCATAATGCTTCGCCAATTCCTCGCCGGTCCGCATGCCAGCGAAGATCACACCGGGATTTTTTTCCTCCAATCGGGCACGCAATGGCCCATCGCCGACGACCACACAGCATAAGTCTGGAATCGTTTGGCGCATGCGCTCAAAGCACTTCATTGCCAAATCCAGATTTTTCTCCGCAGCAACCCGTCCTACGACCATCACCACCGGGACTCCCACCCGTGCTCCCCATTGCTGGCGGAGTTGTTCGCAGCGCTTGGCAGGATTGAACAACTCCGTGTCCACTCCGCGCCCTAACAGGTGCACCTCGTTCAAGCCTTCATCGCGCAACTTCTCCACCAGCTCCGGACTTGGCGCCAAGGTGCAATCGGCATCGCGATGAAATCTTTTGAGATATGCCATCGCCGCTGGCTGCAACAGCCCGAGGCGATATTGCTCCATGTAATCCTGGAAATTCGTGTGAAAACCGGTTGCCACCGGGATGGATAATGCCTTGGCGGTTTTCACCGCAGATCTGCCAAGCGGACTTTCCGTGGCGACATACACCGCGTCCGGCCGTTTCTTGAGCCAGCGCTTTCTCAATTTGAATGCACCGGGCAATCCCACCCGCACTTCCTGATAGCCAGGTAGAGGAAAAGAAGCCGCCAGGGTTTGTCGCGGCTCGATTCCGACTCCCGTGCGAATCACATGCACGCGATGTCCGCGAGCCCGCAATCCTTCGGTGAGGCGTCCCAGAGTCATGGCGACTCCATTTACATCCGGCGCAAACGTATCGGTGACGATGTCGATTTTCATCCCGCGATGACCAAACCGACAATCCTCCGAACTGGCAGCTCGATTCGCGTGCCGTTTTCGTCACATGATGGAATCGATCACACTTCTCACACTTTTCGCAGCAAGATGGAATTGTTCGATTTCCAGCTCACTGAGTTGCGGTTGTAGTTTCCGTTCAATTCCGGCTTTGCCGATCACCACCGGAATGCTCAAATACACATCTTTCACGCCGAGGTATCCATCAATCGCCACGCTCAGTGGAATCGTCCGTTTTTGATCTAACAAGATGGATTCGATGACATAGGAAGCAGACTGGCCGATGGCATAGCATGTGTTGCCTTTTTTCCGAAACACCTCGATGCCCGCTGCTTTCGCGACATCACATAATGCGCGCCGCTCCGGAGTATCATCCAATTTTTCACCGCCTGCCTGGGCGACACTCATGGCAGCAAATTGATGTTCTCCGTGTTCACCAAAGATATAAGCACGCACATCGCCGGCGTGGATGGAAACTGCGGAGGAAAGCAGCTCACGGAACCGCATAGAGTCGACCAAAGTGCCAGTCCCCATCACCCGTTCAGGCGGGAAGCCGGTGAGTTTCTCGGCCTGATACGAAAGCACATCGACCGGATTGGAAACCATCAGCAGTTTCGCATTTGGCGAAGATTGGGCAAGCACCGGAAGAATGCGTTTCATCATTTCTGCATTCCCAACCGCGAGGCTGTTGCGGTCGCCAAAGTCATGGGCCATCGGCACCGAGGCACAAATCGCGATCACTTCACTATTCGCCGCATCCTCCAAATCTCCGGCCCGGACCTTGACCGGAATTTTCATGAACGCTTGCGCGTGCATCAAATCCATCGCTTCGCCTTCTGCTTTGCGGCGATTGTTTCCGATCAACACGATCTCCCGTGCCGATCCTCTCATGACAAGAGTGTAGGCGAGGATCATCCCCACTTTTCCCGGACCAACGATGGTAACTTTCATGCTGCGGAGTCGAGCTGATCCAGCGAAGTCTTCAATCCGAATCTTGCGTTTCAGACTGTGATGCGACCCGTTCCCGCACCAATTTCACTGCAACACATTCCGTATCAGGAAGAATGTGTTTTTCGATTTCGACAAAAACTTTATCCAACGGATAAGCGTTCAACAAGTGATCCGCGATTTCGACGGCCAGTGACTCGATCAGCCGACGTGGTTTCGCCGCAGAAAGCGAAGCAATGTCCACTGCCACGGCATGGTAATCGACCGTTCGGGTAATGTCATCGGCGAGGTCGTCGAATCCATGAATGGGTGTCAGCCGAAGCGTGATCCAAAGGGTCTGTGGCTGGGCCCGCTCCTCATCCGGCACCCCGATATGGGTGCTGACCCGCAGCCGACGAATGATGATGGTATCTCTCATGACAGTGGGATGCGCTGGTTGTCGACCACATCCTGCAACAGCACGCGCGTCGGTTCATTCAAATCCAAGTCAAAGGCATCCGCGAGTGGCAGCCATCGGAAATGCTCAGCTTCCTCATTGAGCACCACCTCACGCGATGTCGCGAGAGCGGTGTAATTGAGCAACACAAAGTGCTCGGGGCGGAGAAATTCCGGCGAGTTGATGCAATCCTGGACCAAGGCGAAGCGGATGTCGGAAATTTCCAGTCCCGTTTCTTCGCGCATTTCCCGCCGCAAGGCCTGTTCCGCCGGTTCGCCGTGTTCGACCTTTCCGCCAGGGATTCCCCAGCGATCGCCCCACTTGTGGGTTTGGATCATCAGCACCTGGCCAGCGCCATCATGGACCAAGCCGCCCACGGTGATGATCGGCCGTTTGGGCGGGTAGCGGCGATCCATCAATTTCATCAAAACGCTCAAATCCGGCACGGTTAGATCCGGCTTCACCGTAGCCAGAATCTCCGGATCTTGATAGCCGGTCAGCACGGCGATCGAAGAGATGCCACCATGCCGGGCGGTTTCAATATCGTGAGTCATGTCACCGACAAACGCAGTTTCTGTCGGATTGAGGTGGTGGGTTTCCAAAATCTGATGGATCAGCTCCCGCTTATCGATCACCCCCGCATAGGTGGCTTCGAAGTGCTCCGTCAGGCCGAAAAGCTCGAGTTGGCGAGCAAACACCGTGGCATCCATCGAGCTCAGCACGAAGGTGCGAATGCCCAGCTGCTTGCACCAGTCGAGTTTTTCCCGGGCATGCGGCAGCACCCAAACTGGAGCTTTCGATTCATCGAACGCCGGGCGGAAATGGGCTTCAAGTTCTTCCAACGCGATCCCGGGAAGCAGTTCCTCGTAAAATTCCCGGTATGGCAGCCGGAATTTGCGCCGGAACTGTTCACGATCCATCGGATCCAGCCCGTAGCGGACCAAAACCGCATTGGTGGCATCGATCACTGGTCCCAAATCATCCACCAAGGTGCCGGACCAATCGAAAATCAGGTTGCGAAACATGTGTGAAAATTCCTGCCATCCGCTTGCTGCCAAGACCAGCCTGGTTTCAGCCGTGGCCAAATTTCACCGAGCGGATCTTGTTGCCGAGTTGTTCCTGAATGCGCTTGAGCAGCAGCGGCTTCATCTGCTCCAGATGGAAGCGCATGGCGGGCTGAGTGACGCGTAGCACCAAATGGCCACCTTTCACAGAGACCGGCTCAGCGTGCTTGGCAATGAATTCACCAGCCAATTCTTTCCAGGCAGCGCGGACTTCATCTTCATGAATGCCGTCCTCGGCACCAGCGGCTTTCAGGATCGCGCTGACGAATTCCTCCGCCAGGTGCACCCCGGAATTCAAATCGTCCGCTTCATCGCCGCCACGCCACTCGCGCAGAATTTCCTGTCGCAGCCTGCTGACGGACGGCTTTTTTTTCATGGATGCAGGCTTCGGCTCGGTCAGCCGTCTTCGCCGATCGCTTCGACCGGGCAGCCTTCCATCGCTTCGCGGCAGAGTTCTTCCTCTTCTTCGTTTGCTGGTTGTTTGAAAACGAATGAGTAACCTTCGTCGTCCGCCCGCGTGAAGTTATCCGGAGCGGTTTCGCGGCACAGGTCGCAATCAATGCACTGGCTATCCACGTAAAATTTGCCGGGCACGTTTTCTATGTTCTTGTCTTCGCGGTCTGCCATGCTGGATTGGGTAATCTCTCGCCACTTGGTTGCATGCACCGGGCCAAGCTTGCAACTCGATTTTTCGAGGGAAAGCATGGCGTCTTTCACACTCGCCAAGCCGGACTCGCCTCTCTAAACAACCCTCGCCGCTTGTCATGACACCTGATTCTCCCATATCTCCGGAAGGAAAGCCCAGTAAACCACGCCATCGCGCGAACCTGGATAATCTGGCGAAGGACACCACCGAACAGGATCTCTGGGACTTCGGAGATGATGATTCTCCTGTCGAAATGCCGCCCAAAAAGCCGAAAATCGACATTCCTGCCAAGCAGCCGGTTACAAAAGCCTCGAAAAAGCAGGAAGAACTTCCCGAACGCCCGGTCCCGCAACTGAAGCCGATCGACGATGAAGAAGAATACGAGGAGGATTTCGCCCTGCCAGTGGTGTCAGACCCGGAAGAGGCCCCAATTCAAAGGCTTACAGACCCCGCCCAACCGAAGCGCAGCGGCACCAGGATCGATACCAGCCTTTCCTCATTTGGCAGCATCGACGACGATGACGATTGGGATCTGAATGCCGATGATATCGAAATTCCAGTCCCACCATCTGATTCTGAGGCGGAATCGACAGCCGCGGTCCCGGATTCCTCGACCGAGACCGGCAACTCAGCTGCCGAAGAGCCCCCTGCTCCCCGTAACGGTGGTGAAAATCGCAAAAAGCCACGGATCAAGATCAACCTGGCAAAATCCGAACTCATCAGCATCGCCGCCCTGGTGCTGCTTCTCCTTGGAGTCGGAATCTTTTTTTACGCCAACTCACTCAGCAAAATTCCGGCACCACCTAAAATCACCACTGCTGATGATTTTCCGATCAAGGGCAAACATTTCACGGCAGTCAAAGCGGACACTTTCTGGCGCAAGCCAGTGGAATCCGGCGACCATGCGGATAACGTGCGCCGCGGCACCTTGCTCATCCCGGTGCTCAAACTCAGCACCGAGGGTGGATCCGGCGCCGTTCGTGTGATGTTCCGCGATTCCGATGGCAACTCGGTGGGCGATGTCATCTCACGCCAGGTATCCGGCAAAGGTGAGATTGAAATCCCCGCAACCGCCGGATTTGACGAAATGAACATGCACGCAGCATATCGGACCGGCGACATCGAACCGTGGTTCGTCGAGGTCCACCAGGGTCCATCCGTCAATGCCCCGGGAACTGCCTTTTCCAAACTTTTTGAGATCCCGATCTCTACCCAGCTTCAAGAAGACTGACTTACCATGCCGAATCCGGAAATCACCCCTGTCGTGCCACGCGAAGGTTGGCACGTTCTGCACCTTTATTATCATGTGGACCAAGCCCAGTGGGCCTTGTTCAGCGATGAGGAAAAACGCCAGGCAAAAACCCGCCTGACCGAGCTGGTTCAGGAAATCCGCGCAACTCCGGATACCCACTTGCTGATCTTTTCCGTCGTCACTCCCAAGGCAGACCTCGGATTCATGCTTCTGACTCCTGACCTTCATGTTGCCAACCAATACGAAAAGCAGCTTACCCTTTCGCTCGGCCCGGAGATCCTCAGTCCGGCGTATTCCTACCTCTCTCAAACCGAAAGTTCGGAATACACCACCACGCGCGAGCAATACATCGCTGACACCCTGATCGGTGAAAAAGGCATGACGGAAGGCACTCCTGAATTTGAGGCTTCCCTCAAAGAATTCGATGACCGGATGGCCCACTACCTCAAGCACCGCCTCTATCCGGTGCTGCCAGACTGGCCGGTGCTTTGCTTCTACCCCATGTCAAAACGCCGGTCCGGCAACGACAACTGGTATTCGCTCAGCTTCGAGGAGCGACGCCAGCTCATGGCTGGACACGCCCGGGTCGGCCGCGCCTATTCAGGCCGCATCCTTCAGTTGATCACCGGCTCCACCGGACTTGATGAGCATGAATGGGGAGTCACCCTCCTCGCCAAGGACACCATCGACATCAAGGCCATCGTCTATGAAATGCGCTTCGATGAAGTCTCCGCGCGCTACGCAGAGTTCGGAGATTTCTACATCGGCATGCAGCTGCCACTGGATATTTTATTCCGACGCCTCTGCCTGTGACGATTTCCTAACAACTAATTGCCCAATTGCAATTTAATGGATTGAAACAGGGTAAGAGGCCATCTAGGTTTCTCCCCGATGAGAGTATTTCTCCCCTTATTGTTCGTTGTTGGCCTCAACGCCTTCACGTTTGCTGAAGATTCGAAGGAAGATAAAAAAGACCTCCCCCCTCTCGACAAGGAAGTCTTCACCGTTGCGCTCTGGAAGCGATCACTCGAGGACGTCAAAGGACCCGATAAGCCGATTGATGAGGAAACCGCTGCCATCATCAAACGGATGAAGGACAGAGGAATCGACTACAAGCCGGACGAAGAAGGCTTCGTCTGGCTCTCCTCCGCAAAAAATGGACTGCGCGCCAAGCCGGAATCCTTCACCTTGCTGGAACACCCCGTCGGCGAAGTGGTCATCCGGGGCAAGGATTCCAAACCGGTTGATGTCACCATCTCGCTCTACAATCGGGGCGACGATGGCGAGATCGGCTCCAAGGAATATGTCACTCGGATGAAAATGTGGAATGACCTTTTAGTCGGTCGCCTCGGTAGCAAAAGAGAGACCATCAATGAAAATGGAGCAGTCCCCATCAAGGGATGGTTGTGGACCGTCGGCGATTCCGCTGTCTATCTCGAGGGTAGTGAAAATCGTGCCGAAAAACGCCCGGAGTTCATTCGGCTGCGCTTTGCCTCGATTTCTGCCGCCAAGGACAAAGGGGGCGTGGGACGCCGTGAAAGTTTTGCCAATAACGTCACGACGGATGATAAAGGATTCACCTTCATCCACGGCGTTCCCATGGTGGACCAGGGCGAAAAAGGTTACTGCGTGGTGGCTACGGTCGAACGCGTAGCGCGCTACTACGGAGCCAATATCGATCAACACGAGATGGCTCAAATCGCCGATACCGGTGAGAACGGCACCAATGGTGATGCCATGGAAAAAGCCTTCCAGCGCATCACGGGCAAAATTCACCTGCGCACCATCAAACTCATCGAATTCGATATGCGCCAGTTGGATAAAGACGTCGTGAGTTACAACCGCGCCGTCCGCGCTCACAACAAAAGCTCAGACGACGAGGTCAAAGAGTATCCGATTGATCCAGATGATTACTACATCAACCCGCTGCATTTCTGGCATTACGCGGATAAGGACATTTTCCGCACCATGAAGGCAGGCCAAAACGGCTACGAGCACTTCAATAGCAAAATCAAAGAGTATGTTGACCAAGGTATCCCGCTTTGCTGGACACTCTACCTCGGCATGTTCCCTGAAAAAGGTTTGCCGCAAACTTACGGTGGCCACATGCGCTTGATCATCGGCTATAACGAAAAGACTCACGAAATCTACTACACCGATTCGTGGGGCGAAGGCCACGAATGCAAGACCATGCGCGCTGACGAAGCCTATTGCATGACAATGGCGCTCTACTCAATGATGCCAAGCCAGTAAGGCACTCAAAGTCTCAATTCAAAAAAGGGGGGAAGGATGAAAATCCTTCCCCTTTTTTGTCGGCATCAGGGGATCTTATCTCACGAAACCGGTCCGAACGAAAAACCCAAAGCTAGGTTAAGAAAATTCCTTCATCCATCGAAATGGTCCGGATACGACTCAGATCCTGATCCAAGAGCAACAGGAACAACTCGGCCACTTGGCGGCCGTAAGCAGCAACATTTCAAGTTACCGACTACAGCTCACGTCATTGAATGAACGACTCGTTAGATCGATCGCCGCAGATCTGATCTCTTAAGGGGTGAACTCAAAAGCATCCCTCCTGGTCCCAAACAAAAACGAGCCGGCGGTTTAACCCACCGGCTCGTCTCATCATTGCTTGTTCTTCTGACGCCCCGGTTATTGGCGGGTGGCAGACAAACGCCCGAACCATTTGCCTGCAGCCACTTCCTCTGTCGAAAGGAGGATCGTGACGGTTTCATATCCCACCGAAGGGACGTCGGAAGTTATTTCCACATTTCCGGAGGTGGCCGAGGGGATCTCGGTGTCGGTCCAGTTGATGAGGTCCGTGCTGGTTTGCAGGACCTGGGTGGTGGA
>NZ_JAENIJ010000027.1 GCF_016595435.1 Luteolibacter pohnpeiensis
TCGATCGCGGCAAGCGGCGTGATCGATTGGCGGATCATTTCACCGGATTTGTCGCACAGGGGTTTGAAGGGCGCATTCTCTCTTTTGATGAACAATCAGCTCACATCTTTGCTGAGATCGCAGCGCGCCGCAATAAGAAGGAACTTAGCGGAAATGTCGTTGATATGATGATCGCTGGTATCGCCAAGAGCGTAAACGCTTCAATTGCGACCCGGAATACGAAGGATTTCGCCACCTCTGGTGTTAAACTGATTGATCCATGGCAGACGAATAGTTGATGGGGGAGTTCTACGATGCAGTCAGATGATAGAAATTTTCCAGCAAAGCCCCGTTGGTTAGAAGTTTACGTCATCCGAAAGTGATTGATGTTCTGTTCGAACTGAAAGATTTCATCATTGGCGCGGTTATACTGGTTTCTTCCAATCCACTGCCTTCAACTGATGCTTTCAAGACGTGATTTTTTACAGCGTGCCGCCATGTTATCCGGAGGCCTGGGAGCTTTGTCTGCAATGCCTCCGGCCATCTTAAAGGCACTGAACATCGAACCCGAAGAAGGTAGCACCTTCATGGACGCCGAGCATGTGGTGATCTTGATGCAAGAGAACCGGTCGTTTGATCATGCATTCGGAACTCTACGTGGCGTTCGTGGCTACGAGGATCCACGCGCCGTTACCCTGCCTGGAGGCAATCCTGTGTGGCTGCAAACCGACAGCGATGGCGATACGTATGCTCCTTTTGGTTTGAAGATTCATGAGACGAAGGCGACCTGGATGGGCTGCTTGCCCCATGTCCGCAGCTCGCAAATTGCTGCGGGAAACGATGGCAAGCACGATTGCTGGCTGAAGGCGAAGCAATCTGAATATGAGGAATATTCGAAATTGCCCTTAACCCTTGGTTACTATGACCGCAACGATGTTCCGTTTTATTATGCATTCGCAGATGCATTTACGATCTGTGATCAACATTTCTCCTCGGTTCAGTCATGCACCACACCCAACCGACTTTTCTTGTGGACGGGGACGAACCGCGATCCGCGTGATCCCGAGGCTCAGGTTCGACTTGATAATGATCAAATCGACCATGATTCCCATGCCGATTGGACGACGTTTCCCGAGCGCCTGCAGGATCTTGGAATCCCTTGGAAAATCTATCAGAATGAGATCGATTTCCCAACTGGGCTGACTCACACGCAAGACTCGTGGCTTGGCAATTTCGGGGACAATACGATGGAGTATTTTTCCCAGTATCACGTTGAGTTTGCTCCGGCTCATGTTGCTTTTTTGAAGGATCAAATCGGCGATCTAACCAGTCAGTTAGAAGAGGTCGGTGACGGCACTGAAAGCTTGGATGTGGATCAAAATAAAGACACCAAAAGAGCTGAGTTAGCCAAGCTTAAGGAAGAGCTTGAGGCATGTTCACCGGAAGCATTTGGAAAATTATCCGCTCGCGAACGCGCCCTTCATCAAAATGCATTTACGACCAATACGGGTGACCCGCTGCAGCGTGAAATCGTGACTCTCGAATATCGAGATGGTGATACAAACCGTAAAGTCAAAGTGCCCGCTGGCGATGTATTGCATCAATTCAGGCATGATGTGAAGACCGGCAAATTGCCTACGGTTTCGTGGTTGGTCGCCCCGGAAAACTTTTCAGACCATCCGAGTGCGCCTTGGTATGGAGCTTGGTATGTTTCGGAAGTCTTGGATATTCTGACGGGTGATCCCGAAGTTTGGAAAAAGACGATCTTCATTCTAACATATGATGAAAACGATGGCTACTATGATCACATTCCGCCATTCGTTCCACCGCATCCGGCCGAGCCGGGGAGTGGTGCGGTGTCGGATGGCATTGATACCGCTTTGGAATTCGATGAAACCGGCCATCCGATTGGTCTCGGATATCGGGTGCCGATGGTGATTGCATCGCCTTGGTCGCGCGGCGGGTATGTTTGTTCCGAGGTTTTCGACCACACCTCAGTGCTTCAATTTCTGGAGGTGTTTCTGGCGAAAAGAACTTCTTCAAAGCTGAAAGAAACAAACATCAGCACTTGGCGCCGGACGATTTGCGGAGATCTAACTTCAGCCTTTCAATCCAATGGCATGGAAAAAGGGGAGAATCCTTCACCCGTGAAGCGCGACCCGTTCGTTTCCCAAATCCACCGCTCGAAGTTTAAAGGGCAACCCGACAGCTATAAAAGTTTAACGATGGATGAGATTCAGGAAATTCGCCAAAACCCGCAGAAGTCACCCTTGTTGCCGCAGCAGGAACCAGGTGGTCGGCCATCACGTGCTTTGCCCTATGAACTCGATGCCGAAGGTCGCCTGAACCGTGATGAGGAGAAATTCTCAATCATCTTCGAAGCGGGACAACGTGTGTTCGGAGAAAAGAGTGTAGGTGCACCATTTCAGGTCTATGCACCTGGCATTTATCATCGGGATGAGGTCGCGGAGACTTCAGATACGGAGACGACCGACGAGACATGCCGTAGGTGGTCATTTGCGGTGAGTGCCGGTGACAAAATTGAATATTCCTGGCCGCTAGCGGCCTTCGAAAACGGTCTCTACCACCTGCGTAGCTACGGGCCCAATGGATTTTATCGGGAATACCGCGGTGACATGACCGATCCAGGAATGGATATCGGCATTTCCTACGAGACGAATACCGGCGGACAACTTGTGGTGGATCTGAAGAACCTTCAGCGATCGAAATCAATTCGAGTCATCATTACGGATCTGGCCTATGGGAGCGCCCCCATCATCAAGACTCTGTCTCCCAACCAATCGGTTTTGCAGCGGCTTGAACTCACAGGACAGTTCAATTGGTATGATTTCAGCATCACCATCGACGATGCCCCACACTTCCTCAGACGTTACGCCGGTCGCGTGGAAACAGGAAAAGACGGCATGAGCGATCCTGTGATAGGCCGCCGTGGTTCAATGCTCGGAAATGGGATTCAATGAAGATTTTTTAAGCACTAGATGTCTATCAATGCTGTGGTCCCGTGTAACAGCACTTGCTGATACGCTCCTCAGCTGCACCAAGATAGATAATCAGCTCTGACTTGATTTGGCTTCGTTAAGAGCCTTTTCAAACCATGCAATTACTTGTTTGTAATACTCTTCGCCATAAGTGGTAAGAAACGACTGTGTTTTTTCATCTTTGAGATTCCGGAGTGCTGCTGCCCGCTCGGTGCAGTAGGCTTCGGTGAGGTGGAGCCCGCATTTTTGGGTAATTGCTAATTTCCAGTCTTCGTAATTGGTAAACGTGTGCATGTGACGAATCGATGAGCATCCTTATCAAAGATGAATGCAGTTGCAAATGATTTGCATAAAATGCAGAGGGAAGTTAACACCGCTTTGTGAGTACGCCATCTGATGCTGAAAGTAGCGATAGTTCCTTGCCAGTCTTGGGAAAAAGAAAGGTTTTCGCAAGCGGGCTTTGGCTGGGCGGTGTGCCGGGACTTCCCACCATACAAGATATTTCCCAGCCTGTGGTGGAACCTTCACCCAGTCCGATCCAGAACCCAAAAGAGGAGGCGAAGCGAGTCGTGAAACGACTTAACCGTATCGCGGCCGATCACTTGCAGTCCGCAGCGAGGATGGGGGTGAAACCTGAAGACCTGAGTTTCCAATTAGTGATCGATTGGCTTCGGCAGCATGCCGAAGGCAAAAATCCGACATTACGGTCGTGTGGCGATGAAATTCTGGATTACCTCCACCAAGCTCTGATCGACGATCTTTTGTTGGAACCTGCGAATATTCTTTTGGCCACACGGACCGGGCGAGACTCGATCCGATATGATGCGATGGACCCTGCCTTTTGGCTGGAATGTCTGGATCTTTTTGAAACTGCTCTTTCCGAATCTCAATGAATCCGAGTTTTCGTATGGTGGCGTGTTCATGGATCAGGCGGCTGAGGAAAGTCGTTTTGCCAGCTCCCAGAAATCCGGTGATTAAAGTCACATTCATGCCATCAAAGAACGGGGGTGATAGTGCGTCGGGCATAACGGACTAGCGGGCAAGCCGTGTGGGCAGTGCAGTGAAGAAATCGTTGATGCCTATAAACCCTTCATCGCCATGACTCCTTGATCTAACTGATACACAACCTGCCTCGGCTTCGCGTCTGCCAAGAATCAGCATGAGGGGAGTCTTGTCGAGTTGAGCTCGGCGGATTTTTGCACCGATTGGGTCCTTGCTGCCATCGATTGCAGCTCTGACCCGTAGTTTTTTACATCGTGAATGTAGCTCGGCAGCCATCTCCGATTGTCCATCGCTAATGGGAAGAATGCGGATTTGTTCCGGAGCCAACCATAACGGAAAATCGCCAGCGAAATGCTCAATGAGAAGTCCCATGAAACGTTCAATGGAACCAAAGACGGCGCGGTGAATCATCACTGGACGGTGGGGGCAGTTGTCCTTGCCGGTGTATTCAAGGGAGAATCGTTCCGGTAGGCTGAAGTCGACCTGGATTGTCCCGAGTTGCCATGAGCGGCCGAGGGCATCAAGTGCCATGAAGTCGAGCTTAGGTCCGTAGAATGCGGCTTCGCCTAGACCGGTGGTGTGTTCGAGTCCTAGCTCTTTCACCACTTCAATGATGCAACGTTCAGCCGGATTCCAGAGCTCATCCCCACCGGCATATTTGTTCCTGTTCTCTGGATCGCGGAGGGACACACGACATTTGGTTTTGAGATCAAAAACGGCCATCACTTCCTGAACGAGACTCAGACAATTCTTGAACTCGTCCTTCAGCTGATCCGCGGTGCAGAAAATATGTCCGTCATCCTGCGTGAATCCACGGACACGCACCAGTCCGCTCAATTCTCCACTTTGTTCCATCCGGTAAACGGTGCCGAATTCCGCATAGCGCTGTGGCAGGTCGCGGTAGCTTCGAGGTTCCACTGTATAGGCCTGGATGTGCATTGGACAGTTCATCGGCTTCAGCAGGAACTGCCGGTCATCGATGTGAATCGGTTCGTACATACTATCTGCATAGTAGGGATAGTGGCCGGATGTTTTGTAGAGATCAATCGACCCTATGTGTGGCGAATGGACGCTGTCATAGCCGTAGTCAAAAAGCTTCTCTGCTATCAGTTTCTCCAACTCGTTGCGGATGATGGCTCCTTTTGGTAGAAGCAGGGGAAGTCCGCTGCCGATGGTAGGGTCGATGCGGTAGAGCTTGAGCTGCTGACCCAGCTTGCGATGGTCCCGCAGGGCTGCTTGTTCGAGCTTTATTAAGTGATCCTCAAGTTCTGAGGAGTGGAAGAATGCCGTTCCATAAATGCGTTGGAGCTGCGGCTGAGTCTCATCGCCCCGATGGTATGAACCGGCGATTGATTGCAGCTTGAAGGCACCGATTTGGCCGGTGGATTTCAAATGAGTTCCTGCACAAAGATCGGTAAACTCGCCGTTTTGAAAGAAGGTGATGGTTTCTCCTTCGGGGATGTCGGCAAGGCGGCCGACTTTGAAAGCCTGGCCACGGCTCTGGAAATAATCCAATGCTTGCTCACGTCCGATTTCCTTCCGGATGAACTGCTGATCCTCCGCGACAATGGCACGCATCGTTTCTTCAATGGCCGGGAAATCCTCAGGGCTGAAACGGTGCGATCCGGTGACGTCGTAATAAAATCCGTTGGCAGTGGGTGGCCCGATGTCGAGCAGGGTGTCTGGAAACAAGCGTAGGATGGCAGCGCCCATTACATGAGCGGTGGAGTGGCGAAGTTCTTCTAGCGGTGACATGTATGAAATCGAGAAATGGTGAATCCGTGGAGTGGGGCAGGTAGTTCGTGAATGATGATGAATTTCTTACCCACAGCATGGGCCGCCATCGTGTGAGCAAGAAGGTGCAGCGACAGTTGGCGACGATCGACCTCGTAACCCCATCGGACGGAAGCCACCGCTGATCACCCGGCGGACCGGCTGGCCGGTTTTCGGATCGCAGGACAGAGGCGCCTCTTTCATGCTTTGCTTGAGTTCGAAAGCACGGACTTCCGGATAATCTTCGGTTGGGATAGTTTCGTATTGATAGGTGGGCATTTCAGGTGCGGAGTTCGCTAACTTGGAGAGGTTGAATGTCGAACTTCGGGTTTTGACCAAGAAAACGGCACGGGTTATTGTGGAAAACCTCTATGGCTTCTTGAAGGCTGTGACCACGTCGGCGGAATTCCATAATGCATTCCTGCAAGGTGAATGGATCACTCGGTCCCCAATCGGCGGATGAATTCACTAAAATTCGCTCCGTTCCGTATCGTTCCAGTGAATCAACAACACGCTTTGGGCTGCATTTGGTGATAGGATAAAGTGTCATTCCGACCCAGTAACCGGCATCCAGACAAAGGCGGATCGTTTGCTCTTCCACGTGATCAATCCAGATCTTGGAGGGGGCTACATCGAGACCTGCCAGAATTTCCAAAGTGCGTTTGGTGCCTTGCATTTTGTCACCGAGATGTGGCGTGTGAATGAGGACCAGTTGATGGTGCTTCATGGCAAGTTCGACATGTGCCTGCAGCGCGTCGCACTCATTCCGTGTTGAATGGTGGAGACCGGTCTCACCTATGCCCAGAACAGTGGGCCGTGAGAAAAATTCCGGCATCACCTTTAAGACTTCGGTCGTCAGCTCCCTGTTCTCAGCTTCCTTTGGATTCACCGCTACCCATGAGAAGTGCCGTATCCCATAGTGGGCAGCGCGGGTTGGTTCGAAATCACTAATCTGGCGGAAATAATCGATGAAGGTTTCCGGATACCTGCGGTCAAAGCCGGCCCAGAAGGCAGGCTCAGCTACGGCAACGACCCCGGACATCGCCATGCGTTCATAGTCCTGGGCAGTACGGGCAATGGCGTGATAATGCGGCTGAATGATTTGCATGCGATGCTGAGGTCAGGTAGCGGCGAATAATTCCAACAGCATCTCGGTTCTTTCGGAGCCGAATTCCGGCGATGCCAGTTGCTGCAATGCTTGGCGCAGCACCCGCAGTTTTTTGTCATCCGGTGCGGGCACGCCTGATCGCTGGACTGCTGAGTCGTAGCGATCGAACCATGCAGCTAATTCCAGCGCCATGTACCGAGCCTCCAGGAAATAGGTGTCTACGACCTCTTGCGGTTCGAGCATGATCACGAAAGCTGACGTGGAACTTGAGAGGAATGATGATGGACGATCGGACTGCCCTGCGTGAGATCCATGGCAAATGTGAACCTAGCTTCAAAGCTAAGGATTTCGCCATCGATCGCAAACCGGAAGCAATAGATTCCGCTGATCACATCCATCGAGCCAACGGTTTGGCTGCGAACGGTTTTTTCGTGGAGGCTGACGCTAAGTTCGTCCCGGCTTGCCAAGCGTTCGAAATATCGGCGGCGGCCTTCTTCGTTAGCGATTGTTCGAGATGAGAAGGTGGGAAGTAGGACGGCGTCAGCGGAGTAAAGCTCCAAAACTTTCTCAGTCTCACCTTGATTGATTCCGTGGATCCAAGTGTCCAACAGTTGTCTCGAATTTATTGATGCGATCATGGCTAAAAATCAGGCTGTAACCCGATATCGACCAGTTCATCGCATTTGGGTGCGCATAAACTGGAATTTTAAGGATTACGCCTGCGCAAATACATCAGGAATGAGTCACAAATGCAAATAATTTGCAAAAAGAAATTTATGATCACTGGGATATCGGTCGCGCAGGCGAGCCTCATAACTCTAGAATAGGTTTTTGTATCTAGCTGGTTCCTGCTTTCACAATTGCTAAGCCGTTGTCTGTGCCAAGAGAAGTGGCGCTTGGGAGCGGTGAAGAAAGGCCAAGCAAGGTTCCAAAAAGCTAAGCCAAGAAGCCAAGAAGCCAAGACACAATACCCTAAGCGCTGCGCGCTTAGGAAAAAGCCAAGTTGCCAAGGTCGTGCCAAGTATCCGGCAAGCCGAAAACAAGGGTAGGCCAAGCCGAATGCAAGTATTTGCCAAGTTAAAAAACAACGGTCCGGCAAGGCGGGTTTGGCGTATCAGAGGGTGATGACCTCCAACTTTGAACCCTATCTGCCCCTGAACCAAAGCCGTCTTGAGCCTTGGCGCTCAGAAATCATAGCGATGCGCTCAGCGGGTTGGCCGTGCCGGAACATCGCTAACTGGCTCGCCAGCCACAAAAAACTCGAAGTCAGCAGGGAAGCCGTCAGGCAGTATTGTGTCAGACGAAGGATTGCGAAGTGTACAAAACGCCCGTTGTTCGAGAAGGTCGATGATTCGGGTGATGGCGCAGTGGTTACACAAATTCACAGGACTTCACCGGCGAAGTCCCACCGCATTCAGAAGCGGTTTCATTACGACGATCAGAACCCGATTGATCTCAAAAAGATATGATCACCGTCACTCAAATACGGGGAGGGGGAGGATACATGAGCCAGCATCTCTCGATGAATGACTATTATTCAGAGGGAGAAGAAGTGGTCGGTCACTGGTTAGGTAAGGCCGCTGAACAATTAGGGATCGAGGGGCAACCAGTAAGGCAAGCGGACTTCGAAGCTTTGCGGTCCAACCGTCACCCCCAAACTGGACAGAAATTACGTCCACGCAGGGCAAAGGTTGCTTACCATGATTTTGTGGTTTCAGCTCCCAAGTCCGTGAGTATTGCCGCCATGACAGGCGGCGATGACAGGCTGTTGAAAGCATTTGACCACTGCGTAAGGAACACATTCGAGCGCCTTGAGGGGTTTGCTGCCATCCGGGTCAGAACAGGTTCGTCTTATCAATCCGAGGAGTTAAAAGTCACTGGGAATGCAGTGGCCGCAGCCTTTCGGCATGATACAAGCCGCATGCTTGATCCCCAGCTCCACACGCATTTGGTATTCGCGAATTTGACATGGGATGAATCTAATAGTCGATGGCTTGCGCTGCAGCCAAAGCAAATGGCCGAACAGGCTGGTGGAGCAGTCCGTAGAGCATTTTATCGTGAACTCGAACATGCATGTCAGCAACTTGGCTATGAAACCGAACGTGTTGGCGAGGCATTTCGCTTGAAAGGCATTCCTCAGGAAATGGAGGCTCTGCTTAGCCAACGGTCAGTTCAACGGCGGGCATTCGAACACCGATATACGGACGTTTTTGGTCAAGCTCCCGACAAAAAGAGGATCGAACAATTCATCAAGGAAGGGCATTCCTCTGCTACGAAGCGGTTCCGGAAGGAATACACCGCGAAGTTTGGTGCAAGTCCGAATTCAAAACTAGAGCAGTCATTCATTCGTGATTGGCGCTCGGCAAAAATGGAGACTTCTAATCGTAGCAATGTCCATGCTTTGCAGCGAGAACGCCTTGGCGACGTCAATCTAAAACAGCTTGATCGGATTGTCGAAGTGACGAAGCGTTCAACTGAGATCATCATGCAACCAGTACCGCAACAGGAATCGCTCATAAAGCAGATGCCTCCGAAAGTTGGATCTGCAATGAAATCATCAGAACCTAAAGTCACAAAGAAACGAGCGAAGGTAAATCGGATAGAAGCAGCTAGAAGACTGCGACGAGGGATGGCAGTGACAAGAGCGTTACAGGGACAGCCTCGGGGAATAATCCTTCGTCAAATCAGCGAATTGAATCGAAAACGTCATGAACGATAGTACTTTTGAATGTTATGATATAGAACCCGGCTCTCCAACATTGACCTTGGTCTTACCCGATCAGGAAAAGATGCTGCCATGGAGTGCATTTCACGAAGGGGATTTCAAAGAGGATAAGATTCTCCTAAAAATGGACGCTTGGTCCATCCAGATTCTTGGGGCTGATCTTGGGGCACTTTGGCGTGCCTTACAGCTACAGGATGTTAGAGTGATCCGGCCCCTAGATCATGTTGAGCCTGGGGATAGCCATGTGTCAAAGTTGGTTTTAGATGCATCATGAACTGATTTGATTTTAGTATTAATACTATGGCATTTTGGATATTTTAAGATGTATATCAATATGTGCGTTATTTATGATTTTTATTAAATTGTGTGAGTGAATAAAATTTTGAGAAGCTTGGCAATATGGTGATGTAAATCAAAATATGTATTTAATTAAAAATGAAGTATAGACTGGTTGTGGTGCTGTATCAATCAGTGAGACTGGGCAGTTCTGATTAGAGTGGATAGAGCGTATAGGAATCGGTGGAATCACTGACCTGCCAGCCGGAGTTCGCAAGTTGTACACGCAACAAGTCGGCATTGTGCCAATCTTTGTGTCTTCGCGCGTGAAGCCGTTCGGCAGCTAGTGCGTGAACCCATGGCGGGGCTTCTCCCTCGTGGTTCGGAGAAAGTATGATTCCGAACAGATGGAGAACCAAAGCGAAGCCATGCTGATATTGCTCACACTGTGCTTGACTGCAGCGGTCGGCATCGAGATCAGCCGTGATTTTTCGAGTGATGGTAAATAGTCGCCCCAGTGCTTCGGCACTGTTGAGGTCATCACATAGGGCTTCGACGACTGGTAGAAACACACCGAAGCCCTCGGGTGCGGGAAGCAGGTAGCCAGGGTCTCCGCCAAGACGCTGATGGAGGAGACCGAGACGTGAGATGGCTTTCCGTGCTGCGGCTAGTGAAGCAAAAGTGAAGTTCAATGGCTGGCGATAAGTCCCGGACATCAGGACATAACGCAGTTCATT
Organism: Luteolibacter pohnpeiensis; assembly: GCF_016595435.1. Taxonomy (GTDB): domain Bacteria; phylum Verrucomicrobiota; class Verrucomicrobiia; order Verrucomicrobiales; family Akkermansiaceae; genus Luteolibacter; species Luteolibacter pohnpeiensis. The sequence continues at coordinate 10,600 of NZ_JAENIJ010000027.1, forward strand.
GGCGGAATATCCTCGATTCCGCAGATCTGCCAATGTGTGAAGATTACCCAGCGATTTACTCATTTTACGTCCGTCCACCAGTAAATGGGCGATATGAAACCAGTGTTGAACGAAAGGCTTGCCAGTGGCGGCTTCACTTTGAGCGATTTCATTTTCATGATGTGGAAAGATGAGATCGACACCACCTGAGTGGAGATCGAAGCTTTCGCCAAGATGCTTCATCGACATCGCGCTGCACTCGATGTGCCAGCCCGGGCGGCCCTGTCCCCAGGGGGAATGCCAGGAATTTTCTCCGTCATCGGGCCGATAAGATTTCCATAACGCGAAGTCGGCGGCAGATTCCCGTTCGTATTCATCTTGTGACAGTCTACCAGATCCAGTGGTGATCGACCTTTCGTTCAGTCGGGATAGAGCACCGTATTGTGGGAATGATGCGGTGTTGAAATAAACCGATTTGTCATTCGCAACATAAGCATGACCTTTCGAAAGTAGCTTTTCGATGAGTGCGATCTGATCTGGAATGTGGGCGACAGCTGATGGTTCGATGTGAGGTGGAAGTAAATTCAATTCGGCACAGTCACGGTGGAAGCGCCCGGTCCACTGTCGGGTGAAAGTGGCTAGTGTCTGGTTTTCCGCTTGGGATCGGAGAATCGTCTTGTCATCGACATCAGTTAGATTGCGCACATGTCGGGTAGGGGTGCCTGTCATCTCGACAACACGACGAAAAAGATCCTGCATGACGAAGGTCCGAAAATTGCCGATATGGGCAGGACCATAAACCGTGGGACCGCAGCAATAAAACCGAAGTGTCGTGCCGTCCGATGGCAGGATCGGGCATAGTTTGCGCGACATGGTGTCATAAAGGCTGAGTTGCATGGGACAGGTTTGTTAGATGATAAGAGTTTGAGACATGAAGTTGGGGATCAAGCTTCGTCTAATAATTTTAACAGTACCTCGGTTCTTGGAGTGGAATTGTCTCCGAACGCGAGATAGGCCATTGCCTGGCGAATGGCTCTCAACTGGCTTTCCTGTTCATCAGTGATCTTTCCGTTTACTCTGGCAGCATCCCATTGGTCGAAAATTTCGGCCATTGCCAAAATGGTGTCACGCGCTTCGAGGCATTGATCGTCGATGAGATTTTGAAATGTAGGCATTAAAGGTCAAATTGGTCGACGAAGGTTTCTGATAGATTTTGAAACTGCCTGAATTCTGTATAAATATAACAGTGCGGTTTCAGAGAAATCTCATGAACGTCAATGCTGGTAGTGGTTTGATCGATGATCAGATTCTTATTCAGAAATTTTCTGCTTATGGTGAGAAAGCAAGGCGGGGAGTCGGGTCGGCGTGAAGTTGACTTCCCCTGCACTTGGAGGCGGAGCCGCAAGAAGCTCTTTCAAGGATTGCTGAATCGCTTGAGAATCGAGTTTGATACCGATGAAAACCGCACAGGGTAAGGTGGTTTCAGGCATTTTCCCTTTGAGAATGGTCGGGCGTTCAAGCTCATCGTCCGTACGCTGAAAAAAACAGGCTTCATGTTCACTGTTGATGAGTCTTACAGCGCCTTTAATCCTGAGTATGTGAGCTGGGAATGAGACTAGCCAACGGATGAGATCTTCTTCGCGAAGTGCTGGGAGTTCAATTCGCGTGGCGACGTGGTGATGAGCGTGCCCGATTGGTGCTGACAAATTCAGCTCTGGCTGGGGAATCGCGCTTTGCGACAAAGCCCGGATCACTTTTGCGAAGTCGGGAATAGACAGAACTCTTTCTGCATGCGGATTAATTTTTGATAAGTCGGTTCTGAGTCGTAGTTGTTGCTTTAAGGAAGCAGCAGAGCTTCGGTTCGTCAGGATATGGCTTGCTGTTGCTGCCTGTGCGCGCTCCAAACTCCGATCCCAAGGTAGCAGCCGTTTTTGCCAGCGTTTTTCATTGATTATGTTGACTTGTAAGACCGGACCGAAGCGTTGGAAATGTCGAGGCAGCAAGGTGACGAGCTCGATCAGCGGATAGGGATCGGTCGTTCCATTTGCCTCTATGAAAACTATTGGTGGTGGCTCATTTCTGATTGCATGCAGTGTCCGGTTCAGCGCGTCGCTTGATTCGCAACAGACGCATCCAGCAGAGATGGCATGCACTTCGTCGACGACTCCCTTCAAGGTAGCTGAGTCGATTTCAGCGTTCAAGAAATCGTTTAGAATGACATAAGGGCGGCGAGCGCAATCCGACAACAGGGGTAACAATTCGCGGAGGAACGTCGTCTTTCCGGCACCTAGGAAGCCGGTGACAATTACCAATGGTATTTTGTTAGAAATCGTTAGAGTGTTACTCATCTTCGGGAATTTTCACGCTTGGGCCAAAATGCTGCCTGGCGTGTTCAAGCAATTCATTGGGATCAAGTTGAGGGCCGATGCAGATCGCGGATGTCGGAACCCGGTCGCTGATGGGGACTTCGAGAGGTTTCGGCATGGTATCGAGTCCGACCCGTTCGAACAATTTGCGACATCCAGGTTCCTCGATAAGGGTGACGAGCGCTTTTGCCCTGATGACGGATTCGGGCAATGACGCCAACCAGGAAGTAACCTGTTTTAGTCTGAGGCGAGGAGGGAGGAGAATCTGACAGCCAGTGAATGTGTGCGAAAGATGATGTCCGTGTTGGTGATGAGCGTGAGCGGAGGGATGTTCTTCAGTTTTGCTAACGACAACGGGTGACGAGGTGGCGATGACTCCTGCTAAATTTGCCGCCAAGCGACTTGCGATGGTCCTTGATGCGTAGGGATTCAATTTTTGAATCTGGGTAAATAATTCCTTCCGTTTGGACTTCGGCACAGAATCCAGGTGGCTCAGCAGAAAATGGCTCGCGGTTTGCAGCTGCTGGACTTCGAGTTCATCGTAATAGCCACGGTTGCCGAAATGCCTGGCATCAATGACGCCGATTTGCCAGCGCGGGCGGAACCGGAGTTTTCGCTCGAGCAATGTGAATGATTCTAACAGCGGAATGGGGTCCGCAGTGCCATTGAGCTCCACCAACAAAACATCACTGCGTGTTGTTTGAGCTGCGACAGCGAGATCTACCAAATCTTTCAAGCCACTGCAGCAAGCGCAGCTGGAAGCAAGTGGGGCAATGGTAGCTGCTTTTTCCTGCAAGGTTTCAGCATCGAGGTTGGCATTCTCGTAATCGTTGAGAATAACGTCTGCGGTAAGTTGATGCGGCACGAGTTGCTGCAACAGATCACGCAGGAAGGTGGTTTTCCCAGCTCCCAGAAATCCTGAGATCAGCACCATGGGACGCATGGAAACCAGTTCTGGCAAAGGTTCAAGAAGCATCACTCAAAGACGAGTCGGATTCGGGGTGTCACCATAAACTGCAACGGGGTCGAATGCTTTGCCGGTCTCAATAAAGGTCAGCTGGATGGGTTTTTCTGACTTTCGACCTATCGGAACCTCGCGATAGAAACAGCTCCGGTAACCGACGTGACAGGATGCCTCCTGGCCACCACCAACCGGAGGAGTGAGTCCTACTTCGATTACCACGCAATCCTGATCATCATCGATCAGCATGCGTTTCACCTGTTGTACCATTCCTGAAGTCTCACCCTTTTTCCAAAGCTTGCCGCGGGAACGCGACCAATAATGAGCAAGGCCGGTCTCAATGGTCAGCTGCAATGCTTCCCGGTTCATCATGGCAAACATCAACACTTGCCGTGTGTTCGAATCGAGGGTGATGCAAGGAATCAATCCATTGCTATCAAACCTAGGAGCAAACTGATCGCTTTCCTCCACTTGCTCAACGCTCAATCGATCACGATAAATTCCAGTATTCTCTGAGTTGCTCACGGAAGGAGTAAAACCTGCGCGATCAGCAAACGCAAATAAATTGCATTAAAAATTTTGATGCACCAAGACCAAACAAGTGTCGTTAGAGGGGATCGCTCCGTTTCCAATCGGAACCCCTAATGTCAAATCTCAGCCCATCCAAAGGGCCTTCGACTACTTCAGCGACCAGAAATTGAAGCGAGCAAAGGGTATTGGCGGGGATGAGAATTTCTCCCTTGAATCCTTCAGGATAGTCTTGGCCAACCAAACGCTGGGTTGAGAAATCCTTGGCCAATCGGGCATAATTTCGGCTTGAGTTCATTCGCACGCCATCGCTGAAGGTTAGCTGCGAGTGCCTGTGGGCTGAGAGGGAGCTGTGCGTTCGGCCGCAGCCTTGGAGTAGGCACGGGCCCTCGCATCCTGAGGTTCAGCTGCGCTGGGGATAGCACACTCGCAGTTGGTGCAGCATTCCAGGTCCTCCTGAAGCATGCCCATTTCGGCAAATGGCTCCAGTGCCTTAACGTCCAGACTGAGTCTAGTTGCGATTTCTCGGGCGATCACTCCAAACCTCGCGCGGAATTTATAGATGAAGCAGAATTTTGCTTCCCGGTGCTGCAGCAGCGGTCCGCTGTAAAACAGATTCGGTGTGATGGTGCTTTCATCCGCCTCCTCCGTGAATACGACTCGGCCTTTTTGAATTTCGAAATGTTCGATGACCTGCATCAGGCTGCCGAGGAAACCTGTTGCCAGAATCGGTTGGGTGGAGATGGTGAAAGGAATTTCGTCGCGGTCGAACAAGACCCATTTACCACCGGTCGATAGCACGCGCGAGATGTCGGCATTGCGGTAAAGGTGGAGGCGGCTTTCGCGGCCGGGGAGGGTTTCTCTCAAACGATCCCTGGTGTAAGGACTCAGGGCTGCGCTCGGATCGGTGGAAGAATCTCCCCATGGCTCGCCACGTGAGAATAGGTGAACGGTTTTCCCCGCACGCAGCAGATGAATAGCAGCATCGATTCCGCTTTCATATCCACCAATCACTGCAAATTCATTGCCGGATAGCTGATTCCAGTCCGTGACCTTGGTGTTGTGGATACAGTGTTCAGCTCCATCAATGTTGTTTTCGAGTGGATAGAAATATTCACCCGCAGCCCAAACAACAAAACGTGATGTGAAGCGGCCGGAACTGGTTTCCAATTCAAAGCACGAGTCGGAGCTATTTGGCTCGGAAGCGTCTTTGCGGATTTCTTCGACGCGAATATTGCATCTCACATCGATCTGATGATGGCTGGCAACCGCACGCAGATAGGTCGCATATTCTGCTCCTGTCGGGTGTTCAGAACGCAGAAAATCAGCCGGAGAGGTGTCTGGTGTAATGGCGTTCAAATCCAGGTGCTTGAATGGATTTGAGTAAAACGACGGTGTGATCAGGCGCATTTGTTTAGGCCAGTGACCGAAGGACGCACCGATGGTTTTGGCTTCCAGGATCGCCATTTTTTTCACTCCACAAGCTTGGAGGGCAACTGCGACTCCAAGTCCTGCGGGACCTGCGCCGATTATCAGCACATCGAAATGGGTTTCGGAGGATGATTGGATTGGATTCATGGAATAATGAGGCCGAGTATGATTGCGACGATGACGGAGGTGAGCGCTTGTCGACCTGCAAGCTTTGCCGCAACCGACCAGCCGAGTTCATTGCGGACTGTCCAAAGGGTCACAAGGCAAGCGGTGAGAGTTCCCGCCAGCCAGACCAGGGTGAATGCCTGACCGGTGCTCAAGGTGGCAGCCATGGAGCCGTTTCCTTGATTGATGATGAGGAGACCGTCCTTGCGGAGAATCGAAAACACTACGGCTGGTGCGGTCCATCCGGGGAGATGGAAAATGGACAATGCTGGAGAAAGAAGGGTTGCCAGTGTTGTAAGTAGGCCGATTTGTTCGAGCACGGCACCGACGATGCAGATCAGCAGGAAAATTGGCATCGCCTGGAATAGAAACTGGAGCAGAGAGGATTTGATCTTCCACCAAATCGCCAGAGGTTTCGGCCACTGGAGGAAGGATCTTTCACGTGATGGCAATAGCACCCGATTGGTGGCGGAGCCATTCCAGATTCGGGTATGGATCAAGCTGACCACAAACAGCAGAGCAAGGTACGGTGCAAATAGTAATCCGTGGCCACTTGCGCCGAGAACGGACAAGGTTGCGCCGATTTGGTAACTGCAGGCACTGCCGAAGGTGATCATGGAAACGCACGATCGGCGGGTGCAGCGTGAGCAGGCACGGCTTTGCTGCACGGCGACTACATTGCAACCATAACCAGTTAGAACAGGCATCAAGTCCCGACCTCCCAATCCAAATGCCCTTAGCAACGGATCCAAGCTGCGAATCATGCGGTCCTGGAGTCCGGATTGTTCGACCAAAGCAGTTGAGATCGAGAGAAACAAGACCACAGGGAACGCCCATAAAAACGAATACCACCCGAGTGTGATCAGACCGTATTGGCCGCAGAAAATAGCAGCAAGAAATGGTGGCAATAATTCACCTAGCCAACTCGTCAGCGATTGGATCACGGATCTGTCGATCATTGGCTGAACCGCATCCGCCAAGCGGAAGGCGGCGATCACCGGTAGCGCCCACAAGGCCCCTAACAGCAGGATGGAAATCAATGGCCCGATGATCGGGCGTTCGAACCAAGACGCGTTCGGCAACAGCCCCCAGCCCGGAACCGGCAAAGGTGGTTTGGTGGTGCCGGGTTTGCAGGCGCGGGCGATCGCCCTGAGAAGGTCGGTGCGGTTTTCGGGGCTAAGCTCCCGTGCGTCGAGCGTCACCACGGGAACAGCAAGAGAGGACTGATAATGCGCGGCAAGTCTCTGAACCTCGGTCGGATTTTTATCGGAGAACGTAACGGCAATGGCGATCCGTTTGCCTGCCAGTTTGATTTGCTTGAGCAGCTCACCCAGCTCATGTTGCAGATCAGTTCCACGAACTACGAGAAGTATCGTATCAGTGCTGCTGATCCGATCCATGGCAAGGCGAGTGGTGAGAGGATCTCCTTCAAGTCGTAAGCCGGGAGTATCCACCACATCACAGCGGCAGTCGTGGGAAAAACAACTCCTGCAACGGACGGTTGAGCCACGGAAATTCGCCTCCTCACCGGAAGCTTCGCGCGTAAGGCCGCGGAACAAGGAAGACTTCCCGGAGGACTCGAAGCCTGCGAGAACCAGACTTGGAACATTCAGCTCACTCATATTCGCGGATCGATTTCTTTATGAACCTATTTGTCCGCTAGAGTATGAGGTGCGCTGTGACGAATATTTTTCCCTGAAAATCATACAGTTATGTGTCGTTTGATCGGCGGCGAAATATCCACGAAAGCAAAAATAATGCAACTGCAAAAAAAATGCATCAGCATTACCGAATACAATTCGATGATTTGCATGAGTATAAAATTACCACTTGCAAAAAATGTGCGTTAATGTCTGCTGAGTCCAGTTGCGAAACGCACTTAGTCTAAAAAATGAACCTCAGAAAGTAGTCTAATGAATTCAAAAAAAATGCATCTACCTTTGGCAGTGGTCGTCTTTTTCTGTTTAGCGTCTATTGGCTTCTCTGAAGAGGTCGTAAAATGGCCGAATCTCAGAAAATTGGATGAAGTCGCAGAGAAGTGTGAAGCTTTAAGCGAGATTAAAGATATTAAAGCATTACGAAATATAGCAACTACAGCCAAATTAGCTTCAGAGGCTGTGGAAAAAGACAAGATTCCTGCAAACGCTAAAGATCCTCATAAAATAAAAACACTTCAGTCTGATCTTAAGAGTTTAACGGATCTCTTGGACCATCCTGCTACTCAGGATGGCGAAGAAGTGATGGACCTCTTGGCTGGTATTCATCCGATTGTTGAACAGTTAATGGAAGCGGCTGGGATGCCACATGTACACGAAGCAAAGCCGCAACAAAATCATGGCGATGCCAACAAAATCATTTCGCGATGAACAACAGTATTAATACGGTTGAAATCCGAGATTGTGGTTTGATTTTAGGACATTCAGGACAGGAAGTTGTAGAGTTTCGCCTCCCAGAATTTCAACTGAAAGCGCGTGAGCAAGTTGCCTTAACTGGACCAAGCGGCTGTGGCAAATCCACTTTGTTAAATCTCGTTTCAGGTTTAAAGCGGCCTGATGCAGGTGAAATCCATGTCGCGGGCCGAAGGATCGATGAGCTTAGTACAGCACGAATGGATGCTTTTCGAGGCCGGGAAATAGGTTTCGTATTTCAAGGGTTCAGTTTGTTGGGACCTTTCACTGCACTTGAAAATGTTGCGATTGGACTCCGTTTTGGCTCAAGGCCCGCAGTCACAGAACGATCGGAAAGAGCATATCAGTTGCTGGAAAAAGTTGGCTTGAAAGACCGCATAAACTCCCGTCCGGATCAGCTTTCGATGGGTGAGCGTCAGCGAGTTGCAATTGCAAGGGCCTTATCAAACCGGCCACAACTTCTACTTGCTGATGAGCCTACCGCTGCTTTAGACCCTGATACTGCGTCCGTGGTATTTGATTTGATCCGCTCAGTATGCCATGAAGAAAACTGCGCACTTCTCTTTGTAACACATGATTCCATGCTCGCCACGAAGCTGCCCAGGCAGTTCGATTGCCGTGGCTTAGTTCATACTCGGAAGGAGGTAGCCGCGTGAGCTTGTGGAAAATGGCTTGGCGATACCTCTGGAGTCGGCGATTGGTTACGATTTTGACTCTTGCTGGAATCACTCTGGGAGTTGCCTTGATTTCATCCGTATTAACTTTGCGCCGTCAGAGTGAGACGAGTTTTTCAAAAGAAAGTGGTCAGTATGACTTGGTCGTTGGTGCTAAAGGTAGTCCTTTACAACTTGTCCTCAGTAGCATCTATCAACTTGATATTCCTACAGGAAATATCCCTTATTCGAGGTACCTAGCGTTGAAAAAAGACCGCCGGATTTCAATGGCTATTCCGGTGGGATTGGGGGATAATTATCATGGATTCAGAATTATCGGCACAGAACCAAGCTTATTCGATTTAACCGATCGTGGCGACATTAATAAAAAACTATTCTCTTTCCGAGAAGGACGTTCATTTCAACAAGATCTTGAGGCAGTCATAGGTGCTGATGTCGCACGCCAGAGCGGGCTTAAAATCGGTGATTCATTTGTCGGGACCCATGGATTGGTTTCGACTGCAGGATCTTCCCAACACACTGACTTTCCTTATCGAGTTGTAGGGATTCTGAATTCTAGTGGAATGTCTACAGATCGAGGAATCTATGTTAGTCTGTCCTCTGTCTGGAGAATCCATGAAAAAGAAGCTGAGATACATGCCAAGCTTGCTGGTATTGATCCTGTAAAAGGCCTCAGTGAAAATCGTGAAGTTACTGCTGTTCTATTGAGACTTAAAGCCGTTGGAATGAGACTATGGATGACGCAAGAAATTCAAAAGCGAACTGAATCCATGGCGGCGATTCCAGTAAATGAATTGCATAGGCTCTTTGTCCGGATTCTCGAACCAGTTCAGAACGCGCTCCTTGGTATCGCCTGCTTAGTGGTTTTGGTATCGGCACTCACAATCGTAGCCACCTTCTATCAAGCTGCGGAGAGGCGCCGAGCCGATCTCGCGATTATGAGAGCATTAGGAGCTCATCGGAGAGAAATTCTGGCACTGGTTTTAACGGAAGCACTTATTCTTACCGTGCTTGGCATCGGCTTTGGTATGCTATTAGGGCACGGTGGTCTTTATGCCGCGAATCAATCCTTACGAAATTTATGGGGAGTTTCCATCCACCCTTATGAATTGGATCGATCTGAACTTTACTCACTCTCTATCATTGCTGTTGGTGGGATCATTGCTGGCCTTCTGCCTGCTATCCTCGCCTATAGAAGAGAGCCTACTGATGATTTGTCAAAATCTTAAAATTGTATAAATTATTTATTGAATATTTGACTTGAAAAATACTTTTATAATCCGTGTTATGAAGATGATGAAAATTACCTATATTATGGGTTGTTTGCCCCTATTGTTGTCTAATGTGTCTGCGAAAGCCAATGATGGTAGCGTGAAAATTGTTACTTTTAAACTCTTGGGTCTCGGTTCACATCCTGACGGAAGACCACCAATTTACCCCCGATCGATTAATGAACTGGCAGGGAAAAAAGTTAAAATAACTGGTTTTGTGTCTCCATATGATGATCCGAATCATATGATTAAATTGATGCTTACAGAGGGTGCGGTTGGTTGTTTTTTCTGTAATCCTCCAGAAGAAAATGGTGTTGTCCTGGTGAGGTTTCCGAAAAATGCAAAACCGTTAAAATGGGATAGTGATACGCTTACAATCGAAGGTGTTTTTCATCTTATGGGAAGTGATAAAAATGATGATGAGTCTAATGGTTTCATGTATATTATAGATGATGCTCGGGTGGTTAAATGATTGATGTGTTGTGAAATGTATCTTCGGATATAGCATTGCGTAATCTGTAAAATCCTCTTTTGTTTGATTGGATCAGCTTGCGCCAAATTGGCTTTCGTTTGAAGAGATTGGATAGTGTATAGCTCTGTGATCCAACTTCTGCTAATAATTGTTTGCCGTTGCACCACGGATGATTGTCTTTACCTGCTTGATAAAGAATTTCTAGTGCTTTTGCCTGCATTGAACCGAAATGATATTGTTTTCCTTCTAAATGAATTGAACGGAAGCTGGGTGTAAAAGTTGAATTATGAGCTATTTTATCTGTAATCAGCTGTAGGTTCCTATTAGAATTGATACTTCCGGAAAGTGCTTGCTCAAATTTAAGCCGATCTCGTTCCAATATCATGAGGTCATCTGGCATGACTGCAATGTCGTCAGCGGAATCCGGTAGGATGTAATTCAAATTATTGTAGGTATCATGAAATTCCCGAAGTCGAATGGTGCCCATACGAAAGAGTCGATGACAATGCTCTTTGGAAAGCTCAGTGTATCCCTCCCAATGGTGCATTCTTACTGATTCTGTTTGTCGGTTTGTTTTATTTCGCTCTATGACGCTCATGACGGGAAGCCAGACGTGAGCAGTTAGGTATCCAGAACTCAGCCAATGCCTGACCTCGATATCATCGACCTTCCAGTGCATGCCAACTTCACGAAGTGTGAGCCAGGTTCGCTTTGGTATTTTCAGGGACATATTGCACTCCTTTTTCAGCTTATGTGCACACCCCTCCATTTATCCGGAGGATAAAATCCCCGAAACAGATCGAGGTGTCAATGGCGAGGGCGATGTAAACCAACTGGCTTCAACGGATTTGAGGCGATCTGTACGATTCCCGCTGCTTGTACAGGCTCCATTGCACACTCCGGTATGGGAAACGAGGTGAGTTATTACCCAAATGAGGCAGATTCGTGCTTAGCGACTGGAATATTTGAAGTATTTTATAGTTACTGCAGATGATGGCACTATAGGGCACATCCAACATCCAGCAACTTCAGATTCCGTCAAAGCGGCATTGGTAATCATTTGATTTTCAATAGCCGATTTTTCACGAGGTGAGGTTGCCGGATGTGCCCTTAAGAAATCGAGGATTTGGCGATGATCAGACTTACCAGTAGCTTCATTCCGTCACGAACTCCCAACTGGCCTTTCTCGATGTTGACTCTGCCGTTGTCCTCTTGGGTTTTCAGCCCCTGTAGCGTTGCAAGCATAATGCCGGCGAGCGAGGCATCCGGGATAGCTCCTTGCTGACTGTTCTCCCGGGTTTGCGTGACGATAGCACAGAAGGAGTCGAACGCCATGCGTGCACCGCGCGCCAGATCCTCAGTCATCTCGACTGTCGTCATATCTGCCGCAAAAAGAAGGTGATATCGGTCCGGGTATGTGACGCTGTATTCAATAATGATATCGAGTGCCTGTTCCAGCTTCACCAGAGGATGATTGGTTTGAGTCTCGTGCAAATGATCCAGTCGCTCGGTCAATGTGAAGAACTCTTCGGCGGCTACCGCTGCAAGCAAGGCTTTTCGGCTCTTGAAGTGCTTATACGAGGCATTGTGAGATAGGCCGCACAGATGCCCGACCGCCCGCATGGTCACAGCGTTCTCGCCCCCCGTATCCAGAAGTTCTCGCGCGGAATCGATCAACCTTTGTGGGGTGCTTAACTCAGCAACTGCGGCTCTTCTTCGGTGGTCAGCTTTACTAATGTTTTTGTCTGGTCCCATAGTTGTTGCGCTTTTTCACCATCATAAGACACGCGGGATGATCTCGCCTCGATCAATCGTCCGTTGCTTGACTGAAGATATTTACCGGAATCATCCGCATATTGTTTTTCGACGGCGATGTCAGCAAGTCTGTTTCCGGAAAATTCGAGAGACCCCGTTGTCACACCCGCGTGTGCAACTAGCCATTTTACGGGCGGGAGTCTGAAAAATGCCTGAAGGGGCAGGGGGAGATTTCGTATCAGTCCTGTTTCCGGAATTGCACCCGGGTCATAGGCTATGGAGGCAATATGGCTTTCCGATTTTCGCAGGCGTCGGTGCAACTCATAAGCCATCATCACCATACAGAGTTTGGAGGTCGAGTAATGTCTGCCGCCAGCCAGCGGTTTCTGGCCATCCTTGCCGTCATGGGCTAGAGCGAACGCATCCGGTTCAGCGGCTCGTCCTACCATTTTGCCGTCCATCGTGTCGGGATCGTGGGTTCCACTGACTACTAAAAGGATGCGGCCCTTGGGAGCAATCGCGTCACATAACAACTCAGTTAGCAAGAAGTGTCCGAGATAGTTTGTGGCGAAAGTCTTCTCATAGCCGTCCTCGCTGTACGACACAGGACCGCTAGAAGAAACACCCGCGTTGCAGATGAGCGCTTGAAGTGTTCCGCATAGATGCTCCGATAGGATGTCCCGCACGATCTCAGAGGCTACCCTGACCGACCTCATAGATGAAGTGTCTAACTGAATTGTCCAAACTTTGACCCCGTAACTGCGTAATTTTTCTGCGGCGGGTTTCATTCGTTCCATGCTTCGTCCGGCCAGGATAAGATCTTTCCGGTGATGACACGCTAGGCGTTCCGCACATTGGAATCCAATGCCGGTATGGCCTCCAGTAATAAGAACTATGGGCATAATAGGTTTTCAGGGTAGCAATTTAATTTTCCGTTTGATGATTAGTCCGTCTGGTTGACGGCGTCAACCTAAATGTTTATTTTAAACACGAGATGATAGCCTAACAAGCGCGTGCTCGGGTGGGCAGCTTGAACATTTTGATCAAGAGCGGAGACGCCAACGCTTGTCATAATTAAGCTGAGCTACCTACAAAGATGAATGCCTCCGGCGAAACGGAGTTTAGGTATGTCTTCTCCGATAGCGAAAAAAATGACAAACATGGCCGCTACTCTACTACCGCGAGGCAGGGGAGAAGCTTTGGAAGAAAGTCACCGGCGACCTCATGTGCCGGATGCTCAATGGGGAGTCGAAACCTCACCCTTTTCGATCGTCGAAAACATCGAATATGGCGGCGAAGCTTACTCCATTGGCTTTTTTGGTCCCTTTCTAGTTCCGTAGGTAGTGCTATTAAGCATTCGCACTGGCTTGACTCTTTGGCACTGCTTGCTGAATTGAACTACCTCGAGGAAATGGACCACTTCTTGAGCTAGTTGTTTGAATTTAAAATCTGCACCGATCGCTAAACTTGAGTTTGAGCATGCCGATTTACACTCAACGGACACCAGGTTAGCACCACGCCTGCACCTACTGATGTGTCCCATGCTGTGCATGATCAATACGAACAGAAAGGAACGATCATGACAGATACGATTGTTAATTATGAAGACATTGAAAAGACCCCTGCGGCTGAATTACTTGAGCTGAGCCATGAGCAACTCGATGCCTTGATAAAAAGAGCTGAGCGGGCAGCATACCGAGCTGATACGGTGGTTCATTGGCTCCGTGGCATCAAGGTGGAGAAAACATTTCGGGAAGCTGGAAACCGTAACCATGGAGGTGCTCAATGAATGACTTTCGAAAATCACCTCGTTCTTCACTTGCTGGAATGCTCGGAAGATCAGCGTTGAGTGAAGAGGAAATTGCTGACCTGCGGAAGAAAGCATGGCATCAACAATCCTTACTCATCGTGAATGCGGCAGATTCAAGACTTTCGTCAGTAGAGCAATTCCGCTTAAGGCAAATCGCACAACGTCTTTATGGGGGAGGAACTGGCAAATGAAAATTCTACCAACGTTGTATTGGAATGAGAAGATTGTGATGGGTTATCTCATCCAGGCAGCATCGATCCATCGTCGGCAACCAGAGCCTCGGGTGGCTGGCTATCATACCTTATGGCCGCCAATGCTCCGTGATGATTGGGAACGCCTCTATGACATCATCCATGGACCATTTCGCATGGGGCCTCCGATGCCTGCGGAAGTTACGTATTCGGAAAGAGTGATGGAGTGGCTTGGCCTTTTTGATCGGTCTCGCCAGCAAATCATCTGGATGCGTGCCAATCGTATTCCATGGAAAATTCTCGTGGATGAATTTGACCGGAGCAAAGTCTCTCTCTGGCGTGATTTGAGTGAGAGCTTGTCGGTTATCAAATATCATCTCAACCGAATTGATCCTAAAGGAGACGATTTCAAAGCGTTAAGAAGTCGAGCCTGGAGTGTTTCAACACCATGAAACAAATTGGCTGAAACACTTTTCCTATTTTTAGGGTAGGATCATTGTAGTTTGGAAGAAATCCCGCTGTGGGATTCAACCGCGAAGCCTCCGGCACCCATTCGGTGCCGGAGGCTTTTCATTTTTACATCGTAAGAAAGGAAAGAACGATGACTCAACGAACCCAAAACGGTCCACTCGAAACCCTTCGAGACGGATTCCTCAAAGTCACTCTATGGCGCAACGACGGTGAGAAAGGGCCCTATTTTACTGCCAGCTTTTCAAAAACCTACGAAAAAGACGGAGAGTTGCACGACGGCCACAGTTTCCATAGTTCGGACTTATTGGCTATTTCCGAACTTGCCCGTCAGGCCTACGCCAAGATCCGGAGACACCGTACTTCGGTTGGCAAAGAGAGAGCTGGGAATCCAGAACCCTAGGAAGATCAAATGATCTAAAAAACTTCGGTCATCGTTCGAGCCGATGTGATCCAGCAATCAAGTCGAGTTTTGAAGCGACCCGCATGCCCTACCGGCATTCGGGTCGTTTTATTTTTGCGAGCAAAAGGAGACAAAAATGAAGAAGCATGCGCCGACAGGCGAAAAATCGGGCTTATCTGCCGTCTATCAACGTGTAACTCAACGGATTCTTGATAAATTGGAGGAGGGGGTTGTGCCTTGGCACTCTCCGCATACTGCGACGGTAGGATTTCCCTGCAATTTCCAATCCCAAAACTTGTATCGGGGCATCAACGTGATGTTGTTGGCGATGGCTGGCTACACTTCGCCATATTTTCTAACCTATCGCCAAGCCTTGGAGATGGGAGGGCAGGTGAGACGTGGTGAATCTGGCTATCCAGTGATCAAGTATGGTTCCTATAAAAGGCAAGACCAAGAGGACGATGAGAAACCCAATCTCTATCTACGCCTCTATACCGTCTTCAATGCCTGCCAAATCGATGGCATTAATTTTCCGGAACCAGAACCGCAACCATTTACTCCGTCGCAGCGAGTAGGAGTGGCGAAGAGCTTGGTCGAAGGGATGGTTAATCCACCTGTCATCCACGAAGGTAGATCGGTTCGAACCTGTTACGATCCACGATCGGATGAAATCGAAATCCCGAACCGTTCCTACTTTGAAAATGAGGAAAGGTTTTACAAAAGTTTATTTCACGAATTGGTCCATGCAACTGGATCGTCGAAACGCTTGGCGCGCAAATCCCTCATCGATAATAAAGGGCGTCTTGCCGGTAATCGTGTGGTTTACTCCAAGGAAGAGCTTGTCGCCGAGCTTGGGACGGCTTTTGTTTGTGCCCATGCGGGGATCGTCATGGACGACCACGATCATTCAGCGTCCTACATCCAGTCCTGGCTTCGTGTTCTCCAAAGTTCCGATAACCGTCGATGGTTAATTGAGGCTGCCGCACATGCCCAACGAGCTGCAGACTATCTGATCGGCTACACTGCGGAAGGAGAGTCTCATGGACCGAACTGAAGAGCTACGTAAGGAAGTGGAGCGTCTCAAATCTCTGGTCGAGATTTATGAAACTCGAATGTTAACCAAACAGGAGGTGGCGAAACGTCTTGGAATGACCGTGTCCTGGCTCGATAACAGTCAAAGCGAAAAAGCCGTGCGACTTCGTTCTCTAGGTATCCGCTATGGCCGTAGCCATTCATCGCCAGTGCGATTCCCTGCTGCAGCGGTTACCAAGCTCTGTTTGGAAAATGAAGATCCGGGAACTCCGTGGGAACCCTCCAGCCCATCGATATGATCTGCCCACCATTGCATCAATTGTCGACGCTCAGGTAAGTATTCGGCATGATTGTAGGCGGCACGCACTCGATTGCGTTCCGTGTGTGCCAGTTGGCGCTCGATTACGTCGCGATTGAAGCCATTTTCGTTGAGGATGGTCGAAGCAGTAGCTCGAAAACCGTGCGCTGTCGCTTTGCCTTTGTAGCCCATTCGATGCAAACCACGCAGCAAACTATCGGGGTGCATCGGGACAGCTGGGTTTTTATAACTCGGCAGTAGGAAATCTCCTTCACCATGTATCTGGTGTAGCTGGGCAAGCAGATCCTTTACTTGTCGTGAAAGGGGAACGATGTGCTCAGTGCGCATTTTCATCCGATGAGCAGGGATCCGCCATAAGCTCTCCTGCAAGTCGAACTCCGACCAGCGGGCATGACAAAGTTCCTGAGGTCGGACAAAGGTCAAAGTTGTTAGCTTCAGGGCAATCTGAGTTTGGGTGTGGCCAGGATAGTGGCTGAGCTTGGCAAGGAAATCTGGAAGATCCTTTTCCCTAAGATAGGCGTGGTTCTTCGAGCGATGCGTGGCGATGGCTCCGCCCAGATCTCGAGCGATATCACGTTCCAGGTAGCCGCATGCGATGGCGTAGCGGAAAATCTGGCTGCACCATTGTCGGGTGCGTTCAGCCGTATAAGCTGAGCCTCGATCCTCAATGGACCTTATGGCCAACAACAATTCTGGCGCGGTCAATGATTTTGCTGGAGAACGCCCGAGCTTGGGAAACAAGTCGTTTTCAAGCACGCTTTGGATGCGGGTCCTGTGTTTTAGAGAAAGATGGCTGACTCGTTTCTCAAGCCACTCCCGAGCGATGGCTTCGAAACTGTTATCGACCTGAATTTGTTCGATGAGCTTCTGTTTTTGTTTTTCATGAGCCGGGTCCATTCCATTTGCTAGCTTTTTGCGTGCTTCGTCCCGTTTGCTTCTTGCGAGCTTCAGAGAAACATCCGGATAGACCCCGATGGCGAGGGTTTTATATTTGCCGTGAATGCGATAGTTCATGCGCCAATATTTTCCTCCGTTGGGTTTGATGAGAAGATAAAGGCCATTTCCGTCGGAAGCTTTGTAAGGTTTTGCTTGAGGAGGAAAGGAACGGCAGGTTTTGTCATTGAGTCGCATGTTGGGGGTATCTCCTGTGGTTGGTTGCGAGGTCCCCCTTATAATACCCCCAAAAGCGATCGGAGTACAAGAATCTGATTATAAAAATATAGAAGAGATACATCAAGGAAAGTGAAGGTTAGCAAGGGATATGTAGAAAAACGTAGACATGTGGATAAGTAAAATTGGAGGCACGGACCGGAGTCGATTCCATCCTCTAAGTCTCTGACGAAGTATGCAAAAACTGCATAATCCACAAAAGATACCCTCAAAAATACCCTCACCTTCTTTGATTTACTGCGTTTTACCAGCGATCGCTGAAAAGCGTTCATATTTGCCAAAGAAAGGATTCTTATGTTCAATACTATAACTTCATCTTGGCAGTTACTCCATTGCTATCTGTATACACAAATGGTGTCGGTGCTAACCAGCGTGCAGGCAAGATGTGTATCGGTAAACCGATACGATCTTGGCAAGGAGGCGGCTGCCCGCCCCTCCATTGCATCCTCCAGGGATCAGAAATTTATTGTAGTCACTACGAATTTTAGAGAGGTGTGTCATTCCTAGACCAGCTTCACCCAGACACCAAAAGAAGGTGCGTGTCGTCAGTTTTCGTACCACGCGCTCAGAATATGCGCGCTTGGAGTTTAACTCGGCCGCGACGCTGATTCAAATCAATCAGATCGCTCGGGACCGAGTACTCGGTCAAGCGATCCATCCCGTCATTGAAATCGTCCCGAAAGTAGATCCATCGCTAATCCAAGAAATCCATTATATCGGGCACAACCTGAATCAATTGGTAAAGAATGCTCACATATTCGGTATAGTTTCACCGGACGTGGAAGCCTTGTGTTTGCGGATTGAACATTTGATCAATCGTGCCATCGCTGAGGATATTGACTAATGGTGCCATTTATCACCAAAGGTGGTGAAAGCTTTCGTCGTGCATGGGCCTACTTTTGTCACGACAAAGGAGCTCCATCATCCGATCGTGTTGAATGGATTGAATATCGCAATCTAATGACCGACTCCCCAAGCACGGCATGGAAAATGATGGAATACACCTATCGGTCGCGCAACCACTTAAAAACTGTGGCGGGAAGGGGAAAAGGAGGGCGGAATGTCACCAAGCCATGTATTTCCTATTCCTTATCCTGGCATCCTGATGAAACACCCGATAGAAATGAAATGTTGTCCGCTGCTGTAGCGACACTTGAAGCCTTGGAAATCCAGGACCATCAAGCGATGATTATCTGTCATAACGATGAACCTCATCCACATGTTCATATAGTGGTTAATCGAATTCATCCTCTTACTGGCCTGGCCGCGACGATGGCAAACTCAAAACGCAAGCTTTCAGCGTTTGCGTTAGATTATGAACAGCATCATGGGGTGATTCTATGTCAGGAGCGAGTACAAATTACTAATTTAAGAAAAAAGGAAAGTCGACTTGAGTTTTAATAATACGAGTTATTTGTAAGATGTGATTTATATTTTATTTTTATTACATGTCTATAGGCTTATGGGGCGATCGGAATTTATAAGCGCATTTTAAACTGTAAGCGATTAAAGCTTCATGACGCAATTATTGTTTATTGCATTATTATGTATTGAAGTGTAATATGAATATCATTATAATAAATAATGTCACCCATGAGGATGTATTATCAGATAGCCAGTAAAGAGTAAATTTATAATTAGGTATTTTATGCTTTTCGTAATCGGTAATCATAATTACAAGCAATAAATTAGAGACTGCGAAAAAATACTAAATGATCAAATTTTGATATGCAATCTGTTTCTTGGTTATAGAAAAAATACGGAATGTCAAGTTATCTGTGTAGTCTAACAGATTTGGAGTGGGAGAGATACTTCGCCCGCTTCTTCCTGCCCGCAACTCAATGTACTAGCAGGATTGGCCACCAGAACACTCCTCCAAGACCATCATCAATGGCATTATTTATATCATTCGCACGGGCCGAACGTGGAAATTTATGTCCAACGACCTTCCCATTGGAAAACCGGATATCATTATTTACGTTCGTGGCCGAAGCCGGAACTTTCGGAAAAGATCCGCTATGCAGTGCGTGACAAGGTCCAGATTGCCAGCGAGAAAAAAGCTCAACCGCAGAAATTGCCGATAGCCAAAGCGTTCGCACAGCTAGCCAAACCGGTTGAAGTGGGTAAGAAAATTACAGGGAGAAAGAGACATATTCTGGTAGATACGCTTGGCAACATACTTATGGGCACATCCGACAACCTCACATCGTAAAAAATCGGCTATTGAAAATCAAATGATTACAAATGCCGCTTTGACGGAATCTGGAGTTGCCGGATGTGCCCTTATGCTCAAGATGACTGCAGCAGATGTTCAGAACAGGGATGGAGTCCGTCTTTTCTTTGCTCTGCTGACCTATGCGTTCGACTGGCTCCTGTTGATTTGGGTGGACGGAAGATACTCAGCAAAACTTGAGCAGGATGACGCTGAGATACCCCGAGATCGTCGGATAAACTTTAGATCGTTAAGCGGAGCGATGATGTCAAAGGATTCAAAGTCCTGCCGAAACGTTGGATCGTGGAAATGACTTTCTGTTGGTTGATCCAATCGCGTAGGCTGGTGAGGGATTTTGACGTAAAAGTCAACTACTCCGAATTGATAATATATCCATCCATAAGTAAATGGATGCACAAGTAACTCGCCCGTTGATCCATTTTACAGACAGCCTCTTAGATCCTAGGGGGCTGACCCAGCCCCTATTGACAAGTTTAAGCGGGAGCCGTTTTACGCGTGGACTAGCTATGGAACGATGGATTGAGCTGACGGCGTCTTGCTCGATCAAAGTAGTTTTAGAACTTCGATGTTTTACATGCTGGGGGATGTTTTTACGGAGATCCTTGTAAAGGCCATATAATTCCGATGAATCACCCATCGCGTAGTTTTCAGGGGGATTTTTATCAATGCTTCCCGTTGATAATGAGCAAGTTGCATATTTTCACATCTTTGTGCTAAAAAATGGAGACGGCATTACAAAAATTGTCTATTACAATTTAAAATTTAAAAATTTTTGACGAATTGTTAGATGTCTAGTTTGTATGCAGCCGTGTTTTATTTAAACATGATCCTAAAAAAGTGCTTCATAACTGCTTGTGTTGGAGCTATTCTTGCCAGTGTGGAGACCTCAACAGCAGGAGAGGTTGGGAAACTTAGTCGAGAGCTGTGGTTGGGTGTTTCTGGCACTTCGACGGCTGGATTATATGAAAATCCTGTTCTTTTTGAAGCACCCGATACGAAGGATCTCGTTGATTCGGATTCTATCCCGGCGAACCTTGGTGACAATTATATCCAGCGGTTGCGTGGATATTTGAAACCTGCAGTTACTGGGAATTACACATTTTGGATCTCTTCAGATGATTATTCTGAATTGTGGCTTTCAACCTCAGAATCAAAATTTGACAGGACAAAAATTGCTTTCCTTGCCGGTGCTTCGAATGTGGATGCTTGGGATGATCAGGCGAGTCAAATGTCGATCACGATTACCTTGCAAGCTGGGCAGTCGTATTTTCTAGAAGTTCTTCACAAGGAAGGGGCAGTATCAGATCACGTTGAATTGGCCTGGCAAATCGCTGGGGGAACTCGAGAGCTTATTCCTGCAGCCAATATGGAATCATTTACTGTCGATTCCAATGATCTGAATGAGAACGAGTTACCTGATGATTGGGAAACGCAATTTGGCTTGAATACAGCGTCATCGGCAGATCAAGGGGCATTGGCTGATCCGGATCACGACGGTTTTTCTAACTATGTCGAAGCTGGTCTGGGTTCGGACCCATTGACTCATAGCCGTATACCAGGTGTTTTAACCATGGAAACCTGGAATGATATTGGTGGAGCAAGAGTTGAGGATCTTACATGGAATCCACGTTTTTCAAAAAAACCAGATAGCATTGATTATGTGACATCAGCAGCTACTCCAACGGATCGTGCAGAAAATTTCGGTAGTCGGTTGCGCGGCTTGATAACTGCTCCTACGACTGGCGATTACACGTTCTACATCTCTGGTGATGATAACTGCGAGTTGTGGCTTTCAGGGAATGAAAGTCAATTCAGTAAAGTCAAGATTGCTGGGATGTATGGCTCTAGCAACGTAGAACAGTGGGATAAGTATGTAAGTCAAGAATCTCTGACCGTTTCACTAACGGCTGGAGAAAGCTACTACATTGAGGCTATCTTAAAGGAATCAAAGTTTGGTGACCATATGGAAATCGGCTGGAAAACGCCTGGCGCAACATCTGTAAGCGTGATTCCAGGTAGTTCACTTTCAAGCTATGCGTATGATTTAGACGATCCGGATGGTGATGGAATGCCCACAGCTTGGGAATCTGCGCACGGACTAGATCCGATGAGTGCGATAGGGGATGATGGCGCAGCGGGAGACCCAGATCAGGATGGGATTCAGAATTTATTGGAATATGAATTTAACTCTGATCCATTCAGTATTAATTCTATCGCCGGGGGGATGACTCGTGAGGTATGGAGAAATGTAACGGAGTCAGACATTGATGAATTCCGATCAACTTCCCGTTATTGGGGAATGGTGGATGATCTTTCTGTTTTTAATGGTGCATTATCACCAGTTAATGACGGTTCGAACTTTATTGCTAGAGGGCGGGCTTGGCTGACAGCACCCGCTACAGGAGACTATACTTTTTGGATTGCTTCTGATGATGATAGCGAACTTTGGCTCTCGCCTACATCATCAAAATTCGGACGAGTCAAGATCGCTTACGTCAGTGGGGCTACCGGCCAGCAAAATTGGGATTCGAATGCATCGCAACAATCGGCTACGGTTCATTTGGTCGAAGGTGAGAGTTACTTTTTAGAAGTATTGCATAAAGAGGGTGGGGGAGATGATCACTTTTCCATTGCATGGCAAATTCCAGGCGGGAGCCGTGAAGTTATCCCTTCATCAGCATTGAATTCGTACACGTTCGATCCAGATGATGTGGATCGAGATGAATTATCTGACACGTGGGAGGCGGTCTACGGTTTTAGCCTTACTGATAACGGGACATACTATCCAGATCAGCATCCAGCGGCAGACCCTGATGGTGATGGAGTTCCAAACTATCTCGAGAGTCTAGCAAATGTAAGTCCGTTCAAATGGAGCCGGGAAGCTGGAGGATTAACCCTGGATACATGGGACGATCTCAATGGTGTTGCCGTTTCCCAACTTACACAAAGTGAGCGCTTTCCACTCTATCCGGATCATTCCCAATTGGTTACTTCGGCAAGGACACCTCAAAACCAAGGCGATAATTTTGCATCACGAATGAGAGGGGTTGTAATACCACCGGTTACAGGAGACTACACGTTTTATTTGTCTAGTGATGACCATGGGGAGCTCTGGCTTTCAACCAACGAGAGTCAATTTTCGAAACAGAAGATTGCTTGGGTTGATGGGGCCTCAGGAGTCGAACAGTGGGATTTATACCCCACTCAAATGTCCACTACCATCACACTGCAGGCTGGGCAAAAATATTACATTGAAGCACTTACCAAAGAATCCATTGGTAATGACCATATGGAGATTGGGTGGCTGATACCCGGAACATCGGCAGTTGAGGTTATCGATGGGCAATACCTTGAGGGTCACTGCCGCGATGCTGAAGATCCTGACGGCGATGAGTTACCAACCTCATGGGAACAACAGTATGGATTTGATCCGATGAGCCCAGCTAGCTCACTTGAGACCAATCGAGATCCTGACATGGACGGGATTCCAAACTGGCTGGAATATCAAAATGACACAGACCCACTATCAAGTGGCGTTATATCAGGGGCATTACTGCGTGAAGTTTGGACGAATGTGCAGGTTGATACCTTACAGCAATTTGTCCAAAGCGAAGCTTATTATCAGGCTCCCCAAGAAACAAGCTTACTATTTGGTGCAGAGGCTCAATATGATTCAGGTGATGATTATGTAGAACGACTTCGAGGAGCTTTGATCGCTCCAGTTACAGGTGATTATACATTTTGGATCTCGAGTGATGACCATGGAGAGCTTTGGCTTTCTTCAAACTCATCAAAATTTGGTCGTAGAAAAATCGCATCTTGTATCTGGACTGCAAGTGGACAGAACTGGGATAGTCAGCCTTATCAGAAATCTGAGACAATTCATCTAGAAGCAGGTCAACACTATTTCATCGAAGCATTGCATCAGGATGTTTCCGGCGGTGATCATCTCGAGATTGCCTGGCAGGTGCCTGGTAGTAGCCGAGAGCTCATTCCGTCCAGCGCACTCCAAACCTTCCTTTCTGATCCGAATGATCAGGATCACAATGAGCTACCAGACGATTGGGAATCCACCTATGGATTTACTGGGATGGTTGGCGGTGAATATTCACCACTGGCAGATCCAGATGGTGATGGCATTCCAAACTGGGCAGAAGCATTAGCAGGTGGTGACCCTTTCCACAGTGGATCAATATCAGGATTCCTGTCGTTCGAACGATGGAACGATATGCCTTACTACTCCTTGCATGAAACTGTCGCGTCGGAGAAGTTTTATGGCGCTCCTGATGAAACAGGTGTATTGTCTGATGGAACAACCGGAATCATGGCTGGCGAGTATTTTGCAAGTCGTGCGAGAGGCTATATCGAAGTGCCTGTTACCGGGAGCTATGAATTTTGGATAGGGGCGAATACATCTGCAGAACTTTGGTTATCTACGGATCATACAAAATATGCCAAACAGCGCATTGCCAGATTGGATTCAGATATCGGTAGTGGTCACGGCATCAACTGGGCTGATGCTGGAGCGCCATGGGATTTATTCAGCTTCCAACGTAGTGAACCGATACAACTTGAAGCGGGCCAGAAGTATTATATCGAAGTGGATCATCAGCGTGGGCACAGTATTTTAGCTCATTTCAGTATCGGCTGGGCACGCGATGGCGGTGACCGGACGTTGGTGCCTTCTTCAGCGCTTTCTACCTATGTGCAAGAAGCCGAGGACGCGGACGACGACTTCTTGCCTGACGCTTGGGAAGTTTCCACTGGTCTTGATCCAGTGGATAATGGACGTCTAGATTTGGTTCACCAAGGGGAACGTGGAGATTTCGATGAAGATGGGATTACCAACCGCGAAGAGTATCTACTCGGCACGAATCCTTGCTTAAAAGATACTGATGGCGATGGAGTCTCGGATTACGATGAATTACATACTTACGGGACTTCTCCGACGAGTTCCAATTTAATTACTGAAACGGAGGTCTCAGCTCCTACGTTAACAAACTACAATGCAGCAGGAACTACAGGTGTTTGGCAGGTCATTGATGGCGGGCTGATTGGAGATTCATTCCGTGGCACCATTGAGTGGAATTTTACAGTTCCACAAGATGGGTGGTGGTTCGTGGAGGTCGCTGGACGACTTCGGGGTAACCTGCGTCAAAGCGAAGATTTGGACCTTGGTGTTCAGATTGATAATGCCACGATGGCTCCACAAACCATGGAGTTTTTGAATGGCCAGGCATCTGCGCTGAAGGTGTTGACGCCATATTTACAAGCAGGCACCCATACCTTCAAACTTGATATTCGCAATGAAATTGGTCGTAGAACTTTCCAAATACAAAGTCTCCGAGTTTTCGATGCTAGTGGATTTGATAGTGATCTCAACGGTAGGCCAGACTGGCTCGATACTCAGTTGACAACAGCTAATACGGTTGAAAATATATCGTCCGAAAGCTATGTTTCACCACTGTTTGTGGAAGGCCATGCTCGTTATAGAGGTGCCACCTCCATAAGCGCGGCTACGTCATCAGTCATCGTCAATCGTGGATTGGGTGATCTTCACTGGTATGCGAATGCTCCACTGGAATCTACTGGATCAACTACGATTGAAATACTTCAGGAAGGGGAAACTCAATCTCATGGAGTGAGCTGGGAGAGATGGAACGTTCTTGATGGTAATTCTATTACAATTCGGTTGGGGGACTCCTTAAAGTTGGGCGGCTGGATTGCAGAAGGTGATACAGGTACTGTAACCCTTACTCTAGATGGCGTGACACAGACTATCGATGCCGACTCCTCATATGTTCATCAATTTACTTCGGTTGGAACTTATACAGTCAATGCTGAACATTCCAGTTCCGTCACAGGCGCATGTGTAGTGAATGTGGTTGATGCCGATTTCGGCAGTCCTATGGCATTTTATTCTGATACCCCGACCTGGAGGAGTTTTCCGGATGTTGCATCATCGCTAAGCGTGGATTCAGAGCCTAGCCTGCTGATTGATGACGCCATTGCAGAAGGGGATGGACAGAGACTATATTTCCGTCCATTACGATCCGGCACGCACGTGGTAGCTGCTAGGATTGGTTCCGATGGGCCAATTGTTGCCCTTGGGACGATTCCTACTGTAGGTGTATCAGATGCACTTCGTAATGATGCAGCAGTCTATATTGGATCAACTGAGGATGGTTACCGTGTTCTTAGAACCCCGATTGTGGTGACAGATATCCAACCTGGATGGACGGTTGTTATCACCATTTCAAGAGCGGGTGTCACTTTCCTGGATGGCACTACCGAATTGACGCTTACCTATGAAGATTTTGTCAACGGGGTAGCTTACGTTGACTTTAGGTATCCCCCGGACATGGAAGGTGGGTATTGCCACTACACTGACGTATATGATGAGGAGGGGCGTAATTTGGGGCGTCGTTGATTTCATTCAGGAGGAACAAAATTTCATAACGGATGAAAAGAAAATATCTCATTGCGTCTTTATCGATATTAGCAATTGGAACAATCTGCATTGTAGGGTGGAGGCTATCTGATGGGCAAAAATACCCCGTCGCGAAAACTGCGAATAAGAATGGTGCCGAAAAGCACAATTCTGAGTCTGTAGTCCCAACTAAGCCTAGCGCAATCGAGACAATAACGAATGCTTCATTGGATTGGGAACAGCGGGTTCAAGCAGTTAGGGATTTGCCAATCCAACTTGAAGCAAGTCAGATTGAGCAGCTATTTGCCTATCTTGAGCAGCCAACCCCCAAAGACAAAGAGTCTTTTTACCTTGTATGCAATGAAATCATGGAGGTGCTTCGCAAGCGTCGTCTAGCTCCGGATGAGTATTCAATCAATCTGATGAAACTAATTGAGTCTCCATCAGCGAATCCTCTGATAAGAGACTATGCCGTACAGCATTTAGCGCAGTGGATTTCAGGAATGGATACATTTGCGATGGAAAGTAATCGTGAGTTAGCAAGTCAAACTTTCGACGCTATGTTAGTAGAAGTGAATGATCCAGCTAATTATGGATTGACGATGACCGGAACCACTCTTTCTTCTCTGGCGGATGCAGTCAATAAAGGGAATCCAGACTTGGCAGACAAGAGAGAGGCTCTCGGAGATGTCTGCATGGCGATTATCCAGAAAGATGATTACTCAGCTGTTAATCGCTCTACTGCGATTCAGGTGGCCGCTAGATTGGATACTCCTGGTCTAGGCGCCATCTGCAAGACGATCGCCGCGAATGATTCTGCTCCTGTAGACCTTCGCTTGAGCTCCATAGCTGGAATCGGTCTTGTAGGCGGATCTGAAGATATTGAATTTCTGAAAACCTACGCAGATCAAAATGTTTTTAAATATGCTGTAGCTGGAGCGCTGAAGCGGTTGGCTAGCAAATAATAAATTTGTAATTTTTTAAATATTCTCGAATGAAAAGAACGTCCAAATTTCTCAAGAGACAACGCCAGCTCGCTATGGCCTGTTTGATCTCTGCTAGTGGGCTAGTTGCTACCCAATCAGCTTTCGCAACCAATCCAAAGACCCCACCTGGAGAGAAAGAAAATGAGAATCAAACCACCGATGGTGAAGCTCTTGACCCTGATGAAGGGAACTCGGATTGTTCGGGTGCGGAAAACCCCAGCGATACTAATACCAATTCGATAGGTAATGGATCTGGGGATAATTCAACCTGTAAGGTATGTGAGAAGAATGATTCTACATCACCGGATGAAGGAGGCTGTATCCGCGAAAAAATTCCATTTGCTATAGCTCCTAATGAGCCGGATCTTCCCGATGGCGTGCTGCAGCTTTATATTGATGCAACCGATTCTAATCTGGGTTCGCGGAAGTTCCTCGAATACTTTAGCCTGCCTGAAATGCAGATGGGTGATTTGGAGAACAATTCTTCAGACACTGGAATGAGTATCATTCAAGCAGGTGGCACCAATTTGACGTTCAAACTTGGAAACATCATTCCATCGGGTTCATCTTCAGCTGTTGGCTCCCCTATGGGCTCAGGAGCTTACAGTCAGGCCCGCGTGTCCTGGGTGAATTCAGCGGGAAGTTTTACTTCGAAGTCATCAGCAACTTTAGTACGACATTTCCGGGGATCAAACGGATCTGTCGATTATCCATCGTATGGTGGCAAAGCAGTCCGCTATACCACGCGCAAAGGGAGAGTCTACAATTTCCCGCTCGCCGGAATGGAAGTCATTCGCGAACGCGCCAACGGCGAACTAGTCATCAACGGTGAGCTGGGTGATGGTGTTCCACGTCAGGTCAAAACGGTAGCCGGACTGTTGGATATTGTAGTGCTTTCGACACGTTCTTACGAAATCAGACGATATGATCCATCCCAAGTGGGAAGTAAAGTTAGTGGTCTCTTCACCACGACTGGAAGTCCATTTTTCACCATGAAAGTGGAGGCTCCAGCAAATACAACCGACGAGCTGATTATTACCAAAACCGAGGGAACCGTGGTCACGGTGACTCACCATGAATGTGAGTTCAATGTAGGAACTGAGGTTTGGAATCAGGAAATCACGACCGGTGATTTTACATACACACGGAAACTTGAGCGGGGACCCTCACCTTTTGGAACTGGCTATAAGCGAGCAACATGGCAAGCTAAAATTGACGATAGTCCAGGGCAAACTTATTCAACTAGCACGGATCCGGATTACGAGCTTAAAGCGGATACCTATTACTACAGCCCGGTTTCTTCCACAGAAACGTTTTCCGACGGATACCAGAATACTTTGGGTCAGACATTATCAACGCCAACTTGGGACCCTAATGGAATTGGTCGACCTAGCACCCAAACTTCACCAAGTGGCGGGGATATCAGCTATTCTTATGGCGGGGCACTTGGGCGCATGACTGGCCGTGTAGCGACATCCGTAGCTGCATCCGGCAGTGGTGGAGGATCGCCTGCATCATTGAGCCGGAGTTATGTGTTTGACTCGATTATTTCAAACCAGACTCGGAAGTTGGCCGATTTCCGTCCCAGTAAGACAACTATTGAAGAGGATGGGGTCGTTACCGCAACAAAGTATTTTGTAAGCTACTCAGAAAACGGTGATTATATTGAAGCTGAGCAAATTACCCCTAGTGCATCCGCTTCATGGGATGCTACTGGAAATATTAAATCCTATAAGAAATGGTTTGGTTCAGGTGTAAACATAGGCAGGCTTGCATTCGAAAAGCATCAGGATGGGACTACTTCAAGTTACGACTACACGAGCTTGCCTGATTATGGCCTTCAGGTGACAACTTTGTCTGAGCTTGACGGCAATGGTGATCCTGTAACTGGATACTCGAAGCGATCAATCGTCACGCGCAACGCCTGCGGATGGCCAACGGCGACGACAAACGGAGTTTGGACAGGTAGTGCGTGGGTTGATTATGAAACCATCCATGAGACACGAGATGCGCATGGGCATGTTACGTTACGTACGCGAGAAGACGCAATCACCCAACAAACACGCACATTGCTGCAGCAGTCTTGGGACGGCGACTTGCTGACAAGCAGCACTGATGAGAATGGAGTGACCAGGTCATACACCTACTTTTCGGGCACTAGCGTCCTGCAAACGGTTACCAGAGAGGCAATCGCAGCTCAGGGAGATTACCCAGCACAAGCTGAAATCGTAACCACGTATAGCGGGAGCTTTACCGTCAATGCGGATCAAGTTCCGGAATGGCTATCTCGCACTACCACCACCACTGGAGGAACTCTATCCTTGGTAGAAACCGATGTATTTGATCACAAGGGACGAATTATATCGCATACTGATCCTGATGGATACGTTACTACTACGGTGTATTCTGATCATGATCTCAAACAGACAATAACTTATCCGGATACAAGCATTAAAGTTACTCGCTGGGACTCTGATGGGAACGTGCTTAGTATCACGGGTAGTGCAGTCGTTGATCGATATTTTCATTACGCACCTCGTCTAAACAATGCAGGTGGAATACGTATTACGACTTATTATGGTGTAGATAATGGTCTCCGCTATTCCATTGAGGAGAAAGATGGTGCTGGACGGCTGGTAAAGGAAGTCAATCCAACTTTCAATGCACAAGCTGATGCAGAAACTATTTATAGTTACTCTACTGATTTTCCAATAAAACACCCTCAGAAAATAGAGCGAATTAATCAGTGGGAAATTAACGAATTAAATAGCGTTGGAGAGCTGAATCATTCTGGAATATCAATTGATGACGATGAGCTGGTAACTAATTCGGCCACGGATCGAGTTAGTCGTACCTCGATATCTCATGAATCCGACTCCAACGGCATATGGGAAGTCACCAGATTATATGTATGTCCTGCCGAATCAGATTCGGCTGAAAAGTTAGTAAAAACTAGTAGGATAAAGTTGGGTGGATTTACAGGTAATACAATAGCAACTATCGAGAAATTAGATATTTCTGAAAACAATGAGACCACAGCAACAGTATTGAGTGGATCGGTTCGGATTGAAAGCATTACAGCTGACAGTTTCACCGGGTCGATTTCCAGTACCTTTTACGGTGATCGTTTGGTCGAGAAATCACTTCCAGGTGTTACCGGATCGACAAAATTTGGTTATGATGCATTGGGCCGTCGGAGCTCTACTAAAGATCCTAGACATGTTAACTCTTCAAGTGTGGTATATACCGCAAATGGCAACTTGATCGCCTCGGTATCGGATGCTGCTAACTATACCACTAGTTATTCCTATTACCCCAATGGCACTGTCGGTGGAGGGGAAATCAAAGCTATTACATTACCGGATACGACAGTTGGCTATCGTTTTTATACACTCCGTGGCGAATTGCAAGCGAGTTGGGGCAGTTTAACAAACCCCACTTGGCGGGAATATGATATTTATGGGAAGCTGAAAAATCTTTATACATGGAAAGAGGATCCGGGTTTCGATTTAAATAACATGCCGTCTTCCCCTCCAGCCGGATTTGCAAAGACCACTTGGGAATACGATGCTGGGACTGGGCTAGTTGCTAATAAACGAGACGCTACTCAAAATGGGGTTGATTACGAATACGATCGGCGTGGTCTTCTTGTTAAAAGAAGCTGGGCTCGCATCGTGGCTGGTTCCCGCCTAGAGACAGACTATGACTACAACTACTTCCGTGAGCTGCACCAAATCGATTACGCGGATGATACACCCGATGTTACGATTAACTATGACAGACTTGGTCGCGTTGAACATAGAGACAACGGAGTTGCCGCAAGTGATTTTGTTTATAGTCCGACTTCCTTGCTTGTTGATACGGAGACGATAAGTTATGACTTAGATCAAGATAATGCACCCGAATTAGTACGAGTTCTTGATCGAAGCCAAGATGTCTATCTTCGCAATTCAGGCTGGGAACTGATGGATGGTACGACCATCGAAGCTGCGACAGAATACAGCTACGACACAGCTGGACGATTGAAGACGGTGTCAAATCCTCAATTATCAGGTCATGAATTTGATTATTCGTATGATCCTAGTAGTTATAGTCTATTGGAAACGGTCACAGGTCCGGTCCATACTGTCAACAATGTTTGGGAAGACAATCGTGATGTTCTCGATACAAAGGAAAACAAAATTGGCACAGTGGTAGTCTCAGCCTATGATTACACGGAGAATGGTATTGGTCAGAGAACTTCGGTTGCGCAAAGCGGCAGTGCTTTTGCTGCCAGTCGGAGTTCGGACTGGGGCTATGATAGCCTTGGCCAATTGACGAGCTCCGATTCAAGCGTTGCGGGTCATGACCGATCCTACTTATACGATGCGATCGGAAATCGTAAGAAAAGCTCGAACACTCTGACCCTGCCTGCAACTGACAATTACACATCAAATAATTTAAACCAATACAGTGCAGTTGGAGCGATTAGTCCGCAATATGACTTAGATGGCAACGCGACCGCTTATCCTTTGCCGGTTGCTCCGTCGGCAAATGCCACCCTGGTCTGGGATGCGGAAAACCGCTTGATTTCATCAACTGTGAGCGGCACCACCACCACATATCAATACGATGCAGATTCAAAGCGCATCGCGAAAACCACCGGAACGACGTGCAATTATACCGTCTACGACAAATGGAACCCAATTGCTGAGTATACCAAAGTTGGAGCTGCAGTTGCGGAGTTGCAGCAATCGAACCTCTGGGGATCTGATCTTAGCGGAAGTTTGCAAGGAGCTGGCGGTGTTGGTGGTCTGTTATCGGTGAAACTAGGTTCTTCAGTTTACTGCCCTACCTATGACGGCAATGGTAACGTAAGCGAATATATTGGATCGTCGGGAAGCATTACGGCTCACTTTGAGTATGACCCATTTGGTAATATCACAGTCAATACCGACACTCTTGGACAGTTTCCGATTTGCTTTAGCACCAAGAAACGGGACGTTGTAACGGGTCTGCTTTACTATGGTTATCGTTATTATGATACGTCAACGGGTAGATGGCTATCCAGGGATCCGATCAAGGAGAAAGGGGGGGAAAACTTGTATCGGTTTGTCACGAATAGCAGCGTCAATATTCTCGATCGACTGGGCTGCGATCCAATGGGACATCATCAAGTCCCGAGAGCAGTGTCCAAAGGGATGTCTAAGGAAATTCGAAAAGTCTTCGATAAGCCAGAAAATAGAATTGATAAACCGGGCTACAAGTCCCACGATGGAAAGAACTATAACGGAGTCTCTAGACAGGAATATCAAGATGCAGTTAATAAAGAATTGGACGATTTCCTTAAGGAGAAAGGCAAGTGCAAAGACGATATGACTCCGGACGACGCTCAAGAATTCGCTGACCGTATAAAAAACTCAGATGATCCCACAATCAAGGACTACAATGAGGGGGTTAAAGCGGAGATGGAAGCGGAGACAGCGGAAGCGGCAGAAGGAGCGGAAGGAGCGGAAGCAGCAGGAGGAGCGGAAGCAGCAGGAGGAGCGGAAGCAGCAGGAGCAGCGGAAGCAGCAGGAGCAGCGGAAGCAGCAGGAGCAGCGGAGGCGGCAGAAGCTGGTATAGGAATTGGAGAATTGCTTGAGTTCTTAGTGCCGTTTATTTTCCTTTGATTGTTTATTAAAACATAACAGGTGTATTCGTGAAATATATGAGTGGTCATGATTCCGATATTCCCGATCTTGAGGAGATTCTGAGATCGGCAAGTGATTCAGAAATAATATCCTCAGTTTATGGGGCCGTCGAGGATGCGTATGGATATGATCGAATTGTATCATGGAATGAAGATGTTCCGTTGACGTGTCGAGTTATTGGTCATGTCGTGTCGACATCGTGGTATCTTCTTGGTGAAGGTTATGCGCGATTATTTAATCTAAAATGTAATCACGAGGCTTTTGTTGAATGTTTTAGAATAGTCGGCCTCGATGGGATTGCTGATATGGTGAGATCCGATATTGAGGTTGTTGGGCCGGAAGTTCTTGGTGATACAGACAAAATTATCGAGAAATATGGCTCATGGAACGATTTTGAGAATTTCTGTAGCGGCTCGGAAGATATGTTTATGGAGCATGAAAAGGAAATTCGTGAAAGGATCGTGGCTTTTATTAAAGAGAATCTGAGCGAGTTGCGAAGCATCGGGCCGGCGGTCTGGCACAAACTACAGGCGCGGCGAAATAGAGCGCATAGTACTTCTTCCTGAGTGGTAGTATGATCAAGTGGACTTGTTACCTTTAAATAGAGTGTAGGTGAGTCGGATTGTTTTTGGTTTAGGCGGCTAATTCGGCGGCGAGTGGGGTGGTGTAATTTAGGGGGGGAGTGGAGACGGCTGGTGTGGTAATAGACTTCGATGGATTCAAAGATTTGTTGGCACGCGGTTTCCTAGGTTTTGAATATGCCGTTTGCTGTGACCTGACGCATTCCCCTAGAAATTAGTGAGGCAATTGATATTCCGGGTGTGAATCATTGCGCGTTCCTCATGGACGTGAGATTCGGGGCTGTTTTCACGCTACCAGATCCATTTGACGTGGTCGAGAGGAGGTCCTTATCCATTGAATAGCTCGAATCTCGGAATGATCCGTTGCTTCTTGTCGGCGTAGATCGCAGCGGTGATCTGGATGTCGCCGTGGCGGAGGTGGCGGGATGCAGCGTAAATACCTTGTTCCGAAGCGATGATTGCGCCGACTTCCTTCCTGAGTTCGTGAATGGGCTTACGGGCCGTCACGCCTTGGCTACGCAGCCACCGAACCAGCTTTTGGAAATGCGTCTGGCAGCGATACGCTCCCTTTAGTGCTTTGTTGGTGCTGGGATCGGCTTTGGATTCGATCACGAATTCCCCGGTAGCTGTTTTGGAGAATTCCTTGAAAACCCGCGCCAGCTCTACACACAGATCAATCTCACCAGCAGAATCGTGGCTTTTGAGACGGTGGTATTGGCTGTCTTCGACATGGAGAACATGGTTTTTGAAATCAAAGCGCTCCCACAGGAGATGGTCGATTTCAGAAGCGCGAAGCCCGCAATACAGGGCCAAGAGAAACACCTTGTAAGCTTCCGGCTCTTCTTTACGCAAGGTTTGTTCTGCCGCTCTGAGAATTGCTGTCACATCCATTTTGCTCTGATACCGGGCGGGTTTGATGTTGTCGATTGTAACCCCATCGAAGGGGAGGGCTTCGGGCAAAACCAATTCCTTGGCGATCAGGGGTATAATTTGTTTCGAGAACAGCGCTTTTGCGTTCCGAATTTGACTGTTTACCGTTACTTCCGCCCGGCGGCGGGACGCGGGATCGTGCATGGCCTGATCCAGCCGGAAACGCTTCCATGCATGAATATCGCTTGAGGTGACATCGCGAAGAAGTACTGCGTCGACGCGTTTTTTCCAGGTCTTTTCAATACTAGAGTCCACCGCCTTGGTGGACTGGCCTTTCTCAATATCATGTATCCAAGCCACGATCTTGCGGAAAGCCTGAACGTAGGTCTGGAAGCTTTGCTGGCGGGTGGTTGAGTATTTCCGCACCTCCTGAATGAAATCGCCCACCGAGGCGGCATCCTTCAG
The DNA here is from genome assembly GCF_016595435.1 of Luteolibacter pohnpeiensis. Classification (GTDB taxonomy): domain Bacteria; phylum Verrucomicrobiota; class Verrucomicrobiia; order Verrucomicrobiales; family Akkermansiaceae; genus Luteolibacter; species Luteolibacter pohnpeiensis. Next base: position 45,240 of record NZ_JAENIJ010000027.1, read on the forward strand.
CGCTTCTCGTTCGACTGCTTCCGGCTTGAATTGTTCGAGGGCAGCATCCCATCCCTCGGCGACGATCACTCCGTAGATTTTCGCGGAGAGGCTCGCGGCATTGTCCTTGTTGGAGGTTCGGAGAGGGAAGCGGACTCGGCGGTTCCGGTGAACGATCCGAACGCTGTAATCCGGCGAAGTTTGGCCGGATTTGCTCGTGACCTTTTCTACGCGGTTTTTCCAGTAAGCCACCTTCGTCCGGGAAATGCCCAGTTGGGACGACTGGGCAGAAACTGGGCAGAATGAAACGGATTTCTCTGTCTTACGTTGGCTTTTCATGACGGGGAAATTTAGTCAAAAAATACCTGTAATATCAATAAGATAAACAGGTTATTAAATTAATTCCGAGTCGACGTGCGACAAGCTGAGACAGGGTGAGATAGATATTTTTCTAGACTAAGGATCTAGTGGGGAGACCCGTGGAGGTTCGAGTCCTCTTTCGAGCACCATCCTGTTGGATATGTGGAATACATGAAAGGCGAAGGAAGCAATTCCTTCGCCTTCGTTGTTGTTACGGTTTTGCGCTTCCGAGATGGTTGCTGGTGTTGCGGGGATTGCTGGTTCGTTGTGAATTCAGGATTTCCGGTCTACTGCGATCGCGAGCGCATTCAAGACCCAGGGGTCATGCTTACCGATTCGCAGCAGGGAATGAAAGAGGGGGGGTGTTTCTGATATTTTGATAAGTAATTGAAACCTGAGAATTGTCTTCCTGTCAGTAAGATGACCGCTCAAAGTTCATTCGCAAAATGCCTGCCTGCAGATCCAAGTTTTCTCCTAAGCCTGAGAAAAACAAACTCTTCGAATCCTGGAACTGGGACGCCGCCCGCTCGATCCTTAGCGCGAAGGACGCGCCGAAATACGAGAAATACATTCTGAGCGCCAACAAATAGTCCTTTCTGGATCATGAGCCGCGCCCTGAATTAGCGATACAAATGTCCTCTGAATACCAAACGCGTAAGGAAATCATCGACCTCCGTCTCAAAGGCGCCGGATGGGATGTCTCCGATCGTACTCAGGTAATCAACGAGTTTTTCGTTGCTAGCGGCTCCAGTGCCGCTCTGCGCGAAGATCCCGTTCCATACGGCTCAGCCCGAGAATTCAGCGACTACGTCCTCGTCGGTAAAAACGGTAAACCGCTCGCCGTCGTCGAAGCGAAGAAAACCTCGAAAGACGCCGAAATCGGACGCGAGCAGGCCAAGCAATACTGCTTCAATATCCAGATCGAGCAAGGCGGCGAGTTGCCCTTCTGCTTTTACACGAACGGCCACGACATCTTTTTCTGGAACCTCGGCGAAGCTCCTCCTCAAAAGGTCTACGGTTTTCCAACCCGGCAAGACCTCGAACGCCTGCTACATCTCCGGAAGCACAAGAAGCCGCTTAACAGCGAACTCATCAACATCGCCATCGCAGGCCGCGATTACCAGTTGCAAGCTATCCGCTCTGTAATGGAGGGCATGGCTCAAAATCGTCGTCAGTTCCTGCTCGTCATGGCCACGGGCACCGGCAAAACGCGCACCTGCATTGCTCTTGTCGATGCCCTCATGCGGGCGGGCGTCGTACAGCGCACGCTCTTTCTCGTGGATCGGATCGCCCTGCGCAACCAAGCCCTCGACGCCTTCAAAGAGCACATCCCCGATGAACCTCGCTGGCCGGAGCCCGGCGAAAAATCCATCACCACCGACCGCCGAATCTACATCGCCACATACCCGACGATGCTCAACATTGTCCGCGACGAAGAAAACACACTCTCCCCGTTCTTCTTCGACCTTGTCGTCATTGATGAGAGCCACCGCTCCATCTACAACACTTACGGCGAGGTCCTCGACTACTTCCATGCCATCAAGCTCGGTCTCACCGCCACACCGCGCGACGTCATTGACCACAACACCTTCGCTCTCTTCAATTGCGAGGACGGTCTGCCCAGCTTCGCGTTTTCCTACGACGAGGCCATCAGCCACGTCCCGCCGTATCTCTGCGACTTCCGGGTCCTGAAGATCAAAACCAAGTTTCAGGACGAAGGCATCAGCAAGCGCACCATCAGCCTCGAAGACCAGAAACGGCTCATCCTGGAAGGCAAAGACATCGAGGAAATCGTCTTCGAAGGCAGCGATCTCGAAAAGACCGTCACCAACCACGCCACGAACGCCCTCATCGTGAAGGAGTTCATGGAGGAATCGATAAAGGACCCCAATGGCGTCCTTCCCGGCAAGACCATCTTCTTCTGCATCTCCATCGACCACGCCCGCCGCATCGAGCGCATTTTCGATTCCCTCTATCCCGAATACAAAGGCGAACTGGCCAAGGTCATGGTCTCCGACGATCCCCGCGTTTACGGCAAAGGCGGGCTGCTCGACCAGTTCACCCGCAGCGACATGCCCCGCATCGCCATCAGCGTGGACATGCTCGACACCGGCATCGACGTGCGAGAAATCGTGAACCTTGTCTTTGCCAAGCCCGTTTTCAGCTACACCAAGTTCTGGCAGATGATCGGTCGCGGCACCCGCCTGCTTGAGAAAAACAAACTCAAAGCCTGGTGCCCCGAGAAGGACGTGTTCCAAGTCATCGATTGCTGGGACAACTTCGACTACTTCAAGCTCACACCCAAAGGCAAGGAGTCCAAGCCCCAGATCCCGCTGCCCGTCCGTCTCGCGGGCATCCGCATCGACAAGATCGAGGCCGCCCAAGTCCTCGGCCATCCCTCCATCGCCCAGAAGGAAATCGCCGCCCTCCGCGCTCAGCTGGCCGCCTTGCCTGCAATGTCCGTGACAGTCATGGAGGCCCGCGCCGAGCTTGCCCGCTGTGGGGCTGATGCCTTCTGGAAACCCCTTACCGCCGATGGAATCGCCTTTCTCCGCCACGCCATCCAGCCGCTTTTCCGCGTTGTTTCGCAGGCCGACTTCAAGGCCATGCGCTTTGAAAAGGATGTGCTGGAAGCTTCCCTCGCCCAGCTTAAAGGCGAGAAGGAAAAGTATGCGGCCCTCACGCAGAGTCTCACCGCGCAAATCAGCGAGCTGCCCTTGTCCGTGAACGTTGTCGCGCAGGAGGCCGGACTCATCCAGAAGGCGCAGATGAACCACTCCTGGGCTACGATGACCGATCAGGGCTTCGATCACCTGACTGAGCGTCTCGGCCCGCTCATGCACTACCGGGATAGCCGACCCGAGGGCAAAGGACCGGCCAAGTTCAACTTCGCCGACGTGCTGAAATCCAAGGAATACGTCGAGTTCGGCCCGGAGCACGAATCCCTCAGCATCGCGCAGTATCGCCAATTGGTGGAGAAGAAGGTCAATGAACTCACCGCCAGCAATCCCGTCCTCCAGAAAATCCGCGATGGGCAGCCGGTGACCGAGGAAGAGGCAGAGGCTCTCGCCACCCAGCTTCACGATGAGCACCCGCACATCACGCTCCAGCTTTTGCGGCGGGTCTATCATCATCAAAAGGCCCCGTTCATTCGCTTCATCCGCCACATCATTGGCATCGAGGTGCTGGAGAGCTTCCCGGATACAGTCTCCCGATCCATTGACCAGTTCATCACCGAGCATCCCACGCTCACCAGCCACCAGCTCCAGTTCCTCGGCCTCCTGCGCGACTTCCTCATTGAGCGCGGCGACATTGAGAAGCGTGACCTGATCCAGTCCCCTTTCACCATCCTTCACCCGAGCGGGATTCGTGGCGTCTTTTCGCCCGCCGAAATCAACGAAATCCTCGCGCTAACCGGACGCCTCGTCGCCTGATATGCTCCAACTCAACGCCAAGCTCAAAGCCCTCATCGACAAACTCTGGGACCGTTTCTGGTCCGGCGGCATTTCCAACCCGCTCTCCGCCATCGAGCAGATCACCTACCTGCTTTTCATGAAGCAGATGGACGAACTCGACCTGAAGCGCCAGCAGGACGCCGAGTTCACCGGCGACACCTACACGTCCCGCTTCTCCGGCAGATACTACCTGCCACAAGACCGTGCCCGGGCGCAGGAACTGGAACAGCCGAAGGACAACGAGACCGCCGCCGAAAGGAAGGCCCGCGAAGATGAGTTGAAACGCCTGGCCATCGATAAGGCGACCCTCCGCTGGAGCTACGTCAAAGAGATAACGCCAGTTGCTGACATGCTCACCCACGTCCAGACGAAGGTCTTCCCCTTCATCAAGGATCTCAACGGTGACGGCAGCGCCTTCACCCGGCACATGGCCAATGCAGTCTTCATCATCCCCAGCGCCAATCTCCTGCAGGGCGCCATCCAGATCATCGAGGACATCTTCATCGAGATCGAGCGCGACGCCCGCGATTCCGGCCACCTGCATCAGGACATCCAAGGCGATGTCTATGAAATGCTGCTCAACGAAATCAGCAGCGCCGGAAAGAACGGCCAGTTCCGCACCCCGCGCCACATCATCAAGCTCGTCAGCGAACTCGTGAATCCCCAGCTCGGCCACCGCATCTGCGACCCCGCCTGCGGCACCGCCGGATTCCTCCTGGATGCCTACCAATACATCGTCACCCAGCTCGCCGTGAAGAAGGCGAAGAAAGGCCAGACTTTCGCGGCCGACGAGGACGGCTTCATCCGCACCAGCGTCAGCGGCCAGCTCACGCAGGACACCAAGGACATCTTAGAGCAGAGCCTGCATGGTTACGACTTCGACAGCACCATGGTCCGCCTCGCCCTCATGAACCTCATGATGCACGGCATCGACAATCCCCGTGTCGATTACCAGGACACCCTCAGCAAGAGCTTCACCGAGGAGGGCGACTACGACATCATCATGGCCAACCCGCCCTTCACCGGCAGCATCGACAAGGGCGACATCAACGAAAGCCTCCAGCTCAACACCACCAAGACCGAGTTGCTCTTCACCGAGCGCATCTTCACCCTGCTCAAGACCGGCGGCACCGCCGGCATCATCGTCCCCCAAGGCGTCCTCTTCGGTTCCAGCGGCGCCTTTGTCGAGGCCCGGAAGAAACTCGTCGAGGAGGCCGAACTCAAAGCCGTCATCTCACTGCCCAGCGGCGTCTTCAAGCCCTACGCTGGCGTCGCCACCGCCATCCTCGTCTTCACCCGAGGCGGCAAGACGGAACACACCTGGTTCTACAACCTCGCCAACGACGGCCTCTCCCTCGACGACAAACGCCAGCGCATCGAGGGCAGCCAGCTGCCCGATGTCGTCGCGAAATGGAAGAGCCGCGATCCGAAGGAAGCCAGCGACCGCAAGGCCAACCACTTCTTCGTCCCCGCCAAGGAAATCCGAGATAAATCCTACGACCTCTCCTTCAACCGCTACAGTGAGGTCGAGCACGACGAAACGGTCTATGAGGAGCCGAAGGTCATCCTCCAGAAGTTGAGGACGCTGGAGGACAAGATTCAGGAGGGAATCACAGAACTGGAAGGGATTCTGAAGTGATGGAGCTCGTTCCAGTTTCCAAACTAGCTACCCAGATCCGGGGCGTGACCTACGCCAAGGGTGACGCGATTGACACTCCTAGACCGGGATACGTGATGCTTCTCCGTGCAAACAACATTGGTGAACACGGTTTGGAAACGGAAAATGTTGTATATGTTCCCGAATCTCGCGTGGCTTCGAAACAGCGGCTTCTGCCCGGGGATATTGTCATTGCAGCTTCGAGTGGGAGTCTAGATGTGGTCGGGAAAGCTGCGCGCGTAATCGAGCCGCTTGATGCTACGTTCGGTGCTTTCTGCAAGGTTGTTCGACCCGGCAAGGGGGTGAATTCCTCCTATCTGGCCAGTTTCTTCCAAACTGAACACTACCGCCGCACTATCTCCCGTCTTGCTGCTGGCGCGAACATAAACAATCTGCGGAACGAGCACATCGACAACCTCGAACTCCCGCTTCCTTACAGGGACGGCAAGCCCGATGAGGACGAACAAAAGCGAATCGCAGCGGTGCTGGACAAGGCCGATGCCCTCCGGCGCCAGCGCCAGGAATCCCTCCAACTCACCGAAAAACTCCTCCAATCCGTCTTCATCGACATGTTCGGCGATCCGGTGATGAATCCGAGCGGGTGGGATACGCTTCCTCTGGAGAAACTTTGTGAAAAGATCGTTGATTGCCCACATAGCACCCCCGTCTATTCGGAGACATCAACCGGATTCTACTGTGTGCGTTCCAGCGACATTCAGAATGGCAAACTCGATCTGGCCTCTGCTCGGCAGGTGTCAGAGTCGGTTTTCAAGGAACGCATTGCGCGGCATGAACCTAGCGCCGGAGAAGTTATTTACACCCGGGAGGGTGGACGGCTCGGTTTCGCAGCACAAGTTCCACAAGGGAAGCGCATCTGTCTGGGCCAGCGGATGATGCTTTTTAAGGCGAGGAAAGATGTGTCCACGAATACATTCCTCGCAAACCTCCTTAATTCTGAAGGCATCCGCCGCAAAGTTCTCAACCTCGTAGGCGGAGGAGCGGCACCGAGAGTCAACATCAAGGATTTGAAAACGCTTATCGTGTTTCAGCCGCCGTTCGAATTACAGGAACGATTTGAGGCATTTGCCGCATCGCTTCAGACTCAGGAGGAGTCGCTCGCGCAATCAGCGAAACAGGCAGAGCGATTGTTTGGTTCTATCCAACAGCGCGCCTTCCGAGGCGAACTCGACCTGAGCCGCCTGGTTCTTGACCCGGCAGAAGATCGGCTCACCAGGATTGCACCGACCAATCCCATCACCAAACCAAGAAAGCCAAAAACAGCGGTCCGCTTCCTTGAAACTCCACCTGCGCTTGAGCCAAGCCTCAAGAAGCTCGACCGCACCGTCCAAAAAGGCGACCCGATTCCATGGTCGTTGGACTATTTCAAATTCCGCATTCTCGCCGTCCAGCCGCGTCCGTTTAGCTTTTCAGATCTGATGCAAAAGGCAGAGGCCGTTTTCGAAGAGCCACCTCCGTATGAGACGATTCGAGACCTGATCTTCGACCTGCTCGGACAGGACGGAAAGCCCGCCTTCCTGCGCCAGCGTTTCGACCTCCAAACCGACGAGGAAAGCAGCGAGATCACGGGCCGGAAGGAAATCGTTTTCGAGCCCGTGTCATGAAGCTCCTGCGCCTAAAACTGGACTCGGACTTCCGCAGTCTCCGCGCAGGCTTCGAAGTGGATTTCCTGCGCGAGTGGGACCGTGACCGCTTCGACGAATTCCATCCCTACTGCCTCGTTGGTCGCAACGGCAGCGGCAAGTCCAACGTCCTCGAAGCCCTCGCCGCGATCTTCTACCACATCGAGAGCATTTACCTCGGCGACCGTCCCGATGATTTCGAGCAGAATCAATACAAGCTTTTCTTGATCCCGATGGACTCGGGTGAGGAACTTCCTAAGAAAGAACAGTCGGCAGTTTGTATTGCCAAAAATGCACGCGGACTAGCGGTGCGGATATTCGATCAGTTCGGGGCAATTTTATTCGATGGAACAGAGACCGAGCTACAAGACCTCGAGAAGGTTGAGAATCTTAAGAGCAAACTCGGGCCGTTTCTTGACAGAGACGAAACTATTTTTTCACAGGACCAGCAGTGGCAAATTGTCGAGGCTGCCCTTGTTAGTGCGGACATACCAAATCCAGGATTTTGCCCTCAGGTATCCGAACCGGACGCCTTTGAGCTGGAATACCTCATACCCGACCTTCCGTCAAAGCGAGGGAAGGTGATTGCCTTCTACAAAGGCCAACTCGTTGCCCACATTCGCATTGCCAAGGAGGTCGGCCAAAGCCCTGTCATCCGCTACGCCGCTGGATCTCCGGACTCCAAAGAGCCAGGAGAGGAGCTGAGCCGACAAGAGGTGCCGTTTTACCTGCCGCAATACGTCCTCGGCTACTCCTCGGGCCACAACGAGATCCTCAGCCTACCGTTTTTCAAGATGCGGCTGATCCACTTCGATGAATACCGTGACAAGCTCATTCAGAGGGTGGATTACCCCGGTCGCCCGGAAGGCCGGATGATCTACCTCGATGACCAATTCAGCCAGGTCATCCTTCTCTGCCATTTCCTCTTCCCGAGCGAGGCGATCACCCGCGTCTTCAAGGACAGGATCGACCTCGAAGGCTTCCGCTGCTTCCGGCTCATCATCCGTCGTTTCCACCGCATCGAACTGGAGCAGGCACCATCCGCCAATCCCGCTTCCGCCCAGGAGTCCAAGCCGAAGGAGACCGCCGAACTCACCGAAAACCTCTCCGGCATCATCGACAAGCTCATCAAGTGCGCCACCACCTGTTACGAGGATCGGACGCCGTATCCAGATGATGACGACGCTCACGACCTCTACATTGACTACTGGATCGACGACGATGGTGAGGCCCGGCGCGCCTTTCACACCCATTTCGCCGATAGCACCGGTGGTTCTGAAGAACTCAACAAAGCCGCCTCCGCGCTGAACCTGTTCCATGCGTTCCAGACCCTGCTCACCCTCAACTACTACAAGGTCGATCCGCAAACCAAACAGGAGCTCTACGAATCCGCCAGCCTCTACGTTAACGAAACCATCCCCACACCTGCCTCCCATGAGCGGATCGCCCGCTTCAAGGACAGCCGAATCCTCAAGCCAGGCGTCAACGAGCGCATCTACCTCAAGGCACTCTCCGACGGCGAACACCAGCTCCTCCACACCATCGGCCTCTGCCTGCTCTTCCGACACAAACCCGCTCTCTTCCTCCTCGACGAACCCGAAACCCACCTCAACCCAGATTGGCGAGCCTCCTACATCTCCACCCTCCGCGCCGCCCTCGAAGCTGACGAAGCCACCAAGAATGTGATGCGCGAAGTCCTGCTCACCTCGCACTCACCCTTCATCATCTCCGACTGCCGCAAGGAGAACGTTCTCGTCTTCAGCAAAGACCCCGAGACACGCGAAGTGACCTGGGCCCGCCCCGATTTCGAAACCTTCGGGGCCTCCGCCAACGCAATCACGATCAAGGTCTTCGGCCAGACCGAAACCATCGGCGACTACGCCATGAAGACCATCACCGCCTTCCGCCAGCGCCTCGACGCGGGCGAAGACCCCGACAAACTCATCAAGGAAGTGGGGAAGGAACTCGGTGATTCCGTGGAGAAGGTCCTGTTCGTGAACCAGGCCCTCAACAGGAAGGAGGACAAGTAGCGCCATGCTTTTCAACTACCGCTACGTCTCGCACCCGATCGAGACCTTCCAGGTCTGGCTGGATCACCTGGTGAAGAGTGTCTGGTGCCGCAACGATGGGGCTCCCTACTCAATCGACCTTCTTCATCCGGACCTGAAGGGGGTGATCCTCGATATCTACAACACTGAAGAGGATACCACGAAGGGGAAGACAGGGGACTGGCTTTACGGTCCAGTTCAGCGAATCGACGCGCTTTTTCAAATAAAACTCGATACCCTTCAACGCACCCAAGTTGGCAACTGGTATGACCACAACAACGACATCGAAGCCCTCTGCGGAAACGATCCGAAGAAGATACCCGGGACCTACGCGGACCTACGTGCCATCAACGCCGATTTGGAGAAGGAGTTGAAGGACTTCTGCAAGAGCCTCTTTACTGACGTGATCCATTTGAAGGCCGTCACCCGCCGAACAGCCGAGATTGACTCCCACTACGATGCCTTCGTGACCGTGAATGACGAAGGCAAATGCCCCTATTGCGGTTACGGCGACATCAAGGGCCTATGCCACAGCAAACGGGAAGCCTACGACCATTTTCTCCCCAAAGGCACTTATCCCTTCAATTCCGTCAATTTCAGGAACCTCGCGCCGATGTGCCACGAGTGTAACTCCAGCTACAAATTGCAGAAGGACCCCGTTCGCCACATTGATCCGCTGCACATAGCCAAAACGTCAACTCGCCGAAAAGCTTTTTATAGCTACGCCACTGCTTCTTCTGACATCTCCATCGACATCGCCTTCATCACCACAGACATCGCAAAATTGGATAAAACCGACATCTCCTTGACCATCACCGCCTCAGGCCGAGACGAAGAGGTCGAATCCTGGAAAGACGTCTTCGGCATCGAAGAGCGCTACAAAGCCAAATGTTGCGCCAAGAATGACGGGATGGCTTGGTTGAGCCGTGTCGTTGAAGAATATGAAAACTATGGCCTGACCCGTCAAAAAATGCTCGAAGCCGAATTACGTGCCGCTCAGAGCAAACCTTGGAATGACGTCAACTTCCTCAAGGGACCCTTCCTCGTCGCCTGCCAAAAGGCCGGCCTCATTTAGCTTGTGATGGACGGGCTGTCGGATGCGAGCTACATTGGCTCCACCGGCACGTCGGTGGATGAGACGGCATTCGGCAAGGCGACCTTAAAGAACTTCGGCGGTGAGGACTACCGGGCTGCCTGCACAATTATTCCATCGCCGAGTGCATCGACGACAAGACACCGCTGCCGCTCTACTACAGCTCGCTCCGAACGAGAGGTTGGAGCGGTCCAAGGGCAGCGATGTGTAATTTTCAATTGAATGGTTTTGAGGTTCGATGAAGTCGGGGATTCGTGGGTTTCGCCCCTTCAGGGCTCGATATTTTTGTTGGGATTGAAACCCAGGGTTTCACCCTGGGCTGTCTCATTTGGCCCCGTCGGGGCGGGAAGAGGGTCCCGTTGGGCAAGGGAGAGGGCTCAGTTGGGGAAGGACGAAGGCCCCGTTGGAGCGGGCGGAGTGAGGTGGGACCGTAGGTTTTGGCATGTTTGTTCCAACTCTCAGAGTTGCCTTGCAGGGGATTTTTTCGGAGAAGTGGGAATGGCCGGACATCGGATTGAATCGACACCCTTTGCGAAGGTGTATCCGCTTTACCTTGCGAAGGTGGAGAGGAAGGGCAGGAGTAAGGAGGAGCTGGACGAGATCCTCCACTGGTTCACGGGTTGGCAACCGCAGGAGTTGGAGGAGGAAATTGCCCGCGAAACCCGCTTCGATGAATTTTTCGCGAGAGCACCGCATTTGAATCCGGCCCGGCAGTTGATCCGTGGGGTGGTTTGCGGTGTCCGCGTTGAAGAAGTGGAGGATCCGTTGATGCGGGAAATTCGCTACCTCGATAAATTGGTCGACGAACTCGCGAAGGGTAAGGCGATGGAGAAGATTCTGCGCCGTGATGCTTAGTAATTGAGAAATGCACCTATCCCATCAGTTGGCGGATTCAGGAAAACTCAGGCGATAGAAGAGGCGGGGGACGACGCTGGGGTCGGTGATGAGGTCCAGCTGGAGTTGGGTCTGGGTGGCGTCCTTGGTGGTCGCGGGATTGGCGAGGTAGTCGATGCCTTCCACCATTGGGCTCCAGTCATTCAGGTTCTCGGATTTCTGAAGGGTAGGGAGCACATCGGTCGCATCGTTGCGGTAAGTGACTTGTAGTAGTTGCCCTTCTAACAAAGGGGAGAGTGTTGGATCGGCTGCGGCGGTGGGATCGGCTCCCAAGGCGTAGTCGCCAAAGTTGGAGATGCCATTGCCGTTGGCGTCGGCCGCAGGATCGAGCTCTGGATAGAGGGTGGCAAAGGTGACTCCGGAGGGGCCTTCATAGGCTCCCAGATCGATCACGGAATTTTGAACGCGGGGTTTTCCTGCGAGATCGAGCGATGAGTCATTGGCGGCATCGTCCCCGGCATCGAGAGCGGGCGAACCGGTGAGCAGGCGGAAGTCGCCTGCAGTCGAGGGAGTGCTGGTCGGAGAAATGGGATCAACGAACCTGAGATCGAGCTGGGCATCGGTGCCATCGAGATTGCCGGAGCCGGTTGGGTTCCATTGAGCCAAAAGGCTATGCGAGAAAGTGCCAAGACTCGAGTCCATTTCAAGCGTCGCTGATGCGGAATCGACGATTCCTCCGGCCGAGTTGTTCCAGATGATGCAGTTGTAAAATTCGGCGCCAGCCAGGGTCGATGCGCCGACTCCGCCACCTGAAAACAGGGCGCGGTTTCCGCTGATGGTGCAGTTGATCAAGGTGGCGGTGATTTCCTCGAGATAGATGCCCGCTCCTTGCTCGGCCTGGTTTCCTGAAAACAGGCAATTTTCGATGGTGACGTCATCGGACTCGATTTTGAGGCCGCCGCCCCGGCCGGGGGAGTCGCATTGATTGCCTTGGAAGGCGCAACGTTCGAGAGTCACCTGGGCACCGGACTCGATGACCATTCCGCCACCGCCGCTGAAGGTTTGGGAGTTGTCGATGAGGTTGTTCGAAAACGAGCTGTCGGTCATGACCAGGGAGACGGGGCCGGCGACGAGCATGCCGCCTCCTCCGGCGCTGCCATTGGCTTCATTGTCGCGGATGATCGAATTTTCGATGTGGCAGTCTCCCATGCGCAGTGCGATCCCGCCGCTATGGCCCAGAGCGAAATTTCCGCTGATGATGAGATTTTGCAGGGTGAGGTTTTCTCGATTGTCGATGCCGCCCGCCTGAAAGTTTTCCGAGCCGTCGTTGAGGCTGGCAAAGCCTGCGGTGACGGTGAGTCCATCTAACAGAACATCGGAGAAACTGTCGTCATCCCCATCGTCGATTTTCACAACGTGGACGGCATTGTTGGTAACATTGCCGAGGGAATCGTCATGGGTGAGATCGCCGGAAAGGATCGTGGGCCATGTGGCCGGACTGCGGGCGGACATGGAGCCATCGCCACCACCCGATGGGAATCCGCCGTAGAGGCTGGTCCTCTGCGCGATGGCAAAGCTGGTGGTGCGATCCGAGGCCAATTCGGTAGCTCCATCGGCGGGAGCATAGGTGCCTTCCGCGATCCAGATTTGCTGGTCGAATCCGCTGCTTGCGAGCGCTTCGCGCAAAGTGGGATAAGCATTTCCCCAAGATTGGCCGTCGGCATTGCCGGTCGCAGCAGCATCGACGAAGAGAGTCGCTGCGTGCTCGTAGGCGCCGATGTCGATGGTGGCGGCTTGGCGAGGATTGCCGGCGAGATCGAGGGACTCTGAATTCAATTCCGAGTCCCCGGCGTCGATGGCTGTGGAAGGGTAGAGCAGTCGGAAATCGCCCGCTCGATTGGGGGCTGCACCGGGATTGATCGGGTTTGCAAATTGAGGGCTGTTCGAGCTGAGGTTGCCGTTGAGATTGCCGGTTCCTGAAGGATTGTAGCCCTGAATCAGGCAATGGTTGTATTCGGTGTTCGTCACCGGATCGATGGAAGATTGCCGAGTTCCGGTTCCAGTTTCGTCGCGGTTATTCCAGATCAGGGAGTTGAGCAAGCTGAGCTGTCCATCCTCACTGGTGATGCCGCCCGCCTCGATGCCAGCCCGATTTGCGGCAAGGGTGCAGTTGATCAAGGTGATCGTGGAGTTGACGTTCGCGATGGCGCCGCCTCGGACATCGGCGTAATTGCCGGAGAACAGGCAATCGGAGAAAATGGCGGAAGTGTCGATATTGTAGACGGCTCCGCCGGTGTTCCCGCAGACATTGGCGAGGAACCGGCAACGGGTGAAGCGGATGGGATACGCTGAGTTGTTGCGAATCGCGCCGCCGGTGCGGCTATTCCCGACCACGCGATTGGCAATGAAGTCGCAGTCGATCCATTCCGGTTGGGATGAGCTCGATATGGTAATCGCGCCTCCATTGAGTAAGTTGGAGACGTTGCTTTCAAAGCGGCAGGAGGTGATGACAGAATTCGAGCCAGTCAGATGCAGGGCCCCGCTGTTGTTAGACGCCTGGTTGTCGATGAAAATGCAATGAGTCAGCGTGGGTGAAGCGGAATCGCAATACATGCCGCCACCCCGGTGCTGATTGTTCGATGAATCTCCATCGGCGTAGCCCAGAGTGATCGTGAGGCCATCGAGATGAGTGGCTTCGGTGATGGTGCTATCGGCGAAAACGACGTGATAGGAGTTGTCGGCCCGGTGACCGGTATCATCGGGGTTCTGCAGCAAGTCGCCGGAAAGAATGGTTGGATGGGCATCAGCATCGCGGGCGGTGCGAACCAGTTCCGTGCCGGCGAAGCCGCCGTAGAGCGAGACTCCCTCGATCAGGTTGAAGGAGACCTCGCGATCGTTGTCAGTGATTCCAGTTCCCTCATCCGGGTAGTAGGTGCCTTCAGCGATCCAGATTTCATCGCCGGAAACGGCGGCTGCCAGTGCGTCCTGAAGGTAGGGAAAGGCTAAGGACCACTGCGAGCCATCCGGTGCGGAAGCCTCCGAGGTGGCTTCGACTCGCAGGATGCCGGCGCTGCTGAGCCCGGCGGAGAAAGCGAGGGCAAAAAAGAGAAGAAATGCTGGCTTCATGAGTGGGGACAGTGGTTTTCGAAGGCGCTGCGCAAGGAAAACACAGCACCAACCACCAAATGGGCTGGAGTGATGGGGTTCCAGACTAGGGAAATAGGCCCAGGGGGAAAGCGGAAACTGATTCGAGTGCGTTCGTGCGAAACCTGTTAGGCGGACATCCGGGTTTTACTAGATCGGAGCTGGCCCATCTTGACATCAATGATTGCATTGATTACAATGATCACAGAGAAGGAGGTATTCATGGCAAACATCACCATTCGGGATCTACCCGATACCACCAAGGAAAGTCTGAGGGTTCGGGCCGCACAATCGGGCGTTTCATTGGAGGCTTATGTCCGGCAAATTTTGCAGGAGGCGTCAAAAGCGAGGTACCCGCAGTCGGCAAACCTGTTCGAGCTGTCGCGTGAGTTTTTCGGAGCGGGTGAGGGCGTTGAATTGGAGTTGCCTCCGCGGAATTCAAAGCGCCTGGTTATGGAGTTCGACGCATGATTATTCTGGATACGAATGTGATTTCGGAACTGATGCGTGAAGTTCCCGACGAAAGGGTATCTTCATGGCTGACGAAGCAGAAAATGCTGAATCTGGCGATTACGACAATCACGATTGGTGAAATCCAGTATGGCATCAAACGCCTCGATCGCGGCAAGCGGCGTGATCGATTGGCGGATCATTTCACCGGATTTGTCGCACAGGGGTTTGAAGGGCG
>NZ_JAENIJ010000028.1 GCF_016595435.1 Luteolibacter pohnpeiensis
CCCAATCTTTGGTGTAGACCCACAAAAGGCTGACTCTCGAACTCTTGAGAATTGCTAAACGTTGAATTTCAACGATTTGTAAAATGGTGCGCGATACTGGGTTCGAACCAGTGACCCCCTCCGTGTCAGGGAGGTGCTCTACCACTGAGCTAACCGCGCTTTCCGTTAGCGCCCTTGCGGGCGGGCGAGAAGCTAGGGTGATGATGATGAGGGATGCAATCCCTTTTTTTAGTTTTTCTGCGATCTGTTTTGCAGCCGATGGGAGATCTTGCGCGGATGACGAAAAATGCAGCCCTGATAGGCTTTCAAGAGTTGCAGGCATCGGCAATGCGCAGGCCGTCCATGGCGGCGGAGACGATGCCGCCGGCGTATCCGGCTCCTTCGCCACAGGGGAATAAACCGGCGATTTCCGGATGCTCCAGGGTGTCGTCCCGGCGTGGGATTCGCACGGGCGAGCTGGTGCGGGTCTCGAATCCCAGCAGGAGTGCCTGGCTGCTGACATAGCCGTGCATTTGGCGGCCGAAAAGGGAAAGGCCTTCGCGCATGCGGCTGGTGATCCAATTCGGCAAAATCTCATGCAGGGGCGAGGATACCGCACCGGGGAAGTAGCTTGTTTCCGGAAGATCGGCGGAGATTTTTCCGGCAATGAAATCGGTGACCCGTTGGCCGGGCGCGACTTGGCCGCCGCCACCGG
This sequence comes from Luteolibacter pohnpeiensis, assembly GCF_016595435.1. Lineage (GTDB taxonomy): Bacteria > Verrucomicrobiota > Verrucomicrobiia > Verrucomicrobiales > Akkermansiaceae > Luteolibacter > Luteolibacter pohnpeiensis. The sequence goes on from NZ_JAENIJ010000028.1 coordinate 695, forward strand.
CGATTTTTGAGGCGCGTTCGAGTTCTTTCTGGAATGCCAGCCCGGCGAGGATGCCGTGTTCTTTTTGCAGCGGTTGCAGGTCTTCCGGTTCAACCGTGGAAACCATGCCGGAGTTGGCGAAAGGGGAGTCGCGGCGGGACAGGCTCATGCCATTGACCACCACTTCGTCGTTTTCCGTGGAAGCTGGGACGATCCAACCGCCCGGGCACATGCAGAATGAGTGAACGCCTCGATCGCGGATTTTGGTGGCGAGGCGGTATCGAGCGGCAGGCAGCAGGTCCGGCCGCGCTGAGTTTTTTGGCAGGTGGTATTGGACGCCATCGATGAATGGCTGCGGATGCTCGATCCGGAAGCCGACCGCGAAGGGCTTGGCTTCTAACAAAATTCCTTTGGCGGCGAGCAGTCGGTAGATATCGCGCGCCGAGTGACCGGTGGCGAGGATGACGGAATCGGCCGTGATTTCGTCACCTTTTGCGGTCACCACGCCGCGGATGCGGTTGCCGGTGAGGAGGAAATCGGTGACTTTGGTTTCGAATCGGACTTCGCCTCCTGCGGCGATGATCGATGCGCGGATGGATTTCACCACGTTCGGCAGCAGGTTGGAGCCGATATGTGGGTGGGCATCGGTCAGGATGCGTTCAGGAGCTCCGTGGGCGACGAGGATTTCGTAGACCCTGGCAACTGGTCCGCGTTTGGTGGCGCGGGTGTAGAGCTTGCCGTCAGAAAAGGTTCCTGCACCGCCTTCGCCGAAGCAGTAGTTCGATTCCTCGATGACGCGGCCCTCGCGTAGAATCGGGGCAAGGTCGAAGCGCCGGGCGCTGGCATCTTTTCCGCGTTCGAGAACGATGGGCTTGAGGCCGTTTTCAAGGCAGCGCAATGCGGCGAAAAGTCCGGCTGGGCCGCAGCCGATGATGATGACGGATTTCGCACCCGCAGGGAGGGCGGGGGCGCTCCAATGTGGCGCGGGTTCTGGCTCGAATGGTTGGTCGATTGCGACGTCGAGTCGCAGCTGGACCTTGATTTTCCGCTGGCGGGCATCGATCGAATGCTTGCGAAGCTTGGTATCGACGATGCGTTTTGGGGAAATGCCTAATTTTTTGGCGGCGGCATCGCGCCGGGCGGATTCAGTTTCGGATTCTTCAAGCGGAAGAATGATGTCGACGGTCTCGGTCATGGGGCCGGGCGAATCTAGCGATCTCAGGGCGCGGGCTGGATTTTCACTTTGTTGCCGGAGTCATCGACAGCGACGAAGGTCGAGCGGGTGGAAAAGATCGGGATTTTCTGATCTTTCTGCTGCTTGTCGAAAACTTCGACCGAGTAGGTGACGCTGGTATTGCCCTGACGGATGTTTTTGCAATGGATTGCAAGAATCGTCCCTTGGCGGACCGGATGGTGAAACTCCACGGTATCCAGGCCGATGGTGACGAACTTGTGGTCCGGATAATCCAGGCTGGCGGCGATCCATGCAGCCTCATCCACCCAAGCTAGCAGGCGGCCCCCGAACAGGAATCCGTAGTGATTGAGATCTCCGGGGAGGACGAGGCGATGATTTTCCATAACAGACCGGCGTTACCAGCGGCGGCGCTTTTTATCCTGATAAATGGCGGCGTCCAGTGAGTATTTGCCGGGGCCGGCAAGGATGATGACCACTGCGATGAGGAGGTAAAGCAATGCCGGTTCTTTGGCCGCAGGCGAAGTGGCACCTAAGAACAATGGCGCGTCATGGAGAACCTCAAACGCTGCCACCACCATGGCAAATCCGAGCACAAAGGCAGCGGGTCGTGTGGCCAGGCCAATCACGATCAAGGCGGCGGCACCTACTTCTGCACCGATAGTCGCCATCAGACTGATGGGTGGCGACATGAACTTGAATGGCAAGAAGTGAGGCACGTGCCAGTTGTCCTTCAATTTATCGAATTGGTGATACTTTCCCATGCCATGGCCCAGGAGCATCATCAGTCCGCCGGAAACGCGAAGCACCAGAAGTCCAAAGGAGGCGAGGGTATCGCGTGTGCCGCAATCAAAGAGAAGTCGTTTCATTCAGGAGAGACAGATTGGTTTTTCGCAGAAATGAGGATTCGCTTCAGCCGATCATCCCCGTCTGGCGAATGGGAAACCACATCCGGGTCTTCGACGAGAACATTGTGCACCAGACGGCGATAGTAGGCGTTGAGTGGTCGCATTTTGAAAGACTTGCCGGTGGATTTCACACGCTCGGCGATGCTGCGGACTTCCTCCTGGAGTCGGTCTTCCTGGATTGCGCGGAAGTGTTCGCAGTCGACCTTGACGCGGATTGCTTTGGAATCATGCCTACGGAGGATACGGTTGACGAGATATTGCAGATCATCCAGTCGATCGCCATCTTCGCCGATGATGGCTTCCTTTTCGCTGGAGTGAATCTGCAGGCAGGGACCGTCGTCGGTTTCCTGCTGCTCGATGGACGCGGTGAATCCAAGATGCCCCAGCATCGTATCGAGAATTTTGTTCGCAGTGTCCACAGTCGTCATGCTGGCGAATCTAGGTGCAATCAAGCATCGGGTCAATCTCTGGAGAAGGCCGAGGCGATTTCCTCCGCGTGCTTCGCGAGCTGCTGTTTTTCCTCGTCGGAAAAGTCGTAAGGCGTGTATTTGCCGACGCCGAGAGTGCCGATGACCTTGGCTCCATCGGCTGAGAAAATCGGCACAGCGAGGGAACCGGAGACCCCGGTCGCGCGTGCGCCAGCCTTTGCCACTCCTCCGAGATCTTGCTGCAGGTTGCAGAGCTCGACAGGTTCGCGGGTTTGTGCGGCAACCCCGGCAATGCCTTTGCCAAAGGGAATTCGGGTGACTTTATCCATCAATGATTCCGGGATTCCAACGGCTGCGACAAGATCCAGAAACTCACCTGTTAGATCGGTTTTATGAATGGTTCCGGATTGGCAGTCAAAGTGTTGGAGTGCCTTGGTAAGGTAGGATTGATAGACGGATGAATCGCTCATGGGAAAGGGGTAGCACGGGCTTGTCGATTCGTCACGCGGAGCCGGTTACGAAAATGGAGCTTGGCAACAGGGTGGGTTCGATTAGTAAAACCCTCCCACGCATGAAAACCCATTTACTGCTCATCCCGGCGATAGCTTTGGCTATATCCTCCTGCAAAGAAAAACCCGCAATGACTCAGGACAACGAGATCAAGGAAGAAGTATACGGAAAAATGCCAGACGGTCGTGAAGTGAAGATCTTCACCCTGAGCAACAAAAATGGCTATATCGCGAAAGTAACCGAATACGGAGCGATCCTCGTTTCCGTGGAAGCCCCCGATAAAGACGGCAATGTCGAGGACATCACTCACGGCTTTGACGATCTCAAAGGCTGGCTCGGCAACACACCGTATTTCGGCGCAACGGTCGGACGTTTCGGCAACCGCATTGCCAATGGCAAATTCACCCTGGATGGCAAGGAATACACCCTTCCAACCAATAACGAGCCTGGTGGCATTCCATGCTCACTTCATGGCGGTACGGAAGGATTCAACCAGAAGCTCTGGACCGGGAAGGAAACTGACGATGGCGTGGAATTCACCTACGTCTCGAAAGACGGCGAGGAAGGTTACCCCGGCACTCTCACGGTGAAGGTGACTTACAGCCTGAATGATGACAACGAATTGAAATGGCATGCGGAGGCGACCACCGATGCGCCGACGGTCATCAACATCGTCAACCACACCTACTGGAACCTTTCCAACGATCAGAATAGCAAGATTCTCGATCACATCGTGACCCTGAATGCGGATCATTATCTGCCAACCAATCCTGGTTTGATCCCTACGGGTGAAGTCGCTCCGGTTGCTGGCACTCCAATGGATTTCACCAAGCCGACCGCGATCGGAGATCGTGTCGAAGACGATTTTGAAGCGTTGAAACTTGGCGGTGGTTACGACCACGCCTGGGTCTTGAACAAAGGTGAAGGCGTTCGTTTTGCGGCGAAAGTCGAAGATCCGAAATCCGGTCGTGTGCTTGAGATCTCCACCGATCAACCTGCAATCCAATTCTATTGCGGAAACTTCCTGGACGGGACCGTGACCGGTAAAGATGGCATTGCCTATGGCAAGCGCACCGCGATGGCTCTGGAAACCGAAGGCTATCCGGATGCACCAAATCATCCTGAGTTCCCATCCTCGGTTCTTCGCCCTGGCGAAAAATACGAGCACACCATGATCTGGAAATTCTCCGTGGAGTAATTTGCCTTATTCGAGAGTCCTCAACTCAAGCGATTTCATATGATCATAAACCCTTGTGTGCAGTGGTTGGCCCAGACTACGCCAACGACAACCGGGCCGATGAGTACGCTTGATGTCGTACTTTTCCTTGTGGCCGTCATTGGTGTCATTGCGTTTGGCATTTGGCAGGGAAATAAAGAGAGCGGCGCCCCATCGGATGATGGTGCCGCTGGCTATTTCCTCGCCGGCCGCGGTCTGACTTGGTGGCTGGTTGGCTTTTCCCTGATTGCGGCGAACATTTCGACAGAGCAATTCGTCGGCATGTCCGGGTCTGCAGCCGATTGGCTGGGGATGGCCATCGCATCCTACGAATGGATGGCTGCGATTACGCTGGTCGTCGTGGCATTCGTTTTCCTGCCGAAGCTGTTGCGCTGCGGAATCTATACCATCCCGGAGTTCCTCGAATACCGCTACGGGCTGTTTTCCCGAAACGTCATGGCGATCTCGACTCTGGTCATCCTGGTCGGTGTGCCAACCGCGTCGGTGATTTACTCGGGAGCGAAAGTGATCTCGGTATTCTTTGCCGGATATCACCTGATGGGCATGGATCTTGGATCGATCACCGTTGGCTGCTGGATCATTGGCATCGCCGCTGCCATCTACGTTTTTGTGGGCGGCTTGAAAGCATGTGCCTGGACGGATTTGATTTGGGGTGCGTCTTTGATCGTTGGCGGCGCCATCGTCATGTTTCTCGCATTTGGAGTCATGCGCGATGCAGATCCTGCAGAGCTGATTCTGACGAAAGTTGAGAACTCAACCGCGACTCAGGAAGATATCGCAAAGGCAGGTCCATTTGAGCGCTTCATGTTGCTGAACAATGGCAAGCACGATGAAGCCAAGGCAGTAACCGGAGAAAACCTTTCCGGTGGCAAGCTTCACATGGTTCGTCCACACGATGATCCGACCATTCCATGGCCAGCATTGCTGCTCGGACTCTGGATTCCCAACTTCTTCTATTGGGGGCTGAACCAATACATTGTGCAGCGAACTCTCGGATCGAAGTCGCTGGCAGAAGGACAGAAGGGTATCGTTTTTGCGGCTGCCCTGAAGTTGATTGTGCCGTTCATCGTCGTCATCCCGGGTATCCTGTGCTTCAACCTGTATAGCAGTGATCTGCGTGCGCAGGGGGCCATGAAGAATTCGAAAACCCTGAAGGAAATGCGCGCGGCAAAGGACACGTCGATTTATCCATTCACGGAAAACTTCGCGCTGACCGAACCTGACTTGGCGCGTGAAGTAATCGCCCATAACGAGACGATTTCAGGACTGAAGGCAGCAACGCTCGCTCCAGATGCGAGTGCTGAATCCATCACAAAAGTGAATTCGGATTTGCTGAAAGCCGCAAAGGATAAAAAAATCATGATCAAAGGGAAAATGAAGAAAATCCCGACGGGCACGAAACTCCTGGGCTACGATTATGACTCAGCATTCCCGACCTTGCTGAAGAACCTGCTGAAGCCCGGATTTACCTGGTTCGTTCTTGCGGCGATCTTCGGAGCGGTCGTTTCGTCATTGGCTTCGATGTTGAACTCCGCATCGACGATCGCGACCATGGACATCGTTCGCAAATTGAAGCCGGAAAGTTCGCAGTCCAATTTGGTTGCCTACGGTCGTGGCTTCACGTTGCTGTTCGTGCTGATTGCCTGCGTCATCGCTCCTTCACTGGGGAGTCCGGCGTTTGGTGGGATTTTCAACTTCATTCAGGAGTTCCAAGGTTTCATCAGTCCGGGCATTCTTGCGGTGTATCTCTTCGGATTCCTCATTCCGCAGGCACCCAGATTCCTCGGATGGTTGGGCATCAGCATCAACATCGTGCTTTATGGTACCTTGATGTGGAAGCTGCCGGATATGGCATTCCTCAACCGGATGGCGATCTGCTTTGTAACAGTGCTCATCGTGTTGACCATCAGTACGCTAGCTAAGCCGCTGGATAAGCCGGTTGTCATGCCTACCACCGATTTGATTGTCCTCGAATCGTCAAAGGTCGCCAAGATCTGCGGCATCGCAGTCGTGATTTCGACTTTGATCCTCTATTTCATCTTCTGGTGATTTAAATCCGGATTCCGAAATTTCCAAAACGCTCCGTTCTCTATTGGACGGGGCGTTTTTTGTTTTCAATAATTCGGCATGAAGATCACGGCTTACACTGGCGGGTTTGCGCAAACGAATGCTTACCTGGTGGAAACCCCGGAAGGCACCTTTCTCATTGATGCTCCGGAAGGAGTGGCTGCATGGTTGGCGGGTAAGAATGTCCAGCCGGAGCATGTGTTGCTCACTCACCAGCACTACGATCACGTGCTCGATGCCGCAGCTCTGCAAGATGCAGGCGCGAAGCTGCATGCGTTTAGCGACTATTCTCAGGATTTGACTCTGGAAACCCTGATGCGTGCTTCCGGCGTGCCGATCTCGGTGGCACCGTATTCAGTGGATTTCAAACTGGATCCCGCAGATTCACCGTGGAGTTACGCTGGGGTGGAAATTTCTCTCACTCATCTGCCCGGCCACTCGCCAGACAGTGTGATCCTGCACGTTCCTGCGGAAAAGATCGTGTTTTCGGGGGATACGTTGTTCACAGGTTCGATTGGCCGGACCGATTTGCCTGGTGGGAGCCAACGCATCTTGCTGGATGGAATCGCCAAGCACTTGATGGTTTTGCCTTCGGAAACCCGTGTTTTTCCGGGCCACGGCCCTTCTTCGACAATTGGTGCGGAATCTGCGAGCAATCCGTTCCTGCAATGATTCGTCTGTCATTTTTGCGGTTTCGTGAAATCCGCTGGATATGCGACGTATTGTTTGGGACTTTTAGTCTGCAAATCCGAATGTTGGAGTTTGTCTGATTTTTTCCATGCCTGATCCATCCGCTCCTCTTGAATCCACAGTTGCCATTCCGGAGAGCCTCCGGAAGCAACTGGAGGAATTCCGTCGCGATCTTTGGCGGGTCAAGGTATTGGAAGCGATCATTGCCGGGCTGATTGGACTGCTGGCGTCCTTCCTGCTCGTATTTGTTCTTGATCGGTTTTGGACCACGCCGGGATGGGCGCGCCTGGTCATTCTCATTTCTGGAACTTCGCTGTTTGCGATTTTTGCACCGTTTTGGCTTCACCGCTGGGTTTGGCGGCATCGACGCGAAACGCAGTTGGCCAGGTTGATCGCACGCCGCTACCCCGGCCTGGGGGATCGACTTCTGGGCGTCATCGAGCTGCAAGGGCAGACGGGCAATGAAGATTCGCTCTCCCCACGACTTCGGGCCGCTGCCATGGAGGCTGTTGCTGCTGAAGCCGGGCGGCGGAAATTACGGGACGCATTGCCACCGCAGCGCTATCGCCGATGGGGCTGGATCGCCATGGTGCTGGTGATCGCTACCGGTGCGGTCTTGGTGATCGCGCCGCGAGCGGGCTGGAATGCGTTTCAACGTTGGGCAATGCCGTTGTCAGACACGGATCGATACACCTTTACCGTGTTGGATCATCCACCGAAGTCATTGGCTGTGCCATTTGGTGAAAGTTTCGAAGTCATCTTGCACTTGGCGGAGAGTTCGGAGCGCAAGCCGGCCGTGGCAGATGCGCGGTATGGCTTGCAGCCGATGATTTCCGCGAAGCTGGACCACCATGCCTATCGCTTTTCATTCCCCGGGCAACAGGAGCCTGGCACGGTGGTGTTCCGGGTTGGCGATGTGAAGCATCTCTTGCGGGTGGAGCCCGTGCAACGCCCGTCAATCATGAGCACCACGGTGCAGGTGACGCCTCCTGCTTATTTGCAAATTCCCACCAGTGAGAGCGATCTCAGCTCCGGAACCATTAGCGTGGTCGAAGGCAGTCGCCTGAAATTTATCCTCAAGAGCAACCGGGCGCTCGCGGCGGCGACCTACGGGCCAACTGTGGCCTCTGGCAGTCAAGATTCCGGAAAATTCCAGAGTGAATCAGGATCGCTGAGCCTCAAGGGTGATGCATCGACAACGCCTGAATTTACCATTGGCAAGGTGCCTTTCGAGATTCCATTTGAGTGGACAGACCAACTCGGACTTTCTGGCGCGGAAGGGTTCAAGCTTCGAGTCGATGCGCTGCAGGACGTCGCGCCGACCGCATATTTGCAAGGGATCGATCGGCAGAAAGTCATGCTGCCGGAGGAAACGGTCGATTTCGAAGTTCTCACGGAAGATGATTTTGGGGTGAAGGCGTGCGGCCTGGAATGGCAAGGCGAGTTCACCAAGCCAGCCCCGGGCAGTCCTGCAAAAGGTGAGATGTTACTGGCCAAGGGCGCACCAACCAATCGGCGACTTTCGAAGACCGCGTCGTTTTCACCTGCGGCGTTTGGCATTTCTCCACAGAAAATTTCACTTCGCGCCTTCGTGGAAGATTATTACCCGGAACGTGGACGTGTGTATTCCGAGCCTGTCACCATTTACGTCCTCACTCGTGAAGAGCATGCCCAGTTATTGAAGAGCCAGTTTGACCGGACCATCAGCGGGCTGGAGGATTTGGCGCGCAAGGAACTGGGCAACTATGAAGAGAATCAGCGCCTGGATCGGCAGGACGGCTCGAAGCTCCAGGAGGAGGAAAATCACAAGCGGATCGAAACTCAGGAACAAGCGGAGGCAGAAAACACCCGCCGCATGAAAGAGCTGACCGAAACCATGGAGAAGCTTTTCAAGGATTCGACTCGCAATGGTGAAATCGACAAGGAGACGATGAAAAAAATGGCGGAAGCCATGAAGCTGATGCAGGAGCTATCTTCAAAAGATATGCCGGACGTGCAGCAGAAGTTGCAGGACGCTGGCGATGCTTCCAATACGGAGGAGAAGACCAAACAGGACATGCAGGAGGCCGTCGAGCAGCAGAAGAAGGTGGTCGAAAAAATGCAGGAGGCGGTTGAAAAGGGCAGTGATGCGAGCAAAAACCTCGAAGCCGGGACATTCGTAAGTCGTCTGAAAAAAGCCGCGTCCGAACAGGATGGCATCGCCCGTTCATTGATTGATCGTTTCAGCGAGGTTTTGGGCGAGGCGAAGCCGGACTTGGACCCGGCCGATTCGCGTTCGCTGGATCTCGCCGTCCAGCAGCAGCTTTCGACAGCCTCGGACGTCCGTTGGATCCGGGAAGATTTGGAAAATTATTTCGCACGCACCGAGAAGCCGGTTTTCAAGGAAATCGCGGATGCGATGAATGAGACTCAAATCGACATGGGCTTGGAAGAAGTCCGTTCACGCCTTGTCGCGAACTATTCGTTCCGTGCCACCGAAGGTGCGAAGAAATGGTCAGACCAGCTCACTGCATGGGCGAAAAAGCTGGATGATGAAATCAAGAAAGACCAAGGCGGTGGCGGCGGCGATGGAGCTGGTGGCAGTTCGGAAGATGAGGATTTCGAGTTTATGCTGCGCGTCATGAAAATGGTCCAACAAGAACAGGATCTCAGGGCGCGGACGCGCACCCTGGAGCAGTTGAAACGTTCTCTGGAAGTTGAAAAGGAACCAACCCAACCATGAAATCGAATGCATTATCACTGATCCTTCTCGTTGGATTTCTAGGTCCGGTTCATGCGGAAGAGAAATCCACGGATGATTCTGCAAGCACGGAAGAAGTGTTGGAAAAACACTCCAAAGGCGCGGAGGAAGTGGCGAATGATCAAGACGAGTTGTCGGCGGATGTCCAACAGCTCGCGATGGAGCAAACCGATCCTAAGGTGATCGACCTTTTCAAGCAGATTGAGACGATCATGGACGAGGCGACCGACCAACTTCTTGAGCCGGACACCGGTGGCAAAACGATCGCCGCGCAAACCGAGATCATCGAGAAAATCCACGAGGCTGCAAAGGCGCGTCAAAACCAGCAAGGCAACAGCCAAGCGGGTGGGGCCATGATGGATATGTTGGAACGCATGATGGGACAGGAGCCCAATCAGCAGGGACAACCCAAAGACGGACAACAACCGGGCGACACTCCGGGGACCGGAAACAAGTATAACGAATCGGATGCGCAAAATCAGGCAAGTGGTGGCTTGTCCAACCAGGCAACTGAAGAACGGCGTGTCCCCAAGGCATCGGGTAAAGCCGGACACACCTTGCCAAGCGAATTTCAGAAAGCGCTGGATGCCTATAACCGGGGTCTTGAAAAAGTGAAATGAGACTCCTGAGTTACATCCTCTTTTGCATGTTGAGCGGTCTCATTTCCGCTTCATCGCAACCCATGCCTGGACGGCAAGATGATGTCATTCCACCGCAGGTTGAATTGATTTACGGGCGCGGCTTGGAATATCTGGCAAAATCTCAAAACGACCGGGGTTGTTGGAATGATAATACCGGCACTGAGCCAGGAGTGGTCGGCTTATGCGTAGCCGCGTTTTTAGCACATGGTGAGGATCCCAATACTGGACCCTATGCGGGGGTGATCGGCAAAGCATTGGAATACATTCTGTCCGAGCAAAACCAGACCAACGGCTACATCGGAAATAATATGTATAGCCATTGTTTCGCGACCAAGGCCTTGGCGGAAAGTTATGGCATGGTCGATAATCCTAAAATTGCACCAGCTTTAAGAAAGGCGATTGATTTGATACTTTCGGCCCAGAAACGAAATAATTTCAAGGCGTGGCGCTACACTCCGGAAAGCAAGGACGCCGATACCACCGTGACCGGAGGTCAGATGGTCACGCTCTTTGCCGCACGTAATGCCGGACTGGAAGTGCCTGACGAAGCGATCAAGAATGGTCTGGCATTTCTCAATAAATGCCGCACGGATGATGGATCGATCGGTTATACCTCGGCCATCGGCGGCAAGCCTTCACTGACTGCAATTGGTGTTTTATGTCATTGCCTTGCGAAGGAGCCGGTTACCAAGGGGTATGAAAAAAGCCTCAGCTTTCTCAAAAAGAATCTCGAATTCCGCGACCGCTATTACCCGTACTACTACGAATACTATATGTCGCAAGCGCTCTTCCATGCCTCCGATGAAGCGTGGCAGGAGTGGAACGCGTCTAACATCCGCTATATGGGTGCGCTGCAAACGCGGGACGGTTCATTTCCAGGAAATCAGGGCGAAGCATTCAGCACGGCGGGTGCTTTGCTGTCACTTGCTCTCAATTACCGATACCTTCCGATTTACGAAAAATGATTCGAGGTCTATTAGCACTAACATTTCTGCCTTGGCTTGCGATGACTGCGGTTTCCCAGTCGTTGAAGGATGAAACCAACATCGAATCAGAGTCGCTACAGCCACAGGATGATCTGCTGCGTTTCTCCAATGGAGATCTGTTGCACGGGACATTCAGTGGAATCGGTAATGGCACATCCATCGTCTGGCAGCGAGAGGATGTGAATGCACCGGTAGAATTCAAATCATCGGAGGTTCGCCAGGTTGTCTTGAGAGGCGGTCGTCCTGAAGCGAGTTTGCCTTCGCTTTCCAACATCACCTTGGTGAATGGGGATCGGATTGCAGGTGAGATCAAGCTTCTGGATTCCGATAAGGTAACAATCGACACATCGTATGCCGGTATTCTGCAATTTCCCAGAGCGAGTGTCTCAATCCTGGCGCCGTGTCCATTGGGTGGACGTGTGCTTTATCAAGGTCCATTCGCGAATGACGACTGGAAGCTGATCAATCCATCCGAAGAAAGCACAAAGGACGCAGAATCGGATTCGGAATCCCCCGGGTGGAAATTTTCTGGAGCCGCTTGGTATGGACAGAAGGAAAATAATGGGACGGCACTGGCGCAAAAGGAAGGCATGCCGGATCGGGCTCTGCTGCGATTTAACGTTGCCTGGCGCAATCGTTTCTCATTGGCCGTCGCTTTCCATGCGGATTTTGCGAAGCCGGTAAATGAGGATGAAGATGAGGAGGATGGACCCGGAAAAGTTCGCCGTGCCGGTGATGCCTCATCGTTTCCATGGATTTTTGGCAATAGCTATGTGATTCAGATTTCACAAAGTTATGCGATGCTTTATCGGTCAGGTTTTGATGCGGATGGCAAGCCGACACTCGATCCCATTCGCTCGATCAATTCCAACTTGAGATTGGATGAATCGGGCGAAGCGATTGTTGAAATCCGATGCGATCGTTCGACGGGAGAAATTTCATTATTTGTGGACGATCAATTTGTATCACAGTGGAGCGAGCCAACTTCTGAAGAGGATGATGGAAATGCTTACGGCGGAAAAGGGAGTGGATTCGGGTTTTTCGTGAGTCCGAACAATACCAAGGTTCGCATATCAGACATCGTGATGGCGGAGTGGAACGGCATGCCGGATGCCGCTCGAAGTTTACAAACGGAGGGATATGACATCGTTCTCCTCACCAATGGAACAGATCGCTTTTCCGGAAAAGTAACGGGTGTTGCGGATGGAAAGGTCAACCTGGAGGGGCGATATGGGCCATTTGAGTTTCCACTGGATGAGGTCGCTGAAATTCGCTTCGCGAAGAAGAATTTACAAAAATCAGAAGCTCCTTCGGGAAATCAACTTTCGATACGGATGAAACCCATAGGAAAAATTTCTGGGAAACCGATTTCGGGCGACGCCAATTCCATTCGGCTCTTACAACCATTCACAGGGGAAGTTCAGGTGGATTTGTCTTCAGTGGTGATACTCGATTTTAACCCTTCCGATAGCTTTTTGGATGATTGGGATGAACAATACTGATCGAATTGCAGCATATCTAACGATTGCAATGGCGGTTCTTCCGAACTTCGTCACGCGTGCTGATGTGATTGAACTAAAAGGGAGCGATCGTCTGGATGGGATTGTTAGAGGGATCAGTCCAGATGGAGTTGAACTCGAATCAGAACTTTCACCAAAGCCGGTCATGTTGCGCGGCGAAGCAATTCGCCGTGTAACATTTAGTTCCGAGGGGATGCCTGAAGACATTCCATCAAGCCAAATCGAATTGAGTAATGGGGATTTGCTGGCGGTAAATCTGGAGTCCCTCGATGGTGGTCACTTGATCGCCAATACGCCTTACGCTGGAAAAATTGATTTTCCCAGGTCTGTGATCCAAACGATGCAGATGGGCGTATTCCAGCAAAGTGTCATCTACTCAGGTCCGGGACCACTGAAGGAATGGCAGGGAGGAGCAAATCTCAGTACTGCATGGACATGGGAAACCGGAAGTTTGCACATGGAAGGACCTGGGATCATTTCCAAGGAGCTGGAATTACCGGATCAATTTGCGATCAAATTTGATCTCCATTGGCGAGATACGCCGAATATCGATATCAGATTTGCGGATCCTCTCGTGGAAGATGGCAAACCTTGTGATCGATATATTTTTCGCTTTGCAAGTAATGGGATCGAAGTTCGAAGGGAAGCTGAGTCAGGTAAGCGATATACCACCATTATTCCACTATTCCGGACGGCAGATTTTTATCCGGGTAACCAAATTGAAATTGAGATCCGCGTGGATCGCCCAAAAGCCATGTTATATCTCTTCCTAAATGGTGAGCGAGAAGGACGATATCATGATCCGGTGCCAAATGTGCCGAGTGGTAACGGTATATCGATCGATACCAGCCGGGCAGGAAGAAATGGAAGTCATGAACTGACAAACCTTCAGGTGCTTGATTGGAATGAACAAAGCGACCGGTACAGAACTGAGGAGCGTGGAAATGCATTGACTGATTCGATGATTGAGCGATATGGAGATCGATTCAGTGGCAAACTCCAATCAATTCAGGATCGGGGGCAGGGCATGGAATTCGTTTTTCAGACAGATTTTCAGTCGGCTCCTATTGTTCTGCCGGAACAAGATGTTTCGACCATTTTTCTCAAAGAGGAAAGTGGATCCACTTCCAAGCAGGAACAGGCTGACTACATCCTTCGATTGAAAACTGGAGGATTTCTCCATGTTACTGCCTGTAACTTTGATGGTGAGAAGGCAGTTGTTCAGCACCCATTATTAGGTGAATTAACGATCGATCGCTCCGGAGTTACTGAATTGGAAAAAATCGCAACTAGAACATCAGGAGGTAAAAGATGAAGAGATCGGTTTTCATTTTTTGGTCTATTGCTAGTTCAATGGTTCTGGCTGCAGAGGAGACTGCACCTGCCAATTCAATGCTCCGATTTGTCAATGGCGACCAACTCTCTGGTCACATGGAGAAAATAGACCACGACCAACTGGTGTGGAACGCTCCGATCTTAAGCCAATCGGTTCCGTTTTGGCTGAAAAAAGTTTTGGATTTGAAGCTCCCGTCGAAAATTCAGGATTCGGAGGGTAGTCACGAAGCAACCATCTTTCTGGCTCGCGGTGACTCGATTCGAGGTCAACTGGTATCTGCAAATGAAAACTGGGTGGAACTTCAAACTTGGTATGCTGGCCGATTGAAGTTCAAACGGGCTTGGATTAGAAAAATCACCATCGAAGAAAAATCGGAGTTAATCTATCGCGGGCCAAACAGCATGTCCGAGTGGACCAAAGCTCGAGAAGCATCCGCATGGAATTATGAAGAGGGATCATTGATCTCACGCAAGAGCGGTGGAATTGGCAAAGATTTCGAATTGCCCGATGAGTTTGAGCTGTCTTTCGATTTGGCTTGGCGGGGGAGCTTGCGATTTAATTTGTCGTTCTTTACTGAGGATGTTGAAACGATCCGTCCCAAAGAAGGCTACGAAATCATCTTCAATAACCGGAATTTGAATTTTCGCAGATGCAACGGCTCGGAATGGCTGAATGATGCGATCGTTCCTGAACTCTCTGAAAATGAGAAAGCACATATCAAGATACAGGCAAGCCGGAAGACAGGGACTGTCTGCTTCTATGTTGATGGACGTATCATTGGGGTTTGGAAAGATCGTGCCGTGGTAGGTGCAAAATTTGGGAAAGGTATTAACTTTTCTGCTCAGAATACGGCACCTTTGCGCATTTCTCGAATCGAACTTACTTCTTGGAATGGGCTGGTGACTGAACAGCCTACTCCTAACCTGGCTGGTATAGTCGGACGTGGGATGGCCACGAATGACGGGACCAAGCACAAAGATGACATGGATGTTGCCGAGTCTGAAGGTAGGATGCTGTTACGAAATGGTGATAGCTTGCTGGGTGAAGTTGAGTCGGTAAAAGATGATCAGATCACGGTGAAAACTCCATATCGAGAGGTAACGCTGCCGTTGAACCGATTCAAAAATATCAGTCTGAAAGAAGCAGACCTCGAAGAACCGAAACGCGAAAAGGGCGATATCAGGGCGTGCTTTTCAGATGGCACATCCATTGTCTTTCGAATGGAATCAATGAATGAGAAAACCATAACCGGCTATAGCCAAAATTTTGGAACAGCTGAATTTGATCTTTCCGCATTCAATAAAATCGAATTCAATATATACGATCAGAAATTCGATTCGATGAGGGTTAAATCCGAATGGTGACAGCGCAAAGTTTGTAGTTTGGCTGTCTTGAGTATGGGTCGAATGATGAGTGCGTGAGGGTATTGACCTGAGGATAATGCATCGGGATGAACAATTGCCCTGATTGAACGGTCGGAGCAATGTAGGCTTGGGCTACGATGCTTCCACGTCGTGAGGTGATGGTTATTTGTTGAAGGTCTTCAATGCCTAATCTCGCAGCATCTTTTGGATGGATTTCTACATAAGCCTCAGTGGGATAGAGTTTTTTGAGAATGGCGGATTTGGCGGTTCTGGTTTGGGTGTGCCATTGGCTACTCGTTCCGCGCCCGGTCAATAGCTGAAACGGATAGTCTGCATCGATAGGCTCCGGGTTTTCCGCTGGTGAGGAAAATAATAATTTGGCTTTTCCACTAGAAGTATAATATTTGCGATCCGCAAAAAGTCGCCGTTCCTGCTCTTGCTCGAGGCTGTCTTTTGGGTAGGGCCATTGAATCCCGCCTGCATCGTCAATCTGCTGGTAGCTCCTGATACCGGTGATGTCACAAGGTCGATCTTTGGTGAGATCGCGCAGCAAATGAAATGCTGATTCAGGATCCGTCCATTTCGAAAATAAATCCCCACAACCCCAGGCATGTGCGATGAGACGGAATATCCTAAAATCGGATAATGCCATGCCTGGTGCCTGATGGACGGCTTTGATCGTTCCAATTCTTCTCTCGGAATTGATAAAACATCCGTCCTTTTCGCCCCATGCAGCGGCAGGGAGGATGAGATCAGCAACTTGTGCTGACTCAGTCGTGCGATACATGTCCTGCACTACGAGAAAATCCAGTTTTTCTCTCAGACGAGCAAGGCGTCCTGAATCGATCCACGAGTGGAATGGATTCGTGGCAACAATCCAGAGCCCTTTGATTTTTCCCTCTTCTGCGGCTGCAAGAATTTCATCATATGCCATCGAGGCTTGGGCGGTTATTGAATCTTCCGGGATACCAAGGCCATGCGCGACTTTTCGGCGATGCTCAGGATTTTGAAAATCATGTCCGCCTACGAGGGATGTCGTATTCGAGAATAGCCGAGATCCCATTGCATTGCATTGCCCTGTAATGGAATTGGGTCCGGTTCCTGGCTTGCCGATGTTACCGGTAATGAGGCAAAGATTGATGATCGCCTGTGCGGTCCGCACTCCCTCATAAGATTGGTTTACGCCCATGGTCCACCACCATGAAACGCGTTTGCCAGGTTCTGAAACAAGTCGCGCTAATGACTCAATCTGCTCATTTTCGAGGCCTGTTTTTGCCGATACCTTCTCGGGGGCATATGCTCTGACAAACTCACGATATTCATTGATCCCTTCAGTCGCCGAGATTGAGTCTTTATCAATCCGTTCATCCCTGAGAATGCAATGTGCAAGGGCATGGAGAAGAGCGAGATCCCCTTTTGGTTTTAATTGAATGTGCTTGGTCGCAGCTTGAGCAGTTTCGGTGGAACGTGGATCGATGACGATGATATCAGGATTGCGTTTGTTCCGCATGACCCTCTGCCATAGGATAGGGTGAGCAATGCAGAGATTCGAACCGATCAAAACGATCACGTCTGATTCTTCGAAATCTGCATAGCATCCAGGTGGTGCGTCGAAACCGAATGATTGTTTATAAGCAGTCACCGCGGTTGCCATGCATTGGCGGGTGTTCGCATCTCCGTGGATGAATCCCATTCCAAATTTAAAGAGACAGCCCAAAAATGCCATCTCTTCGAAAGAAATTTGCCCGGTGGATAGAAAAGCTACCGATTCATTGCCATGCTTCCTTTGAATGCTCTTGAGGCGCTGGGTGAACTCAGAGAGTGCAATTTCCCAACTGATTTCGCAAAGATCGCCATTGGCGTTCCGTAGCAACGGGGTAGTGGCTCGATCCTCCGAGTGTAATACATCCAGAGCCTGCCAGCCTTTCGGGCATGCCATGCCCAAATTCACCGGATATTTTGACTGAGGTGTTAGATTGATGGCGTTTCCACCTTGATCGCGATGGATTTTTAATTGGCAGCCAGTAGCGCAGTATCCGCAGATGGAGGTTGTAGTGCTGGTTGGCTTCAATCTTGAGGGAACATTCCCAAGTCCAAAATTGCCCGGTTCCTGGACCAACTCGCGAGTTAATGGTCCGCTATGCTGTTTTAAGAATTGATGAATCATGGGGCAATTCGGTTAATGCGATTTTGACGGTCCAAAATTACCTGGCATCTTCGGCGCATAAACAGCTTGGAAAAATAGCTGTCGTTCCAGGATTTCAGAGATGCACAGGACAAGTGCAGTAAGCCAAGGAGAGATGATCGCTAGAGCAATAGCCACAAATGGGAGAATAATTCTTGCTGCTAGAATTTTTCTTAATGGGCCACATTGCACTTTAGCGCTGTGCAAATCAGGCGACCAGCTATCATGGCTATTCCAAGTGTTGCGGATGATTAGTAATTCCGGAATCAATTTCATCGAAACGATTCCTGTAAGCAGGAGAGCACTCAGCGCAGATGGAGTGATGATCAGAATGCCAGCAGCTGCGAAGGTGAAAAGTGTTCCGTAGAAACGCGCTGCAGTCAGCTGAATCCGCCAGGATATGCGGTGCGTATCCACATAAATCATCACACTGGTGAATATGGCAAGCAGACCAACTGGAAGGACAGAGTAACTAACTGCTAGATTGATCAAATCTTTGAATGGGAAATCAGGAGTCAAAAACAAGGCGCTGTAGATAACAGGGATGGGGGCAAACATCGAAAATGCGAGAATTTCGCGTGATAGCCAGGATGTCCGCAGCCCAAGGAAAAATCGCCAGGCCTTAAGTGGTTGACCAAGGTGGAATAGACTTGCAGCCATGCCTGCCATGAAAATTGCTGTTCCAGCCCATGCGAGAATAGGTGAATGATTTTTGCCGACCAAAGCAGAAGTTGATAATAAGCCGATTCCAGCTTGTGTAAGAGTAAGCATGAATATCAGAGGCCAATGAGCATGCTGTGGGGTTAAAGCTGACAAGTCAGCTGCTTTGATCCGATCGGGCAGATTTCGGCCAACATATCGAGTGGCCGGCCGGGTCACGCAGGAATTGGGAATACCCGATGGTAATTTGTAGTTTTTTGAAAATAGTGAGATTCGATCAGGTGCAAGAGGGGACTTTGTAGGCACCTTTACGATCCGGATCGCTTCTGTTGGACACGCTTGAACACAAGCCGGTGCTTCACCTACAGCAAGTCTTTGATGGCACATGTCACATTTTCTAACAATACCTCGTTTCTTTGAAAACTTCGGAACATCGTAAGGGCATTTCAAAATGCAATAGGAACAACCAATGCATTGGTCATCTAGGTGCCGGACAATTCCTGTGTCGGGGTTTTTTTCATAGGCGCCGACCGGGCATCCGTTAAGACAACCTGGATCTGCGCAATGATGACATGCAGTTGTAATGGTCTGCTGCCATCCAGAATGTTCTTCAGGTTCAAAGATGGTGCCAACGTCTCTCCATGATTCGTCATCATCGAGCCCATTCAAAGAATGACAGGCGGATACACACGATTTGCATCCCGTGCAGCGATCTAGTGATACCTCAAATGCGTATTGCTCTCCGAGCTGTGGTTTTGACAGTGGAATGAGTGATCGGTATTGCTCAGCTTGATCAGGATCAGACTCGTATACCTCAGCATATTTGGCGATAGGCGTTTGCAAGCGCTTCTGTTCCGCGAGTAGCGAATCGATTAACGTTCTGCTTCCTGAATTCGTCCCAAATTCTAAGGACTCCAGTGACGGACCCGTTGGTCGTTCGAGAATCGTTTTCAAGATCGTATTGGTTGAGGGTGGGAGACGACTATGCGGCGGATAAACCAAGCTCGATTTGAGAAGTCCAACTTTCAAAGGGATCATCATAGTCGACGTCACATTCGACAATTGGAGTAATCCGTTTAGCCCCAAGGGCAGCGAGGCGCTGATCGAAGTCGCGCCCGCATTTGCAAAATTCCGCGTAGGACGAATCACCTAGCGCTAGAACCGAATAGGCCAATGTGTTGAGTGGAGGAGCAGTTTCTTCGTGGAGTAAGCGGTGGAATGTGGCTGCGTTGTCCGGTGGTTCTCCGTCACCATAGGTTGAAGTAATTAAAAGAAGGTGTTCGATATTTTTGAGATCATCTGGCGTCATGCTGGCGAGGTCTCTTATCGAGGAGATGCAGCCCTTTGAATTGAGTTTTTTTGATAGTTTTTTGCTGAGTGATTCGGCCGTTCCAGTTTGGGATCCAAATGCAATCGTTATGGATTTTCCTGATGCTGTGGAAGGCTCTGTAAGCGAAGGCTGTGACGGATTGGATTGCTGTTGAATGGTCGAATTGATCCCGTCTAGAAATCCTTTGATCCACATTTTTTGTGAACAACTAAAGGGTGCATTTTCAGGTAATGTAAGTTTCATGGTGATAAACTTGAATTAGTCTGTAAGGGCGCGTAACTCGTCTTCCTCATGCCGGTTGGTGAATTGAGAAAAGGTTTCACTTGGCTTGCGTTTCAATTGATAAGCTCGCAGTAGCTTTTCGATCAGTGGAGGGACATCTGTGAATGCGATGCCTTTCCAGATTTCTCGAGCGATCGCCTGTGTGTCGTCGACGCCACCACCAAGAACAATATGATAACCATCGACGCTTTCGCCCGATTCAGTTTTAACGCGAACCCCCATCATTCCAATGTCGCCAATATAATGTTGGGCGCATGAATTCGGGCATCCTGTCAGGTGAATGTTGATCGGGGTGTCGAGTTCCAATTTTGAACTCAAATGATCCCCAAGTTGGATCGCACTGCCTTTTGTGTCGGCTGCTGCATATTTGCATCCACGGCTTCCTGTGCATGCGATGATGCCGCCTGTAACGGCAGCTGCCCGATAGTCTAGCCCTGATGCGATCACTGCAGCAGCTGCTGCTTCGATTTGTTCGTCGGGTACGCCCGGGATGATCAGATTTTGCCAAACTGTTAGACGAATCTCGCCACGGCCATATCGATCTGCAATCGAGCAAATCTGTTCGATCTGATCGCAACTCATTCTGCCAACAGGCGTCAAGATGCCGATATAATTTTTGCCGTCACTTTGTGGGTGAACTCCAAGATGTCCATGTTTTGACTTGGGACGGGATGGTTCACAGCCATCAAGCGGATAGCGGCGAAGTTTGAAAGTCAGCTTCTTTTCCGTTTCGGAGAGGGTTTTTTCAATACCCCATGCGTCTACGAGATACTTGAGTCGAGCTTTCTTGCGATTGGTTCGGTCTCCATTTTCAATAAAGACACGGATAAGAGCTGCGGCAACTGGTAGTGTTTCCTCAGGCTTCAAGAGAATTCCACTATCAGTCGCGAATTGTTTGTGACCGGTGATGCCACAGAGTTGCATCCTGAAGTAAACACCTTTCTCCAGGCCATCAATCGACTCTGCCAAACGGACTGCTTGAAATCCGATGTCGTTGGTGTCTGTGCAGGCAGAAACTGCTCCGCCTGAATCATAGGAGATGTTAAATTTTCTCGGCAAACCGTAGAGATCTCGGTTTTTAAGGATATAGTGATGCATTGCGCGGGCATATGGCATGACATCGATCAGTTCATCCGGATCGAATCCACTTGTCGGGCTTGCGGTGATGTTCCGAATATTGTCCGCACCGGATCCTTGTGATGTCAGTCCCAAGTCCGTCAATTTCATCAAGACATCCGGGCAGTTCTTTGGCATGAGCTCCCTGACCTGGATATTTGCTCTCGTTGTTAGATCAATACATGCATTTCCCCAGTCTGCTGCTATTTCGCCGATTCCTCTGAATTGGGAAGTTGTTAGTGAACCCCCAGCGATGCGGCATCTCAACATGATGCTTTCCTGAGCAGGGCTTACAAAGAAGAGACCATGGTATTTGTAGCGGAAAACATCTCCAGCTTCCGGGAATAGATTGTGTGCCGAATTTTCAAGAATGGCATCGTAGCAATCCAAACCATTCTTTTCATACTTAATGATCTCCTCCTTACAGAGATCATCAATCGGTGTTCCGAACACGGATTCTTCGACTGCCACGGCAGGATCATGGGTAAAGCGCCGTTCATTGTCCTGGCCAAGGAATGGCATTTGGCGTGACTGGAGAACTCCGGAGATGAATCCTGATAGATAATTTGTTTGATCTTCTGAGAAGCCTGAATTTTGAAAATTGACCATGGCGTCTTTGAGTTTGATTAGACTTATTTAGTAGCATCAACGAAACCATCTCAACTCGTCGTCCTCTTCTGAGGGGGAATCTTATCAATCCTGCTCATGAGTCTTGCTCATACCGCTGGTTGCTAAGGTTGAATCAGATTCAACTCATCAAGAACCAGGTGATTAGCCACCCTGTTAGGGCGGCAAATGCGAGAAGTTTCCAAAACAGTAGGGGGTTGCGCTGCGCAAATGGCAATGGCTCAGCTGTTAGATATTCTCGGTCAGGATGTTGTAAATTCTGATAAAAGGATGACATGGAATCCTGACGGTGCTCCGGCTGCACCGATAGCGCTTTTCTCAAGACGGCATCCATCCATAGAGGCACCATGGGGTGATGGGCTACTGCAGGTTCATATTTTAGATCGTAGAAATCACGTGCTGTCCGAGCCAACTCCCACGCTCTTCCATATGGATGATGCCCCCTCGTCAAGAGGTGGTAAGTGATTGCGGCGATTGAAAATAAGTCGGAGCGTGTCGTGGCTTTGCTTCCTAGCCGGTATTCCGGGGCCGAAAAATCGAGTGTTCCGAGTGCACTGCCACGATCATATGGCGCTGAGATTTCTTCGATTCCGCCGACACGACACGATCCATAATCGATGATTTTGATCACTCCCTTTTCATCGATCATGATATTGTCCGGCTTTAGATCCTGATGAAGCGTATCTTTGCGATGCAGTGCACGAACTCCAGCGACAATCTGGCCGGTAATCGCAATGACTTCCTCAATAGCCGGTCGAGATTTTTGCTCACACCATGTCCCAAGGGGAATTCCTTGCACCGGCTCCATGAGATAATAAAGAAATCTTTTTTGATGATTTCGCCGAACCGCCTTCGCGAGGTTCGGATGATCGGTGCGCAATCCGATCCATTCTTCGAGAATGAATCTTTCCAGATAAGCTGGGTCATTCTCAAAAGTAACTGATGGTGCCTTCAAAATGTAGGATTTTCCATCAACTTCATCGACCACTTCATATAGCTGCGAGTGCCTCGAAGCCGAAATGAGCCTCTCGACTTGCAAGCCATCGATTTTTTGCCCGGGAAGGAGATCTGGCGGGAAAGGTAGGGCGTTTAGCTCGCGGAATGCATCGTCGATGTTGCCATCAGGTAAATCATTGATATCGATAACGATGCATGATCGGTTGTCATTTGAGTTTTCCGTTGCCGCACCCAAAGCATCTGCACACTGTTGTGAGTTTTGTGTTCCAACAAGAATTTCTCTGAGATGGCTTTTGTTGATGAATTCATGGATGCCATCGGTTGTTAGAATAAGGCGATCTTTCGGTTCCAGTGGGATTGTATGATAATCAATCTGCGGGCTCAGTTCGAGTCCCATTGCCCTCGTTAGATAATTGGTATCTGCAGATATTTTTATCGAATGATCTTGTGTGATTGCTTCAATTTTTTCTGATCGAATGCGATAGAGTCGACTGTCACCGATATGAAAAATATGAGCACTTCTTGACTTGAGAATGATCGCTGTGAACGTGGTTAGCCAACCTTTCTCAATGTTTCGGATTTGACTGCCTTGTGCGTAAAGCCAACGGTTAAGAGCTGTTAAAACCCTTTCGCCCGCCGTTTTGGTAGACCATGGTTCCGGGGTTTCGAAATAGTCTGTAATGAATCCGATGACGGCGGATTCAGCGGCTTCTTTGCCGGAGGTTGCTGCAGAAACTCCGTCAGCAATGCAGGCCACAATTCCTTTCGTCCTAATCAGCGAAGCATCCGGAATGTGCACGCCAAGGGCATCTTCATTCCTGTCCTTTGGACCGGTGGAAGTGAAGAGTCCTGTGCTTATGCTCAGGTTACCCTTTGCGTGCTTGTTGTCCGACATTCCAACTGAATTATGAAACTTCGATCAGTTGCACGGATCCGTCTTCTGCAACTTCGCTGATATGGCCTTGTGGCTCTTTTAGAAAGCAGGATGCGACCAAACCGACAATTGAGGAAGCGGCGATGATCATGAAGAAAGTTGGTGTGGAGACGAATGAATACACGGTGAGAAAGATAACACCTCCGACATTTCCATACGCTCCTGTCATGCCTGCGATCTGGCCTGTCATGCGGCGCTGAATCAATGGCACCATGGCAAATACGGCACCTTCTCCGGCTTGTACGAAAAAGGAGCATGCCATGGTCGCGATTACCGCCAGGGCAACCGGCCAGGAACTATCGATCTGCGACAATGCCAAGTAGCCCAGCGCCAAACCGGCGAGAAGAATCAACATGGTTTTTCTTCTCCCAAATTTGTCTGAAATCCATCCTCCACCTGGACGTGCAGCGAGATTCATGAAGGCAAATCCTGATGCCAGAAAGCCTGCCTTGACGGTTGAAAGTCCGAATGTTTCTCCGAAGAATGAAGGCAGCATCGATACCACTGCGAGTTCAGAACCGAAAGTAATCAGATAGTTGATGTCGAGAATGGCAACCTGACGGAATGGATACCGCTGATGTTCGGGGACTTTTCCAGCTTTCAACATGGGCGCGTTGACACGGTAGATTTGCCATGTCTGGAAGATGAACAGAACGATCAATAATCCGTAAATGAGCTGAACCAAGCCTGCGGAAAGGAGGTTTACTCCACTTGGAGAAAGCTTCCATGCAAGCACACCCAAAGCTGCAAACATGGGCAAATTCATCATCAGCAGGAAATAAAAGTCTCTTGGTGAGGATACTTCCAAACCTCCTGATTTCTTTGGCTTGAAGTAGGTTGATCCTTTCGGGGTGTTCTGAATGGTTTTGTAGAATATTATTCCGTAAACGAAGGATATGCAGCCGACGCTAATAAATGCATATCGCCACCCATCGTCACCACCAAAGGCAAGGGCCAGTGAAGGAAGCACCATGGCTGCAGCGGCAGAGCCGAAGTTTCCCCAGCCACCATAGATTCCTTCCGCAAGCCCTACCTGTCTGGCGGGAAACCATTCGCCTACGAGGCGTATCCCGATGACAAATCCAGCACCTGCAAAGCCCATCAAAAAGCGCATCAGCGCTAACATCTGGAACGAGGTCGAAAGGGCAAAGCCAACACAGAATAGCCCCGAGATCATCAGGAGTAGCGAGTAGGTGAGTCTTGGGCCGAACTTATCTACCAAGATACCAATCACAATCCGCGCTGGTATTGTTAGAGCCAAGTTCAGAATCAATAATGCCTTCCATTGTGCTCCGGTTAGATTGAACGCACTTGAAATTGCTCCTTTGAACGGAGCATGCGCAAACCAAAGCACGAAGGTCATGAAGAACGCGATCCAGGTAATATGGAGCGTGCGAATGGACGGGCTTTTCAAAGCCAGAACATCCAGTTTTCCGTCGGGTGATATCGACATGTTAATACTGGTTCGGGTTGACAATGGTTGGTTTTTTAGGGACGTGCGGACTCCTTCGGACGTCCATACGGCGGATCTGGCGATAAGTAGGGTGCGAGGTGGTTTTCATGGTTTTTACATCACCATTCATGAAGCCACATCGGTGCCGGGAGAAAGAAAACGGTCGCTCCGACGCCGTATCATTCTTCATTTTCCAGATGAGCCTTGCTCATGCTGGTGCGCCTGCAGCGATCGCCTCCTCATACAGATCATTGCGATAGATTTCAGAGAGTATTGCAGAAGTGCCCTTTGGCACCAGGCCAAGAGACCGCAATCCTGCGAGTGTCCATGATGCTTTATCCAAAGTCGGCGGATTGACTTGAGGTCCGTGGAAGAGATGAAACGGAGTCATGTTTTTCGTTCCACCGCCAGAGTTGAATGGTTGGCCCATGCTGTTGGCTAGCACTTCAACAGGCGCGCCGGTGTATTCCTTGCGAGCAAGAATCTGGATCATTTCGGAGCGGAAATCAGGTTCGTCGCAAAGCTTGCATGCCTCCAACAAGGCGGCAGTTAGAGCGACGGCATCTTCCCTCCTGGAATCGGTGAAACCTCCATCGAGCAACAAGACTTTTTCAGGATGACCATGGGAAATATCTGCTGATACGGCGGGGCACCATGCTTCACCAGTGAGAATCGAGGCAGAGTTCCACGGCTCACCTACGCAATAGCCATCGATATGTCCTGCCTTCAAATGGCGTGGCATGAGAGGCGGGGGGAGGAAGATGATCTCGACCAGATCGGGTGAGGTGATTCCTTGTCGCTGCAGCCATGTATTTAGCAGAATGTGATGTGAAGAAAAGCGATGGGGAGCAGCCATGGTGAACGGCCGGTCCTTCTTCCATGAATGTGTTAGGTAGGAAAGCAGTCCCTCTCCGGTGCCGATGAGCACGGGATCCAAGTCCATCGAAAGTGTGATGGCGTTTCCGTGGAGATTGAGAACCATCGGCACCGCGACCTTACGCCGAACATTGCCGGCACCCATGGCCAGTGAAAATGCGATTCCCGATATGCACTGGGCACCATCCAAATCGCCATAGAATATTTTATCTCTGACAGTGGCCCATCCTAATTCACGCGATAGTCGAACTTTTAAATGATGTTTTCGGAATATTCCCATTTCCTTTGCCACGGCCATGGGGGCGCAATCACTCAAAGGCACGAAGCCCAGTCGGATGTTTGGATTTTCAATAAGGGATGGGTTTGCGGGCATACCCGATCCACAGCGCGATGAATGCCAATCCAGACCTTTTGGCATGAGCCATGCTGGTGAATCGCTGTCTTCCACATGAAGGCGATTGATGATTATGGATTGGGTTCCTGATTTACGGCAGTTGAGGGCGTTTGTTGCTGTCGTCGAGGAAGAAAGCTTTACGATGGCTGCGAGACGGTTGTTTGTCACGCAGTCAGCAGTCAGCCATTCGTTGCGCGCGCTGGAAGAACAGTTGGATTGCAAGCTGCTGGATCGCGCGGGGAAACGTGTTGCTGTTACGGTCGAAGGTGAATTGCTGTTGAAGCGTTCCAAGCTGGTTTTACAGGAACTGGAGCGAGCCAGCCGTGATCTGGATGGACTCAGACGCTGGGGACAAACACGCATTCGAATCGGTGCACCTCACACGCTGTGTCATTTTGTGGTTCCTTCGGTGTTACGGGAATTCCGAGATTGTTTTCCGAGATGCGAGCCAGTGATTGAGGCTGCGGATACCACCATTTTGTTAGATCGACTTTCTAACGCGGAATTGGATCTCGTGGTTGGGCTTAAACCACGCGGTAGGAGCGCTGATGGTTATCGACCGATGTTTAAGGATAAACTTTCGTTTGTCGTTTCACCATTTCACCCATGGGCACCAGGAGGTGAAGGCAATCGGGATGATTTGGAAGACCAGCAATTCATCATTTATGCCAAGGCTTCCGAGACTTATCGCTTGATTGAAGAATGGATGGGAGATCGCGCGCATCGGGTTAAGAAACCGCTAGTGCTTGGCGATATGCAGGCGATCAAGGAAATGGCGAAACTTGGAATCGGCATTGGAATTGTCGCACCGTGGGCTGCTGCTCGTGAGATCGATGAGGGAAGTTTGATTGCTGTCGAAATCGGTGACAATGGAATCAGCCGTGAATGGGGAGTTTTTCATTCACCCAAAAAAGATCCCAGCTTGGTCGAGGAAGCGTTCATCGGGCTGTGTGAAATGGCTTTTGCGGCGATGCCGCCTGGCATCGCCGAGCCGATCTGTTAGAATGAATAATTCATTTCCACCGAAAACCGGGTGGTGGTTGGTAGTTTTCCTTCAGATTCGAAATGCGCAAATTTCGCAATTGCGGTGAATGACTCGTCGAACTTTTTGACTAAGACCGAGTCAAATTCCCATCCCAGATCCGTTGAAATCGCATCATCGCCGAACGCGTGTGCGACATTTGTCCATTTCAACCCGGCGACAAGGGGCAGCGTATGGGACAGATAAATATCTGAAATGCCGCCATGTGTTCCCGCAATCCGCTGCCCAATGAATGCATCTGCATATCCGTTGAACGCGTGGACGGTTGCCAGAGGTGTCTGGAATCCGGCGTCGAGATGTTCCAACCCGATGGTGACGTTTTGATCGCCAAATTTTTTACCAGCCGTGCCATGATAATAACAGGCGTTCAGCGAGTTGGCTGGACCGGCGTCTTGCTGATATGCGAATTCACCGTATAAATCGAACCCTAACAGATTTCCTGCTGCACTGAATCCGTAAGTTTGATTGTTCCAACCAGATGGCTGATCGAAATCCATCAGATAAACATACCCGCCAAGCTGAAGCCCTTCGAAACCGGTGTAGGCGGCGTTAAACAAATGTAAGTTGGAATCGACATTTCGAGCAATGCCAATCGCGTCCGAGCCAAAGATTCGATTCACTTGATCGACAAAAGCATAATTGAGAGTCAAATCCGTAATCGATTTGTTAGAGATCGAGAAGGCATCAAAGGTTTGTTCATTCTGGCGCCATCCAACGTTTCCGACAAAAGCTGCGTTGTCATAAATGATTCGTTGGCGGCCGAGTCGCACCATGCTTTCGAAGCCAGAGTATTGAAGAAATGCCTGATTCAGCTCGTTGGTTTCCGGATCTCCGATGACCGAGTTATTCAACACAAAGGGTTTCGCGCCCGCAGCCCCGCCATTGTAATCATCGATTGCCGCTTGGGAGAATTCTCCTTCCACGAGCGCGCTGAAGCCGTTCCAGTCTCTCGTTTTTAGACCGAGTCGTTCACGAATCGTCAATGCATGCGAGGCGTCGAATCCATCAACATCTGCAAATTCATAACGCGCCCGGATATTGATGGTTGGTGTAATCCAGGATGGTTCTTTGGCGGTGGCGGGTAGCGTGGTGAGCAAATCGGGTGATCCTGCTGTGGCGAAGGAACTGGTGAAAAGCAGTACGGCAAATTGGTTTTTCATCGAATTCAGGTTCTTGGTTCTGCTATCAAGAAGAGCCAAAAACTTGCCAGAGTCAGTCCGAAGCGAATCTAACTGCTTGAACGCTTTTCCCGCTGGACATGAGCGCGACTCATGTTTGAACCAGCTTCATCGATTTGGTGAGATCGATTTGCTGGGGAATCGGCAAGATGATTGCTTCAGAACCAACGATGATCGAAGAAGTGACAGGTTATATCCCGGTGGATGGCTACCGGGTTTGGTATCGCAAGATTGGCAGCGGGGGAATTCCCTTGCTGGTTTTACATGGCGGACCGGGAGCGGGGCATGATTATCTGGAAACACTGGAGGAACTCGCCGTCGATCGAACGGTGATTTTTTACGATCAGTTAGGTTGTGGGAAATCGGACCAGCCGGATGATGTTTCATTATGGCAAATGGATCGGTTTGTTCGTGAAATTGACACAGTTCGTGATTTTTTGGGACTAAAGCAAATTCACTTATTGGGCCAATCCTGGGGAGGTTGGCTGGGGATTGAATACATGCTCACGCAGCCATCCGGGATTGTAAGTTTGGTATTGGCCAGCACCTCGGCGAGCGTGCCTCAGTTTGTCAGTGAAGCTGCTCGCTTGAAGTCAGAACTTCCGGGAGATATTCCCGCAATTTTGAATCATTACGAAGCATTGGGAGAATGGCGAAACCCGGAATACGAAAAAGCCGTGAGCGAATTCTACAAGCGCCATCTGTGTCGCCTGGACCCATGGCCCTCGCCTTATCTTCGAACTTTGGACAATCTTGACGGCAATGCGGTTTACGAAACGATGAACGGCCCCAATGAGTTCATCGTGATTGGAAATCTATCCAATTGGAATCGTGTGCCTCGTTTGGGTGAAATTACAGCACCTACTCTCGTCACCGTTGGGCGTTACGATGAGATCACACCGGCTTGTTCGCAAACCATCGTCGATGGGATACCAGGTGCGCGGATGCTGATTTTTGAGGAAAGCTCGCACACTGCGCATCTTGAGGAAAAAGAGGCTTACTTGGCTGCAGTCGGCAGTTTCATGAAAGAGGCCGAGCAACAAACTCAGTCAGCGCCATCGCTTCCATAACTACTATGAATGCAGTAGTGGTGGACGGCCAGGCATTTTGGGACGCAGCTGCGATGTGCATCTAATTCCTTGATCGACAAACACCAGCTGGATATCTACATCCCGTTGGTGTGGAAGAACTCACAACCATTCTGAAGTCTGCAAGCGGTGACAGTGGGCTTGTGTCGACCGAGCTCCTGCCTCTTGTATACGACGAATTGCGAAGCTTGGCGAAAAAGCGGATGTCTCAGGCTTCGCCCGGTGAAACTCTTCAGGCCACGGCGCTCGTCCATGAGGCTTGGTTGAAAATATCGGGAGATGCGAGCCGCTCATGGAGCAATCGAGCCCACTTTTTCCGCACTGCGGCTCAAGCAATGCGGCATATCCTGGTCGATCGCGCCAGGGCCAAAGCGAGCGCGAAACGCGGAGAAAACCCAAAATTTTTGGACATCCAAGTTCACGGTCTCGAGGTGGCGGATACGACACTCGATGAGCGTGTTTTATTGGTGGACGAGATGCTTGAGCGATTGGAAAAGGAAGATCCGGAGAGTGCTCGTGTGATCGCACTCAAGTTTTTCGGCGGCTTGACGAACAAGGAAATTGCCACCATGGACGGAGTGGTGGAGCGGACGGTTGAGCGCCACTGGGCCTATGCGAAGGCGCGGCTCTATCAAATGATCCGTGAGGAATCAGTTAGATGAAGCCATCGATCGACCGATTGCTTTTCACGGCGGCTGCTGGGTTTGCCAGCCAGGCTGAGCGCAAAGCATTTTTGGAATTTGCGTGCCGGAATGATCCGGATCGATTGATGCGGCTTGAGGAGCTTCTGGAAGTTCGCCGCGATGCGGAGGATTTTTTCGAATTCCAACCGAAAGTTCAAAAAGAATCCGATTCGGAAGATGAGCGGGGGTTGGGAGCGCGCATCGGTCCATATCGTTTGATAGAGCGTCTCGGTTCGGGCGGCTGTGGAGTTGTTTATTTGGCTGAGCAACTGGAACCTGTGAAGCGAAATGTCGCGCTGAAAATCATCCGGTTAGGGATGGATACGGAAAATGTCATCGCTCGCTTTAATTTGGAGAGGGAAGCGCTTGCTCTGATGGATCACCCAAACATTGCGCGGGTTCTTGATGCGGGGACCACCGCATCCGGACGCCCTTATTTTGTGATGGAGTTGGTGGATGGTGAAAAAATTACGGAGTTTTGCGATCGGCATCGACTTGGATTGCGTGAGCGCCTGGAGGTTTTTCGATTGGTTTGTGAGGCGATCCAGCATGCCCACCAAAAGGGCGTGGTTCACCGCGATATCAAACCTTCCAATGTTTTGGTGCGGGCACATGAACGGCGGTTTGAACCAAAGGTGATCGATTTCGGAATTGCGAAGGCGACTGCCGGCGGAATCGACCCTGCTGGAACAGCGACCAAGTTCGGAGAATTCATCGGAACTCCTGCCTACGTTAGTCCTGAACAGGCCGAAGGAAACGTTGATATTGATACACGAAGCGACATTTACAGTTTGGGCGCATTGTTGTGTGAACTTCTAACAGGAAGCCCGCCATTGCCATTCGAGCGTTTTGATCGGAGAGGTGTGGAAGAAATCCGCGATCTCTTACGTGAGAGTTCGACAAGTGCTCCCTCGATGAAGCTGCTCAACATTCCTGATGGTGAGATCGAAGAAGTGGCGAACAGTCGCGGTGTGGATGCGCAACGCTTGAAAAGCATGCTTTCCGGTGATCTTGACTGGATTGTGATGAAAGCAACCGAGAAAGATCGTCAACGTCGCTATGAAACAGCCGATGGATTGGCGATGGATGTGGGGAGATATCTCCGCGAGGAGCCAGTGCTTGCACGTCCCCCGAGCCGTCGGTATTTGCTAACAAAATGGGTTCGCAGGAACCGGGTCACGTTTGCTGCAGGCAGTGTGGCTCTGTTTGGAATCCTGAGTGGATTTGGCATTTCCACCTGGTTGTTTGTTAGAGAGCGCCAAGCCCGGCACGAACAGGCAAAGCTAAGAATTGTAGCCGAGCAGGCTACAGCCAACGAAATTCGATTGCGCGAGGATGCCAAGGTTGCTGATCAAGTCCGCCAGGCTGCGGTGCTCTTGAAATACAACGACGTGCAGCCTGCAGACGCGTTGCTGGACGGTTTACCGGCAGAGAGGGTTCCGCATTCCCTCGAAGCCGCGGACACTTTCATGAAAGTGGCGAACTGGAATCTTTCCCAGGGCAGATGGGAGGCAGCCGCACAGCGGTTCTACGCTCTCGGCTATGTGCTCACCAATGTCGATATGTCGGATTCAGAGCATATTTCGTTCGACTTATTATCGGTGATGACTGCAGTTTGCGAATGGGGAAGTGATGAGCAATTTGAGAATTTGCGCAATTTGGCGATCATTCGATTCTCAGATTCAGCGAATCCAATTGTAGCAGAGCAGGTGATCAAAGCGACATTGTTGAAGCCTGCAACGCCCGAAATTTTATCAAAAATCCAGCCTTTGGCTAAAATTCTCGAATCTTCGATCGATGAAAAACGCGGCCCAAAAACTCCGCATATGGTTGCGTGGAGACAGTTTTCTCTAGCGTTACTTGCTTACCGCGGAGAAAATCTCGAAATGGCAGCGAAGTTGGCCGCGAGCAGTTTGGTAATGGCGGCAAATAGCGAACCCCGGACTGTGTCAGACGAGCTGATTCTGGCGATGGTGAATCTTAGGCAAGGACGCAAAGAATTGGCCCGGGAAAAAATACAAACTTTGCGTGGTGAGGTGGACGAGTGGATGCAAGAACCATTTAAAGTGACCAATTCCGATGGCACGCTCTGGTACAACCAAGGGGCAGTGCTTATTCTTCTGAAAGAAGCAGAGCGCATGCTCAAGAACTCGGGGGGCTAATACTTTCAGGGGTTTTGGGACTAGAAGTGGTCGTTTGTTTCTGAGTATTCGGACGACTGATGGCAAATTCATGGTCTTCCAAATTTATCTGTCGGGTTCCGTGAGAGGAATTCGTTGTTCATCATGGAGGATCGTTCTCGGCGAGAGCGAACACCCATTACCTCCTTTTTAAATCCAACGAAAACCCATTGATGAAACAAAAATTCCTTGCCGTTTTATGGTGTGTCCTTGGCACCTGCCTCCATTCCAAAGCAGCCTTGGTTGCTCATTACCGATTCGACGAAGCGACTGGAGCGACCGCTGCCAATGATGAGTTGGCAGGTACCGCAGGTGCCGTTGGATCTGGCGTCACAACAGGCGTAGCGGGAATTTCGGGAAATGCTTATAGCTTTGCAGGTAGCTCCGCGAGCCAGGATGGTATTGTAGATATGGGAAATGCTTCGTTTTTCTCAGCAATCACCACAAGCGGTGAGTTTACTTTTTCGGTTTGGGTAAATACGACGGATACCACTGGAAATCGCAATACCGTGATTTTTGCCGGAGACAATACAACCAGCAATGTTTACGCGGATCTTGGAGTCGCAGCTGGCCAAGCAGGCTATCTAGGTTCTGCTAGTGCTCGGAATCGGCCCGTCGGAGCGGATATATCTCAGCAGACCGGAATCTACAGCTCACCAACGGTTGATCCTGTAAACGATGGGAATTGGCATCTTCTGGTGATGACAGTCAGTATTTCCTCAGAAATCATGTCTCTCTACGTGGATGGCGTTCTGGCAAATACTCAAATCATGACGACATCCGCATTGCCAAATTTCAATAACTTTGAAATCGGACGACTTGGTCGATCATCTCCTGTAGATCCATATCAGGGATTGGTTGACGATATTCAAATCTATGATCAGGCCCTTACAGCAAGTGAGGTTGACTTTCTGTATGCAAACCCAGGCGTGGCAATTCCGGAACCTCGGATCGTGGCTTTGTTGGGATTAGGGATGTCACTGTCAATTCGCCGCAAGAGAGGTTGATATCTCAGATTTGCGATCAATTGCCTTAATGATTCGAATCGCTCCAATGGGATGGAGTGAATTTCGTTCAATTGTGTCGCAATGACATGGTTTAAGGTCTGGTTATCTAATTTATTAAAATTAAAAAGGTGATGTTTTTCAATTATCGAATCGCACCATTGCTGCTTCTGGCGACATCCAGTTATTCCATTGGGGATATTGTTGCACATTTCAGATTTGATGAGGCCAACGGAGCTGTAACGGCAGCCAATGCTGTGACTGCCTCGGCTACAGGCTTGATCGGATCGTCGGTAATCACGGGAGAAGAGGGGATCTCAGGAAAGGCATTTCGCTTTGGAGGGGAGACTTCGACTCAAGATGATATCGTTGATATGGGAAATCCTTTGTTTTTCTCGGCGATCAATGCAAGCGGCTCCTATACACTTTCAGCCTGGATCAAGACAACCGATACTACGGGCAATCGCAATTGTGTCGTTTTTGCGGGTGATGATTCAGCCTCCAATATTTATGCAGATCTGGGAGTTGCCGCGGGTCAGGCGGGTTTTCAAGGGGCTGCCACAGCTCGCAACCGGCCTCTAGGCGCAGGCATCGCTCAACAAACGGGAATTTATAGCTCTCCTGCCGTGCCCACCGTGAACGACGGAAACTGGCATCACCTTTTGATGACCTTTGATACCGTATCTGCATTGCTGCAATTGTATGTGGATGGAGTTTTGGCAAATACCCAAGAAGGCGCATCTTTGCCAACATTCAACAACTTTGAAGTCGGTCGGCTGGGTCGATCATCGCCAACGGATCCATTTCAGGGCTTGATTGATGATGTTCAAGTCTACGATCGTGTATTGTTGCCCTATCAGATCAATTTTATATTCAAAAATCCAGGCATGGAATATATCGAAAAAGACAATGATCATGATGGTCTGGATGATTCTTGGGAAATCCTCTACTTCGGTAACATAACATCGCAATCGGGAGCGGATATCGGTCCGGACATGGACGGGGCGACCAATCTACAGGAGCAAAATGCTGGGTCAGATCCAACTGTTGCGGATACTGACGGTGATCAACTGAACGATGGAGCTGAAATCAACGGCCCACCGACCAGTGATCCGACCAATCCAGATACCGATGGAGACGGTTTGACCGATGGTGAAGAGGTAAATCTCTATGGGACAAACCCTAACAGTTCTGACAGTGATGGTGACGGGCTTCCCGATGCATGGGAGGTTTTGCATTCTCTTAACCCTAACAGCAGTGCAGGAACAGATGGAAGTGGGGGAGATCCAGATTCAGACGGACTGGTGAACAATGATGAATATCACGATGGTGTGGATAGCACCGATCCCAACAATCCAGATACTGATGGAGATGGCTACTCGGATGCGGTGGAAGATCGCTTCGGTTCATGGTATGATGTGACTTTAACGGGAACGGATCCTTTAAATCCAGATACCGATGGTGATGGATTGTTGGATGGTCAGGAAAATCCGGATATGCCATTCAGCAGAGGGGTTGCACCTGGCAGCGATCCAAACGTATTCGATACCGATGGTGACGGATTTGATGATCAAGCCGAATTCGTGGCTGGTTCAGACCCGAGTGATCCAGAATCTTTACCGCAAGTGGCCAGAGGATTGGTCGCGCATTATCGATTGGATGATGCCGCCGAGTCCGATATTGCTGTCGATGAATTAGGAAATGAGGCTGGCGTGGTTGGTGCTGCGATAGTTCGCGGGATTGATGGGATTTCAGGGGGTGCATTTCAATTCAACGATTCGTCCGGGCAGGAGAACATTGTCGATATGGCACAGGCGGCGTTTCTGGCAGATTTAATCTCCTCGAAAGCCGTGACTTTAACTGCATGGATTCAATCGACAGATGTATCGAGTGGGAGAAATACTATCATTTCCATAGCAAACAATACGCTGGCTAACAGTTACATTGACATGGGAATTGCCGGTGGGGCTTCTCATGTCGGGGCCTTTAGCAGTCGAATTCGGCCCAATGGGGATACGAATATCACGGAGATCTTCAGTGATACCTCAGCCAGTCCTGTTTTTGTGAATGATGGGATGTGGCATCATGTCGCGATGTCAGTGGATTTGGCAAATCATCGAATCCAAAACTATGTGGATGGGGTTTTGGTCGCAGAAAGCAGTGCGGTGACAGTAGATACGATGCCTGCATTCAACAACTTCGAGATCGGTCGATTGGGGAGACAATCGCCAACAGATGCTTTCGCAGGAGTGATCGATGACGTTCAGGTCTACAACGAAGCCCTTTCAGCAGATCGCATCGCATCCCTTTATTCGATGCCCGGGATCACGACGGATGAGGATCACGATCGGTTGGACGATGCATGGGAAATTCAACATTTCGGGAATGTTGCTGCTCAAGATGGTTTCGGAGATCCAGATGGTGATGGAATTTTGAATGAGGAAGAAGAAACGCTCGGCAGCGATCCGGGATCTATGGATTCAGTGGTCGTACACCCGGCAATTCGTTCTGTCTCGTTTTCAAATACTGGTGATTTCGTGATCCATTATTCAGGTATGCCAAACACTACCTATCAGGTTTCGAATTCGCGTGATTTGGTGGAATTTGTTGGTCTGGATCCCGAGGTTTTATCGACAACAGATAGTTCTGGAGAAGGAGTTGTTGCGGTGCCCGCGAGTCAACTTCCACCGAATGTCGGTTTTTTCAGACTTGAAGAGGTGGATTGAGCTTCGTCGATTTTACTCGATTTCATTACAGCAAAAAGCCGGTTGGGTAATTCAGCTCCAACCGGCTTTTTCATGAATCGATATGTCCTAATCTTGCGAGAGTAGTTTCGGATGACCGTAAACAGTTTGTTTGTCTCCTTGCTGTTCCATCCACGATTTCAGGTCTGCGCGCATCGCCTCTAGACGATCTGCACAATCAGGATTATCGGCCAAGTTGTGTTGTTCAAGCGGGTCTGTTGCCAGATCGTAGAGTTCTTCCTTGGGACGTTGCTGATATCTTTTCACTTTCATCGCTGCGTCAGCATTGGTTTTCGCTTTTTTAACCCAGCTATTCCAGTAGGGGATGCCCAATTTATCTTTGAGGGTTACATGGCTATTGAATTCAAACTCGGGATGAAGATTCAGGATATACTTCCAACGGGCATCCCGCACGCAACGTGATGGGTAAACGTTAAAATCACCATCACCACTATGAGTGGCGTAGATTTTATCACGATGGGTCGTGGTTTTTCCTTCCAGAACATCAGCAAAGGATTCTCCATCGATATCCTTTGGCGGAGTGCCACCAGCAACATCGACCAGTGTCGGTAATACATCAATCAGGGAAACCATCGCGTCGCTATGCGATGCCGGTTTGACGTGACCCGGCCAGACGGCGAGTAACGGCGTGCGTAATCCATTATCATAAAGGCACCACTTGCCGAATGGCCACTGGGCGCCCTGATCGCTGAATTGCATGAAAAATAAGTCTTCCCCGAACTTCTCCTGGGCCAGGTCATACACTTCGCCAAGTTCATCATCCATTCGCTTTACCGCTGCGTAGTAGCTCGCACGGGCATTTCGTGTCACAGGTGTGTCCACGTGATTTGCTGGAATGGTAATTTCTGCAGGATTATAATCCTCGTGTTTTTGCGGCCATGGGACATGCGGCCAGTTGGTTCCGACAAACAGGCAAAGTGGCTTGTCGCTTTTCCGGTCGCGCAGCCAATCCAATGCAGCGGGAATGGCGATGTCTTCGTGGAACTTGTTGTGCTCACTCAGATCGAATCCATAATCCTTGGTTTGAACGTAGTGGCCTACTTTTCCAAAGGCGACGACTTCGTAGCCAAGTTCTTGCAGATAGGCTGGAAGCTTCTTAATTTCTGGGCGTGGTGCGGCATGGTTGGGTTCGGCACCATTTTTTGCAGGCATCAATCCTGTTAGAATCGCCGCGCGGCTTGGTGCGCAGCTTGGTGACGCTGCGAATGCATCCTCAAAGGTCATGCCTGCGGCTGCCACGCGAGCCATATTGGGTGTTGCTAGATCTTTTGATCCATACACTGAGGAATCTGTTAGCGTATGGTCATCTGAGATGAAAATTACCATGTTAGGCAGCTTGGTGGCCTCCGCATGGAGAAAGCTGTTTCCAACCAGTGCCAGGATGCACAGATTGACTGCGCTTTTCCTTAGAATTCCGAAATTCAATGGTCTCATTCGATTTGTTTGTTTTCGAGATCGCTTCATTGCTGAAATAGGTGTCGTCAAAAAGTCAGTTGTTCTCAAGCCAACGCATCATGGCCTTACCTTGATGAAGAGGTTCGGCAATGATGCGAATTTACGCTGATTTTCGCGCTGATCTTACGGCGACATATTTCTAACGAATCGGTGCTGCTGCAGGTCCTTCGTCGTTTGGAATCACTTTTTTGATCGTGCCGTCCTTCTCAAAAGTCACTGGCTGGATGGCTGTCTGGCGGATTCCTTCGAGTGGTCCTTCTGGCTTCGTTGATGGCCAGTAGTGGTAGGCGATATACCATTGTCCAGTGGATGGGTTTTTAAAAAACGAATGGTGACCGGGGCCTTTGTGAGTGCCATCGGAATTCAGGATCGCTCCTTTGTATTCCCAAGGTCCGGTAGGTGATTTTGAAATCGCATAATGCACCGAGTAGTTAGGAAGATTCCAGCCACCGTGACTGTACGACAGATAGTAGGTTCCGTCGATTTCGTGCATGAATGCACCTTCGGTAAACTCTGGTGGGGTATCGACTTTGATTTCTTCACCGAGTTCGATCAAGTTCGGCTTCAGCTTCCAAACGCGGAGTTTTGCTCCACTACTACCGCCGGCGTAGAAATAGGCGGTGCCATCCTTGTCCTGGAACACCATCGGATCAATCGCTTCGAATCCATTGCCTCCTGTTAATAGCGGCTTGCCACTGTCTTTGAATTGGCCAGCGGGACTGTCTGCCACGGCAACTCCGATTCGGCTTGGCGCAGGGTTCTGTGGCCCCACTGAATAATAGAAATAATACTTTCCGTCTTTCTCGGTGATCCCAGGTGCCCATAGCCAGTGATCCGGCGCGCCATCATCCTTGATCCATGAAATGTCTTCAATTTTCAGTATAGGCCCATGTTCCTCCCAATGGACCAGATCCTTGGATGAGTATGCCATGAAATCGAATGCATGAAACTGTGCCTTCGCATCGGTTGTGTGAGTCGGATAGCCCCAGTATTTCCCATCAAACACCGTGACGTGCGGGTCTGCACCCAGAAATACAGGATTCGCCAGTGATGCGGTTGTTAGGCACGCTGGTAACAAGAGGAAGAAGATACGACTTAAGTTGGGTTTCATCAAAGTTGAGATTAGGGTGAATTTCTACTCTGTTACAAGGGTATACATCAATTGATTTGATCGATGGATTTGTTTGGATTTTTCCGATTTCTTTTGAAACGAAAGCTAGCCCGGTTGGTTTTATCTATTCACGCGGCTGCGTGATCCTTGCTTATGGCCATTATAGACACATTTTTGAAGTTAATGCTTGAAAGGCGTGCTGAGAAACTGGTGCTGGTTTCCGAACAGACGCCATTTCTTTTGCGAGGAGGTGAGCATGTCGAGCTTTCCATGCCATCCTTGCCCGATGAGATGATGCGTCGGCTCGCAAATGAAATGCGCGAAGGTGATTCGGCTGACAAAGGAACTTATCTAGCAAGTGATGGTGATTTGTTCGGGTACCGTATTTCAGAGGGAAATCCTGGCTGGCGAATTGAAATGTTCATGGCTGGAAATGAATCTCTCAATCCACGCCAGCATCAGGATTCCGTGAAACTCCAGCCTGCCGCAGATGAGCACGATTTCGAGGCTTCGCGTTCCACTGCTCCTGATCCTGAACTGCTAGCCTTGTTAGATCACGCTCTGTTAAAAAATGCCTCGGATTTGTTTATCTCATCCGGCAAGCCCCCGCGGATTCGATTAAATGGCAAGATTGTCGCCCTGAACGAAAGCTCACCTCATGCTAAACAGATTTTAGATCTTTTGCCGGATGATGAGGCGCACCATGAGTTGACAAAATCCGGGAGTGTGGATTTCTCCGCTAGCTGGAAAATGCCAGATGGACCACACCGGATACGCATCAATGTTTTTCAACATCTCGATGGAGTTGCAGCGGCATTGCGACCGATCCGCCGCAAAATTCCTTTGTTGTCAGAACTTTCCTTGCCGGAGAATCTTCACCAATTAGCGACGTTTTCAGACGGTTTGGTCTTGGTGACCGGAGTCGCCGGTTCGGGGAAATCGACCACGTTAGCGGCATTGGTTGATTATCTGAATCGCACTCGATCCAAACACATCATCACGATTGAAGATCCCGTGGAGTATGAGCATCGTGAGATCCAATGTTTGATTCATCAACGTGAGGTTGGTCGAAATGTCGACAGTTTCGCCGGAGGTTTGCGGGCCGCGTTACGAGAGAGTCCTGATGTGATTTTGTTAGGAGAACTGCGGGATCTGGATACCATTTCCGCGGCATTGACGGCTGCCGAAACGGGGCATCTCGTTTTGGCGACGCTACACGCCGGAGGTGCATCAACCGCGGTGAACCGCATTGTCGATGTTTTTCCCGGGCACCAACAAACCCACATCAGGATGCAGTTGTCTTTGTCACTTCGAGCCGTTTTATCGCAGCGTTTGTTGCCTTCCAGGACGGGTGGACTGGTTCCTGCCATTGAAAAATTGCTCGTTACCCCTGCAGTCGCGAATGGCATCCGCGAGGGGCATGATCATTTCATGAGGAATGCGATGTTGGCTGGTACTGATTCGGGCATGATCACCCTGGAACGCTCACTCGCGACCTTGGTGCGGGATCGTCTGATTGATCGTGAAGTTGCTCTACGAACGGCTGTTGACCCTCAATTATTACAACATCTGTTGAACAGTTGAGATGCTGGATATCGAGCCGGTTTTGTTGCCATATCACGCAACCGGTAAGAATTCGAGTTCCATGTAAGCACCGGTTGCATTGGCATCTGTCACAAATTGTGGGATGCCATTCATCACATCAAGAGCGGCTCGATGAGTGTGGCCCGCGAAGACTCCTAGTAAATTGCTGCACGAAAATACTTCTCGATGGAAATCCATTGTGACTTTGGTGTGACCGCCTTCGCGCCATTTTTGACGCCGCTCCAGCTGATAGCTATGATC
Organism: Luteolibacter pohnpeiensis; assembly: GCF_016595435.1. Taxonomy (GTDB): domain Bacteria; phylum Verrucomicrobiota; class Verrucomicrobiia; order Verrucomicrobiales; family Akkermansiaceae; genus Luteolibacter; species Luteolibacter pohnpeiensis. Next base: position 41,458 of record NZ_JAENIJ010000028.1, read on the forward strand.
ATTCTTTGCACCCCACTCTGGATTTCCACAGCCGTAATCCAGATCCCTTCCAGGTGCGTAAAGCGGGATATGAACAAATAACACCAAGGGGGCACCTGTGGCGACTTGCTTGCGGAAAAATTCCAATTGTTCCGGCAGGATTTCGTAGGTTGAATTGTCAATGGAGATGATACGTGTCCCGTTCAATTCACGAACCGACATCAGCCGACCATCGTTCTGATAGAAAGGAGCCAATCGCTGATCGATCCATTTTGCTCGCAGCGAATCAGCTGAGCCTTCCATTCCTTCATAATGCCAATCGTGGTTACCTGCGGTATAGAACCATGGCAGGCCCGTTTCCTGGATTCTGGCCATCGCCCATTCGATGGCGGCTTCCGAGGGGAAACTTACGATGTCACCGACCAATGCAACGAGGTCGGCTTGTTGTGCTTTGGCTTTCTGAAGTGCTTCTTTCAACCCCTCTTCCGGATTGGTGGTTTTGCCTGTCTGGAAATGCTTGGTCTGGTTGTATGCCTTTGCCATTCTCGCGCTGAACTCGCGATATTTCTCGCCGCGTTCATCATCGCGGAACAGATGGGTGTCCGCGATCATCAGAATTTTGAACGGCTTCCTGATGTGCGGTGAGTAGATGTGAACCCGGTTTTTGTCTTGGGAAAATGAGCCGGATGTTGATGGTGTCGCACTTGATGGAGCAGTTACTTCGTCAGAATTTGCCGCATTTGCTGAGATTGCCAATGCACCTGAAATCATTGCCGCACGTCCCATGAATCCGCGCCGGTCCATCGATTTTTTCATGTCTCAACCAGCCAATTACCCAGGCGGCTGTCAAACCTTGAAGGCGAAATTCGATGATGTTGGGCGGGCGTGATCGAGTTGCTGACCCGTGCCAATACGAAGTCGATTCTTTCAATTATATCATCTACGATCTATTTCTGAATTGATCGCTCAAGCCAATTCAGATATTAGGCAAGAGATGTTTTTTCATGATCGATCTACGACGATTTCATTAGCGATTCTTTTCCGTTTTCGCTCATGGATTGCGATTGGTTTTGCCATCCATGCTGCTCCCATTTTTGCGCAAGGTAATCCTGCTGTGATTTTCACAGGTGAGGGGACTAGCTATGACCGCGGCAGTGTCTCCGGTCTCTACGCTATACCCGAATCAGAAATCTCTCCTAGATATGCCGCGATGAATGAGGTCCAGGCGGAAGGTGGAAAGTGGAGCGGTGCATGGCTGGAAGTCACCGGACCGGCAGGGAAGTCGATAGTTCAGGTGATTGATATCGCACCTTCCCTTGGCGAAGGGGATCTCGATATGGGGCCTATAGCTTTCAGTGAAGTCACTGGAAATAGTGAAGGTCGATATCCCATCACCTGGCATTGGATATCCGCACCCGGTGACATCGGGCCGATTCATTTCTATTCTCAATCGAGTAACCCCTATTACCTGAAGTTGCAGGCGGCGAATATCGTCAATCCAGTCGAAAAAATGGAGATTCTCGTGAACGGCGTCTATACGGACATGCCGGTGACGACGGATCACTTTTTCGTTTATAGCGGGAACTTGATCGCTGAGCCTTTCACCATTCGGGTGACCGACATTATCGGGAATCAGGTGGTTTCTTCTGGGCTGACCATCAGTGATACTGCTGGGGGGCAGAATGGCAGTGGCAATTTTCCCGCAGTTGAAGAGTCTGCGATTTCACTGGAACGCCCAGCTGGAACGGTCATTTCGAATGATGGTGGATATGCTTTGGGCTATTCCATGGATGGTGCTGCACTAGCTGTAGATTTTATCATTCGGAATACAGGAACTGCGGATTTGTCAGGATTGGCGGTGACGATTGATGGAACCAACGCAGCGGATTTTTCGATCACTGCGAATCCTGCCTCCAGTTTGGCGAGCACTGCAACTACGAGCTTTACCATATCTTTCGCAACCACCCAGCCAAGCGCCCGTTCCTGTGTTCTTCATATTACGACGAACGAAGGAAAATCAATCGATCTGGAGCTCAACGGCACTGGAATCTCTTCCACATCGGACAGTGACTCGGATGGGATGAATGATGCTGCGGAGGTGAAGCTGGCAGACTTTGGCTTCGACTGGAAAGTGAATCAGAGCGACCTGGTGGCGAAGTATTATCGGAACGCTTCAAGTGCAGGGCTGTATTCGGCCGATCAGGTGCACGCCATGCAGGTCGGCACTCCATTGATTCAGCGCAATTCTACGGATGGGACATTTACCTTGAAGATTGCTCTGAAGAAATCGACGGACCTGACGTCGTTTTTACCCTTGCTGCTGAAGCCTGAGGAAACTTCCGTCAACGGGTCGGGAGAAATCGAGCTACAGTTTTCTTCGCAAGATGATGCCGCATTTTTCCGCGTGGAAGCTCAGTAGGGACTCGGCTTCGCAAGCTGGAAAATGGCGGCATCCTCTGAAGATAATCGATCAGTGGATTTCCATCCCACTTTTCGGCCAGATCCAGCGTGCGACTTCGCCGTTCTTGATCAGAGCTTTGGCTTGGATCGCTTTGACGCCGAAAATGGTTTCGGCTTTGTAGGAAACGAGCCCGGTATCGAAGTTCTCGCCATCGATGGTTTCCTTTCCACTGGCTTTCCATTCAACCACTTGGTCGGACTTGAATTCCTTGATGTCACCATTGCGGATGCTGTCCTGCATGATCTTGATCACGGCATCACCATCGGCTGCTGCCGTATCTTCGGTCTCGTTCGTGGTTTCCTCGGTTGGCTCAGGGGCTGGGGGCTCTGGTTCCTTTTGCGGTTCTGGCTCTGGGTTGGTGGAATGGTCAGATGGTTCAGGTTCCAGAGCAGGGGTGACTTCAGTTGGCGGAGTCGGCTCGACTGGCTCAGGTTCTGGGGCTGGCTCGGGCGTAACCTTGGGCACCGGAGGTTTGGGTTCCGGCTGTGGTTTCGCAGGGGCAGGAGTTGGCTGCGGCTTGGTCGAAGTTTCGGCTTGGTCCGAATCAGCAGAAGGAATCTCGAAAAAACGGTCGAGATCACGTCTCAGGGAAGGCTCGGCGATGTAGCCTAGAACGGCCGCCACTGCCACACACACAATACTGAAGAGGACTTTCATCGGGGAAGGATTACAAGAATGTGGGGAAAGATTTGCACTGAATTTTCAGATTTCTTCCAAATGAGCGAGCGCTTTTTGGTAACTGGCATTGCTGAGGTAATGCCGCAGGCGGGCGTCGAGCACGGATCGATGCGTCTCTGTCCAATCGGTGATTTGCACGGAAACCTGCTTAAGCGCTTCTAAATGCGCAGCCGGATCGCGATCTCGCCACGTTAGATCAGAGATGATCGATAGGCGTTTGCGAAGTAATTCGGCCAGATCGGGATGCATGTGGGATTGGAAAATCAGTGATGAGAAGGTGCGGGATGCTGGTGGGATCAAACCCGCAAATCAAACCGATAGTTGCACAAATTGGTCGCCTGGATGTGACCGGGTTGCAATCGATTCACATTCCCCATGCCTGGCACTTGCGCACCGAGTCTGATTGCCTCAACTTCACCAGCGTGAGCCACGTCATGATTGAGACCAAGAACCTGCATCGGAGCTACCGAATTGGACGCAAGTCGATCGAGGTACTTCACGGGATTGATCTCCAGATCCAGCGTGGTGAAAAAGTGTTTCTTTGCGGTCCCAGCGGTGCTGGTAAAACGACGCTGCTTTATACCCTGGCAGGGCTTGAGCGACCGCAGCAAGGCACTGTGGAAATCGACGGCAAGGATCTCTATGCGTTGCGCCGCAAGCAGCAAGCACGCTTCCGCAATGAATCCATTGGCTACGTTTTCCAGAACTACCATCTGCTCCCGGAATTGACGGCATTGGAAAATGTAGCGGTTCCAGGGGCGATTGCCGGCAAGGATCTGATGGAGGATGCGATGAAAGCCCTGGAGCGTGTCGGTTTGAAGGACCGGTCAGACCATTTACCCGCAGAGCTTTCCGGTGGAGAGCAGCAACGCGTTGCGATCGCCCGTGCGATCGTGAATAATCCCAAGGTGCTTTTTGCAGATGAGCCTACGGGAAACCTCGATTCCAGAACCGGCTCCGAAGTCATGGAAATTCTCATGAGCTTGGCCGAAGAACACGCCGTGACATTGATCGTCGTGACCCATGATGTCAATCTGGCCAAAGTGGGGAATCGGACCCTGGTAATTCAGGATGGTTCGATTCATTCTGGAGATCTTTGATTTTCAAAGGCATCCAGCGAGCAAAAGTGGGTTTTTGTGGGGAAACTTTGGCTCATTATAAAAACAATTGTTTGACTCGTCTATTTACGAGGCATACTTGGAGCTTTCGAAGCAATGAAAGAGTCATCAACTGTACTAAGTGGTCCGAAGCTCCGCATTATAGACGCTGCTGAAAAGCTATTCGCGGCTAAGGGATTTGATGCGGTATCCGTAAGAGATATCACTAAAGAGGCTGGTGCCAATGTTGCAGCGGTTAATTACCACTTTGGTAGCCGGGAGGGTCTGGTATCCATCGTGGTATCGCGCTACATGGGACCGGTTAATGAAGAACGGCTCCGGCTCCTTGATGAGTTGGAAGCTAAGTGGGAAGGTAAGGTTCTTCCTATTGAGGAAGTTGCAGAAGCTTATGTGCGACCACTAGTTAGTCAGGTTCGGAAATCCGATTTATCTGAGAAGCTCTTCTGTAAACTAGTTGGACGTATTTTTGGTGAGCAGTTTGATTGTATGCCGCCTGAAATTGAACGCCAATTCGTCACCTTGATTGGGCGTTATGGTCGTGCTGCAGCCCGCTCACTCCCGCATTTGTCGGTAGAAGAAGTGATTTGGCGGCTCAATCTGGCCAGCGGTTCCATGATCCATATGCTCACTTATGAAGACGCACTTTTCCGTCTGACGAAGGGTGCTTCCGGCTCACCATCCATCGAAACCAACATTTCTCGCTTCGTTCGTTTTGCCGCTGCCGGGATGAAAGATGGGGCTCCGACAGAGCAAAAGTCCGATTCTGGGACTGAAAATTCGTTTGAATTTGAATAAAAACGCGAAAAATACTCAAAAATGCTAGCTTATGGCCGTTTTTGGGACTTTTCATAGCGGTGCCGACTTGCATGAATTGCCGACATGAGACTATAATCTCTTGCGAGTGAAGTTTCACATGGGCTTCGAAACATTTTCGATTCCAAACGCTAGTCACACCAAACACTAAAATGAACCAAACAGTATCGTATAATGCCGGGGGGCCTAAAGCTCGACTTTTGGAAGCCGCCGAGAAGTTGTTTGCCGAACACGGCTTCGAGGGTGTCTCAGTTAGAGATATTACCAAAGAGGCGTCAGCTAACGTGGCAGCAGTTAACTATCACTTCGGAAGCCGTGACGGTTTGGTCAGAGCGGTTGTTACGAAATATGTTGCTCCGATTCATGAGGAGAGATTTTTGCGTTTGGAAGAGGTCGAGAAAAAGTTCGGCGATAACCCAGTGCCAGTAGAAGATTTGCTGGTCGCCTTCGTCGGCCCGTTGCTTGAGCAAGTCCGTAAGACTGAAGGATCTAGCCGCCTCTTCGGTAAAATCCTTGGCCGCGTTTTCAGTGTTCCTGGCAACACTTCCCGCGAAGTGGATACCGGGTTCGATGGTCTCACCGTCAAGTTCGCCAGAGCCTTGGTGAAGTCCGTGCCTTACCTTTCACTGGACGATGCCATGTGGCGCTTGAATCTCTCCGTTGGAGCGATGACCCACGTTCTCATCCAATCGGAAACTCCACACCGTGCGCTCCGCGGCTATGATTCCGCCGATGATGCGGTCGACGAAGGAATCGATCACTTCATTCGCTTTGCTTCTGCTGGCATTCGCGAAGGTGATCCAACCAAAGTTCCAAGCGATCAGAAGAAAGAACCGAAAAACTTCTTCGGACTTTAATCCTAATTGGACTGATCAAGGGGGCGGTTACCGCCCCCAGCTTTATTTAAACGTTGAAGCGGAATTCGATCACGTCGCCATCCTTGACGACGTATTCCTTACCTTCAATTCGCAGTTTCCCGGCTTCTTTTGCCGCGCTTTTGGATCCCAAGGTCGAAAGATCGTCAAAGTGGACCACTTCAGCCGCAATGAAACCGCGTTCGAAATCGGAGTGGATCACACCGGCCGCAGCCGGGGCTTTATCACCAGCGATGATCGTCCAAGCACGGGTTTCTTGAACACCGGTGGTGAGATAAGTCCGAAGTCCAAGCAGATGGTAAACGCCGCGGATGAGCGAGGATACGCCTGAGTCCGTAACACCCATGTCTGCAAGAAATTCAGCGGCTTCTTCCGGCGGCAGTTCACTGAGTTCTTCTTCAATCCGTGCGGAGATGACTACCGCCTGAGCGCCGGAATGAGCTGCAGCATAGGCGCGCACCCGGGCGACTTGCTCATTCGAATCCGGATTTTCAATCGCAGCCGCCAGTTCGTCTTCCATCACGTTGCAGGCGTAGATCGTCTTTTTGGATGAAAGCAGGAAGAAATCCCGCACAATTTCCCGATCGTCATCGCTGAGATCGAAGGTGAGTGCTGGGTTTCCTTCGTTGAGGTGAGGAAGCAAGGCATCAATCAGCTCAACTTCTTTTTTCGACTCCTTGTCACCGCCCTTTGCTTTCTTTTCGCGCGAATGGCGGCGTTTTTCCAGAGATGCGATGTCGGCGAGAATCAGCTCGGCGTTGATGATTTCAATGTCTCGCAAAGGATCCACCGAGCCGAGTTCATGGATGATGTCGTCGTTTTCGAAACAACGAACCACCTGAACGATGGCATCGGTCTCGCGGATGTTGGCGAGGAATTGGTTGCCCAATCCGGCACCTTCGGAGGCACCTTTCACCAGGCCGGCGATGTCGACGAATTCGATCGCTGTCGGAACCAGCTTTTGCGAACCGGAAATTTTCGAAAGCACAGCAAGCCGTGGGTCGGGAACCGTGACGATGCCGACGTTGGGATCGATCGTGCAGAACGGATAATTCGCCGCTTCCGCTTTGCGGGTACGAGTGACGGCATTGAAAAGAGTCGACTTTCCAACATTGGGGAGACCTACGATTCCGGCTTTGAGCATGGCGGCGGGAGGGTGTGGAGAGGATCGGGTGGAGACGAGAAAAATCTTTGCTGAGCACAAACTCCGCCGAACTTAGTCGACCAGGTGAGCACCACGCGAAGGGCGTGAGGCAAAAATTTGCGGGGTGATACCTGTGGCTTTTTTGTAGTCGTCCGCCATGGCAGCTGCGATTTCTGCGGCCTTGTTGGATTCGCAAAGGGTGACGGTTGAGCCACCAAATCCGCCACCGGTCATGCGAGCGCCGATGACTCCGCCTGCGCGGCCGATTTTGCGAGCGGCTTCTACCATGAGATCAAGCTCGGTGCAGGAAACTTCGAAATCGTCCCGCAAAGAATCATGACTGGCAGCCATGAGCGGCCCCAGTTTTTCGAAATCGTTTGCCTTCAAGGCTTCAGAGGCATCGACAGTGCGGGCGATTTCACCGACGACATGGCGGCAACGGCGGTTGATCGGTTCGCCGAGAGCTTCCCAATGGGCGGAAATATCGGCTTCAGTGACATCGCGCCATGAGGATTTACCGATTATGGCGAGTCCGTCTTCCGTGTGTTTGCGGCGCAGGGCGTAACCGCCATCGGACAATTCGTGATGAACCATGGTGTTGGATATCAACACGGTGAGGTCTGGGCTCTCGAAAGGCACCAGCTCTGGTTCTCCACTCTGGCAATCGATGAGAACCAATTGGTTGGCCTGGCCAAATGCCGAAGCAAATTGGTCCATGATGCCGCATGGAACGTGGGCGAAATCGTGTTCAGCCTGTTGGCAGAGCAATGCTTTTTCCCGGGTCTGGAGCACGGTGTCGAGCAGCCCCTCCAAGAAGGTGGCAGTGGCGCACTCCAGGGCTGCGGATGAGGAAAGTCCTGCTCCGCCCGGGACGGACGAAACGATGTAAGCGTCAAATCCCGGAATGTGATGACCGCGATCTTGGAAGCCGCGAATGACTCCACGCAGGTAATTGGCCCATTTCGGATCTCCGGGTGTTTGTGGATGCTCGATGTCGAAAACCACAATTTCCGAGTTGAACGAAGTTCCTACCCTGACTTGCTGTGTACCGTTGGCGCAACCTGCGATGACGATGTAGCGATCAATCGCAAATGGCAGAACGAAGCCGTCGCAATAGTCGATGTGTTCGCCGATCAAATTGACTCGGCCTGGTGCGGCAGCGGTGATGGTCGGTTCGGCGCTGAGGTGCTCACGGAGTCCAGCGGCGGCGTCGGAAACGATATCGGACAGATTGGGATTGATCTCGAACATGGGTTTTTCAGGAGCTTGGAAGGCGAACCAACTTGCCTATGATCCTGATTCCCGCACAAGAGGTTTCTTTCAAGCGGTTGGAGGATCGAGTCGTCTGCGATAGCTTTCCACGGCTTCTGTCCAGATCGGGTGAATGCCTTCAGCAGGGCGAACCCAAACGGCCCGGTGCATGAGAAGCATAGCCGGAGCGAGGTAAAGCAGATCGGAAAGTTCGTTTTTGGTAAGGGCTGATGGCCCTTCTGTGAGGCATCGCTCGGCTATATCCTGTTCTTCCTGAGAAAGTTCAGAGAATTCCAGGAGGGTGACGTGGACGCTGTTGACGTAGGGGTCAACCACCGCCGCAATCAGGCCGGTCCGATTTTTTACCCCTGCATCCAGTGCTGGATCGACCGCTGCCTTTGCCGCATCGGCGAGCAGAACCACGGGTGGTGGCGACAGCTCTTCGGGCGTGGAAAGGATTTTGTAACGGGCCAGTGCTTTGCCCAAACGGACGCGACTGGTGAAGACGGATACCGGAATGCAAAGAATGAGGCCGATCAGGATCGGTGACATCCACGCGGCAAAGATCCAACCGATCTTGATGGCGACCACGCTCCAGACGATTCCCAAAAGAGTCGGGAAAGCATGGAACCGGGCGGCATCGCTCCAGGTGGTTCCGTCGGTTTCGCGATTTTGGTTTCCCCAGCCAACTGCTTTTCCAAGAACAATGCTGAGAACCATCAGCGAGTGCGAGGCCATCATGCACGGCGCTAGCAGGATGGAAATCAAGGTTTCGAAAACCAGGCCGACGCACAAGGGGATGATACCGCCAAAGGAGCGGCGGATACTCGGCACCAGGATCGCCCCGCAGAAGGCGAGAATTTTTGGCAAGAAAAGCAGCGTGAAAACGGCTCCGGTCAAAATGAGGCTCTGTTCCGTAACGTTGATGTGAAACAAGCGGAAGACGACGTTTTCGAAAGGTAGCTGGCTCAGGTGCGAGTGCTCGCGATCCCAGGCGAGCCAGGTGCCTTGCAATAGAAAGAAGAACCAAAGCGGGCTTCCCAAATAGGCCATGATGCCCATGAATAGGTGCATCCGCACGGTCAGAGGCAACTTGCGGGCGAAGATGAGCCAAAGGTGCTGCAGGTTGCCCTGGCACCACCGGCGATCACGGATCAAATGGTCCGCCAAAGTAGGTGGAGCTTCTTCGTAAGTGCCCGCGATGTCCCACGCGAGCCAGACTTCCCAGCCTTCCGAAACCATCAGGGCGGCTTCGACGAAATCGTGACTCAGGATGCGTCCGCCAAACGGTTCGCGACCCGGTAGGGCAGGGAGTTCGCAGAATTCTGAAAACGGTTTCACGCGGATGAGCGCGTTGTGGCCCCAGTAGCTGCCACCGCCGAGTTGCCAGAAATTCAGACCGCGAATGAAAAGCGGTCCGTAAAGTCTCATCGCAAATTGCTGGAGACGTGTGAAAACGGAAGAGCCGCGGATCAACTTCGGAGGAGTCTGCAGGATACCCAGGCGCGGGTAGGCTTCCATGACCCTGGCCATGTTCACGATGTCGCCTCCGTCCATCAGGCTGTCCGCATCCAGCACCAGCATGCCTTCGTAGCCGCCGCCCCAGGTGCGGACGAAATCCCCGATGTTTCCGGCTTTCCGGTTTTCATTGGTTCTACGGCGTCGGTAGTAGATGCGGCCAAATGCACCGAGCTGGCGACAAAGATTGGTCCATGCGGTTTCTTCCAGCACCCACAGGTCGAGATCGCGGGTGTCGCTGAGAATGAAGAAATCAAATGAATCGAGATGCCCTGTCGCTTCGATCGATCGGTAAATTGCCTCAATGCGGCCACAGGTTTTGACGCTGTCTTCGTTATAGACCGGCATCACCACGGCGAAACGCTTCGCCAGTGGGCCTTGCTTGCCCTCTGCCAGTTCCATGATGCGGACCGATCGTTTTTTCCCGGCAAGGATATCGAAAAATCCGAAGATCGCGTGGAATGATCCGAGGACCAGCAGTCCATTCAGGATGAAAAAGCAGACCAGCATCGCGTAGTGGGCGCGGTGCATGCCCATGTGCCAGAACAAATCGGCCAGCCACAAGCTGGCGATCACGTTCACCACAAAGACACTGAAGAAGAAAACAAAGCGGCGCAATCCACTGCGGAACGGACCGTAAAAAGGTTTCGCGGCATCCCGCGGTGATGAATCGGCAGTTCCCATTTACCAGTAATAGATGAAAGCAGCGGCTAGACCAATCAGGGTGAGTAGAACGGTGATGAAGACGGTGCGGACGATCGGGCGGCGGTCCATGGTTTCCCACCACTGTGCTGCACCGCTCCCGAGGGCGTTGAATTCGAGCGGTTTAGGTTCCATTTTTAGCTCAGCAAAGCAGGGGCCTGCTGCCAGGTAGGATTGTTTCATGGATTCAACAAATTCCTGCGGCCATGGCGGCGGAGTTAGAAAAACACCCTGCCATTTGCCCGGCATGCCGGCGAGCAGAAGGGCCAGTCGACCACGAGCTGCGAGTCGACGGTTTTCCAGAGGTTCATCCAGCACTTGCTGCGTCCAGTCTGCGAGCTCCTTGAGCGTTTCCTCCATGGCCAATAGACGGGCCGGTTTGTCCGGTTCCTGGAGTCGGCGGGTGGATGCGCGCCAAAGAATGCCACGAACCAGCTCCGCAGCCAGCAGCCGATTCCGAATGCGCAGGGCTTGGAGGTATGCTTCGACTACCGCGTAGGCTTCTTCCCACTCGTCGAGTTCGACATCCGTCAGTTTGCCCGGCGAATTTTCTATGGCTTGATGCGGTAGGCCCATGTTTCGGTGAGGAAGGCATCGCCGCGTTTGAGTGCACAGCGCAACTCGACGGGGCCGATATCGGAAAGTTTGCCGTTTTCGTCAGCTGGGGCGATTTGGAAGGCCGCACGCCAGTGTCCTTCTGGCAGTGGTTGTACCGTCACGCCTTGGATTTTGATTTTGTCGGCATTATCGCCCAGTGCCTGGACTTCTGCCGTTGGCGGCTTTTCATCCGGCATTTCCAGCGCTCCGCCAGCGAATTCCACGATCATCGTCCGCTGTTCCGGCTGCCATTCGTGGACGCCGGTGCGGGTGGCGATGACTCGACCACCGGCTTGGGACGGATCTGCCGCCATGGTCCAGTGTTGTTTGTAGGAAAACTCGATACGATCGCCCGCTTTCGGGGTTTTGTCCGGCTGCCACATCGCGACGGTGTTGTCGGAAAGTTCATTCGTCGTGGGGATTTCCATCAGCATCACACTGCCAGGGCCCCAATCCGATGTCGGCTCAATCCAAAGTGATGGGCGCAGGTTGTAGGCGGCTTCTCCATCCTCGTAGGAGTGGAAATTTCGGTCGCGCTGCAACAGACCGAAGCCTTCGCACTTGTCCATTTTGAAAAAGCTGAATTCCAGATTGCCGCTGTCATTCGTGATCGGTCTCCACAGGCGCTCGCCAGTGCTCATGCGGATCGAAAGGCCATCGGAATCATGCACTTCAGGGCGGAAATCATCGAATCGGCGGCGTGAATTTTCACCGAACCAGAACATGCTGGACATCGGGGCAATGCCGAGGCGTTTGACCTCGTGCCGCGCGAAAAGCACCGCTTTGACATTCACCACGGTGTCATCGCCTGGATCGACCCGGAACGAATAGGCGCCTGAATAGGAAGGGCCGTCCAACAAGGCATAAAAGGTGGCCGTGGTGTCATTGGGTTCCGGTTTCTTGAGCCAAAATTCGCGGAAACTTGGGAATTCCTCGGTGACTCCGTCGGCTCCGGTATTGACGGCGATCCCGCGGGCGGAAATGCCGTAGCGCTGACCTCTGCCCAACGCTCTCCAGTAGCTGGCACCCTGGAACACGGCGACTTCGTCGTAGTAATCCTTGGAATTCAGTGGGGCGTGCAATCTCCAGCCGGCGAACCCTCCATCGGATGGAAGATCGCCGTGATTTTTAATCAGCGGGCCGTAGTTGAAGAAGGCTTCGGAAAGTCGGATGCGCTGGGTGTGGGTGTCCGTGAATTCGTTCAGCATCACAGGCTCGCGAAACAGGTAGCCCGGGTGGAAAAAGTGAGCGCGGAAGGGGAGTTTTTCAGCGGCCCAAAGCGCTTGGTCGGGATTAAACCGGATGTCCCGATACTGATCATAAGTCAGCTTGTTCATCCAGTCCGGGAGACTGTTCTTGTCCGGCGCGACGTAAGGTTTGTTAGACAGATCGAGCGCTCGACTTTCAATCGACTCAAAGTTGATCTCCTCCCGCTGCCAAGTTTGAGCAAACGCGGATCCCGAGAAAAGGGCGATCGTGGATATCAGGAAAAGGTTCCGAGGCACACGTAGTGTTATGTCCCGGATTCGCTCAAGGTCAAGGCGCGCTACGCGGGTTTTACGGAATTCTTTCAAAATGGTCCGAATTTTTTCTAACAAGTCCGGGCATGGAATGTTACGATTCCTTGGAATTCTGGATCATCCAATTCCGCAGCCGGTCCCGGTGGGTTGAAATCGGAAAAACAATCAACAATTTCATAACCAGCTTCTTCGAGGAGTTGTGACATTTCGTCAGGGTCATACCAGCGGATGACTTGGATCGATTGATGGTGTCTGGAATCCCCGGAAATCTGGTATCGATGTTCCCGGCGGAGGATTTTTGCCGCCAGATCAATCTCATGACGGGTTTCCATCACCGCGATCCGTCCATCCTGCAGGGTTGCTTCGTGATCGCGGTACCAGGTGTTTTCCGGTTGATCGCCTTCAATTTCTGAGAACGGGATGAAAATCGTTAGATAAAGACCGCCGCCTTTTTCGAGCCAGCCATGCCATCGCCTCAAAGTGGCCAATGCATCGTCGGCGAGTTGCAAGGTGAATGCTGGAGCCAGAAGGCTGGCGTATTTCCGCTGCGGTGGCCAGCAGGTCATGTCGCCCAAATGCAGCGTTGGCTTCAGACCCTCGCGAGCGGCTGATTTTTTCGCGAGGTCCAGCATATCATGGGATAGTTCGAGGCCCTCGATTTCATGACCTTGTTGCAAAAGTGGCAGCAAAAGTCGACCGGAGCCGCAGCCGATTTCGAGGGCTGGGCCGGGGTGTTGCTTCAAAAAAGCGGCCATCAGAGACACTTCACTCGCGTCATCTTCTGCGGCCCAAAAGGCATCGTGGAGTTCAGCTTCCAGCGAAAGATAAGGTTGCGACATGTCAGGACAGAAATCTGAAGTCCTCCGCGCGGAGATTCAAGTGCGGGGCGATGATTCCTGTGAATTCCTATCCAGCTTGAGCTTGCTCTCAAGCGGCTGGTGGTCAAGCTTCGCGCTACGTGAGTTCCATACCGGTTGAGCCAACTTTGGAAAACTTCGTCGAGCTGGCGGAGCGCGGCAATGTCGTGCCCGTTTATACCCAGCTCGCCGCGGATTTTGAGACCCCGTTGTCCGCTTACTTGAAGCTGCGGGATAATCGTCATTCGTTCCTTCTCGAAAGTGCCGAAAGCACCGAGAAAGGTGGCCGATGGTCGATTCTTGGAAGTGGCCCTCGTTTGGTATTCGAAGCCCGTGGTCATGAAATCACCATTCGTGAAGGCTCCAAGTCGCGCAGTTTTACCGCAGAAGACGATGTGCTGGCTGCGCTGGAACGTGAGATGAAACCGTATCATCCGGTGACTCATGGAACCTTGCCGCCTTTCACAGGTGGAATGGTCGGCTACCTTTCCTACGACGCCGTCCGGCAATTCGAGCCGACGATTGGCCCGCCTCCACCGGACACTCTCGGGGTTCCTGATGCGATGTTCATGTTGGCGGACACCTTGGTGGTATTCGATCACCGCCTGCGGCGTTTGCAGATCCTTGCCAATGCGATCGTCGATGATTTTGCATCGCCGGAAGAAGCCTATGCTGCGGCACGCGGGAAAATCGCGGCAATTGTCGAGATTCTCAATCGTCCCTTCCATGTTCCGGCATTGAATGGCCTGGTTGAAGTGCAGCCCACGGATGCTGTCAGCAACACGACGCAAGCCGAGTTCGAGCAGATGGTGCGCGATGGCAAAGAATACATCGCCGCGGGAGATGTGTTTCAGTTTGTCCCAAGCCAGCGCTTCGAGACCGATTTCGATCGTCCGCCGGTCGACCTGTATCGTGCCCTGAGGTATGTCAATCCATCGCCCTACATGTTCATTCTGGAACTTGGCGACTTTGCCTTGGTTGGCAGCTCGCCAGAGGTTCATGTGCGCTCGATCCAGGGCCGCATCGACATTCGCCCGATTGCCGGAACTCGTTGGAGAGGAAAGACACCGGAAGAAGATGATGCTTTAGCTGCGGAATTGCTGGCCGATCCCAAAGAGCGGGCTGAGCATTTGATGTTGGTCGATCTTGCCCGCAATGATGTCGGCCGGATTGCCAAGCATGGTGGCGTGCATGTCGATGACTTCATGGTGATCGAGCGTTACAGCCACGTCATGCACATCGTTTCCAATGTCACCGGCGAACTGGACCCGGAGCACAGTGCCTATGATGTGCTGCGTGCCACGTTCCCTGCTGGAACTGTCAGCGGAGCGCCGAAGATTCGCGCGATGCAAATCATCAACTCGCTGGAGAAAGCCAAACGTTGCACGTATGCCGGCGCGGTGGGATACTTCGGTTTTGATGGTTCGCATGATTCCTGCATCACCTTGCGGACCTGTCTGATCAAAAGCGGAAAAGCCTACGTTCAAGCGGGCGGGGGAGTTGTAGCGGATTCCGATCCGACCTATGAATTCAACGAAACGGTGAACAAAGCCAAGGCGGTGCTGCGGGCGATCTCCCTGGCAAAAACACTCGGATCTGAAATCTAACCAATCATTCGATGATTCTCATTTTAGATAACTACGATTCTTTCACCTACAACCTGGTTCAGTATTTCGGCGAGCTCGGGGCGGAGATGAAAATCGTGCGCAACGATGCTCTGTCTGTGGCTGAGGTGAAAGCGTTGGCGCCGGAACGCATTTGCATTTCGCCGGGTCCTTGTTCGCCGAACGAAGCCGGGATTTCATTGGAACTGATCAAGGAAATGGGACCAAGCACGCCGATTCTCGGGGTGTGTCTGGGCCATCAATCCATTGGTCAGGTGTATGGCGGCGATGTCGTCCGCGCGGACCGGCTGATGCATGGTAAGACATCTCCGATTTTGCATGAGGGGAAAAGTGTGTTTGCCGGAATGCCCAGCCCATTTGAGGCCACCCGCTATCATTCCCTGATCGTCAAACGCGAGACCTTCCCCGATAGCCTGGAGATCACGGCTTGGACCGAAGAAGGAGAAATCATGGGCCTCAAGCACAAGGAGTATCCAGTGCACGGGGTTCAGTTCCATCCGGAATCGATTCTCACCCAGGATGGCAAAAGACTGCTGGAAAACTTTCTGAAGTTGTAAGTCCATCAATCCGTGTCATTTTCGCGGCGGGGAGAGGTTTCCCGTCGCGGTATGATTTGGATTAAACTCGGACTGGTATTGTTTTTGATCTTGTGGTCGTTGTTCGGCATTTGGGGGGTGATCCGCTACGCCGTACTTTTCGGGCCACATCCAGACGACCCTGCGGAATCACCCGGTGCACGATCCTTCGGTGTCGCACACGTGGTTGCCGTGTGGATCGGTTTTTTCGCCTTGGCCTTTTATTTCCTGATCCGCTGACCCCTAGACCGTTTGCCAAAAATAATTGCCGAAAAATCTCATAAAAAGCTGGTACGACTATTTGAAGCCTATTAGCTTTCCTCATCTGCCGTCCCCGT
>NZ_JAENIJ010000029.1 GCF_016595435.1 Luteolibacter pohnpeiensis
GACTCCCTTGAGCGCCTCAAGCGCCACGCGGGCCTTGAATTCGGGGTCGTGTCTTCTGCGTTTGCTTTTCATTTTGTGCGTGTTCGGTTCGGTTTGCGGTACCAACCCAAACATCACAATCATAGCTTAGCCACTGGCCCGATTTTCGGGGGCCAGCTCAATCTGAATGCCGATATGCAAATTGAATCTTGCACAAGAAGCCGAATCTAAATAGAGTCAACAACATGCTCTACATCTACGATGGTTGGAATCCGGTGGCGATAGGCACTCGGACTGGCACCGCCAGCTCGATGGGCGCGATGAGCCTCAAATGGACCAACCTGTGGGGACCAGACATTGGATCTTTTGGAAAGGTATCAGGATCTGCTGATTTCCAGGCCGCAGGTGGGGTGGGAGGTTTGCTTGCAAGCAGCGACTACAGTTCCTCCACGACCACTCCGGACAACCATATTATCTCAAGCTATGATGCCAATGGCAATATTCTCGCCTGGACGAGCCATACAAGAGCTCTGGTTCGTCAAAACGACTACGACCCACTTGGCGATGTGGTAATACAGCGTAGTCTATTGACGGGCGTGCCTGAGTTTGGCTTTTCGACCAAGTTGCAGGACAAAGAAACTAGCCTGATATACTACGGCTACCGCGATCACGACCCAGTCGCCGACAGGTGGCCAAGCAGAGATCCGATTGAGAAACGTGGGGGAGTAACTTGTATGGAATAGGTCACAATAATTTGATAAATAAATATGACTTATTGGGTCTTTGTGAAATTATAATTAGATTTGCACATGGGGATTCAACAGCTCCACTCAATGGGATTGATCTAGCAACAGAAAATTCGTGTGGTGGCGGATCCAAGTGCAGTGGCAACGATGGAAGCGCATTCGATGCAGTTGTAGGAGGGGAGACTATCAATGAATTTAACAAATTAATAATTTATGATAAAATATTTAATTTCGATTAGTTTTTCATCTATACTAATATTGAGCGCAAAAGAACATTCCTTAGATCGTCTTAATGCAATTGCCTACAGGCAAGTTGAGCATATTTTCGTTTCTCGTGATTTCAAAGAGGCTATGGTGTCTCCATCAGAAGTTGATTTGAAAAAAATTACGAAAGATGCTTGGGAGTTTACGAAATTCGCGGAAGCGAACGAACTTCAAAAAGAGGAGTTATTTAAAATATTGGATCGCGGTGATTTTGTACCCATTAAGATAAATGCGATCTTTGAAAGAGATCATTTATGTATACTTTTTAAGTTTGTTGATCATAAAGATAATATTGCACTAATGATCATACCGGGTTCTCCAGAGAGAGCGGGTATGTTTTACGAGTATAAAGAAGTTGGGGATGGTATTGTATTAGGAAAAAGAATCTCTCCGCGGCTTCGAGTGCAGGGAATCTACGAAATTTTTATACCTGATAAAAAGTGAACCTGACACGCCTGCATATGGGGGTTGAGCATGGATCGGTGTAGAAAACTTCACCGAAGTTTTCCCGTTCCGAACCTGTTTCTTGGCTCTAGGATCAACGTAGCACGGTCGAGTTTCACAGGGTTTAGCGGACTCTTCAAAATTCCCCTCAAATCAAGAAGAATATACCATACGACACATTAAAACATGGACCTGGCAGGTGTCCCGAAACATGACAGGCCATCTGAATGCCGATATGCAAATTGAATCTTGCACAAGAAGCCGAATCTAAATAGAGTCACCAACATGCTCTACATCTACGATGGTTGGAACCCGGTGGCGATCGGCACTCGGACTGGCACCGCCAGCTCGATGGGCGCGATGAGCCTCAAATGGACCAACCTGTGGGGACCAGACATGGGATCTTCAGGAAAGGTGTCAGAATCTGCCGATTTCCGGGCCGCAGGTGGGCTAGGAGGTTTGCATGCAAGCAGCTACTACAGTTCCTCCACGACCACTCCAGACACCCATATCGTCCCAAGCTATGATGCCAATGGCAATATTCTCGCCTGGACGAGCCATACAAGAGCTCTGGTTCGTCAAAACGATTACGACCCACTTGGTAATCTGGTGATGAAACGTAGCCTGCTTTCCGGAGTGCCGGACTTCGGCTTCTCAACCAAATTTCAGGACACTGAGTCAGGACTACTCTATTACGGATATCGATACTACGATCCAGCGACGGGAAGATGGCCATCCAGAGATCCGATTGAGGAGAGGGGTGGGATGAATTTGTATGGCTTCCTTGGAAATGATGGGGTGAACTGGATGGATTCCCTCGGTCTAATAGCAGGTTCTACAGATTTGCCAAAAGGAAAAGATATTGCAGCCACTTGGCAAGATGCTGGAAGAGTCCCGTTCGCTGGAGAAAATTATCGTGCAATGGGACACCATACTTATACCGTGAGAGTTGAATGCTCATGCGGAGATGCGGAGATAAAATGTGATGTGACTGGAGTTGGTGAAATTCGCCTTAACAACTCCTGGGTCAAGCCTGATGGGATTATGAAGGGAGGAGGGCCTGCAACTTGGGAGGGCGTATACGGTCATGAACAGATGCACATCGACGCAGCGCAGAAGGCGGCGATGGGCGTAGAAAGGGCAATTAGAAGTATGACCTCTCAGGAAAATACCATCAGATATGCAAAATTAGTTGAATTTGCATTCCAAGTGCAAATGAATGCTGTATTATATGCGTCAAAAGGCCATTCGTCTGACTCTAAAAGTCCTCTACCGGCAGATGGAACTGGATATCCTCCTCGGCCGGGATCACGGAATTTACCTCCCAAACCAGTTGAGGGCGAGGCTCCCGGAACTACTCCAAATGATTATCCATATCCTCAACTGCCTCCTGAGGGTCCGATTGGGTCCCCTCCGCCTTTAAGGCCATTGCCACCATTTCTTAAGTGAAAACGAAACAAATAATCTAATATTTTTGATTAAGTCATGTTTAATTTACTTCGAAGTTTTATATTATGTGTAGTCTTTTGGGTCTTTAGTTGTTTGAGTTTGCAGGCGACCTCTTTTGAGTTGGAAGATATAATTATTATTTCAGGTGGAGATGTAGGAAAAACTTCTGATCCATCTGTTAATGTTATAATCACTGATCTGCTTCGACCTGAAATTGCGTTTGATGAGCAAATTGTTTGCGTGAAAATCGTTTGCGATTCGCTTAAGGTTGTCGATAAAGCTGTCTTGTTTCTCTTGGATGGTGAAAATCGATTAATAGTTGATGTTCCGGTAAAATCTACAATGGATGGAGATAAATTAGTATATTCTTTTAATGTTAAAAAGCCGTTTTTAGAAAATAGCGTTGTCCATCTTTCCTTTAAAGGGAAAGATGATAAGCGGATTGTGCTCAAGATGAAAACAAAACCTTGAATAACAGTAGTTGTTTTTCATGGCAGAGGGACAGACTTGCGCTCATGCGCAATTAAGCAGGATATCTAAAATAGTAAGTTCAAGATTGCGTAATATATCATGAAAATAATGAACAATATTCTAAATATTCGTTTTTTCCCCGACATTCTCTGTAAGTACTTACGCAATTTTTGGGACTTTAAGAAAGGTCTTGGTCTAATTATCGGGTCAGTATTCAAGGTGACTGCTTTGCTTGCAATCATTGCATTTTTTCCTTCTTGTAAAGATGGGAAAAAATCAGATCCGCTAGAACATAGAGCGCAGATTTCAATAAACAAAAATTCAGGAAAAAAAACAGAGCGTGAAGCAATTAGGTTCGCTTTAGAATTTATCAAAACTGCATACGGTCAAGACGTGGCAAACGAGCTTTCTAACTCAGAATTTCCGACTAATGTAGTTTATAACTCGCAAGAAAATGAATGGTATGTAGCATTGACAAATGGAATTTCCACTATCAATGTGATTTTAGATGGGTCTCTGCGCAAAGGAACTTTAGTGAGAATGGATGGTTTAATATACAAAAAAAATATTGAAGACGTTGTTGATAGGCGCAATCCTCCGCTTTTCACTATTGATGAATTTAAGGAGATTTGCAAACTGCCACATAACGAGTAGTTTTAGATGCTTACCAAAGGAATATGCATGGATCGGTGTAGAAAACTTTTTGTTTTAGCAGGTCTACATCAAAAAGACATGACAAATAGACAGGCCTTTAGTCATGTCTTGATGATGTGTGTTGATGGGAAATGATTAGATATTGATTGTAATATGAAGGTTTTTTTGTCGCTGATAGTGATGTTTTTATCAGGCTGCGCATGTTCAAAGGAAATGGGTTCTGGCGTTACGAATTCCGAGACTAAGTTTCCCGAAGTTAGGTATGATGGCTCGCCTTTGCCTGAAATTAAATTTTTTGGAATCGATGATACAGAGGAGATTGTAGATCTTGAATTTGATTCTGAATTTTATAAATCAGAACATCCTATTAAAGAAGATGGAATAAATTATTAGGTAATGATATATAATGACAAAGGGGCGGTTTTTTAGATATGAGCCATAAAAATCCTGTTAGAACTTACACCCAGCAGCAGAGAATTGCATGAGAAGTAAATAAAATCGGGACAACAATTCTGTTATGATTCAGATGATAATCTCGTTACGGAAAGGCAAGGCGCCGGCACGACTGATTTCGTTTCACCCGAAACATCGGTTTCTGAGTATTATTTGTCTGATGTCGAAGCATACACATTTGCTGAGCATTGTGGATCAGATGCCATTGCTCAGTGTCTGGAGCCCAGACCCCTCTCACTGGGAGGAGGCGAGCGTTAATTTTATATATTTATAAAAACATTAATTCAATCATTGATTTTTTCGTTATTATATGGTTGCGCGAACACCTACCCGAGTCCAGCCTATAATTTGGAGTTGGATAAGGTTAAGGCATTGGTGAAGGTCGGAGATAATATATATAGCGCTAAAGAGAAATTAGAGAAAATTGGAAAGGACTCATCTAAAGTTTATGACCCAACCGGACTCGGCGATCATTTGAT
This sequence comes from Luteolibacter pohnpeiensis, assembly GCF_016595435.1. Classification (GTDB taxonomy): domain Bacteria; phylum Verrucomicrobiota; class Verrucomicrobiia; order Verrucomicrobiales; family Akkermansiaceae; genus Luteolibacter; species Luteolibacter pohnpeiensis. The sequence continues at coordinate 4,940 of NZ_JAENIJ010000029.1, forward strand.
GATGATTGTTAATCATGATAATCTCACCCCGACAGGAGGGTTTTTCTACGCGGCTGGGATTAGTATTGATAATTCACCAATATCAACTGTCATAGAATCAAATATGAATGGTGTTATAACCAGTATTGAATAAGGTAAAATTAAAAACAAGGGGAGGTCCTTCAATTTAGAATGGAATATAAGATGAAACGCGTTGTAACCATTTGCGGTGTTGACGCGAACCTAGCTGCTGTCCAGGCTGTATTTTATCAAAATGCAAAAGATGTTAATTTTACAGCTCCGGGCAAAAGCACTTGCATCGGAAATAATCTTAGCGGCGACGTTTCAACCATGACACCACGTAATCTTCCATTCATCACTGGAACCAACGGTGTCGCAGCTGCTCTGATAGCTGTCGAACAAACCGTTGGAACATGGAAATGCACTCGCGCTATTCCGAAAGATGCAAAGTTTCATGAATGGAATTACCTTGCACCCTCACACTCGGGAAATCGCCACCAAGACTCGAAACCCATCACAGGCAACGCCTGATTGCAGATGCTCAAGAATAAAAGAATACTGATAATTATCTTGATTCCGATAGCGGTATTTCTCGGCGGATATATATGGAATATGTCTGATCCTGGGAAAAGTGATGACTTTTCATCAAGCAAACATACCAATCCAACTTCTCAAAAAACACAATCAGAAACCGGCACAACCCCTCAGCAAAATCACCATTCAGAGATTGAAGATCTGATCAAAGAAGACAAAAGGCTCAATCAGATGGAGGCATACTATCAAAATATCAAGTTTCCGTATGAATTAAGCCAACTGAAACAAACGCTGAGTGAAGAGTTCAACATCGTGATGAACCTTCCTCAGTCACCCGAGAAAGATCTAATGCTCATGGACATCGGGGCCAATTTTGCGATTCAATTCAGTCGCAACAGAGAAGATTTGGAACTGTTTGGCCAACGGATAAAAATCTATGAAGAAACACTTCTAAGCTTTGGTGAAGCGTATAAACCGGCTAATGAAATTTTTCGCAGGATGATTTCCAAAATTCCCAATTGGGAAGAGTTTTCCACCGAAGATATTTCCCTGCGAGAGCATACCCTTTTAAGTGATTATGAAAACAGTCGTTCCAGCTTGGTCGGGGAATTTACCGGAGAAGTGATTGCGCAACGGTTGGCCTCAGCTGGCCCGGAAGCATTGACAGAGATTCAGAGTTTGCCATATGACGAGAAGATAAAGATCAATATTGAGCGATCGTTATTGAATCACTTGCGCTTAAAGGGTGCCAGCCCGGAGGCTTTGACATATTACCTAAGCTCGGAAAGCCGCCTTGACGATGAACCAAAGATGGCAGTGAAGCTTGTTGGGGATTTATATCGTGAAAAATCGGATGAACTTGGATCTATTGTGCTCGATTCCCCACCTGGCGACAAACGGGATCAAGTAATTTTCCAAATTGTTGCTCGTTTACAAAGAGGTGATGAAGTAAACCTTGAGTCTTGGCTTGGCGAAATATCGAATCCAAGTCTCAGAGACAGAGCTCGAAAGGATTATCTGGAAAACCTACCATTATCCTTGAGACATATTCCGCCAACTTCCGGCAGCACGGTCGACCCGTTTGAACACTAGAATCTGATTCGATTCAAACTCTAAGCCGAAGGCATAAATGATCGGTGTAGAAAAACCTCCAAATTTCCCACGATTTATTCGATCCAAGAGACTGTCATGGTTCGACCCTGTCATCGTATATGGCCTAAATGACAGTATCTACCGTTCCAAATTTGCCACCTGAGCATTGCCATTGGGCTAGCTTTTGTTTCTGTTGATGCGATGTCATGTTGGCGATGGTTTGGAATCGTACTTTCCGTGTTTGTGGTGCTTGCCTTACCGGGTGTTGTGGCTCAGGAAATCCGTATGGACACGAGACAAGCGGCTGAATTTGTGAAAATCGCTTTGGCGGGGATGGATCGGGAGTATCCGAATAAACCTTCACATGTGTTCAATGGCTTGGAAGACCTGAAAACGCCGAGCCAGCTCCATCCGGTTTTTTATGGCCACTTTGATTGGCATTCCTCGGTCCATGGTCACTGGATGCTGTTGCGTTTGTTGAAGGAATTTCCCGAAGCGGAATTTGCTGCTGAGATTCGATCAACGATGAATCGGCGTCTTACCCAAGACGGATTGCTGGCTGAAGCCGCCTATTTTCGGATCGATTCGAATAAGAGCTTCGAGCGCATGTATGGCTGGGCGTGGGCGCTCAAGCTCGCTCAGGAGCTGCGATCTTTTGACGATTCTGACTGCAAAAAATGGGCTGCGAATTTTGCTCCGCTTGAAAAGGAAATTGTTGGTTTGGCGAAGGGCTATCTGCCAAAATTGGATTGGCCCGTGCGTTGCGGATTCCATCCGGAATCGGCATTTCCGCTGGGTTTCATGCTGGACTATGCACGTGCGACGGGGGATGAGGATTTTGAGGTCTTGTTGGTTGAAAAATCCCGCAAATTCTACCTGGGGGATCGGGATTACCCGACAGCGTATGAGCCTTCCGGAAACGACTTTTTTTCTCCGGGTCTCAATGTGGCTGACTTGATGCGAAGGGTTCTCCCCGCTAATGAGTATTCCGAGTGGTTGACGGCTTATTTTCCCCATCTGGCAGAAGGGAAAGCTGGGAATCTTTTAACTCCCGTGGTTGTGAGTGATCCCACCGATGGCCATTTGGTTCATCTGGCTGGATTGAATCTTAGCCGCGTCTGGACCATGCGCGGCATCGCCAGCGTTCTCAGCGACAGTGATCCACGTAAAGAAATCCTTTTGAATGCGGCCGAAGCTCATCTTGCCGCAGGCATGAACTACGTTGGAGGCGGACATTACGAAGGCGACCACTGGTTGGCCACCTTCGCAGTCCGTGCCATGACGATGCAGTGATGCTTTGAATCAGAGCTTTTGCAGGAAGGCGATGCTCGTCTTGATGCTGCCCAATGGGTCGGGCGATTGATCCTGCTCCACGTGGCAGTTTTTGACGCCGGATGCTTTTGCGGCTTCGAAAATGGGTTTCCAATCGAGAACGCCATTGCCGACCTCCTGGAATGCATCGCCTGGGATGCCCCCGAAATTTGGAGTCTGGATGCCTTTCTTCAAATCCTTGATGTGAAGTTGCGAAACCCGGCCCTTGAGCTTTTTGATCAGCTCTGCTGGTTCCAGCCCTGCGACTTTGACCCAGAAAAGATCGATCTCAAACTGCATGTCGGGCGAAAATTCCTTCATGAAAATGTCATACCCAGTGGTTCCATCTTCCATCGGGTGAAATTCGAAATTGTGGTTGTGATAGGCGAGTTGGATGCCGGCTTCCTTGGATTTCGCGGCTGCGACGTTCAGGTTCTCTGCCGTTTTCTTCCAATCATCTGCGGTTTTACGGAAAGTATCCGGCAGGTAAGGAACGACCAGGTGCTCCATTCCGTTTGCCTTGGCCTTCTCAAGAATCTTCATGAAGGCAGCATAGCTTTTATCCTGTGGGTCCAGGATGGAACCAGCGTCAAAGTGGCTGGATGAAATTTTCAGACCAGCGTCTTTGGCTCCTTTGATCAATGGATCGCAATTTGGAAAATTATACAACTCGACCTGCTTGTAGCCGGCATCTGCCACGGCTTTAAGCGTGCCCTCGGGATCAGATACGAGAAGGTCGCGCAGGGTATAGGCCTGGAGGCCGATATTCTTGATGTAGCTTTCCGCAGGACCCAGGTTTGCCAAGGCGCGGCTGGTTAGACCGAGAACAAGAGAGGTCGCAACTGTCGATTGGATGAATTTCCGGCGGTTCATCATTTACCTCTAACCGGTGATGATCGAAGGGCAAGCCTCTGCCATGAAAATATCCAGAAAAGCCGAACCCTACCCAAATGAGTGAGCGCATGCGGGATCTGACCGCATGCGCTCGATTCTTCCTCAATCGAGGAATCGGGGGGAATGATCAATCAGCATCCAGATCTGCGAATCCATCCAGTGATTTTGGAACGAGCACTTTGTCGATAACGTGCATCACGCCGTTGCTGGCAAGGATGTCGGAATTAACTACGTGGGAGTCGTCGACCTCCACCTTGTTGCCATCCACATCGATTTCGACTTTTTCGCCGTTCGCGGTTTTCACGTCTCCGTCTTTAAGGCTCATGGATGGAAGGGAGCCGGGAATAACGTGATAAAGAATGAGGGAGCGGAGCTTTTCTTTGTTTTCCGGAAGCATCAGCTTGTCCAAGGTGCCTTCCGGCAGTTTTTCAAATGCTTCGTCAGTTGGGGCAAAAACCGTGTAGTTGTCAGAGCCAGCAAGGGTTTGGTCGAGTCCAGTTGCTTTCAGAGCTTTGAACAGGATCGAATAAGTAACTCCATCGTGAATGCTGGCGGCCAATGTGCCTGGCTTGATTTCCTGCTTTTCGGTAGCTGGTTTAGCATCTTTCGTATCCTTCGCTTCAGGTTCAGCCTGCACGATCGGAGCAGTTACACTCAGTGCGCAAAGGACGGCAATTTTGGTAAAGTCAGTAGTTTTCATAATCATTGAGTTTGAGTGAAAATGATTTGATCGTGTGGCGACCAAAACGTGTCACAGCCTATCGCAGACATTGTGCCAGCAGTGCCATTCTCAGTGAGATGAAGTGATGTAAAATGCTACTCATCAGTGTCTAAGGATGCATGTTTCATGCTGGTTACAGCTTCTAACAATGAGTGCATCGGATCCGATTGTTAGGGCAAAATGCCCGACGAAGTTGCATCGATTCGCAGCCTGGTGTTTGAAGTTTTCGACCATTTTTTGAGTTGGGGCTGATCTGGATTTTCTGCCATGAGTGTCTTGATGAGTTTTAAAACCAGCTGCATTTCGGCTTCTGTTTGTTTGCTTGCCATCGGGTTTCCAGACCTCAGGGCAGAAGATAAAAGTGTTTGGTTGGATGACTATGATGTCACCGCTTTTTCTAACGGCTGGGGCAAGGCTCAGAAGAATCAATCCATCTCAGGAAATGCACTGCAGGTTGCCGGTAGATCGTTCGATCGCGGGGCTGGAGTTCACGCACCTAGCCTGGGGGTATTCAGACTCGCCGCAGATACATCGGTTCGATTTCAAGCAATGGTCGGCGCGGATGATGGACCTGAAAACTCTGGGACGGTGCAATTTCTCGTCATCGCGGATGGAAAAACCCTGTTTGATAGTGGAGTGATGAAAAAGGGCGATGAGGCGAAGCAAGTCGATGTCGATCTAACAGGTCATCAAGTGGTCCGGCTCCAGGTCACCGATGCAGGTGATGGCATCGATAGTGATCATGCGGATTGGGCGGATGCAAAGTTCATTAGCTCTGGCGCGGCACCGGTGCAGTCGCAGGCGTGGGAGGCGGAGCTATCTCACTTTGAAGCAGACGCGACACAACTTTCCATTGGCAAGCCGGATCGGGTGATCAGTAGCCCGGATGGTTCCGTCAAAGCCGGCGTCGGTGTCGTGGATGGTCGTTTGGTGATAAAGGTCATTCGTGACGGCAAGGTCAGCTTGGATACTTCACCGATAGGAATTACGGTGGATGGCGTAGATCTCGGGCAGGACGTGAAAGTCGGTCGGGCGGAACCGTACACCACGGACGTTTCCTACTCGGTCACTGGCCATCCCGAGCCACTGCATGATTTTTCCAAAGCGGAGAAAATCGAAATCGCGCCGAAGGATGGCAAGCCGTGGACACTCGATGTCCGTTGCTACAACGATGGGGTCGCTTGGCGTTACATCATCCCAGGGCGGGGAAGTCGAACTGTTTCCGGTGAAGCGACCAGCTTTGTCCTGCCAGAGGGAGCGACCTACTGGAGTCATCATAACACCGCGAACTACGAGGCAAACTTCCTCCACTTCCAACCTGGCAGTGCTCTAACAGCGGGTCAGCCAATTACCATGCCTGTTACGGTTGAACTTCCAGACGGCGGATACGCCTGCATCTCGGAAGATTCGATCATGGATCGTCATTACAGCGGCATGACCCTCGGGCCACGTGGACGCACTCTCAATGGCATTTTCGAAGACGATTCGTCGTGGAAGCTAAATGGTGAAATCATCAGCCCATGGCGCATCGTCATCACTGCCCGGGACCTGACCGCGCTCGTTAATCAAAGCATCGTCTACAATCTGGCACCGGACCCAGATCCCAAACTTTTTCCCGATGGGCCGAATGCGAATTGGATCCAGCCCGGTCGTGCTTTTTGGACATGGGGATTCGGCCAATGGGACACTGCCCAGTGGGATCGGATCAAAGGATTTGTCAATGATGCCGCGACACTAAATTGCCAGTATTATGTCATCGATGATCCATGGCGCGAACCAAGGATGGGGTGGCATCGCAACGGCAAGGACGAGTGGGCCAGTTTGAAAGAAGTCTGCGATTATGCGGCGACCAAACATGTGAAAATCATGGTTTGGGAGCATTGGGGAAAAATCCGCGACAAGAAGGACCGCGAGGAATTTTTCGAAAATGTCAGCAAAGCAGGAGCGGTCGGCGTGAAAATCGATTTCATGGATAGCGAAAGCCAGGAGCGGCTGGAGTTCTTTCACGATTGCCTGGTTCTCGGCGCCAAGCATCACATCATGATCAACTTCCACGGTGCCAACAAACCGGCTGGCGAGGAGCGCACATGGCCGAACTGGATGACGCGTGAAGCCATTTACGGCATGGAGCAGGGTGGGCGCATCGCCCGCAGCCACCTCGCCGCGTTGCCCTTCACCCGATTCGTCACCGGCCCTGCGGATTTCACACCGATGGCCTTTCAAGCAGGACCGATGGGGCAAACCACTGCTGGCTCACAAATGGCGACTGCAGTCGCTTACAACTCGCCGCTCAACCACTGGGCGGACAGTGCCCAATCTTATCTGGCCCAGCCGAAGGAAGTGCTCGAATTCATTCGCACGAAACCTGTCGTTTGGGATGAGACCCTTGTCCTCCCTGGCAGTAAAATCGGGGAATTGGCGGCGATTGCCCGCCGTGCCGGAGAAAACTGGTGGGTCTCTGTGATCAACGGAACTGACGATAAAAAGGACTACAGCTTCAATCTGGATTTTCTCGGAAATGGCCGTTGGTCCGGGACCTCCTTTGAGGATGGAAAAACCCAAACCGAACTGAAGATCACCCATCCCAAGCTCCGTTCGGGCCAGAAAATCACCGCCACTTTAGCCCCCGGTGGAGGCTTTGTGTTGATGGTGAAACCTGAGTGAATCTGGCTTGCTGCGGCGGTTTTATGGCTTTGCCGCCGCCGCGAGCATCGCCGATTTCATGGCCTCGGCGCGTTCCAAGGCATCCGGTCCGAGGACGTTGGCGTGGCCCATTTTGCGGCGGCCGATGGCACGGCGTTTGCCGTAAAGGTGGAGGAAAGTCTCGCCGTCTGCGAAAAGTTGCAGCCAATCCGGCGGCGTGGTTTCATCCGGCCAGAAGTCGCCAAGCAGATTGAGCATGACCGCCGGGCTCAAAAGTCGCGGCGATCCCGCAGGCAGGCCGATGACCGCGCGGAGCTGCTGCTCGAACTGCGAAGTCGCACAGGCGTCGAGCGTGTGGTGCCCGGAATTGTGCGGCCTTGGCGCCATTTCGTTGACCAAAAGCGTTCCGTCTTCCCGCAGGAAAAATTCGACGCCGAGGATGCCTTGGTAATCGAGCGCCTCCGCGATGCGGCGGGCGATTGCCGCGGCTTCCAATCCGACGGCCGGTGAGACCCGGGCTGGCACGATCGACATGTCGAGAATGTGGTGCCGATGTCGGTTTTCCGCCGGATCGTAGGTCACGATCGAGCCATCGGCTCCGCGCGCGGCCATGATCGAGATTTCCTTTTCAAAAGGGACCCAGGCTTCGAGCACCGCGCGATCCGCATCGAACGCTGCCCAAACTTCTTCCGGGTTTTCTGTGCCTTCGAGCTTCACCTGGCCCTTGCCATCGTAGCCGAACGCGGCGGTTTTCAGCACGCCGGGGCCCGCAAGTTCGGCCATGGCTTTTGCCAAATCTTCGGCGCTGGCGATAACCGCGAACCAGGTGCATGGAATGTTGTTTTCGCGCAGGAAATTCTTTTCGCGCTCGCGGTTCTGGCAAATCGAGATCGCATGCGGCGAAGGATGCAGCGGCGTTCTCGCGGCGACGGCTTCCAGGGTTTCGCGCGGGATGTTTTCGAATTCCACGGTCGCCACGGTGGCGGTGTTGCAGAATTGCTCCAACGCCTTCGGATCATCGAAGGGCAGATCAATCACCTCGTCGGCGACTTCCACGGCGGGGGCTTCCAGGCCACCGGTCCAGATGGCGGTGCGGATGCCCATGCGGCGGGCGGCAAGGGCGAGCATGCGTCCGAGTTGGCCGCCGCCGATGACGCCGACGACGCAATGGGGTGGGTGAATGGCAGGCATGATTCAGTCGAGCGCTGGAAGTTCGGCGGCCTTCACCGTTTCGCTTTGGCGGCTGCGGAAATCGGCGAGTTTCTTGGCAAGCTCCGGGTTTTCATTTGCCAGGATGGAGATGGCGAACAACGCGGCGTTGACCGAGCCAGCTTTGCCGATCGCAAACGTCGCGGTTGGGATGCCGGCAGGCATTTGCACGATCGAAAGCAGGGAATCCACGCCGTGCAGGGTTTTCGATTCCACTGGCACACCGAGCACCGGGATGTCGGTGATGGCGGCGGTCATACCAGGCAAATGGGCGGCGCCACCGGCACCCGCGATGATGCATTTCAGGCCGCGGCCACGGGCTTCCGTTGCGTAGGAAACCAGCTTGTCCGGCGTGCGGTGGGCGCTGACAACCTCCGCTTCCCAAGCCACGCCAAAGTCGCGCAAGGTGCGCGCGGCATGTTCCATCGTCGGCCAATCCGACGTGCTACCCATGATGATTCCGACCAATGGAGCTTCGCTCATGCGCGGAGCGTGCCGGGCGATCGCGCAGCCGTCAATGCGCGCTTCTTCCCAAGATTTCGCAGGTTCCCGCTCATCCTGCCGTCATCTTCAGAGGGTAATTTCTGCAAAGTCTCCTAAAACTCCAAGGGTGGACGTTCGTCCGCTCTGACTCCATGTTGCTTTCACCATGCGCCTCCTTGTCGTTGAAGATGCTCCCCGTCTGCGTGCCAATCTCGGCCTTGCCCTGACGAAAATGGGCCACGCGGTTGACCTCGCGGAAGACGGACCCGAAGGCGAATCGATGGCGCGGATGAATCCCTACGAAGCGATCGTGCTGGATCGAATGCTGCCGGGAAAAGATGGCCTTTCCGTGCTGCGTGACCTGCGGCGAGACGGCCACACCACTCCGATTTTGCTGCTGACCGCGCTGGATGGGATCGAGGAAAAAGTCCGTGGTCTGGGCGATGGAGCGGACGATTATCTCACCAAGCCATTTGCCTTGGCCGAACTGGTGGCGCGACTCGAAGCGCTGGTACGGCGCCGTCATGGCAAGGCCGATTCCAAACTGCGGATCGGGCCTTTGGAAATCGACACCGCTGGCAAATCCGCCGCCCGTGACGGCGTTGCGATTTTCCTCACCGCGCGCGAATTTTCCCTTCTGGAATGCCTTGCAAGACGGCCAGGCCAAGTGCTGAGTCGGGCGCAAATCGAGCAACATTTGTATGCCGAACTGGATGGTCCTCAAAGCAATGCGGTCGATGCCGCGATCTACTCGCTGCGGCGAAAAATCAGTCCGGAAGGCACACCGCCGCTGATCCACACCCGCCGTGGCCTGGGCTATGTGATGGAGGCACGATGAGATCAATCCGCAGTCATCTCACCAAAGTCCTCTGCCTTTCGATCGGCAGTTTGCTGGTGCTCGTCGGCATTGCGATTTTCTTTGCCGCACGTGCGGTGTTGTTCGATCAATTTGACGCCACTTTGCTGGCGAAAGGCCGGGCATTGGTCACCGCTTCTGAAATCGATGGCGGAGATTTCGAGGTCGACATGACGGTGCAGGACTTCGCCGGATTTGGTGCGGGCGGCAGCGAGTATTTCGAGATTTGCCACCCGGACGGCGAACTGGTCGAGCGATCGCCCTCGCTGAAAAAATCGACCGCCCGGCTGTTAGAAATCGCGGTGCCGGACCATTTTGAACCGGAAATCCACCCCGGCAAGCTCGCTGATGGCACGCCGGTCCGGGTTTTCGTGCAGAAATACACGCCGAAAGGTGACAAGAAAAAGCGCTTTCAGGAACTGCACTTGGTCGTCGCCAGTCCGGTCCGAAATTTGCAACTGAACTTGATCGGTCTGGCACTGGTGCTGGCAATTGCCGGGGCGATGGCGATTTCACTGACGATCCCGATGGTCCGGCTGGTGTTGAAACGTGGCCTGAGTCCGCTGGAAAATCTATCGAGCGAAGTCAGCGGCATTGCGGCGGATGATCTGACCAAACGGATCGGGACTGCCGGATTGCCGAAGGAATTGGAGGCTTTGGCGACGCGCTTGAACGCCACTCTCGCGAAATTGGAGGAATCATTTGGCCGGGAACGCCGGTTCAGCAGCAATGCCGCGCACGAATTGCGCACGCCACTGGCCGAGCTCAAAACCCTCGCCGAGTTGGGAGCGACATGGCCGGAAGAAGCAAATCCCGACCGCTGCGCCGAAATGTTGACCGTCATCGACGAGCTGGAGTCGTTGCTGGAAAAGCTATCCCTGCTCGCCCGGGCAGATGCCGGTAGCCTGCCCATCCAACGCGAACCGGTGAGTTTGCGGGCAAGTATTCTAGCCGTCGTTGATAGATTCCGCCGGCAGGCAGAACAGCGGGAACTGACCTTCAAAACTGAAATCGCGGACGAGGAGTTATCGATCGATCCCGTGCTTTGGAATGCGATTCTGGGAAATCTGATCGGCAATGCCGTCCACTACACGGCGGTTGGCGGAAGTATTCAGATGGAGTCGACGGCTAAGGGTTTCGTGATCCAAAACCCGGCACCGGATTTAACCGATCAGGATCTCGCCCGTCTTTTCGACCGATTTTGGCGCAAGGATGAGGCGAGGGGAACGGGCGAACACTCCGGCTTGGGCCTGTCCATCGTGAACGCCTGCGTTGCCGTGCTCGGCGGAACCTGCAAAGCGGACCTTTCCCCCACGGGACGATTCCGCGTGGTCATTTCGTGGAACGATCAACCCCGGTAGGGCGCGACGGCCCATCGCGCGGTGGGTATTCTCTGGCAACGGGATTTCTTTGATCACAGACTCCGAGGCCACGAGTCAGCAGAGAAAAAGCGATGCTATATTCTCTGAATCCAGTTCGCCGGGGATCGGTGGGGCTAGCCTCTGATTGGACCTTCAAAAGGTCATAGAACGCCACGGCGGCATGGGCCATGCCGCCCTACCCGTTTTTCGAGTAGGGGGACACGGCTGAGGGGTTAGCGGCAGCTCACCGCAGCAAGTTCCAGGCAGTCACCAGTGCGCGCAGGCCGGCCATTTCGATCGAGGAATCGACCCCCGCGCCCCAGATCAGGCGACCATCTTCGCCCTTGAGCTGGACGTAGGCTGCGGCGCTGGAGTCCGAGCCGCCGCGAACGGCATGGGAGCGGTAATCGGTGACGTTGAAATCCTTAAGCCCGGCTTTCTCCAAGGCGTGCACGAACGAATTGATCGGACCGTTGCCGAGACCTTCGACATCACGTTTTTCCCCATGGATCGAAATCGTCGCGGTGCAGTGAACCTGGCCGCGCTCTTCGGTGTGGTGGATCAATTCGTATTCCAAGACTTCCAGCGGGCTGGAGACATTGGCGAATTCCCGGAAAAACGCCTCGCCGATTTCCTCGGTGGAGAGTTCGCGGCCCAGTTCATCAGCCAGATCGTAAATGCGCTTTCCGACCTGGGGATGCATCGTTTTCGGCAGATCAAATCCGTGCTCCCGGTCGAGCACGTAGGCGACGCCACCTTTGCCGGATTGCGAGTTGATGCGGATGATGGCCTCGTAGGATCGGCCGATGTCCTGCGGATCGATGGTCAAATAGGGCACGCCCCATGGCACGGCGGGATCGGTTTCGGTTTCCTTCGTGCGGCGATCCAGGCCTTTCTTGATCGCGTCCTGGTGGGATCCGGAAAAGGCGGTGAATACCAACTCGCCAGCATAAGGTTGGCGCTCTGGCACGCTCAGGCGGGTCACGCGCTCATAAACCGTGCGGATTGATTGCAAATCGGAGAAATCCAGCCCGGTTTCCACGCCGTGGCTGTTCAGGTTCAGCGCGACGGTCACGATGTCCAGATTCCCGGTTCGTTCGCCGTTGCCGAAAAGCGTGCCTTCCACGCGATCCGCGCCAGCCATCAAGCCCAGCTCGGTCGCCGCGACGCCGGTACCGCGGTCATTGTGCGTGTGCAGGGAAACGACGATGGAATCCCGCCGATGCAGTTTGCGGCACATCCATTCGATCATATCCGCGTGGATATTCGGCGTGGTCCACTGCACGGTGTCCGGCAGGTTGATGATCATTTTTTTCTCTGGCGTCGGTTGCCAGACATCGATCACGGCGTTGCAAATTTCCTCGGCGAAATCGAGTTCCGTGTCGGAGAAGGACTCCGGCGAGTATTGCAGGATCACCTCGGTGTTCGGGATCGTCGGCACCAGCTCTTTGACCAAGACTGCTCCATCGATCGCGACCTGCTTGATCGATTCCCGACTCGCGTCGCTGAACGTGACGCGACGCTGCAGGGGCGAGGTGGAGTTGTAAATGTGAACAATCGCCCGCTTGGCACCGTCGATCGCCTCGAAAGTCCGGCGGATCAAGTGTTCACGGGTTTGCACCAGCACCTGGATGGTCACGTCGTCCGGGATGCGGTTTTCATCGATCAGGCGGCGCAGGAAATTGAATTCCGTATCGGCGGCGGATGGAAATCCGACTTCGATTTGCTTGAAGCCGACGCGGACCAACAGGTCGAAAAATTCCAGCTTCTCCTCGACCGACATCGGCTGCGGCAAGGCTTGGTTGCCATCGCGAAGATCGACCGAACACCAGATCGGCGCTTCGGTCAGCGTTTGGTCAGGCCAGGTGCGGTCAGGCAAAGAAATGGGCGGAAATGGGCGGTATTTGGTCAGGGCGGAAGAATTCATGAGTACGGAAAAAGGAAAAAATTAGGGTCCGATGAGGACAGGAGAAGGCCGCGCCACAAGATGGGCGTGCCGGTGAACGAAAGTGAAGGAAAGAAAAAGTCAGCGGGAGGCCACCCCTAGGAGAAGGAGGAGGCTGCTTGAAAGGATCCCGGTGAGAATGTTCACGACGCGCGAACTTTGCCGAATTCGGCAATTGGGTCAAGCCCGGAGGGCAAAAGCGAACTGGTCAACCAGCAGATCAGTCCGCTGATTCGGCTTCAGCCATTTTGGATTCCAACGACTTAACGCGGGAAATCAATTTGGGCAGGCGGCGCAAGTGGGCTTGGAATTTCATTTCCTCGCGCATCGGGATCGCCGGTTTCCCTGCATAAGTTTCACCGCCAGGGATGCTGGCCGTGACACCGGTGCGGGCGGTGAGAATCGCCTTCGAGCCGACACTGACGTGGCCCACAATGCCGACTTGGGCGGCGATGGTGACGTAGTCTTCGATCTTGGAGCTGCCAGCGATTCCGCTTTGGGAAATGATCAGGCAATGCTTGCCGACCATCGTGTTGTGGCCAATTTGGACCAAATTATCGATTTTGGTGCCTTCGCCGATGACGGTTTTGCCGAAGCGGGCGCGATCAATGGTCGTATTGGCGCCGATTTCGACATCATCGCCGATTTCAACGATGCCGACTTGGTCGATTTTCACATGGCGACCGCCGGAGAATTCGTAGCCGTAGCCATCTGCGCCGATCACAGCGCCGGGTTGAAGAATCACGCGGTGTCCGAGCACGCAGCGCTCGCGGATGGTGACATTGGCCATCAGGTGGCAGTCGTCGCCAATGACAACATCCTCGCCAACCACCACATTGGGGCCGATGCGGGTGTTTTTGCCGATCTTGGCACCGGCCATCACAATGGCACCGGCCTGCACGCAGACCGTTGCTGGATCCAGCTCCGCAGTTTCGTCGACGGTTGCCCGCGGGTGGATGCCCGGAGCGATGGAGCGGGTGGCTGCCGCGAAGTGGCGGACGATGGCGGCGAAGGCGAGAGACGGATTTTCTGCGACGATCAATGCCGCGGTGCCTTCATGATACTCGCCGGGAGGGACGATCACGGCAGCGGCCTTGGTGACGGCAAACTGGCTGCGGTATTTTTCGTTTCCCAGGAAACTGACATCATCAGGACCCGCAGCATCCAGAGCTGCGAGGCCTGTAACGGTAACAGAAAGCTCGCCCCGGACGATGGAACCACCGGCCAATTGGGCGAGCTGTTGAAGTGTGAGAGCGAGAGCCAACTCTCGATTGATTTAGAGTTAAGGAATTAGCGGGGATTACTCGCCTTTGCCGGATTCTGGCATTTCAGTCGCGCCGTCGTCACCGGAGGTTTCGGATTCAGCAGGAGCGTCCTTGTTGAGGTCCTTGAGAACGCCGGCAGTGATGTCGGTGGCGTCCTTGGTGTAGAGAAGGAATGGAACTTGGGAAGTGCTGAGACCGGACTTGTCGAAGACGTAGTCGTAGTCGTCGGCTTTTGCCTGCTCTTCGACCAGTTTGCGGATTTCTTCGAGAATGCCCTTCATGCGTTGGACCATTTTCTCGCTGAGAGCTTGGTTGCGGCGTTGCAGGAACTCGCGGCGCTCGCGGTCAAGCGCGGTGCCTTCCTGCTGTTGCATTTGGAAGTCCTTGTAGAGAGCTTGCTTGCGGGAATCGTTGATCGCTGGATCGTCCAGCTGCTTGCGCAGGCTGTCCAGGGTGGTTTCCAGTTCGCGGATGCGGGAAAGACGCTCGTTGTTGTCCTTCTGAATGCGGGAGCGCTCAACGTTGATTTGCTTCTGAGCTTCGTTGGTCTTGTAGTATTGCTTGAACAGCTCCTGCATGTCCACGGTGGCGATCTTGATTTGAGCTGCCTGTGCGTGCGCGCTGCCAGCCGAGAAATTCAAGAGAGTGGCGGCGAATGCCACCGCAAAGAAACGACGAATGATACTCATTGGAAAGGTAATGGTTGGGTCCTAAAGACGTTCGGCATCTAGCGTG
This sequence comes from Luteolibacter pohnpeiensis, assembly GCF_016595435.1. Classification (GTDB taxonomy): domain Bacteria; phylum Verrucomicrobiota; class Verrucomicrobiia; order Verrucomicrobiales; family Akkermansiaceae; genus Luteolibacter; species Luteolibacter pohnpeiensis. The sequence goes on from NZ_JAENIJ010000029.1 coordinate 19,989, forward strand.
CATGGAAAACTCGTTTCCGTCAACGCCCATCCTGCGAGTTCCGGGGATGCGTTGAAGTGCCTCTTTTGCCTTGCTCGATAAGCATTGACAGGTAGTTTGGGATCGAGCTCCGCATGAATTCTCGTGTGGGCTTCAATCAAAAAAACATACAACCACCATGAGACTCATCAAACTCGCTGTAATTGCCGCCGCTGCCGCAGGTTCACTCGTGGCAGCTTCCTGCTGCCCGTCAGCTGCCCCCGCACCTACGCCACCAGTTTACCAAGCTCCTTCGAAGTAATTTCCTCCGGTCCGGTTCCAACGCGAGCCGGACCACTTCCTCCATCCTCCATCTAGTCCGGATCGAATTCCGGTATGGACATCACCCAAAAAATATCCAACTTCACGCCATGACACGCGTTATTTCCGCACTCGTAGCTACCGTATTCGTATTGGTTTCAGCTTCTTGCTGCTGCACCAGTGACTCCAAGCCCCCTAAACTTCGTGACGCACCTCATTTCAGTGAGATTGACACGACTGTTCCTGCTCCAGCGGAAGTTCACTACGGTAAATAATCTTCAATTCATGATCGCTGTCCGGTAGCTAAGCGCCGGGCGGAATCGCGAGCGCTCTCCTCTCAGGAGAGCGCTTTTTTCGTATTTTGAGGAGGTTATAGCATCGATTCGGGGCGCGGCTGAGCTTGTGGCTTTGACATTTCCCCCCAGCCTGTGCACTTTCACGCCCCGCCGCGAACCACGGCCTCTAACAATCATGGGCAAGAGCCTCTTCCAAAAAGTCTGGGAATCCCACACGGTCGGCACTTTGGCTGACGGACGCACGCAACTTTTCATCGGCACCCATCTCATTCACGAGGTGACTTCGCCCCAAGCCTTTGGCATGCTCCGGGATCTAGGACTTTCGGTGAAATACCCACAGCGGACTTTTGCAACCGTGGACCATATTGTCCCGACGGAAAACCAGGATGCGCCGCAGGACCCGCTGGCTGCTGAAATGATGGTGGCTCTGCAAAAGAATGCCGAGGACTTCGGCATCACTTATTTTGACCTCGCCTCCGGCAAACAAGGCATCGTCCATGTCGTTGGCCCGGAACAAGGCATCACCCAACCCGGCACCACCATTGCCTGTGGCGACTCGCACACCGCGACCCACGGGGCGTTTGGCGCGATCGCATTCGGCATCGGCACCACCCAGGTGCGTGACGTTTTTGCCACGCAAACGCTGGCGCTGAGCGCCCTGAAAGTCCGCCGCATCGAGGTGAATGGCAATCTTCGCCCCGGCGTTTATGCCAAGGACGTCATTCTGGACATCATCCGCCGACTTGGAGCCAAAGGCGGCATCGGCTACGCCTACGAATACGCAGGGGATGTGTTCGATCGCATGTCGATGGAAGAACGCATGACCGTTTGCAACATGTCCGTCGAAGGCGGTGCCCGCTGCGGTTACGTCAATCCTGACGCCAAGACCATCGCCTACCTCAGCGGCCGTCCTTACGTCGACATGAGTGATTTCGATGCGACCGCTGCTCGCTGGCTGTCCTTCGCGTCTGATCCAGATGCGGAATATGACGACATTGTCCGCATCGACGCGGCGGAAATCGAACCGACCGTCACCTGGGGCATTTCACCGGACCACGGCATCGCCATTTCCCAGGACATTCCAGATCCTGCCAAGGCACAAACCGAAGGTGAAAAGGCATCGATCGAGGAAGCCCTCGCCTACATGAAACTCCCGGGCGGCATCCCGATCAAAGGCGTGAAAATCGACGTCGCCTTCATCGGTTCCTGCACCAATGGCCGCCTTTCCGATTTCCGTGAAGTCGCAAAATACATCCGCGGCCACCGTGTCGCAGACGGAGTCAAAGCGATTGTCGTTCCCGGGTCGCAGATTGTCGCCGTGCAGGCAGAAAAAGAAGGCCTGGACCAAATTTTCCGCGATGCTGGCTTCGAATGGCGTGGCGCTGGATGCTCCATGTGCCTTGCGATGAACCCGGACAAGCTCGTGGGTGATCAACTTTGCGCCTCATCCTCGAACCGGAATTTCAAAGGCCGCCAAGGATCGCCAACCGGTCGCACGGTCCTGATGTCGCCGCTCATGGTCGCCGCGGCAGCCATCAACGGTTGCATCTCCGATGCCCGTGAGCTTTTCGAACTGGAGCCAGAGGCGGCTGTTGCCTAATCGTGTAGAGATTCGTTCATCGCCAGGTTTTGCTTGGCAAAATCATCCTATATTTCCGGATAGAGGGGGGATTGCTCCCGATCTGGAACCTGCCAAATTTCAATTCCACTCACCACCATGCCACTCGACCCAGTCACACAAGTTTCCGGCCGTGCGATTTTCATTCCCGGCGCGGACATTGATACCGACCGCATCATCCCGGCTCGTTTTATGAAATGCGTTACCTTCGATGGCCTAGGTGAATTTGCATTTTACGACGTCCGGTTTGATGAACACGGCAACAAAACCAACCATCCTCTGAACGATCCACGATTCGATGGTGCCTCGATTCTGGTTGCAGGTTTGAATTTCGGTTGCGGTTCGTCCCGTGAGCACGCGCCGCAATCGTTGCGCAAATACGGCTTCAACGGCGTGATCGCGCAATCGTTCGCGGAAATCTTCTTCGGCAATTCAACCGGGCTCGCGATGCCTTGTGTGGTCGCCAGCGCAGCTGATATTGACGCACTTCGCGCAGCGATTGAGGCGGACCCGAAGGTTGAAGTGACGATCGATGTCGATCAGCTCAAAGTCCGCACGTCTGGTGGCCTGGAAATTCCGGTGACGATGCCGGATTCTGCGCGCGATGCCCTCGTTTCCGGTCGCTGGGATCCAATCCAGGAATTGTTGGATAACGAATCGGCGATCGAGAAAAAAGCTGCGGAGCTTCACTACGTGTGATGCTCACCTGTGGTGCCGACTTGCGGGCTTGCACCCGGCTTGTCGGGCCGGGAGAGTGAGGGGGTGCACCAACGACTCCCATCCACCCCGCCGGTCGGGATTGCCTTATTTGATTTAGACGGGACGCTCATCCCTTGGGATTGCCAGCTGTTGTTCCGCCATTTTGTGGTCCGTCGTGAGCCATGGCGGCGGATTTTTCTACCGGTGTTTCTGGTGTTTCTGCCGCTGACCCGTCTTTTGGGCGCTGGCGGGATGAAGCGCGTTTTTCTGAGCTATCTCTGGCGGATGAGTCCAGAGTGTCTTGAGGCATATTGCCGCGAATTTGCCGAATCGGTGATGCCTTCGATCTATCCGGATCTGTTGCAAAAATTGGAAACGCACCGCAGTGAGGGGCATTTGCTGATTCTGGCATCTGCCAGCCCGGAATTTTATGTGAAGGAAATCGGAGCCCTTCTTGGATTTGATCTTACCTTGGCGACGCCGGTGGAGACGGCTCCTTCACCCAGGTTTTTTCCGGATCTGGACAATCACAAGGGTCATGCAAAGGTGCGGAAATTGCATGAGGTACTGCCTTCCTCGTACTTTGAGGACGGTCAATTGATCCACTGCCACGGCTTTACCGACAGCACGGCGGATCTACCGATGCTGGAATGGTGTGAAACTGCCACCGTAGTGAATCCATCCCCAACGTTGGCTAGAAAAGCCGAAGCCGAGGGTTGGGAAATCGTGCGCCCGACCCGGCCATGGTCTTCCAAGGCGGACTTTTTGCGCAGACTGGTCTTGCTGCTATTTGGAATCGGCGAGGACCCAGGTGGCATCGCCAACCGATCGGGGTGGAATCAAACTTCCACCTCGAAGAAATCGCGCATCACCTCGCGGTAGACATCGCGTTTGAATGCAGGGAGCCAATCGAGATCGAATTCCAGCGGCTCGATCCATCGGTAACCACGGAATTCTCTGGGCTTCTGATCCACGTTGATTTTCGCGCCCGGGTTTTTCAAATGGCACAGGAAATAGGTTTGCTCCTGCCCGTGATTGCCGTGTTTTTGGAGTTTTTTCGCCCTGACTTCCTCAGGGTAAAGGTAGCGGTATCCACTACGTTGGGAGACGACTTCATAGTCGGTCGGCAGTAGACCGATTTCTTCCCGAACTTCGCGGAACAGCGCTTCCTCAAGAGTTTCTCCAGCATCGACACCGCCTTGCGGAAATTGCCATGCGCCAGGGACATTGAGTCGCTCGCAAATCAATAAAGTTCCATCCGGGCGGACCATGAGCGCGGCAACGTTTTGACGGAAGCGGACCATGCCGCAAGCTGCCGCGTATTCACTGAGTTCGCAATGCTTAACTCTTGCGAAGTATCTGGCAAGAGTCGGAGAATTCCCATTCTGGACGGCTGCGATCGCATGTGAAAGAGTGCCGTATGAAGATTTTGCTATGCTCCGCCTGCTTGCTGCTGACGGGTTTTTCCCCGCTGTTTGCACAAACAACAACGGATACGACCGATACCCAGGAGAGTTCCGAAAGTACCGAAACCAGTCGGACAGATGGATTCTGGCAAGCGACCATGTCCGGGGGGGAATACGAAGTCGCGCTAAGCCGCATCACCTCGGTCAGCCGCCACAAGTATTTGCTCGATGGTGCATTGATTGTGGATGAAGTGACGATTGATACCGTCGGCCAATCGTTGGCCAGATTCTACTACATCGAGCCGGTTACCGAAAAACTGCCGGGAAATACCGGGGCAGCTCTAACGAATCGCACGTCCGATCTGATCGAGCGAGCCGGGCAATTGAACCCAAACGGCTTGGAAAACATGGTGGTGAAGAAATATCCGGAAACCACCCACGCCCACACGGTGGAATATCGCCTTCTCAGCAAAGCCCAGCTGACGACCCTCTTCAACAGCGTGCGGAAAGCTTGGGAAAACGGTCGGGGGAGCAAACTGGTCGTAAAATGAACTCTCGAGGGGTCATCTTGCCCGATCAATCTATCTGAAATCCACCGTGATCGTTGTGGATCGGGATCTAGTTTGGTAACGTGGCGTCCGATGATTGCCGAGTCCGACCACGTGACCCGTTCCCATGTGGTTCGCAGTGATTCTGCGGACCAACGGGATTGGCTTCGGGACCAACCGGTCTGTTCGCTCTTGCGTCAGCACCACATCGCGCATGTGGAAATTGTCGCAGCGGTAGAACCATTTCAAATGGTCCGGCAGGATCAATCCGGCACCTTCATGCTTGCTTGTTTTGGCGGAGCTGGACTGGTTTTGGTCGATGGCAAATGGCAGCGGGTGAGCGCGGGAGAGGCCTGTTTATTGCCGCCATTCGTAACCAATGGGATGCGCGCCCTGGGGCCCGAACCATGGCTGATGTGTGGCGTTCGCTATTTGGAATCCCGGGAATCCCAGCCTGTGATTTCTCATCGGTCACCCGTTCGTGGTGCTTTTGATTCCACTTCTTTATTGCACGCCATCAAGGGTTTGCATGCGGAATCCTGTCATTTGGCGACGCCGGCGCTGATGCATTTGTGGACGGAATTGATTCATTCCTACGTGCTGAAATTTGCCGAGCCTCACCGCAAGGACGCTCGGCTTTGGAAGCTGTGGGAGCGGGTGCAGGGATCACTCGGGCACGATTGGTCACTGGATGAGCTGGCGCTTCATGCCTGCTTGAGCAAAGAGCATTTGCGCAAACTATGCCGCGCCGAACTGGGTCGCACGCCGATGCAGCAGGTGACCTTTTTGCGCATGCAGCACGCGCGACATGTGCTTTCCACCACGGATGAAAAAATCGAGTCGATTTCGCGCCAGGTCGGCTACCTGAATCCGTTCACGTTTTCGAATACCTTTCAAAAGTGGATCGGGTGGCGACCTTCGGAAATTCGCAAATCGGCGCGGTCAAAAACTATCACAAATCCATATCCAGCTATCGATCCAGCTTGATCGCTATACTTTGCCGGGTTTCGGCGTAAAAAGGCACCGATATGCCTTTGCGAACGCTTTTATCATCCAGCCGATCCCTGGCGATTTCCCTGGCCAGCTTTTGCCTGCTGGAATTTCAACTATCGGCAGCAACTCCAGCCGACTTCTTTGTCCAGGGCGAATCAGGCCTGCCCGAGGTGGCGACTCATGCGGAATTTCCGACGGAACAAGAGCTCGGCACTGCCAAAGTGGTGCTTTTGGCCGACGGCAATTGGAGTGATGCCGCGCGCAAACAAATGCACGATTTCGTCAATCGCGGTGGCGGCTTGGTTTTAGTCCACGATGCGATTCCTGAATCCGGATTTGTTACCGGGGATGTCCACCGCTGGGATGGTGGAGTTCCCTTGTTTTTTTCGCCGATCGGTCGGGAACAGGAGATTACCCAAGGCATTTCCAACTTCGATATTGAGGATGAAATGTTCTACGGGTTTGACCTACCTGATACCGCCAAGGTGCTGGTAACCACCTGGACCCCGAACCGGAAAAACCTCAAGGGCACGGACCCGCAACCTTACGTCTACGGAGTTTCGCCGATGATTTGGACCGAAGAAATGGGTAAGGGGAGGGTGGTTTGTTTGGTTGCGGGGAAAAATCCAGCGACTCTGCAGCATCCGGCGATTCAGGCCATGTTGCTGCGGGCGATGAATTGGGCGGGTCGGTTGGCTGGCGATGAAATGCTGAAATCGAACGTTTCGCCGGAAACCCTGACTTATCCACCGGGCGGGCCATTAAGCCCGCAGGCATCCGTGGCAACGATCCAGACTCACCCGGATTTCAAAGTCGAGCTGGTGGCAGCAGAGCCATTGATTTCCAAGCCGTTGAATCTCGATTGGGATGCAAAGGGGCGGCTTTGGGTGATCGAAAGTGTCGAGTACCCGGAAGGGCGAAAAGGCGGCGGGCCGGAGTCGATGTATTCGGTTTGGCAGAGGGATACCCAATTGCCCGAGCCGCCCCCGGCGCAACGCCTGGCGCGCGACACGGTTTCGTGGCTTGAGGACACGGACGGTGATGGCGTGATGGACCGGAAGCATGTTTTTGCGGACGATTTGGATCTGGCGACCAGCTTCTGCTTTTACAAAGACGGCATCATTGTGTCGCAACCTCCAGAAATTCTGAGACTTCGAGACACGAATGGAGATGGCAAAGCGGATCGTCGGGAGGTGCTCTATACGAATCTCGGCACGTTTGACCGTCATGCGGTGCTGAACAATTTGCGCTGGGGACTGGATGGCTGGATTTATGCAACTCACGGATATTCGAGTTCTCCGAAAGTGACTTCTGGCGACGGCAAGACCGACTTCGGGCCGATTGGTTCAGGAGTTGTCCGGTTCCGGCCAGACGGCAGCGCGATTGAGATGGTGAGCGCCAAGTCTGGGAATTGCTGGGGCGTTTCCTACACCTCGGATGGAGAAATTTTCTTCACCCAGCCAACATCCGGGGACTTGGTGATGCATTTGCCTGCGACGGATCAGCTCATGGCAGAAGGCGAAATGGGCGATGTTCCGTCGTGGAATGTGTTGGTGCATCTGCGTCCGGTAAAACCGCTGATGTCGTGGGAGGAGATCGTGGCGAACCAACCGAATGATGTCATCGGATCATTCACTGCAGCTTGTGGGTGTGCGATTTACGAAGGCGGTGCCTGGCCGGAAAAATGGAACCACGGGTATTTCACGGCGGAGCCGACGGTGCATATTTTGCACCATGAAAAACTCGATGCGGCGGGGGTTTCGTTCCTTGCTTCGAAAACTCGAGATGAGGAGTTTTCCGCGACGCGCGATTTCTGGACCCGCCCGGTCGATACGCGGATCGGTCCGGATGGGGAGCTTTATGTGATCGATTTCTACAATCAGGCAATCCTTCACAACGACCCGCGTGGACCCACGCATTTGTGGAACAACCAAGCAGCGAGACCGGACCGGGATCACTTTTTCGGGCGAATCCTGCGTTATCAAAATCTCGAATCGGTGAAGTTGCCGAAAGCCGATTTGACCACCTTGGACGGTCAGATCGCAGCGTTGAGCCACCCGAACCGGAATGTTCGATTTCACGCCCAGCGCTTGATCGAGGAGGGAAATCTGCAATCCGCAGTGCGTCAATTGGAGGGCGCGACGGGGTGGGCGCGCTTGCATGCCCTGTGGATTCGATCGGCAGCCGGTGTGCTCTCGGAAAAGGAAATCCGTGATGCCTTGCTGGATACAGATCCGGCAGTGAGAACGACCATCGCACGGGTCATTTCCGAGCATCCGGCACTGATGACGGATTCCATTTTAACCACGATGCAGACCAGTCTGGAACGGGAAACCGAGCCGAGAGTGCGGCTTCGCTTGTTGCAGGCCATCCCTCGGAAATCGCTGATCCAGCCGAAACTGGTCATTCATTTGCAATCGCTTGCAGAAGACCCCTGGACACGTGCCGCGGTGACTCGTCTGGCTCTTTCACAACCGCAAGAAGTGCTGGCAGCGGCCTTGGAATCGGCTGAGCCTGCACGCCAAACCGACCTCATCGCCCGGCTTTTCAAATCGGAAGCAGAACGCAAACCGGAGCTCATTTCCATGATGCAGACGCTCGCTGCGAAGCCAGTGCCTGAGATCGCGATCGCTGCGCTTGCCGCGCTACAAGGTCGGGATTTACCCGCAGGCGAGGGATTTTCCAGAGCCTTGGAAACCCTCGCGGCCAGCGAAGATGCGCGGGTGACGGCGGCGACTCTGCCATTGGCCGCTCGTGCCTGGAAGGCAGACGAGTTGCCGGAAAAATTGTTGCCCCCGGTGAAGCGGATTCTCGCGAAATCGCCACGTGATCCGGATGCGCTTGCTGCACTAGCCAGCTTGCCGGTGTTTCCTGGACCTTTGGCGGATCACCTCCGGCAAACTGCGGCTGGTTCAGATGAGTTGAGGCCTGCTATTTTCAAAACACTACTGCCAAATCCTTCGGTCGATGCGGCCCGGCTGATGGTGGCGCTGCTGCCATCGATTTCACCAAAAGATAAACCGGCGCTGCTGGAAGCGCTGCTGGCTCGCCCTTCTTCAGCGAAATTCCTGATCGATGCGATCAACGACCAATCCGTGACCGTAGGGGTGGTTGGGCCGCAGATGCTGACGCGACTCGCGGAACATCCGGACGCGAGTGTGCGTGAATACGCAGCGCCGGTCGTGAAACGTTTTCGTGGCGCGACAGAGGCGAAGGAGGCGGTGATCCAGCGCCTGTTGCCTGAAGTTTCAAAACCGGGTGACCCGGCAGCTGGCAAGCAATTGTTCGCGACCTGTGCGGCATGCCATTTGTTCAAGGGCGAGGGCAATCACATCGGCCCCGTTCTCGAAGGAATTGGCGTTCATGGCGTGGAAACTCTGCTCACTCACATTGTCGATCCAAACCGCGAGGTGGAACCGAGCTACCACACCTGGAATGTGACAACGCGGGATGGCCGAACGGTCAGCGGATTCATCAGTCGTGAAAATGAAGGCAGTCTGTTTTTGACCAATGCTGGCGGCGAAGTTGAAGTCCCACGCGGTGAAATCACCTCGCGCACGGATACGGGTAAGTCGCTGATGCCCGAGGGTTTCGAAGGTCTGGGGCCGATCGCGTTGCGCGATCTCATCGCCTACCTTCGTTCTGGTGAGCAGCGGTTCCGCACGGTTGCGTTTGGTAAAGCAGCTACAGCAGATGGCAGTCGCGGCGTTTATCTGTCCACGTCTTCGGATGTCGATCGCGTATCGCTCAAGCAATATGGCTTGGTCGAGGCAAACGGGGTGCCATTCGACCTCCAGGATCCGTCGGTTTCTGCGACCGGAAAGAATGTCATCGTCCTGAAAGGCGGCATGGGAGATCAAGTGGTCAGCAGGACGATGCCTGCGAGCGTGGAGATCCCGGTGCATGCGGTAGCCGGTCGGTTGCATGTGTTGGGTGGCGTGGGCGGTTGGGGATTTCCCGCTGCGCAAGAAAAGGTGCCTGTTCTCACCATCACGGTCGTTTACGAAAGCGGTGACTCTGAAGAAATCGTGCTAACCAACGGGGTGGACATCGCCGATCACATCGCGCGGGTGGATGTGCCGGGATCGAGTTTTGTCGACCTGGTCGATCACGGTCAGATTCGCTACCTTTGGAGAGATCTGAAGAAAGGCGGCCAGGCCATTGAAAAGCTGATCCTCACGAGTTCAGAAGGAAATACGGCGCCCATGGTAGCAGCAATCACTCTGGAGGCCGCTGGTGCCGATGGTAAATTGGCCTCGCCTCCAGACGCGGGTGGGGCGGTTGATCCGTGAGCGAATCCGCCCGCAAGTTGGCTGGAGAATCGATTGGTTTCTTCAGCCAAGTTGTTGTCGCTTGCATGGGAGCGGCTTTGTATGGCAAAGCACGGTATGACCACGCGCGAGGAGGCAGCGGAACAGTTAAAAATCATCCGCACCATGATGGAGAGGGCCACGATTTTTCGGGCTCTTTCCGGCGAAACGGCACTCATTGGCGGTGCCGCCGCGCTGGCTGCAGCTTGGTTTTCCGAAGGAAAAATCGGCTGGTCCTGGGCGGTTTGGTGGCTCGGAGGGCTGGCCTTGGTGATGATTTTCAACATCGTCCAGGTCAATCGAACGAGCACCGCCCACGGAAAGCCGTTTTGGAGTTCGGGGCTTAAGCTGGCTCTCAAGGGCGCGATCCCGCCGATCGTTTCCGGAGGATTTCTCGGACTTCTTTTTGTCAGGTCCGGATCGGATGTTCCGGCGGCTTGCATCTGGATTTTGCACTATGGCCTGGCCCTGCTGGCGATCCGGGAATTTGCCCCCAAATCCATGACCTGGCTCGGTTGGGCGTTCGTGATTTTTGGAGTCTCGACGCTCGCCGGATTTTCCGATGCGGTGCAAGTGATCAGCGCCTGGATGAAGGGCGTGAACGGTTCGCATCTGATGGCGATTGCATTTGGCGGATTTCACATCATTTACGGAGGGGTGATTCTCCTAACTGACCAGCGCCACGAAGCTCACTGATGATCGATTTCTCCCAGCTCGATCGCACGATTCATGAAAAGGGCCGTCTTTCCATCATGACCCTTCTCGCGTCGCGTCCCAACGCTTGGCCCTTTCAGGATCTGAAAGCAGAGCTCGATATGTCGGATGGAAACCTGATCACCCATTTGCGGACACTGGAAAAAGCAGAGTTCATCCAAGCCAGTAAGCTGTCAGGTGATGGTCGGCCCCAAACCCTCTACACCCTTACCCCTACCGGTCGTGAGGCGTTCATGAGTTATCTGGCGGTGCTGGAACAGATTTTGAATCTCGGCAAATAATCCCCTTGTCAGCAATTCACTTTGTGATACAAAGTTTACCGTGAGCTGACGAAAAACCGATAGGTCGCCGTCAATACTTTGCCATACAAAGTTATGAAAACGATGATAAGGAATCAAAATCTTCAGGTTGCGACGCAGCTTGGAATGGATGCCGATGCCAGGCGGGCCCTTGCAAGAATCGAGGAGCTTGCGGAAGAAGGCGAAATCGGGGTGGTGGGTCGGTTCATGCCCGATGATGGCGTGAGTGCGCACCTGGCCTCGCTCGGGGTGGTGGAACTGGTGGACGAGACGGAGTTTTTCCGTTTTTCCCGGATCGTCATTCCCTATTGTGGAATCTCGCCCAAAAAACAAAAGCAGTGGACCGCCGCAAACGTTCCGCTGATCGATTTGACCTCACCACAAGTCCGGCGCGCGCAAGTTTCGCTAGGCATATTGAAAATGGAAACGTCCACGCTGTTTGTGATCGGTCGGCATAGCGATCCGGAGTCCAAGGCGATATGTGAAAGTCAGCCGAACGCACGGGTGCTGGAGGACACCACGGACATCGCCCGGCTGTATTTCGCGCCACGGAGTGCGGCAGTTTGCCAAACCACTCTCGCGCCGAGAAGGATTGCCTGGCTTTCGGAACAGCTCCGCCACCGCTGGCGCGATGCGGATTTTACGTTTCTCAATACCGTGAGCCAATCCATGAAAGCGCGCGAACAAGCTCTTGAGCGGCAATTGGCAAATGCCGACCATGTCATCATCATAGGTCGCCGCGGCGAAGCCTCATCCGATGCCCTGGCGGATTCAGCGCTGAGGCAAAGCAGGCCGGCGACGATTGTTGGAGCGCCTCATGAGCTGCCGGATTTATCGGACTGCAAGCGGGTCTTGCTCACCGCGGGCGGGTTTGCATTGGATGACACCGTCCGATCGGTTGCCCGGGCAATCGCGGGCAAATCATGAATTTTTCAAGAGCGATTTTCCTCCGTGAGGATCGACTCCAATTGGGAAACCCGTTCATGAAGTCTTTTTCCCTTCAAAGCCAAAAGTAATAGACCCCACGCAATCAAAACGTGGCCAAGTTGTCCGACAAATTCGAGAGGCGTCGCAAAACGAACTAGGGCGTCTTGAAGCTTATGAATATCGAGGTGCAGGATATTTTGTGATACAGATATGACCAGATAGGCTACCTGTACGGCCAAATAAAGACCTCCGCCAAAAATCAAAAGCCAAGATCCCGCGCCTTTGCTCTTTCTGCATAGGAATCCAGCATAGACAATGATCCCGGTGGCGATCGAACCCGTGAGTTGGAGGAGTAACCAAATAGTGGGGTCAAATTGGAGAGGCATGCGTAAATCGTGGTGATATAGCCATGAATTGACAATTCGCAAGGTATCCATCGATTCACTTTTTCCGCGATGTTGTCCTGGATGATCCTGTGTTGGATTGAAGTGAATCCGGGAGTTGAGAAATCGTGTTCCAATGCATAGTAGGATGCATGTCCTTGCGTGAACTCCGGCCTTTTTTTGATGCAAAAGGTTGGAAACCGTTTCCATTTCAAAAGCAAACCTGGCGGGCCCACGCAGAGGGAAAATCGGGGCTCGTTCATGCGCCGACCGGATTGGGCAAAACCCTCGCGGTTTGGCTCGGACCTGTGGCGGAAGCTCGCAAGAATTTTCCTGAAAAGTCAGTTGGCTGCGGTGTCCTTTGGCTCACTCCACTTCGTGCGCTCGCGCAGGACACGCTGCGAGCAATGCGCGAGCCGCTGGAAATTTTAGCTCCGGAATTGCAAGTCGAGGCGCGAACCGGGGATACGCCGTCGGCGCTGCGGGCGCGGCTGCGGAAAAAGCTACCATTCGGTTTGGTAACCACGCCGGAGAGCTTATCGCTGATGCTGACCCACGGTGACACGCGTGATCGCCTCGCCAATCTAACCACTGTCATCGTCGATGAGTGGCATGAGTTGTTAGGAACCAAGCGCGGGGTCCAGACAGAACTTTGTCTCGCAAGACTGCGGGCATGGTTTCCGGGCCTGCGCATCTGGGGACTTTCTGCAACACTGGGAAATCTGGATGAAGCGCGGGATGTCCTGCTTGGAAATGCTAGTGACCATGCGGTGACGATTTCAGCTGATCTGAAAAAGCAGATCGAGATCGAGACCTTGATCCCGCGTGAAATCGAGCGCTTTCCCTGGGCCGGGCATATCGGCACACGGCTTGCAACTCAAGTCGTCCGAGAGCTGGAAAAAGCCCGGACGACCTTGCTTTTCACCAATACCCGATCCCAAACCGAGATTTGGTTTCAGGCCTTGTTAGAGTTAAAGCCGGATTGGGCGGATCAACTTGCAATGCATCATGGCTCGCTGGATCGGGCAGAGCGGGAGCGGGTGGAAAATGGATTGCGGGATGGGACCTTGCGTTGCGTGGTTTGCACTGCGTCGCTGGATCTCGGGGTTGATTTTTCACCGGTCGACCAAGTGATGCAGGTCGGTTCACCGAAGGGGATTGCGCGACTTTTGCAGCGTGCGGGTCGATCAGGTCACCAACCGGGCAAAACCTCGCGCATTCTTGGCGTGCCCACCCATGCGATGGAGTTGGTGGAGTTTGCGGCAGCGCGTGATGCTGCAAAAGCACGTCACATCGAAACCCGGGTTCCATTGCGAAAACCACTCGATGTGTTGGTCCAGCACCTCGTCACCTGCGCGATCGGAGAACCATTCGCCGCGGATGAAATGCGGCGTGAGATCCAATCGAGTCATGCCTATCAGGATCTAACCGATGCGGAGTGGGAATGGTGTCTCGGGTTTATCTCCACGGGAGGAAAAGCGCTGACGGCCTACGATCGCTATCGCAAGGCTCGATTGTTAGATGGCCGATACGTGGTGGACGGCAAGCAATTGATCCAGCAGCACCGGCTTTCAATCGGCACCATTTCTGCGGACAGCCACATGACGGTCCGGCTAGCGAATGGAAAGACACTCGGCACGGTGGAGGAAGGATTTGTCGACCGATTGAAGCCCGGCTCGCAATTCGTGTTCGCGGGGCGGCGCCTGGTTTTGGTCCGCATTCACCAACGTATCGCCACGGTGAAAATGGCGACCAAGCAAGCCAAGGGCGTGGTCGCAATCTGGGGCGGGAACAAAATGCCGTTATCCAATGAGCTCGCCCATGCGATGGCGGCACGGCTGCGCGGGGAAGGCGGGCGATCGGTGGAAATGGGCGCCGTAGAGCCGATTCTTGATATCCAGCGCCGGTGGTCGTCTTTGCCGGATGATCGGATTTTATTGATCGAGCATGCCCACTCCCGGGATGGAGAACATTTGTTTTTCTATCCGATGGCAGGTCGTTTGGTGCACGAAGGATTGGGAGCCCTGATTGCCTGGCGGATGAATCTAACCGATAGCATCTCGGTCACGCAGAATGATTATGGTTTTTGCCTCAGCGCCCGGCGTGGTTTGCATCTCGATGAGAAAATCATCCGTGAACTACTACGAACGGAGTATTTGTTGGACGATCTCATTTCCTGCATGAACACAGCGGAAATGGCGCGTCGTCAGTTCCGGGAAATTGCCCGAGTCGCGGGCTTGATTCTACAAACTCCACCAGGCAGGCCGAATCGGTCCCAGCGCGAATTGCAGTCCAGCTCGCGCTTGTTGTTCGAGGTCTTCGAACGCTACGATCCAGAGAACCTGCTGCTTGAACAGTCGCGGCGGGAAATTCTCGAAAAGCAACTCGAGTTCACCCGGCTCGCGCGCTCGTTGGAAGATTTGCAGCAGCGCCCGATTCATTTGGTGGAGCTGGATCATCTCAGCCCGCTCGCGTTTCCGTTGTGGGCCGAGTCATTCTCCGCCACGATGTCGCCTGCGGACGCTGCGACCCGGCTTGAGGCGATGATCGATGAACTGAACCGCGCGGCTGCGAAATGAAACTTAGCATTGGAAACAGCTCATTGGAATTGCTGCCGGGGCACGGAGTTTTGTTAGAAGATCGCACCTTGGTGGTTTCCGATGTCCACTTGGGGAAAGCCGCCGCTTTTCAGGCGAAAGGATTGGCAGTCCCGGAAGGCGACACGGAAGCGGATCTGACCCGCTTGCTGAACTTGTCGCATGAGGTGCAAGCGCGGCGGTTGATCATCAATGGCGATTTGTTCCACTCGCCTGCAGGAATTTCCCCACGGCTGGAGTCATTGTTGCAGCAATGGATCGAGAAACTGGGCATTCCGGTGGAGTTGGTCATTGGAAATCATGAGGAAAAGTTCAAGCGACTTCCCGATGGTCTCAACCCGGCTCGAATCATCGACTGCAACGGATTTCATTTGGTTCATGATCCTGCCGATGCTCCGGACGGCGTGCCCACCATTTGCGGTCATTGGCATCCGGTCGCACGCATTGCCGATGGCAAGCGCACTTCGCTGCGGCTCCCGTGCTTTTTGCTGCGTCACGAAATGCTGGTCCTTCCTTCTTTTGGCACTTTTACCGGAGGACGTATTGTAGAAATCCAGAAAAATGACCGGGTCTTCGTCGCACCCGGAGCTAAAATCACGGAAGTCCCTGAGCAACTCCTGCGGTGAGAAGTGGCTACCCGTGACCTAGGCCGAGCCGATGGTTTCCTGATTTGGAAATTCCATCACAACCGGATCTTCGAGCGCCCGTTCCGAGGTGAGTGAGATCTCTTCCTGGATTTCTTTGGTCGCTTCGCGGTAGAGCAGGGTGATGGTGACCGACCATGGACCGTGGTCAGAGCATCCGGATTCGGATTGCGCGAGCTGTACGACTTCGATGCCAGGATTGCGCGATAACCATCGGTTCACCCGGCTTTCGGCATCCTCGGGATTTGTATCGACGAAGGTTTTGATCCGCATCCGGCAATTTCACCCACAAACTTGCAGCGTCAATGGGGCATTGGATTGGCATGCAGTAAGAAAAGCCCAGACCGCCAGAACAAAGGGGAAAACGAAGGGGGGCCGGTATATTTGGGCGCCCCCTTCGTTTACGGGGGGAGTTTTCACCGAATGCGTGGCAGGGCCGTCCGCAAGCGATGAACTCCTGAAGAATTGCAGAATTTGATCGAATGAACATTCCGCGATCGCGTAATGCGCTTGGTCAGCAAGTAGGTGAAATTCCACCTTTCACCCTTTGACAAGCTTGGACGGGGACTGCACGCTCCGGCAGCAACTCAGAACCTCCCTACTCCATGGCCTACGATCTCATTGTCATCGGTGGCGGCCCTGCCGGCTACGTCGCCGCCATCCGCGCTGCCCAACTTGGAAAAAAAGTCGCCTGTGTCGAGGCGGACCGTGCTGGCGGCACCTGCTTGAACTGGGGATGTATCCCAACGAAGGCATTGCTCAAAAACGCGGAGCTTTTCCACACGCTTGCCCATCGCGCGAAGGAATTCGGCCTCAGCTTTGACAACCTGCAATATGACTGGTCCTCCGTGATCGGCCGTTCCCGCAAGGTTTCCGAGCGTCTCGCCGGCGGCATCGAGTTCTTGTTCAAGAAGAACAAGGTCGATTACGTGCGCGGTTTCGGCTCCATCGAAGGCACTGGCAAAGTCGGTGTCAAAGCAGCAGATGGCACCACCCAGACACTGGAAACCAAAGACATCCTGATCGCGACCGGATGCAAATCCCGTCCATTGCCACCCCTTCCATTCAATGGCACTTCGGTCATCGGCTCCAAGGAAGCCATGGTGATGCCGAACCAGCCGAAGGAAATGATCATCATCGGTGCGGGCGCGATCGGAATCGAGTTCGCCTACATTTACAACGCATTCGGCACCAAGGTCACGGTGGTCGAGATGCTGCCTCGCATTCTTCCGGTCGAAGACGATGAAATCGGTGATGCATTGGAAAAATCCCTGATCAAGCAAGGCATCCGCGTTCTCACCAACACCAAGATCACTGCGACCGCTGACAAAGGCGATCACGTGGAAGTGACCGTGGAAGGTCCGAAAGAAAAAGGCACCCTCAAAGCGGATGTCGCGCTTGTCGCGATCGGCGTGCAGCCGGTTCTCCCGGGTGGCCAGCAGCCTGAGCTTACCGACCGTGGTTACATCAAAATCGGCGATCGCTATGAAACCTCGATCCCGGGCGTTTACGCAGCGGGTGACATCGCAGGTCCGCCATGGCTCGCTCACGTTGCATCCTTCGAGGCAGTTCAAGCGGTTGAAGGTCTGTATGTTGAGGGGCACACCCCTCGCAAGGTGAAGAATTTCCCTGGTTGCACCTACTGCCATCCACAAGTGGCATCGATCGGCAAGACCGAGCGCGCCCTCAAGGAAGAAGGCATCGAATACACCGTCGGCAAGATTCCGTTTGTTGCCATCGGCAAGGCCATCGCATCCGGCGAGCCGGATGGATTTGCCAAGCTCCTCTACGGCAAAAAGCACGGCGAACTCCTTGGCGCTCATATCATCGGTGAAAATGCGACCGAGCTCATCGCTGAAATGGGCCTCGCGATCGATCAGGAGCTCACCAGCGAGGAAATCCACGCGACGATCCACGCTCACCCAACGATGTCCGAAGTGATCCACGAAGCGACTCTTGCGGCCGAAGGTCACGCGATTCACTTCTGATCAGTGAGTTGACGAATTCACCCAACTCCGGTCGACCTCGTGTTGGCCGGAGTTTTTTGTTTTTTGCCGGAAACCAGTTGGGTGGTGGCGTGACATCGTGTAGGGCTTGAGCATTGAAAATCATGCATGCTCCCAAATTGATGATTCCTGGCCTGGTTTGGATCGCGGGCCAATGTGCCGGTGCCGAAGCCATGAAACTGGAATACCCTGAAGCGAAGAAAGATGCGGTCGTGGACGTCTACCACGGCGTCGAAGTGGCCGACCCTTATCGGTGGTTGGAAGACGACAATTCCGAGGAAACCAAAGCTTGGGTCAAAGCGGAGAACGCCGTCACTCAAAAGTATCTCGAGACGCTTCCCCAACGGGAGGAAATCCGTGAGCGCCTGAAGAAGCTCTGGAATTACGAGCGCGTCGGCATTCCTCGTGAAGAGAGCGGCAAGTGGTTCTTTGTCAAAAACTCAGGCCTTCAGGATCAGGGAGTGCTTTATGTCGCGGATTCTCTGGATGGCGAACCGCGGGAACTGCTCGATCCCAACCAGATGTCAAAGGACGGCACGGTTTCGCTTTCAAAAACCAGCCCGAGCCATGACGGAAAATTGCTGGCGTATGCGACTTCCGGCGGTGGCAGTGACTGGTTGGAAATCCGCGTCCGTGACATTGCCACCGGCAAGGATCTGGAAGATCACTTGAAGTGGATCAAGTTCAGCGGCCTTTCTTGGGCGGCGGACGATAGCGGGTTTTACTACAGCCGCTATCCGGAGCCGGAAGAAGGGGCGGATCTCACGCAGAAGAACGAGTTTCAGAAGCTGTATTTCCACAAAATCGGTGAGGCGCAGGAGAAGGATGCCTTGGTGTATGAGCGCAAGGATCAGCCACAATGGGGGATCGGTGGTGGTGTGACCGATGATGGAAAGTTCCTGATCATTGACCTTTCCCAAGGCACCGATCCGAAAAATCGGGTTTTCTACAAGTCGCTCACCGATAAGGATGCGGAAGTGGTTGAGCTGCTGCCGGAAGGAGATGCTTCCTACGGTTTTCTGGGGAATATCGGCTCGGTGTTTTATTTCCAAACCGATCTGGATGCTCCGCGCAACCGGGTGATCGCGATCGATACCGCCAAACCGGAAAAAGCAAACTGGCAGGAAATCATCCCGCAAGCGGCAGAACCGATGGATTACGTCAGCATGGTTGGCGGCAAGTTCATCGTGACCTACATGAAAGACGCCCGGAGCCGGGTGGTTCGTTACGATCTGGATGGCAAGAATCCGCTGGAGCTGGAATTGCCGGGGATTGGCACCGTAGGCGGCTTCGGGGGTGAGATGGAGGACACTCAGACCTTTTTCGCGTTCACCAGCTTTACCAATCCTGGTGCGATTTACCGGTTGGACATTGCTTCCGGCAAAAGCGAACTGTGGCGGAAGCCTGAGGTCGATTTCGATGGCGAGAACTATGTCACCAAGCAGGAGTTTTTCGAAAGCAAGGATGGCACCAAGGTTCCGATGTTCATCGTGCACCGCAAAGATCTGAAATTGGATGGATCAAATCGGACTCTGCTTTACGGCTACGGCGGATTCCAGATCAGCATGTTGCCCGGATTTTCCGTAACCCGCGCGGTGTGGCTGGAACGGGGTGGCGTTCTGGTCGTGGTGAACCTGCGCGGTGGTGGCGAATACGGCCGTGAGTGGCACGATGCCGGACGTTTGCACAACAAGCAAAACGTGTTCGATGACTTCATCGGCGCTGGCGAAACCTTGATCAAGCAAGGCTACACCAGTTCGAAAAACCTGGCGATCCAAGGTGGCAGCAACGGTGGTTTGCTGGTTGGCGCTTGCATGACCCAACGGCCTGATTTGTTCGGCGCTGCATTACCTGCGGTTGGCGTGATGGACATGCTGCGGTTCCAGAAATTCACCATCGGCTGGGCTTGGACCAAGGAATACGGGAGCTCGGATAACGCCAAAGATTTCCCATTGCTGTTGAAATATTCGCCCTACCATTCGTTGAAACCCGGGACGCGTTATCCAGCGACTTTGGTGACGACTGCGGATCACGACGATCGCGTGGTGCCGGCACATAGCTTCAAGTTTGCGGCGCGCCTTCAGGAATGTCAGGCCAAGGATGGCCCGCCAGTGCTGATCCGCGTGGATACCAGCGCCGGCCACGGAGCCGGGACCGCGCTATCGAAAGTGATCGAGCGCGCATCTGACGAATGGGCGTTTCTGGAAGCCTCACTTCCCGGCACCAAATAAGTCCCGGGAAGCCCGAAATCGCTTACTTTACCTCTGGTGCCGGCACGACGAGTGTCGGCACTACTGCTTTACGGACCAGGCCTTCCGCGACACTGCCGAGCAGCAGGGCTGCAACAGCGCCGTGGCCATGAGCTCCCAAAACGACCAGATCTGCTTTGGTTTCCGCGACGTAGTCGATGATGGTGTGTAGCGGGCTGCCTTCGCTAAGGCGCCGGACGACTTTGGCGTGCTCATGGACCAGATCGAAGTGAAGCTCCTCAAGTTTCACGCCTGCGCGGCGCCGGGCTTCTTCCTGAAACGCATTCATGGCCGGAAATTCATCCGGAGTGAAACCATATGCAGTATAGGCGGGTTCAGGCTCTACCACATGGAGTAGGTGGAGCTCGGCGCCAAAAGAATCCGCCAACCTCCCAGCCATTTCGAGGACTCCGGGGGTGGCATTTGAGAAATCAACAGCTGCAACAATCGTTTTCATAACAGTTAATTGGTAGCATTGCGGATGCTTCCCCGCAAAGAATGATCAATCAATGCGCATGAAATGATGCTGCATGCACTTTTTTGTAACCAAATCGCGACACCGGGCATTTGGGAGGATGTAGGGCGCAACCCGAGCGCTCCGAAATCATCAGAAACCAAAGTCATGAAACTCAAATCGATCCTTCTCACCGTGGCTGCACTGGCCACCTGCGCCACTGCCCAAGCTGGCACCCGGACTCGCGTGGTAACCGGCCCGCAAGGAAACACCGCCACCAGGACCGTCCAAACTTCGGGCTGCGCAGGTTATCAAGCCACTCGCACCGTGGTTCGCACCGGTCCGAATGGGAATTCAGTCGTGAAAACCCAGACCGTTACCACCGCACCGCATGCAGCAGTGACTGTGGTGGCTGGGCCAGCTCCGGTCCGTTGTGCTCCCGCTGTTGCGGTTTATCCACGCCGCGTTGTTTTCGTCGCCACTCCTGTGCCTCGTCCTTGCCCGCCAGCAGCCGTTGTGGTGCGGGTGCGATAATTTCCTGAACTCAAAAAAGAACCACCAAACACAAAACCAAAAACGATCATGAACCTGAAATCCTACCTCTGCCTGCCCGTGCTTTGCTCGACTTTCGCCCTTTCGGCACCCCTTGCGAGCGCGCGCCCATTTTCTCAATTCAATGGCCCGATCGCCCAAGAATTCATGAAAATCCGTGATGATCTGAACCTCACCCAGAGCCAGCGGTCGCAAGTCCGCGAAGTTCTTCTCAGTCATAAAGACGAGTTGAAGGCACAACGCGCTGCTGCTCAGGACGCCAGATCCAAGATGAAATCCGCCACCGAAACGTATGGAGCGGACTCGAAGGAAGCGGATACCGCCGCCGATGGAATCGCCAGCGTTGCCAAATCCCGCGCCTTGCTGGTCGCTTCCATCTTCTCCGAAATCCGGCCGATTTTGACTCCGGAGCAAATCAAAACCTTGGAAGACGCCCGCGCATCCTTCCTTTCGAAAGGTCTGTGAACTGCTTCCTGCTTCCACGGATACCGGCGATGATGTGCCGGTGTCCGTTTCTCCGTTTCACCAGGCCAAACCCCCATGGCAGATCCCGATCTGAACCTTGCCCTGAGCGCCCGTGCGGGAGATGCGGACGCGTTCGGTCAACTGGTGGAACGGCATCAACCGATGCTTGCCGCGATTCTTCACCGATTCGCGAAATCCAACGCCGATCTTGAAGACATGGTTCAGGACTCATTCATCAAAACCTGGAATGCCTTGCCCGATTGGGAACCGAGGCAACCCTTCGTGCATTGGCTCAAGCGAATCGCCGTTCGCACCGGGCTTGAATACTGCCGGAAGCAAAAACGTTCACCGATCGAATACCTGGAAATTCTCCCCGAAAGTTCCGCGCCGGAGGACCAGGATCCGGCCAACGCAGCTTTGGAAGAAGCCCGCGTGTTGCTTTCCAAACTTCCTGCCGATGATCAGGCGCTCCTCACCCTGATCCACCTCCACGGCATGTCGATGGAGGAAGCGGCCGGCCATTTCGGTTGGAGCCGCGCCAAAGCCAAAGTCAAAGCTTTCAGAGCCCGCAAATCCCTGCAAAAAACCTTATCCCAACTCGGCTACCGCTATGAATGACCACGAAACCCCATCCTGGACTGATCTTTCGCAGCGTGCGCGCTCGGCGACACCGCCCGTGATCGATGTCCGGCACGCCGTGCTCGCGGCGATCCCATCCCGCAGGCCTTCCCGGCCGAAGCCGAATCTTGCTGAGATTCTACTCTCTTCCTCACACCACTGGGGCGTTCGCTTTGCCTTCGGTTGCTGTGTTTTGGCGACGGGCCTGATTGGCTACGGCGGCTACCGCGCGACCGAAGACCTCTCGCTTCTGATGAGCTTTGCTTTTTAATCCAACCGATCATGTCGACCGAACTCACCACGCCATCGAAATCCCGAGTGTCCATGAAAGCCATCGCGCTGCTGGTGCTGATGTTTCTGCTTGGCGCCGTTGGTGGCGTTGGCGTCACCTCCATGGTGATCTCGAAGCGCCTCCAGGCGACATTTCGTGAAAATCTGCGCAACCCGAATCGGAGCAGCGGGCCCGTCGACCTCATGTTCAACCGGCTTGAGAAAAATCTGACCAAAGAGCTGGATCTGACCGCTGCCGAGCAAGAGGCGGTCGGCGAAGAGCTGGAACAAACCCGGGTCCAAATGCGCGCGGTGCGCACGGGCATCGGCCGGGACGTGCGCCGCATCGGCATCGGCACGGTGATCCGGATCGGCAAGCGACTGCCGGAGGAAAAACGCCAGAAATTTCGTGAAATCGCCCGCGAGCGGCTCCTGCCCTGGGGCATCGATCCTCTGGAAAACCGCTGAGTTCCGCAAAATCACGGTTTGGCAATCCGCGACTTCTGGGCAAACTTGGCCGCGTGAAAATCAAATTTCTGCATACCCGCATCCGTGTCCGTGATCTCGATCTCTCGATCGCCTTCTACAAAAAGCTCGGCTACATCGAGGGCGAACGGAAAGATTCACCCCAAGGTAACAAACTGGTGTTCATGGAATTGCCTGGAAACCCGGTGTTCCTTGAACTGACTTATTCGCCGGATTACACCACCACCTGTCCGGAGGACCTCATGCACACCGCATTGGGCGTGCCGGACATCATCGACTACTGCGATCGGGTGGAAAAATCCGGCATCGAAATCTGGCCATCCGGCTGGCGCGAGAAATTCACCAGCGGCGACCGGAAAATGGCATTCGTGACCGATCCAGATGGCTACGAGGTCGAAATTCTGGAACGCAAAGACTAAGCGCCAAATCCCGGCCAATTTCGGCAACTGCATCCTTTAACCAGAGCCTCTCGCTTACTTGAGTTAAAAAATTAACGCAAAGATTGACGTTTGGGGTTTATGCGTTAAAAAATTAGCGCATGACCGATCCGATCGAGCTGAGTCGCCGTGAGCGGCAGATTATGGACGTGGTGTTTCGCTGTGGCGAGGCAACGGTGAATCAAGTGGTTGCTGCCTTGGCGGACCCGCCGACCCCGATGGCGGTGCGCAGGATGATGCACATCTTGGAGGAAAAGGGATTTCTCAAGCGGGTCGGCGAGGGGCGGGAAGTGGTGTATCAGCCAAAGCAGTCGAAACAGGGGATCGGCAAGAAAGCGCTGCAGCATGTGATCGATACTTTTTTCGGCGGCTCGCTCGATGAAGCCTTGGCCGCACATCTTACCGAGCGGCGCTCGATCCCCGAAGAAGAGCTAGCCCGGCTCAAGGCCCTCATCGAACAAGCGAGGAAGGAGGGCAGATAGCATGAATCTTCGGCTGGTATTGGTCGGATCCGCGTCGGCCGCTTCGTTTTTTCTGCATGCGCTGGATGGCATTGCGAAGGTTGGCTTGTTGCTCGCGTTGGCGGCACTGGTCGCCGTTTGCCTGCGCCGTGCCTCTGCGGCGCAGCGGCATTTGGTATGGGTGTGCGCATTGGTCGGGGCCATATTACTCCCTTTCGGTTACCGAATTTTGCCAGCTTGGAAGGTTCTGCCATCGTGGATGCGCTGGGAGGAAGCACCGCGTTTGTTGCTGCAAAAACCAGCGCAGGTATTGGCGGCGGAGCCAAGCAAACAGCCCGCTGAAATTCTGAATGTGGAGGAGTTGCTCCCGGCGGATGACGTGCCGGAAGCTGGATTTTCCACAGCGATTGAGCCGAAAACCCCGGCATCCGTGGCGTCTGCGGAGCCAAAGATTTTTCGAGTTCCGGTAAGTGATCTGATTGGGGTGTGGTTCGTGGGTGCGGCAGTTCTGGCAGTTCCGCTAGGGATCAGTTCAATGCGCTTGCGACGCAAAAAGTCCAAAGCACACCGCTTGGATTCAGGGCCACTGTTCGAGATTTGTGAGACCCTCAAAGCGGATTTGTGCATCCGGCGCCGCGTGACGATCCTGCTCGGCGATGCTGCGCAGATGCCGATGGTTTGGGGCATTTTCAGGCCAGTCGTGTTGCTGCCTGAGAAAGCGCAGACATGGCCGGATGAGAGAATCCGCGCGGTGCTGCTGCATGAGCTTTCGCATTTGCGGCGTAACGACCCGCTTGCGTTATGGATCGCGCATCTGGCGTTGGCGCTGCATTGGTTCAATCCATTGGCATGGTGGGCGGTCCGGCAATTACGGATCGAACAGGAAAATGCCTGCGACGATGCGGTGTTGAGGCATGGCGTCCGATCCAGTGATTACGCAGCGCAGATGCTGGAGCTCGGGGCGGATTTCAGCATCGACAAAATCCCAACCATGGCGCTCGGCATGGCGAGGTCGTCCGGACTGGATAACCGAATTTGCGGATTGTTGGACCCGACCAAAAATCGTCGAGCGGCGAGTCGTTTGCTGATGCTTGGTTTTGCGACCCTCGCTGTTTTTGTTGGGGGGCCGCTGGCGATGCTTCGTGCAGGCGAGCCTGAAGTTGTCGTACGGGGCAGGATTCTCGATCGGAATGGATTGGTTTTGGCGGAAAGTTCAGGTGACCAAATGCGCCAGTACCCTCACGGCAAAGCCGCAGCGCATCAGATCGGGTGGGTATCTCCTCGATTCATCGGAGTCTCGGGCGCGGAGAAAAATTTCGACCAGTCATTGGCCGCTGGAAATGATGTCCGGCTTACGCTGGATTTGAAGGCCCAGCAAATCGTTGAGACTGCGATTCAGAATGCTGGAGTGGAGCGCGGTGCGGTGGTGGTATTGGATTGTCGGAATGGTGAAGTGCTGGCGAGTACTTCAGTTCCGGAAATTGAGCCGCAGCAGTTCGTTCCCCAGATTGAACCGGGGTATTGGAAAAAGTTGAGCAAAGATCCCAATCAGCCGTTGCTTGACCAGACAACCGCTAAGTTTGTGCAGGGAGCCACTTACAGTTTGGTAGCTGCAGTCGCAGCAGCCCGCACCGGGCAAGGGGAGCATGCCGTTTTCGACTGCACGGGCTCACTTAGCGTCGATGGTGCAAAGATTAACTGTTGGATAAAAAATTCGTATGGAAACAGCCATGGACCGCTGGGTTTACGAGCTGGAATCGCCAATGCCTGCAATTGTTATCGTAGCCAACTTGCCATGATGATGGGCCAGAAGGAATTGGACATCGCAGCGGAAGTGCTGGGTTTGGAGAAAATCTCGTCGCAGGCCGGCGATGAAAATCCAATTTCCCAGCGGTCCCTTGCACTTGTCGGGATTGGACAAGTCTTTACACGTGCAAGTCCCCAGCAGCTTGCAGTGCTGGCTGCGGCCATCGGCAATGGTGGCAAAGTTTGGGTGCCGCGGGTTGCACTGGATGAGCCGCCTCAGTTGCGCGCGGACCTGGTCAAGCTCGGGTGGAATCAGCGTGATCTCGCGACGATCCGCCTTGGCATGGAAGATTGCGTCAACGCATCCGGTGGCACGGGGCAATCGGCTCGCAGTGATTTGGTCAAGATCAGTGGAAAAACGGGCACGGGTCTAATAATGGATCGGGGGCGAGCCATAGCTCATGCCTGGTTCATCGGATACGCTCCGGCGGAAAATCCGCGCTATGCCGTGGCGGTGATGGCCCAAGGTAGCGGGGCAGTCGGAAGAGTCCGTGGTCCGATTGCGCGAGCGATTCTTGAAGCGCTGTGCCTCGATGCTCCAGAGTCTCGATAGCCCATTTTCGGCCATGATTCATCGTTTTGACACGAGTAGTTGACAAAAGATGCTAAACTTTTCCTAAATATCTTGTTAGATGTAAAAGAGGCTTTGCCAGAGGCTGTCTTGTTGGTATTTGTCGGGTGAATTTGATTCTCCAAAATTCATGAAATCCACTACATACGCAACATTGTTGGGCCTCGCCTTGGCGTTGGCTCCTACCCTCCGGGCGGAGGACGCAGCAGCGCCAGTCGCCACCACACCAGCCGTTGTTGAAAATGTCGGCACTCAGCTCGATGCGAGCTTCGCCGCCATTTCCGAAACGATCAAGAATGCCCGCCTTCAGGCTAGCGAAGCAGTCGGACAGCGCGATGAAGCGCTTGCCCAGCTCAAAGCAAGCCGACAGGAGCAGGCAGAAACTGCAAAGGCGCTTGAGGAAGCTCGCAAGCAGCTTGCCGAGACCCGCGGTCAACTGAACGACTCACGCCACGAACAAGCAAAATGGAAGCACGAGGCAGAGACCTTGGCCGGTCAGCTCAAACTGGGTGAAGAAGCTCACCAGAAGCTCCTCGCTCTCCGCGATCAAATGCAGGAGTCGCTGAAGAACTTCTCCGAAATCGAAAAGAACGTTCTCGCCGTCCGTGCCGAGTTCCAAAAGCCAACTGCGGTTGCTGATCTCAAAACCGAAATCGTCGCCCTGAAAGCGGCCGGTAACGAGGCGCAACAGCAAATTTCCGAGATGAAAGGTCAGATCGAGAAAGGCAACACGGAGCGCGCTGAAATGGCAAAAGCATCCGCTGCCAAGGAGCAGGAGATGGCTGGCCAGATCGCCGCTGCCAAGGAAGAAGCCGGTAAGATCGCCGAAAGCCGTGAGGCATTGAATCAGCGCACTGCAGAGCTTGAAAAAGCCCATGCACAGACTGTTGGTGAACTCAAGTCGGCACGTGAGGAGCTCAAAGCTGCTCAGGAAACCATCGCCAGCAACCAGTCAAACAATGCTGACCTCAAGAAGGAACTCGAAGCGAAAGCCGAGGAACTGAAGAAGTCTGCGGACCGTACTGCCAAGATGGGTAAAGCGCTCGACGCTCTGCAAGCTCACGCCAAGGAAATCGGCGATAAGCTTAATAGTGTCGAAAAAAGCAGTGCTGACCTCAAAAACACACTGCACGACCGCGAAACAAAAATTAATCAGTTGGAAACTCAAATGAAGGAAGTTTCCCAAAACACTGATAAGGAATCCGAGGCTGGAGCCGATTCCTAATTCATCCTTCAAATTACAGATTTCCCGAACCGCAGGCGCCTACCGGCCCTGCGGTTTTTTCTTTCCCGGGTGTCCGCTCATTGGCCCAAAGCCGCCCGAAGCAAAGCGGTTCAAGCCAAGGTGATGCTCACCGGGCAGTGATCCGATCCCATGACGTGCGGCAGGATTTCTGCGGATTTGAGCCGATCCACCAAGGGGGTCGAAAGTCCGAAGTAGTCGATTCTCCAGCCCACATTCCGGCCGCGTGCTCCGCCGCGATACGACCACCAGGAATATGCGTCGCGTGTTTCCGGGTGCAGATGGCGGAAACTATCGGTAAATCCGGAATCGAGCAGTTTGCCAAAGCCCGCACGTTCCTCATCGGAAAAGCCGGCGCTCATCCGGTTGTCCTTGGGTCTGGCGAGGTCGATTTCCTGGTGCGCGACGTTCAGATCGCCGCAAAAGATGACGGGTTTTTTCAGCGCCTGCGTCATCAGGTGCTGCCGGAAAACCTCATCCCACTCCATCCGGTAAGGCAGCCGGCGCAAGCCATCCTGAGAATTCGGCGTGTAGACGTTCACCAGGATGAAATCAGGATATTCGAGGGTGAGCACGCGGCCTTCCTTGTCGTGATCTTCAAATCCCATTCCTTCTTGAACCTCGATCGGTTCGCTGCGGGTAAAAACGGCGACGCCGGAATAGCCGGGTTTCTGCGCGGAGTTCCAAAAAGCATGATAGCCGTCCAATTCCGGCGGCATCGGCACTTGCTCAGGCCGCGCCTTGGTTTCCTGCAGGCATAAAATGTCCGGCTGCTCCGCAGAGACGAAATCGCCAAATCCCTTGCCGAGCACCGCCCGCATTCCGTTCACATTCCAAGATAGCAGCTTCATCGCCGCCATCCTCCCCTGTGAACTTCATCAAATCAACAACATGCAGTCGCCGTAGCTGTAAAATCGGTAACGCTCCGCCACCGCTTGGCGATAGGCTTCCAGCACCAGCTCCTTTCCGGCAAACGCACTCACCAGCATGATTAACGTGCTTTGCGGAAGGTGAAAATTCGTCAGCAAGCCATCGATCACGCCAAACTGGTAAGGTGGGTGGATGAAAATATCCGTCGCTCCGCTTTTCCCCTCTGACGGAATTTCCGGCCCCAGGGATTCCAGCACCCGCGTGACGGTGGTGCCGACGGCGATGACACGCTCCGCTGTTTTCACCCGCCGGGCGGTTTCCGCCGAAAGGTGATATTTCTCCGAATGCATCACGTGATCCGCCACCACCTCCGCGCTCACCGGGCGAAACGTTCCGACGCCGACGTGCAGGGTCAAAAACGCATGGTTGAGCTTTACCAACATTTCCGGCGTAAAATGCAGCCCGGCGGTTGGTGCGGCGATCGCTCCTTCCTCCCTGGCGAAAACCGTCTGATACCGGTCCCGGTCCGATTCCTCATCGTCCCGCCCCATGTAGTGCGGTAGCGCCAGATGGCCGTGCCGGTTCAGGTCCAGCTCACTTTCCCAATGGATCAACCGATCCCCATTTTCGAAAACTTCGGTGACTTGGCCCGTGATGCCGCCGACAACGACTTCGCGCCCGACTTTCATGCGTTTCCCCGGCCTGGCCAGACACCGCCACTCCAATGGCGAAAGCCGATCCAAGCAGAGCAATTCGGTCCGGCCATCGTCGGAAAAAAGTCGCGCCGGGATCACCTTGGTATCGTTGAGAACCAACAAGTCGTCCGGTTTCAAAAAAGTCGGGAATTCGGCGAACATGCGGTGCTCGATCGTTCCCGCAGCCCGGTTCACCACCATCATCCGGGATGCAGAGCGCTCTTCAAGCGGCCGCGCTGCAATCAATTCCTCAGGCAAATGGTAGTCAAAATCCTTAGTTTTCAGGCTCACGACCGACTCTTTAGCCCTCCACATGGCACCCGGCAACCGCCGGTTATCGATTTCCATGATCGATTTTTCACCGATTTCCGATGATCCGGTAAAATTCGATGCGAAATCCTCGAATACCGAGTTGACAAATTGTGCAGATTGACTAGTGATTAGGAACAGTCGCTGAGCGACCGCAGCACAGAATCGGCAAGAGAATCTGCATTGCGAATTATTTTTCAACCATCTTTAGGTCCAACGGGGACCTTTTGTAGAACAATCAAGGCCCTCGGGATCACTCCCGGGGGTTTTGATTTTATAGGCTATCGTCCGAAAGAGCGCGATTTGTTCAAAAATTGGATCTACTTCGCTGCTTGCGAGTGAAACCACTGGCGCAGTTCCGGTGAGTCGTCTCCCCAGACGCGAACCAATGTCCGGGTTTCCTGATTTTCTCCGCGCTCCGTCGCAAGCAGCAGCCGGGTCCCATTTTTCTCGACGTCCCATGAATCAAGGTTGCCGCCAGCTGACCAACCATCGGAAAGCAGAGAACGGATGAAATCGTGGCGATCCATGCCATTTCGGCTTGAGATCGCGAAAGTGGCGACCGGGCTGGGTGGCGAAATCCCGTGAACTCGTTTTGCGCTGAAACACCAGCGCCGGTTTCGCTCCCACGCACGCAGACGAGGCTGCAGGAAATGGATCAGTGCGAGCGCTGCTCTGGATTTGAAATGATCGAAATCGGCTGCGATTCCACGAAGCGGCAACATTCGATTTAGCACCGATTGGTAGCCGGCATTTCCCATGGCGCCGTGGTAAATCACCGAATCTCGGACAGCCCGGACAGGGCCGCCGCCATAGATGAATCCATCCCATTTCGCCTGGCCGTGTTTGGAAAATTTTTCCGGATGCTTGCCGATCAGGAGTTTCTCCGCGCGACCGTATCCCAGCTGCTGACGGAGAAACGCGACCAGCGAAGGCCGACGCCAATGCCACACAAACGCGCCGGCCGCGAAGCCCAGCCGGTAGCCTGCTGACCTGAGTCTCCAACAGAAATCCACGTCATCCCCCGCCGTGCGAAAAATCGGATCAAATCCGCCGATTGCATCGAAAGCCTCCTTGGTCACCGCCAGGTTGCAGCCTGGAAGATGCTCGGCTTCCACATCGCTCAACATGACATGGCTCGGTGCTCCGGGTGAGGCGCAAACAACCGCTGCCTGCCAGGATTTCGGCGCGGGTGGAAGGTTGGGTCCACCGACAGCTGCATACATTCCGGTCTCGAAAATTTCCCTCAATCGCGGCAACCACTCCTTGTCCGGTTCGCAATCGTCATCGGTGAAGGCGAGGATTTTTCCAACTGCTGCAGCGGCTCCCGCATTTCGCGCGGCGCTGAGACCGCCAGGTTGCAATCTCAGCAATCGCACCCACGGAAACTGCTCGGCCACCACGTCACCAGTGCCATCTGTTGAGCCATCATCGACTACGATGGTCTCGAAATGCCCACCGCGGATTTGCTGAATCGCTTCCAGGCATGCCTCGATGCGGCCTTTTCCATTTCTGGTGCAAACAATGACCGAGATGGAGAGGTCCGATTGCAGAGCTGCTGGAAAGTTGGGTAGGGCTTCTCGAATCGCCTGCAAAGCGGGCTTCGGTTTCCCCGCGCGATCGGTGATGCCGAAATCCCAATCGAGCACTTCTTCACCATTGTTGAGCCAGCGGTCGCTCCAGGAGTAGGCGGTCATTCCAGCGACTTCCTGTTCAGCGGCAATTTGCCATGCCCAGCGGAAGGCTTCGGCCTGTTTTTCCAGGCCATTTCGCTGCGAATCCAATCCGAATTCCGAAATCACGAGGGGTCGATCGCCTGCGATGTGGTGCAAGCGCTGCATGTAATTTCGGAACGCCTTTGGATCCTCAAGGTAGATGTTGAACGCGCTGAAGTCCGCATTTTCCGGCTCCAAATACTCGGTGCTCGGGTAATTGGCGTAGGCAAACAATACATTTGGTGCCAGTGACTTACCGATGGTGATCAGTTCTTCGATTTTTTCCCGAACTTCCACAGGTCCCATCCAGCGGACCAGGTCTGCGAGGATTTCATTCCCGACGAAAATCCCCGCTAGTGCCGGGTGCTGCGCTGTTTCGCGCAAGTATTCCTGAAGCTGGACCGCTGCGGCGGAAAACAGCGCGGGGCAGTCCAGGAAATCCGCATTCATTCGCCAATTCAGACCGCCAAATACTTTGAATCCATGGTTTGCGGCAGCGTCCAACAACGATTTTTCGGGCAGTTCATAGAGCCTCAAACTGTTGAATCCGGCGGCACCGATCTGGGAAAAATCCGAATCGAACGAATCCGGCCAGCCACCGGGGAAGGGGCCATAAGTCACCGCCTTGATCCAGACACGACGATCCCCGACGCGGAAGAATTTCCCGTCTGTCCGCCAATGCCCATCCAGGGAATCCTTCACCACGCGGCGACACTAAATGCCTACCAGTGGATTCCGAAATCCAAAAATGGCCCGATTCTGACTCTGTCGCCACCGAATCCTGGCAATGAGTTGGTAAATTCTGAATGGATGGCAATTTGAGCCTCGTCTTCACAGCTCCGCAGCGGGATTTGGTAAAGCAGTTTCAGTCAGAAGGTTTTTCAGGCGTTGCTTCCAAGCTTCGATGACCAATCCACGATCAGAATCGGTGCCATGGGCAGCGCTCCAGGCCACGAATGGAGAGAGCGGGGAAAATCCATTGAAGCGAAAAATTCCGTGGTGAATGGGTGCCAGTAGGACTTCAAGAGAGGCATGCGGTCCTCGGCCGGAATATTTTTCTTCATCACTTCCCGTCGTCATCAAAACCATCGCCCGTTTTCCTTGGAAATGGCCGGTATCATACCATCGCCCGGCTCCATAGAATCGATCATACGCAAACACACGGTCCACCCAGCCTTTGAGGATGGCAGGCATGGAAAACCACCACAGCGGGAAGGAAAATATCAGCAGGTCACACGCTTCGATCTTGCGCATTTCTGTCTCAAGATCCGCCGCGAAGCCGTTGTGATTTGTCGCATAAGTTTCTTCAACTTGCTGCTTCAGATAGTCGGGGTTTGCGACGCTACGGAAGTTTCTCCGATCGGATACGGGATCAAATTTCATCGCGTAAAGGTCTGAAAATACGACTTCATGCCCTTGACGTGTGAGCACCTCTTTAGCCGTTTGAGCTAGTGCAGAGGAAAAGCTTTTCGGTTCGTGGTGAGCGTGGACGATCAAAATATTCGACATGAGCCAACCATGGGCCGAAACTCCCAAATCGGCAATTACCCACCATTTTGTCACTTACTAACTTAAAAGTGCTAATTATTGATAATGAATCAGCAAGAATGTCCAATTACTTTCACCCTTGAGGTGATCGGCGGTAAATGGAAGCCCTACATCCTGCATTTTTTAGCAGCGCGGCCACTTCGCTCCGGTGAATTGGGTCGGTTGATTCCGCAGGCAAGTGGGAAGATGCTCACGCAACAACTTCGGGAGCTGGAACGCGATGCGGTGATCCGGCGAAAAGTTTATCAGCAGGTCCCCCCGAAAGTGGAATATAGCCTGACTCCTCACGGCGAAACCTTGATGCCAATTCTGGATGCGATGTGTGCCTGGGGTCGCCAAAATCCTCCGGCAAAAGCAGGCAAAGTTCGCCAGCGACAGGCCCGTATGGGAGGCGATTAGTTGATTCCCGGACTCAAAAAACGAAAAATCCACCAGGAAAGAAAAAATCCTTTCCAGGTGGATTAGTGGTTTAGCCTAGTTCGAGACTGATATTAATTAAGTCGTTGGGCGGTGACGAAGAAATAATAGTAATTCGAACCGTCGGTCGTAGCATGGAATGTGCAGTTATACCATTCTCCATTGGGGAAGGTTACCATGGCGTTGACATATTCGGCATATGTCGCAGTGGTTGAGAAGTCATCGTTTCCATCAATTCTGTAAGAATATGCATCAGTTGCAATTACAGTATTGGCTCCTGTAATATAAGCATTATTTGTTGAGAGTGAGGAGATGCTGAATGAAATGGAATCGCTGGTGGTATTATAAAATTTTGGAGAAGTGTTACCATTCGTCGTTGATTCCATGAAATCGAGTCTAAGCCCGTTGATATAAACGTAATCAGGATTATTCGTTGCCAACTCACTGGCTACTTGACGGTTGGTGGTAGTCACATTCCCGACAGCTTTCCCGGACATTAATCTGCGGCTGCCTGAATTTGCTCTGAAGGTGGCATAGGGAACGACCATCATGCAGCTTCTGATTTCTCCGATCTCGAACGGATTCGTACCACCAGTTAAAGAGTCCTTACTGGTGACGATGCGGTTCCATTCCTCACCATCCCACATGTACATGGTGTTGGCGTCGACAGCTGCTGCGCCAGAGCCTGCCGCTTCGATGTTATGAACAATCAAGCCTGTTGCGGGTGATGGGATCGTGACCGTGTCCACGTTGCTGGTCAGTTGCACCCGTGGCGGCAGAAACCCTTTGTTCGAATCAGTCAGGTCGAGAATGGCGCTGGCATCCGGAGTTGTGGTTCCAATCCCCACCCGGCCAGTGCCGCTGGTGGAAAAGGACAAGGTATTCGAGTCCTGAGTCACCACGCGATCGCCAGTCAGCGTTCCGTCGGCAACATAAATATTCGAGGCTCCTGGCAGGATGACGCTATTTCCATCTGAGATCGAGAGAGTTCCATCGGTCCCTAACGAGAGGGTCTGGTTGTCGCCATCCAGTAGATTCGTCGGAACATCGGTAAGGCCGTCCCATGAGGTGGTGCCTGCAGGTCCAGTTGCGCCAGTTGCTCCAGTTGCTCCAGTTGCTCCAGTTGCTCCAGTTGCTCCAGTTGCTCCAGTTGCTCCAGTTGCTCCAGTTGCTCCAGTTGCTCCAGT
>NZ_JAENIJ010000002.1 GCF_016595435.1 Luteolibacter pohnpeiensis
TCGCCCTCCGTCGTGGCGACGGGCGGACCCTAGACCAAACCCGCCCCCATCGTCAATCCGTTTCTTCATGTTTTTTGAAAAATTTTCAGAGAAACTCCGCAAATCGCTGAAAAAGAAAGAATTGCAGTTCCGAAAATCTAACAGCTAGCGCGATTTACTATGATCTTCCCTCGGAATGGCGAGTCCCTCCGGAGCCGATAATGACGATTTTGACAGTTACCCATCCATCCGTTGAGCTGATCTCAAATTCATGCGCCCCGGGATAGAGAAGCTCCAGTCGACTCCGCACGTTCGCCAGGCCAATGCCGCCGACGTCATTCCGGTCATCCGCATGGCGCTCAAACCAAGTTCCCGTATTGGAAATTTCTAGAGTCAATCGATTTTCAGCTAGACTCGATTTTATCCGAACGAGAAGCGTCTGGCCTGAGGACATCCGACCATATTTCACCGCATTCTCAAGGAGAGGCTGAATCAGGACTGCGGGTATCTCGATCCCCAGGCTCGCTGGATCGATATCCAGCTGTAGACGCAACTCATCACCAAACCGGATTTTCTCGATCTCAAAATATTCGCGGGAAGCCCCAATTTCTTCGCTCAAAGGGACCAGTGAATTTAGCTGAGTGCCCCAATTTCGGCTCACATAGCTTGAAATGGCATCAAGTAAGTGATCTAATTTTTGGTTTCCCGCCGATTCATTTCGAATCAACTCCAGTGCTTCCGACACAAAACGATGTGGTATCTGTGATCGCAGTAAATGAATTTCCGCCTCTTGCTGCCGCCTCAGCATTTCATCTAGTCCAATCTGCTCTTCTCGCCGATCGAGGGAGCGCTTTGCCATGAGCCAAAACATGCTCCAACCGGTAAAAAGCAGGAAAAAATAGGTCAGTACCCCAAAGTGAAATACCGGGGAATCCGAGGGGGAGCACTTCGCAAATCGGCCAAGATTAGAGTAGAGTGGCACAAAAAGATCCGGAACGATGCCAAAATGCCAAATCAGCGTGACACAAACGGAGACGATCACCGCTAGCAGTGCCTGAATCGACAACTTTAAGGATAGAAAAAGCCTGCACTCATAGAACCATCCCATCAAAGAACTTACAATCAACGACATCAAGGCATCCACAGCCTTGACCCATATAAAGCTGACTGCGGGGGCGCTCCACTTCATTCCGTACCGTAATCCTACGTAATAAATTGGAAATGAAGCCAGAGCATACCCGCCCCAGATCATGGTTTGGAATCTCCAAAAAAAAGGAATCCTACGCCATGCCGAGCCGAGTTTGATGGAAATTGAAGATGGCATTATCAAACGGATGAATGGATAAGTAAAACAGGATCAGGATATTAAGACCATCGGTGGATTGCGAATTTTGATCTGGAGTGCTGATTGGCTATGAGAAAGCTCCACGGTGCACCGATGCTGGTTGGCCAGCAATTGATCAAGCCGCTCGCGTATTTGATAAAGGTCTGGTTTCGCCAAAACTTCGACTCCTACCCCGCCCCATACACCTTCGATTTTCGCCCCCAACTCGATCAATAACACTTCGTTCCGAAAACTTGAACGGAACACGATCACTTGCTGATGAGGAATCCTTTCTCGAGCCAGCATCAAAGCCTTCTCGATCAAAAGTCGAACGATGACACCGGGGACCAACACCCCGGCACCTTGTAGCTGATTAACTATGGTAACATGTAAGGAATCCGAGAACCAGCGTTGCTCGATTGAGATAAAACATTGGAGTGCTTGCATCTCCTGATCTAGCGGCACCCAAATTTGCTCGCGATACATCAAGCAGTGATGCAAATACACGCACAAATTTTCAATAACCTGCTCCGCTTTACCATTCTCACTCACTTCGTTTAGAAGCGAATTCATGACATTAAATAAGAAATGTGGTCTGATCTGGGAGCGAAGCATCAACAATTCGGCCTGTTGAAGACGCAATTGTGAGTCCCTGAGCGCTTGGTCCTTCTTTCTAGAATCCTTGAGGTAGGCGATCAGCAAATAAATGGCGCACCAGCCTGTATGCAGGAGGAACAAATAGGATTCCGCCGCCAAATGTAAGGCAAGTTTATTACCCGGGTCCCAAAGCCTCGGTTTTTGATAATGGTGGGCAATCGGCATAATCACCAAAACCCTCACTATAAAATGGATAAAAATAACAGCACTTGCGGCCAATAAACTGATCAATCCGATCGATTTTATAAATCCAATATTTCTCTCTCGAGATCGTTTGAGCATCCCAGACCATCCAGTTGTCAAAACAATCGACGCGAAAGTATCAATGATACGAATTAATACAAAAATATGGACTGGCCCTCGCCATTTGACGACATAATACATTCCAATCAAATGAACTGGGAATGAGAAGAACGTGTAAATCAGCCAAAAGAGAATCTGATATCTACAGACAAACGGAAGCCGAGCCCATCGACCTTGAGCCTGAAATCCCCTTTGATTTGAAATAGCTATTGGAGAATTCGCACTCAACTCGGTGCTCCAGCTATTTCAGACCTATAGAAGATGCAATTCCATATTTTCTGAAATCTTCAAAATGGCTCCTACACAAGACACAATAATCCAGCAAGCCACTAATCTTACGGGAAAAACTTAGGCATTTTGTCAATACACCATTATCGATATCATATTTGATCGACGATTTTCCAAATATACCATGAATCTAACATTCATCATCGCTGCTGCCATTTCGCAACCAAACCTAGAGATTACAAATAATTGCCCATAATCATCATAATTCCGTTTTACAAAAATCTCACAATTCTTAATAGCAGGAGATACTTTTTGAGATTCGCTTTGTTCCATCCGCCCCATGCCGCGCCAGCCAAATACCATGCATCAGCCGAATGCGAATTCGGACGAAGCTAAGGACAGCCATACCGAACGTGTTTGGCGCACGATGATCGTTGAAGACGAACCAGCAGCGCGGGAACGCCTCAAGCGATTACTGGAGAAACGGCCTGAAATTTATCTGATCGCGTCTACTGGCAACCCAGAAGAAGCCATCAGGCTATTCACTCAGCATTCACCTGAGCTCGTGTTCTTGGATATCGAACTCAAAAAAACCAATGGCTTTGATATTCTGTCCCATCTGACTCCAATGCCAAAGGTTGTCTTTGTCACCGCGCACACGGGTTATGCCGTAAAAGCATTCGAGGCCAATGCCATTGATTACTTGGTAAAGCCAGTCTTTCCCTCCCGGTTGACGGCAACGCTTGATCGATTGATTTCGCCTGGTTTGCAGAAAAATGATTCTACGAGCTGTAGATTCCCCATCCAGGACTCGATCGTTCTTCGTCATAACTCCTCTCCCCGGCAAATTGCGGTGGAGGAAATCAATTATATCGAGGCAAACGGCAATTACTCGAAAATTTCTACCCCATACAGCACCAAGACCATCGCCTATCGCACCCTCAGTCACTGGGAAGAACGTTTGCCACCGAAGCGATTCCGGCGCGTGGATCGTTCCATGATCATCAATGTTTCACGCATTAAAGATCTGGTAGTTACCGAAAGAAACAGAACGAAAGTCTACTTCCACGATACCCAAAACCCGCTCCTGATCGGGCGGACAGCTCTCCTACGGCTGCAGTCGTGGTTGAAAAAAGTGTGATCGAATTGCAGTTTCCCAGCCTCGGGGACCAAATATTGGGCACCATTTATGGAAAAATCACTATAGAACCGGCAAAGACCTATACGGTAGACTCATCGTATGAAAAAGAGCCGGGTGGTCGTAGTAGGTGGTGGGGTGATCGGGCTCTGTACCGCCTACTACGCACTCCGCAAGGGAATGGAAGTCACCTTGGTCGATCGCGGCAAGCCCGGGATCGACAATTGCTCGGCAAGAAATGCCGGTATGATCGTTCCCAGCCATTTCATTCCACTGGCGGCCCCGGGCATGGTCGCCAAAGGCCTTCGCTGGATACTGAACCCGAAAAGCCCGTTTTATGTCCGCCCTAGCCTGAATCCGGATCTGATGCGCTGGGGCTGGCTCTTTCTACGCTATGCCAATGCGCGCCACGTTGAGCACAGTGTCGAGTTGCTGCGTGATTTGAATCTGGAAAGCCGCCGGTTATTCGAGGAACTCACGGCGGACGAAGATTTTGGCCTGGTGAAGCGAGGTTTGCTGATGCTTTGCAAATCCGGCAAGGGATTGGAGGCGGAGGCCGAAGTCGCCGATATGGCCAGGCTACTTGGCATCCAGGCTGAAGTGTTGGACGCCAAACAAACGGCAATG
The DNA here is from genome assembly GCF_016595435.1 of Luteolibacter pohnpeiensis. GTDB lineage: Bacteria > Verrucomicrobiota > Verrucomicrobiia > Verrucomicrobiales > Akkermansiaceae > Luteolibacter > Luteolibacter pohnpeiensis. The sequence goes on from NZ_JAENIJ010000002.1 coordinate 4,257, forward strand.
GTGGACCCATCCGTCACCATGAACATCGCCGGGGCCGTGCATTTTCCTCAAGATTGCCATTTAGATCCTCAACGATTTCTCGAGTCCATCACCCGTCGCGTCTTGAGCATGGGTGGAACCATTCATCAGGAAATTGAAATCGACCGGATCATCCGGACCCCGGACAAGATCACTGCCGTGGAAGGATCCGGCCAGCGATTTGAGGGCGATCAATTCGTCATTTGCGGCGGCTCCTGGACTTCGAAACTGCTAAGAAATGTCGGACTGCGCTTACCGCTACAGCCCGGGAAAGGCTATTCATTGACCATTGATTCCCCACCGCAGCTTCCTCAATTGTGTTCCATTTTGAGTGAAGCGAAAGTCGCGGTAACTCCCATGGACGGGCGTCTGCGGATTGCCGGCACGATGGAAGTGGGCAGCATGGGCACTCATGTGAATCGCAACCGGGTTGAAGGCATCATCCATTCCATCGTCGACTATTTCCCAGTGTTTGACGGAGTCGATTTTTCATCCATCGAACCATGGGCTGGTCTTCGGCCCGTCTCACCAGATGGAATCCCCTATCTGGGGAACGCGCCCCATATCGAAAATCTCTTCATCTCCACGGGCCACGCCATGATGGGCTTGAGCCTCGGCCCTGTCAGTGGTCGCGCAATGGCGGATCTGTTGACCGGCGAAACACCATTCCGGGATTTGGCCGGAATGGCGGTCAATCGATTCTAACGAAACTTCCTGCGGTAAGCCAGCGGTGGCATGCCCGTCGCCTGCTTGAATTGGCGTGAAAATGCCGACTGATCCGAATACCCGCAATCCAGGGCGATATCAGCAATTGCCTGGTCACTATTGCGCAACTTGGTGCATGCCGCATCGATTCTGACTTTCACCAAATACTGCCCCGCTGAAAGATGGAACAATGTGCGGATGCGTTGATCAAATTGATAGACCGATAGCCCGGCCATTTCGGCGAGTGCCGGCAGCCGCAGAGGTTCATCAAAATGTCGATGAATGTAGTCGATCGAGACCGATAAAGCCGCAAATTGATCACCCAGTTCGGCCGGCATTTGGATGTCGCGGGAAATCCCGCAAATGCCGGTAACAATGCCATCAGCCCCTGTAATGGGCTCTTTATAAGTGAGGCACCAGCCGCTGCCGCCTCCCGGATACAAGTGCAATTCCAAATGATCCCGGATCGGGCTACCGCCTTGTAACAGGGTTCGATCCTGATCGGCGAAGGCCGAGCCAAGCGGAGCAGGGAAAAGTTCTTCGGTCGTCCGCCCGATCACATCTCGCTTCGAAGGCAATCCACAACGCGTAGCCAGTGTATCATTCACTGCCAAATATTTGCCGCCAGCATCCTTGATAAAAAACACAATGTCCGAGACACCGTCAAAAAGTCGGTCAACCGGCAACATGGATGGATCAAAACCCATCGGACGGGGAGAATTATTCATATAAGGGCAATTGGGTTTTCTATACGATTTCGGAAGCCATAGCTAGACCTTACGCCAAGACCCCGATTAGTAATGTGGTCGAAATGTCTACCATCGCCCTTAAGGTCATTGATTCCCACGCTGAAGGAGAACCCACGAGGGTTGTAGTGGAAGGTGGACCGGACTTGGGCAACGGCCCCATGTCTGAACGAGCTGCACTTCTTCAGCGAGACCATGATTGGCTTCGTAGTTCGGTTTGTAATGAGCCGCGTGGACATGAGGCAATGGTTGGTGCGTTGCTATGTGAAGCTTATGAAGCGGATTGTATCTGCGGCGTGATTTTCTTCAATAACGTATCTAACCTAAACATGTGTATACACGGAACGATCGGGCTCACCGTGACACTAGCTCATTTGGGCAAGATACAAATCGGCTCCCATCGGATTGATACACCGGTTGGAGTGGTTACCGCGACTCTGCATCCAGACGGAAGCGTCGAGGTCGCCAATGTTCCCAGTCGTAGAAAAGCGAAGGACGTGAGCGTGGAAGTTCCCACCTGGGGTGTGGTGACCGGGGACATCGCCTGGGGCGGCAATTGGTTTTTCCTGATTCAAGGCCAGGGCCCTGAAATCAAATTTAAAAATCTGGATGATCTAACCGACTTCACCTGGAAAGTCCGGCTCGCACTCGAAGCCTCCGGTATCACCGGAGACGATGGCATGTGCATCGACCACATCGAAACCTTTGGGCCGCCCGTTGATCCAGCGCTTGCAGAGAGCCGGAATTTCGTACTTTGCCCGGGGCGTGCCTATGATCGTTCACCATGCGGAACCGGAACGAGCGCCAAACTGGCATGCTTAGCCGCTGATGGAGATCTGGCTCCAGGGCAAATTTGGCGGCAGGCTGGAATACTCAACTCTGTTTTCTCGGGAACCTATTCGGAACTGCCAGATGGCTGGATCCTGCCACGCGTCACAGGTCGCGCATGGGTCACCGGCGAATCCACATATTACTTCCATCCCGAAGACCCCTTCCGGTTCGGCATCCCGATGGACTGAAACCGGAACGAATCGATTTTTTTACAACAAGCTTTATGAAGATCCAATGGAAGGGCGTGATGCCCGCAACTGTCACTCAATTTAACGCAGATCAATCCATCGACCATGCGCTCATGGCAGAACATGGACGCTGGCTGGTCGAAAATGGCTGTAGCGCCATTGTGCCACATGGCTCGCTCGGTGAAGGCGCGACGTTGAGCTTCGAGGAAAAGGTTGCGCTCCAAAAAACCTATACCACCGCCCTGCCCGGCACACCTATCATTCCAGGTATCGCAGCCCTGACTACGAAAGAAGCCGTAGATCTTGCCAAAGCGGCTAAAGACAACGGATGCAGCGGCCTGATGGTGCTTCCACCTTATCTCTACGCCTCGGATTGGCGGGAAATGAAAGCGCATACGAAAGCTGTCATTTCCGCCACCGATCTGCCCTGCATCATTTATAACAATCCGGTAGCTTATAAAACCGACTTCACTCCTGCCCATATCAAGGAATTGGCGGATGAGCTTCCCAATGTCGAATCGGTTAAGGAATCCTCGACTGATGTCCGCCGCATCGCCGGCATCCGTGAGCTGTGCGGTGACCGCCTTGCGATCGGAGTCGGGGTCGATGATTGCGCCTTGGAAGGGTTCGCCATGGGAGCCAGCTTCTGGATTACCGGTGTCGGTGGTGCATTTCCAAAACACAACGTGAAGTTATTCGATCTCGCAACAAGCGGCCGGATCGAAGAAGCGATGCCCATCTATCTCTGGATGCTGGAAATGCTTCGCATGGACACCGTGGTCAAGTTCGTCCAGCTGATCAAACTGCAGCAGACCCTGGCGACCGAGGGCAAAATGGGTAATAATCGAGTACGGGCTCCCCGACTGGAACTGGAAGGAGCCGAACTCGCTGCCGCGACTGCAATCATCGAGAAAGCAATTGCGACTGCTCCTGCAATCTAACCGATTGCGGAAAACGAACCACCCCGCCCCAAACTCATGTCACTCGATCTACTAGGAACTTCATTCATCGGCTATTCACGCGGCACTGGCCACAACTCATGCGGCAAGGCGATCAATCCTGCGACTTCCGAAGAACTGGAGCCGACCTTTCGGTCCGCTACGCCGGATGAAGTGGAAAAAGCCATGGCTCTCGCGAAGTCGGCATTTCCAATCTACTCCAAACTTCCCGGTAGCGTGCGGGCCAAATTCCTCCGCACCATCGCCGAGAAAATTGGCGCCCGAGTGGAGCTTCTCGCCAAACGAGCCCCGCTCGAAACCGCGCTCCCGGAAGCACGGATCCGCGGCGAAGCGGCTAGAACCATGGGGCAGTTTCAGCTATTTGCGGATTTGATCGAAGAAGGTTCCTGGGTCGATGCCCGGATCGAACGAGCGATTCCGGATCGCCAACCGTTAGCCAAACCCGACTTGCGATCGATGCAGGTCCCACTCGGCCCAGTCGCGGTATTTTGCGCCAGCAACTTCCCGCTCGCCTACTCGGTTGCAGGCGTGGATACCTCGTCCGCTTTGGCGGCTGGTTGTCCGGTTGTTGCGATCGTTCATGAATCTCACATGGGAACAGCCGAACTGGTGGCAGGTGCCGTGATCGAAGCCGCCCGTGAGTGTGAGATGCCCGAAGGAGTTTTTTCATCCCTTTGTGGTGGAGGAAGAACGGTCGGCGTCGCCGTCGTGAAACATCCCATCACCTCTGCCGTGGGCTTCACCGGTTCACGTTCAGGTGGAACCGCCCTGATGGAAATTGCCGCATCCCGCCCGTGCCCGATCCCTGTTTATGCGGAAATGAGCGCCATCAATCCGCTGGTGATCTTGCCAAGTGCCATTGCCACGGAACCACAAGCCACCGCATTGGCAGAAGCCTACTTCGCTTCGCTCACACTCGGCTGTGGACAATTTTGCACGAACCCCGGACTGGTTTTCCTACCTGACACAGGAGCCGAACCTTTTGTGGAAAAACTCCGATCATTGATCGCTGCGGCCCCGGCAGCCGTGATGTTGAACGAAGGCATCGCACGCGCCTATCAAACCTCCACCAACACCGTTGCCGACCAACCAGAGATTGATCTGCTGGCAAAATCAGAAGCACGGGGTTTAAATACGGCACCTCCCGTAGTATTCACCACCACTGCGGCAAAATTCCTGGAGAATCCGAAGCTGCAGGCGGAAATGTTCGGCCCGGCATCAATTCTCGTTTTCGGCAGCAGCAGCGAAATCGAAACAGCGCTTGCCAAGCTGGAAGGCCAGCTTACCGCCTCCATTTTTGGCAGCGGGGATGAAATTTCGTGGAATACTGGCATCGTCGATCAACTGCGGAAAAAATCGGGCCGATTCATTTTCAATGGTTTCCCAACCGGAGTCGAAGTCTGCTCCAGCATGGTTCATGGCGGGCCATTTCCAGCGACCTCCGATGGTCGCAGTAGTTCGGTCGGCACCATGGCAATTTTCCGATTCTGCCGTCCGGCCGCCTGGCAAAACGCCCCGCAAGATGCCCTGCCACCAGAGCTGCGGGATGAAAACCCTCTGGGAATTTCCCAACACATTCATTGATCCCATTCATGTTCCGTATCCTGATTCTCGGCCTTTGTCTCATCATTCCACTCCAGGCTTCATCGGACGACTTGCAAGTCCGGAACGCAATGAAGAAAGCGGACTCCTTAGGCCGGGAATACAGGCGACTTTTGGATAAATCCAACTTCCGCGCCCACTGGGCGGATGATGACTCGCGGCTGATCTATCAGATAGATGAATCGGCAAATGGAACCCGGTATTACGAAGTGGATCTGAAATCCGGGAAAGCCACAGCGGCATTTGATCAGGAACTGTTAGCGAAAGCTCTGGGACAAAATTCCCATCAAAACGTCCGAGCTGGCAATTTGCCATTGATAAGTTTAAAGCCAGTCACGGGTTCCCCAAGCATTCGTTTCTTTGCTCTGGGAAAAAGATGGCAATGGGATACCACCTCAAACTCACTGCAGGCTGATAACACCCCAGCCAAAAGCATCGCCCCGTCAGCGCCAAACGCGAACCCGCGCAGCACCAGCAGCAACATTCCCACGGTGGTCTTGATCCAGAACTCGACTGCACAAGATCTGGTCGTGCAATGGGTCAATGAATCAGGAGTTGCAAAAAACTATGGGACCATCCCGCCAAGCGAAACTCGGGAATTTCAGACCTATGCCGGCCATGTTTGGCTGTTTTCCAATCCGGCGGGCAGTCGCTTGGCATCCGTCCGCGCAGCTGCTGATCCAGTGAGTGTGACCATCACTGGTAAAGTCCGATCCGCTCGCCCAGCGGACCCCGGCATCTCACCGGATGGTAAATGGAGCGCCAGGATTCAAAATAACAATCTGTATCTCCAGAATCGAGAATCCAATGCCACCATCCCATTAACCAAAGACGGCTCACGCTCGCATCCATACGCTGGTGAATTGTCGTGGTCACCCGATTCCAAAAGTCTCGTCGCCTGGCGAGTCACCGTGGTGCCTGAGAGGCAGATCAACATCGTCCAAAGCACCCCACCGGACCAGCTGCAGCCAAAACTCCTCACCTTCAACTATGCCAAACCGGGCGATGAAATCACACGCCGCCGCCCGGTTCTCTTCGACCTGAGCGAAGCCACTCCGAAGCTCGTCCAGCTGGATGACGGGCTTTACCACAACCCATGGAAAATCGACCGACTGGAATGGCTGAACGATTCATCGGAATTTCAGTTCCTTTTCAATGCCCGGGGACATCAAACCATGCGGGTGATCGGGATTGCGCCGAAAACGGGCGTTACCCGCATCGTGCTTGAGGAAACCAGCGACACCTTCATCGATTATTCCCAGAAAACCTGGATGCATCGATTGGCTGGCTCCGCGGACTTCCTCTGGGCATCCGAACGCGACGGCTACAACCACCTTTATCTCATCGATGGCAGAGCCGGTAAAATCCGCAAACAGATCACCAGCGGCGATTGGAATATCCATCAGGTCGACGATATTCAGGAAGCCAACGGTTCGGTCGAAATGTTGGTGGAAACCCTCGGCATGGATCCCACCCAGCCGTATCATCGCCAATACGCCCGCATCGTTTTGAATTCGGAGGATGACGTGAAAATAACGCGTCTGACGGAATCGCACGGGAATCACACGATCGAGTTTTCTCCTGGAAAAACCTGGGAAATCGCAACCTGGTCGCGCCCAGATCAGGCCCCCGTGACTGAACTGCGCCGGGGAGGTGACGGGAGTTTGGTTGCCGAACTCGTCAGAGCGGATACCTCAGCGATGGAGCAACGTGGTTGGAAAGCCCCGGAATCCTTCGTTGCCAAGGGGCGTGACGGCAAAACCGACATATACGGCCTCATTTTCCGGCCCAGCAATTTCGACCCGAACAAAAAATATCCGGTCCTGGAAAATATCTACGCGGGCCCGCATGACTTCTTCACCCCACAGAACTTCAGCTCGTGGAGCAGTCTGAATGCGATGGCTGAGCTTGGTTTCATTGTGGTGAAATTGGATGGCATGGGCACCAATTGGCGTTCGAAAGCATTTCATGATGTCGCCTGGAAGAATCTGAAGGATTCCGGATTTCCTGATCGGATCCCGTGGATCAAGGCGGCGGCTGAATCCCGCCCGTGGATGGACCTGTCTCGGGTCGGCATCTACGGCGGTAGCGCGGGGGGACAAAGCGCGCTTTCTGCCCTGCTTCATTTCGGCGATTTCTATCAAGTCGCTGTCGCGGATTGCGGCTGCCACGACAACCGCATGGATAAAATCTGGTGGAATGAGGCCTGGATGGGTTGGCCCGTCGATGAAAGCTACGCGGAAAATTCCAATGCGAATTACGCTGCAAACTTAAAAGGCGACCTGATGCTTTTCGTCGGTGAACTCGACCACAATGTCGATCCCGCCTCAACGGCACAGGTCGTGGCCGCTTTGCAGGAGGCTGGCAAGGTGTTCGATTTTGTCCCGGTGATGAATGCCGGTCACGGTGCCGCCGAGACGCCCTACGGAAATTTTCGCAGAGCTACGTTTTTGGTTCACCATCTCAACTCACTCTAATCAAGCCTGGGCCAGCGATCGATTGGGAACCAGAAAAGGCAGGTTCATCTGCTTTGCCGATGGACTAAACCCATGAAATCCACGGACCGCAGATGAACCGCCTATCGTTTCCTGACCGGTAAACACAACCCAGTCTGTGACATAAAATCGAGCTAATTCTTTGATTTTGTTGGTTAAACTGGGATCCCAGTTCTCCATGCCTGTCCCAGGAACAAAAAAACCTTCTCCCTCCGAAGAGAGAGAAGGCTAAGGGTGAATCAGCACTGGCAGACCGTTTTCCTCAGCGCCTCCCCCCGGATGCACGGAGAATCACGACCTCAGCCGCATAATTCTGGGACCTTTATGGAACATAATTTTGATCAAAGCAATTTGAAATTAAGTATTTCGGGAATTTAATTGCCGACTGGCCTTGCGAAGGCTTGCTGGGCTGAGATTATAAATTGTGATCCGGCAAAATTCCCGCTTGCGGGTGCTTGTTTCAGGCCCATTTCGCTTGCCAGCTTTCCAGGCAAGCGCCACAAAAGCCGTCCGCCCGACCGGGGTGCGCAAAATCAGTTGCTTTGTCCGGTCGGCCGGGCAATCCATTTTAACCGCGTCGCTCCCATGGACACACTTTCATCACGAATCGCCAAAGTCTCACCCTCGCTCACTCTGGCTGTCACCGCCCAAGCCAAGGCGATGATCGCACGGGGCGAAGAAGTTTACGCCCTTGCCGGTGGTGAGCCGGAAGTCGATACCCCTGCCTTCATCAAGGAAGCCGCCATCGAAGCGATCCAGAACGGCAAGACGAAATACACCCCTGCCAGCGGGATTCCTGAATTGCGCCAAGCGCTTTCAGAAAAGTTCCTGGCTGATAACAATCTGACCTACGCACCTAGCCAAATCTGCGTCACCTCTGGTGCCAAAATGGCTTGTTTCAATGCCATTCTCGCAGTGGTTGAAGAAGGCGATGAGGTCATCATCCCGACTCCTTACTGGGTTTCCTACCCAGAGATGGTGCGCCTGGCTGGCGGTATCCCGGTTTTGGTTGAGACGAAAGAGTCCACCGGCTGGAAGATGACTCCAGAGCAATTTGAGGATGCGATGACCCCTGCGACCAAAATGGTCATCATCAACTCCCCGGGCAACCCGACCGGAGCCGTTTATAGCGAAGAGGAGCTTCTCGCCCTTGGTGAAATTGCCATTGGCGAGGACATCATGATTCTTTCCGACGAGATTTACGAAAAGCTCATCTACGGTGAGGCCAAACACGTTTCCATCGCATCTCTGAGCGAAGAGCTCTACAATCTCACCATCACGGTGAACGGCTTTTCCAAGGCTTATTCGATGACTGGCTGGCGCCTCGGCTACACTGCGGCACCGAAGGAAGTCGCGGAAGCCATTGAAAAGATTCAGAACCACACGGTCTCGAACGCCACGACCTTCGCCCAGTTCGGCGCTTTGGCTGCGTTGAAGGGTGATCAAAGCTTTATCGAAGATCTTCGCGGTGAATACGACGTGAAGCGCCAATTCATGCTGGCTCGCCTGAAGGCGATCCCGAATGTCCGCGTGGTCGAACCTCAAGGCGCATTCTACTTCTTCGTCTACACAGGCAGCACCGGACTCAAATCCACCAACCTGTGCGACAAGCTGCTTTCCCGCTACAAGGTCGCGGCAGTTCCCGGCATCGCATTCGGCTATGACGAAGGCATCCGCCTCAGCTACTGCACCACTCTGGACATTCTCAATGAAGGGCTGACTCGCTTCGAGCAGTTCTGCAAGGAGCATTGATCCTAGCTGATTCTACCAAACCGCCATCGGCTATTTCCCGCCGGTGGCGGTTTTTTTATGGCTCGAATCGATCCGTTTTAACGGTAAAACCGCGCTGCGCCCCGACGCAGCATCGGGTCGGCGTAGGAGGCATCATCCAGCACATCCGGAGCTCCCTTTCCTCGCCGCCAGCCATGATAACTGGCCAGCGCCTCAAATGCGGCATTTAACGAACCCTGCATCGGGTTGTTCAAGACCAAGCCCACCTCAACGTTTTCCGGCAAACCAACCGGGTAAAGCAGGCCCGCTTGGGACAAACGCCGGATTCCTTCGCCAAACTCTTTGCCGCCACTCAAGGCCAGGCTCATCACCATTTCATGCGGATAAAGCCAGCGCAGCCCCACCACATCGACTCCGTTTGCGGCATATCCATCCCCGGGCAAACCAATTTCACCGGCTGAAAGTCCGAAAATCCCCGCACGGGCCGCCGGCGAATCTGGCCACTGTTCCTGCACGTAAGACATCTGGCGCAGCAGCAAGTTCCGCCGTGCCTCCGGCCACACCGTGCCAGTGATCAAATCCGGCTCAGGTCGATCGAAGTCCGGATAAAACAAACTCTGAAGTTCGACGATAAAGCCCACCCCCCGAAAAACCTGGCCGCCACCCTCCATACGACCTCTCGGTTCGCGATCCGGCACCATTCCTTCCAGCGCCAGAACCATTGCCGTCTCTCCGCCCCAGTCACGCCATTGTGCAGTCAGTGCCGTTTCCCGATCTTCCCTGAAACCGTGACCGATCCATCCGTTTTCGTCCGTCAGGGCATCAAAGTCCAATCCCTCAATCGCTTTGCCGACCTCTGCGGAAACGTCTTCCAAGTTCAACACATCAGCGGCCAATCGTAGCCCGTGCAAGGCGATCGCCGTGTCCACGGTGCTGAATTCCGTGCCCGGGTGAATCACCAATCGGCCATCCTCACTGCGCTGCACGAAGTGGGGCAAAAATCCCGCAGCTCGGGGAAGATCCAACACCACTTGCGCCGTGTGCCGGACTTCCTTTTCCACCTCGGGCCGATCCAGAATGCCTTCCGCCGCCGCCACGGCACTTGCCATGGCAAACATTCCAGTCGAAGCAACCGAATCAAAAACACCAGGAGGCACATGGGCACGGTCACGAGTCAGACCGCTGATCGGATCGTGACAACGCCGCAATTTCCCGAGCGAAACCCGGAACATCCACTCCTCCGGTTCCATCTTTGGGCGTTCGACTTCGAAGCCAATCGATGAAACGTTTGCACTGCAGCCGGGCTCCACCACCCAGTTGAAAAATTTGAGTTCCCCCAATCCGGATGGCTCGACATCAAACCGATTCCGCGTGCGCTCACCGGGTGTCAGCTCCAGCGAACGCGTCCACCGCACCTCCCCCGCCGAATTCACCAATTCGATCTTCAAGGTCCCCTTTCCCTGCACATCAATCGTTACTCCGCGGATCGGCGCACGCCATTGCTCCGGCCCGCCAAGTCCGAGGACATCGGTGGGATCGAGCTGCCGGTTCACCTCAGTCGCCAACCCAGCAAGTGAATGCCAAACGCCGGTCCACTCGCCTGCGGCCTTGACCCGGATCACTCCCGCATTGGCATCGATCCGCTTTTGCCCTGGTCCCATCCAGCCAAAGTCGGTGCCGAAATTGGTGAAATTCTCGAACGGATTGATCCGCGGCGCCGCATCCAGACGCTCACCCGGGAAGGAAATCGAATAGTTCGTCACTGGTTGCCACACCGTCTCGCCGAGCGCCAGCCCCTGAAGCAAAACTAAGATGATCCACCAGCGAAACCCCCGCATTTTGTTCATACTGTTCTGGGACCTCCAACCTTGCAAGCTCCCTTGCTTAAGTACTCCGTAAAATCAATACTTTCTAAAATCTTTCCGTCCCGTCGCCGGTCCGGGGTTGCCAACTTGCGAAGCATCCCCCAACTTGCGATCAACCACCCAGAATCTCAACAGGTTCGATAACGAATGATCTCTTTTCTTTTCAGCTGCGAGCATGCCACCTGCGCCATTCCGGAAGCGTATCGCCAGCTATTTCGTGGCTCGGAGGACCTTGTCACCTCTCCCAAAGGTTGGGACCCTGGCGCCTTGAATCTGGCCCAAGGATTTTCGATGAAATTCCGAACCCCCTTGATCCACGGCGACATGACGCGCTTGCTCATCGATCTGGATGAAAACGGAGACGAGCGCTGGAGTCAGATTTCCAGGAATTTGCCGGAGGCCACCCAGGCAAAACTGATTGACCGGCACGAGCGGACTTATCGCGCCCAGCTTCAACTGAGGATCTCGGACGACTTGATCCGCAACGATTGGGTCGCGCACCTGATGACCCACACGGTGGATTCGGAAGTTGGAAAAATTGAACTGCTCACCCCACCCCATTGCGAAAACGCCGAGCAATTTGCAGGTCGGTGGTCGTCCCTGATTCGCCAGGCTGGATTGGAAGTTTCATTCCGGCGCGCCGCCCCGCTCAACGGACTGGTCAACGAACTCATGCAACAGTTCCCGCCATCGCAGTATGCCCCGGTGCGGCTGGAAGTATCTCAATCGTTCTTCCTAACAGGAACGCCGTGGCGTTGGGAAACTCTGAAACGGACGCTGATCACGACGTTGAAATCCGCAGCGGACGCCGTGCAAAGCAACTGAGCTTATTGATTCTTGAGGCGCCCGATCATGCCTGTGGTTTCTTCAACCGACATGTCCCGCTGCTCATCCCAATTCACCACCTTGGGCTTGCCGTAAACCTTACGACGGAAGTCCGTTTCCGCATCGGATGGCTTGTCCAGATTTTTAGCTGATGCCTCATTCGCGGCATTCGTGCCGTAATCGTTCGTGGCGAAGGCTTCCTGAACGACATTTTTACTGCCTTCGTCTGCAGACTTGTTCGCAAAGTTCGAAGCTTTGGCAAATTGCGAGCCATCGGTATTTCCGTCATAAGATTTGAGGCTGTAATCTTTATTGCCCCAGAATGCCTTCTTTTTGAAATCCCCAGAGGCATATTCTTTCTTGGCGTAGTCACTGGTCGCCTCAGAAAGTTCGCCCTTGCTCTCAAACTCACTCCGCTTGCTTCCTGCCCCCCCCAATTCGCCGTTGCTATAGCTGTAGCGCTGTGCCCCATTGATTCTCTGACTCAGCGTTGGGGTGGAAACCTCACTGGAGGAACCAGAGCTGCTATTTGAAGCACATGAAGCCAGCAGGAACACCGCCGGACTTAAGATGAAGAGAGTTTTCAAAGCAGTTGTGGGTTTAGTTTTTAAAGAGAGATCAATTCGGCGAATTGGCGGGCTCCTGGGTAGCTGATGGCTTGATTTCGATTTTTTTCTCCAATGCCGGGTCTGGAACTTCTCCACGCTCCAAGGCTTTTTCGTAATACTCGCGCGCCTCATCCAGCCGACCATCCATCTGGTAAAGCAGGGCGAGGTTGTAATAGGGAGCGGAAGAGACCGGATCCGCATTGATGGCCGCTTTGAAGTAGGCGATGGAATCCTTTGGCTGGCCTTGTTGATAGCAAATCTGCGCAAGCACCATGAAGGCCAACGAGTCGTCCGGGGCAAGCTCCGTTGCCCGTTTCGCGGCGGTTTCAGCAGACGCCAAATCGCCGATCTGCATCAGGGAAAGGCCAAGCATGCGGAACGAGTAAGCATTTTTCGGATCCAGCTCAGTTGCACGGCGGAACACGTCCACGGCGGCTAGAAAATCTTTCAATTTAAGCTCAACAACCCCCAGCTTGCACAGCGCGGAAACATCACCTGGATTGCTCTCAACCATCGTCTCGAACAACACTTTGGCCGGGAAGAATCGCCCTTTTGCAAAGGCTTTGACCGCAGCTCTGTTGTAGCTTTGCTCTTCCTGCTCCAAGGCTGCGGTGGCACGTCCCACTGATTCGCGGTCCCTCGCCATTGGCGAAATGAAATGCCCATCCACATTCCGGTCCGCGATCAGTTTTTGTTCTTCAGGAGACAAAACCAGTTCTTCGCCTTTCAGGAAATCGATAGCTTGGGCCAGACGCTCATCTTTAGAACCCAATTCTTTTGCCGCCTCCTCAAGCACCTCGCGCGCCTGCTTGTGTCGTTCTTGGACGACCAACTGCCGCTTGATGAGGTTCCGCAGCACGTCCGCCTCTTCAGAACTCATTCCGGATGAACCGGTGGCCAGCGTGCCTTCTTCATGGCGTAGCCGTGCCTGGAGTTCATCCAGCCGTTGCGCCTGCTTGCGTTTTTCCTCCTGGAAACCATTAATTTGTGACTTGGCGATGGCCAAGTCGCGCAATGCCTCCGCTTGGTCATCCTTCGTGGCATTGTTATCCAGATTCAGACGATCGACCTTCTCATTCGCCTCGCGCAGCTGTTTGACCAGCCCCACATTTTGCTCGATCAACTCGTTGATCCGATCCGTTTCGTTCAGTTTGAGCAATGCCGCCATCTGGTCGCGCTCCTGCAGCAGATTATCCCGCTCATCGCGCAACTGATCGAAAGCATCCTTACTTTGCTGAAGTTCTACTTTAAGATCTGCGATCTGATCGTTCGCTTTCTTCAGCTCGCTGGTTTTCTGATCGAGCTGCTTTCCAAGCTCCTCCAATTGGCGACGCTGACCGGCCACCAAGTCATTCGCAACATCCTGCTGAACCTGCAGATCGCGCGTTAAATCCGCTTCCTTTTGATTCATGTCCGCGACTTTTTTCTTCATCGCGTTGAGATCCGCTTCCAGGGTTTGTCGGCGTGTTTCAGCTTCCAAATTGGATTCACGACTCTGGTTCAAGGCTTTCCTGAGCGCCTCTCCCTCCATTTCCAAGCTTTGGATGCGGTCGTTCAGTTGATTGAATTCATTGCGCATCGGCTGTGCTGCGAGTTTCGCACGCAACGCGCGTTCTCTGGCTTCTGCCTGGCTTAGCTGAGAATTCAATGCATCACGCTGGCGTTCCACATCGTGCAATCGGGACGCATCTCTCGCCGCTTGATTCGAATTGGCCAGCAAACCTTTGAGTCGCTTCACTTCCGCCTCCGCCTCTTCCAGACGCCGGGTCGCTAGCGGATCAACTTCCAAAATTCCGGGCGAAGATAATGGGGCGACTCCATCCGATGGATCGATGAATTCACCGGATTTGACATCGCCTCCTTCGAGTTCTGCCAAACCACCGAGCTTTGCCCGTTCCTCTTGCGCTTGTTTCTCGGCCTTGGGCTTCAGCTCGCTAGCGGCTTCCTTGTTATTCTCGTATCGGCCTTCCACCATCGATTTTTTCCAATCCGGATGATAATGCCTGATGGTCTCGATGAGTTCCTGAGCCTGGGACATTTTTTCCCACGCCTCACGATAATTTCCACTTTGCTGCAATTCATCCGCCGAACGACGCAACATATAAGCCTGTAGGAAAATATCGGAAGGGTCCAGTTGGGTAGGATGCACCGGCGCCGTCGTCTGCGCGCACAGCAAATCGGGCGAACCGACGCCGAGCAAAGCGGCGAACACGATGGCCTTCGCAGGAAGTAGAATCGGGCGGCGATATCGCATAGGAACCCGCAAAATAAGGAGAAGCCACGCGCGCGGCAAGCCGGATTGTCAGGCAGATTTACGGCCTGCCTGACTTTTGAAATCGCGAAAATCGAAACGTCCCCCAGAAGAGACGTTCAAGCGCCTGCGAGAACCATCTTGCTGAACTCCTCCACCTCCTCATCGGTAGTGGAGAAGTTGGTCACCAAACGCGCAACGACTTCATGCTCTTCGACTTTGTCGGTGAGATCACCCGGAACCGGCCATTGGTGGAACATCACGCCAGCAGCGCGCCAGCGATCCGCCTCCGTTTCCGGCATGATCGGGAAAAGCTCGTTGGATTCGACACTCCAGGCCAACCGGCAATGCTTGCTCTGCTGGATCGCCGCCGCCATCCGAGTCGCTTTATCATTCGCCGCTTTGGCGAGATCGAGCCAGAGATCATCCTTCAAATAAGCATCGAACTGCGCCGCGATGAAGCGGGTCTTTGAGAACAACTGAGCAGCACGCTTGCGGATGTAGGGCAGATCCTTCGCCTTTTCCGGATTGAAAAAGACCAATGCCTCCGCGCACCAGCAGCCGTTTTTGGTTCCGCCGAACGAAAGCACATCCACCCCTTGCTTCCAGGTCATCTCCGCTGGCGACACCCCAAGCGTGACCAGCGCGTTGGCAAATCTTGCGCCGTCCATGTGCAACGGGATGCCCTTTTCCTTACAAATCCCGGCAATGGTGGAAATTTCTTCAGGCTGATAAATCGTGCCGACCTCGGTTGCCTGAGTGATCGTCACCGCCATCGGCTGGCCGGCGTGGATGAAATCGGGGCGGAAGCTTTTGAGCTCTCTCCGCAGCTCACCCGGCTTCATTTTTCCGGAAGGACCATCGACCGTTTGCAACCGCGAGCCGCCAGTGAAGTATTCCGGGGCACCGCACTCGTCTTTCACGACGTGGGCTTCCCGATGGCAGAATGCCACACCGCCCGGGCGGTTGACCGCGGCAAGTGCCAGGGAATTCGCAGCCGTGCCAGTGCCGACGAAATAAACCGCCACTTCGCGCTCGAAGATTTCGTTGAACCGCTGCTCCACCTGCTTGTCGAGGGCGCTGGTGCCGTAAGCCGAAGCCATGCCCGATGAGTGACGAGCGAGATTTTCTGAAATCGCGGGATGCACGCCCGCCCAGTTGTCCGAGGTGAAATACATGATCGTTGTGTCCGGTGATGTGAGACGAAACCGACCGGATTTTCGGGGCCGGTCAGGCTGCAAACGCGGTGCTTGTTGCGCGATCGCGGGCGCTTGTAAATCATGATTCCCCGCCAATTCCTTGACAGAATGCCCCCGGAGAACTCACGAATTTCACAGGTCGTTCATTCTACTGGTGATAGATCACTGATGTGCCAAAAATCTAACAATTCAGCAATCAGCACCACCCGGCATGACGCAGCACCTGGATCGACTCCCGGATGTTCATCGCCCCCTCGGCTGCGGCACCGATTTCATCGCGCCGCCGCTTCCATCGGGCTGCTTCCTCTGGGCTTGGACGATACGGTTTGCCATGCGGCACACATTGGCCGACCAGCATCGCCAGATAGCCATCGAAGCCAAATGAGTTTTGCGGTGGCAGGATGATCCCGTTGAGCAATGTGCTCGGACCGTTTTCCAAGTAGGAGTCGACCATTTGCTGCGCGCCCCCCAGTCGAGTATCTGCCCGGCAGGTTTGCCAAAATGGCGTATCCAGCCTGGTGTTGAACTTGTAATGCACCGCCAGGAAGTCGCGGGTATCATCCCACTGGCCGGCGTTGTATCGATTGTAAAAATCGACCAAGCTCGGCGTCGGCTCGCACAGACTGTCCATCAAAACATCGGCCAGGGTGCTGGTTTGGACGCAGATGATTTGCAAGGCCGTCGCTTCGAGTGGCTCGACGAATCCGCTGGCGTTGCCGATGCCTACCACATTTCCGGACCACATTTTTTCGCAGCGATACGATCGGAATTTCACCACGCGCGGCTCGGTGCTCAGTTGGGGATTCTTGCGGCGGAATTCCTCCAAAGCCGCATCGTCGCTCACAAAGTTCGACGCGTAGACATAGCCCCGATTGATGAAATTTTCGTGTTCAATCTGCCAAGCCCAACCGTGATCCATCGTTTCCGCGGTAGTATAAGGAAGGATCGGCTCGTTGGTGCGCGACCAGCCCGCGATCACCGCACGATCGCAAAACAAGGAGTCCGAATACGTCACTTGGGGGACAGCCAATGCTTTACCTAACAACTCTGAGCGGAATCCGGAGGCATCGACAAATAAATCCGCCGTCACACTTTCGCCCGATTCCAGGATCAAGCGCTTCACCCCCAATTCCGAGCCACCATTCGTGTTCACCGGGCCGGTTTCGACCTGATCCACTTTGCCATCGGTGATGGTCACCCCAACCGCACGCGCCACCTGTTCCAAGTAGCTGACGAGCTTCTCATTTTCGATGTGATAGGCATGGGGCGGACGGATTTGCGGCGTGCCATCCGGTTTTCTCGGAAACACCGTTCCCTTCGCCATCAGGGCCGAAATCGGGCCAAGCCACGTGGTTTCTTCATCGTGGTAAAATCCGGGCCGCCTGCTGAATCCTTCGATTTCCTGAGTGTATTCCTTCGCGAAGGTGTAATAAAATTCCTCCCTGGGCCCCCACAAAAAGCGGATGCCCAGTTTCCAAGTCGGCTGCACCCCTTGATAAAACGGCTTCACCGGCATTTTCAGATAATCGAAGAAATGTCGCGGGAACGCAGCGGTTGTCCCCTCACCCACCCCGATGACCCCGATGTCCAAACTCCGGATCAATCTCAACTTCAGATGCGGCAGTTGTTTTGCCAAAGTGATCGCTGCTAACAGTCCAGCACTCCCTCCCCCTAAAATGACGACTTCCTGAATCATATCGTGTTCAATCGAAACCATTAGAACCACAATTCAGAACAATACCAGATAACTATTTCACACTATCAGTTATTCCAAAACCACCAAGACATTAAGAATCAGTCAAACTAACCCAACACCAACCAATTCACGCATTGACGGTATCTAGTTTTTTTGCATTCTAGGGAACTGGCTAACTAAACCCACTTGGCCACATTGATAGACTCCCGTTATGAAAAACCCGAATAACCGCAATAAATTCCTGTTGGCATCAGCCGCCATGGCTTTGTCGCTACCGCTTGCTGTCCAAAATGCCGGCGCATCTGTTGTTAACCTTTATACCTTCAACGACGGCACCGCGAATGATAGTGTTGGTGGCCAGAACGCAGTAGCCATCAATAGCCCGGTCATCTCCGGCGGTAGTGTTACTTTAGCCAACAGCGGATTGAATAACGCTAACGGCTCAACACAATACATTGATCTACCAAACGGCCTGATTAGCACCGCATCCTCCGGCGGTACGAGCGGCGCATTCAGCTTCTCAATCTGGTTCATCGCTACCGAAAGCCGGAACTGGGCTACACCGCTTTCTTTCGGTACCACAGACGGTGGGGAAAACGCCGCTTCCGGTGCAGGTAGCTCCGACTACATCCAACTCATTCCAGATACAGACGGCGGCAGCCCTTCCAACACCTTCCGGCTCACGGCTCACTCCGCAGCGGGTTCAGAACTCGGAGTATCACAGGCTCAGGACCAAACCGCCCCACTCAATACGCTGATCAACGTGGTCGGCGTGTATGATCTCTCTGCTGCAGCTGGCTCGCAGCAATCCTTCTATGTCAACGGCGTGCTGGTTGGTTCAAGTGATCTCCCGGCAGGACTCGATATCAACACCTTCACCAACAACAACAACTGGCTCGGTCGCGGCCAGTGGGATGGTGATGGCGCATGGGTCGGCTCGATCGATGAGCTCGCCATTTACGACAATGCTGTGGATGCCACGGATGCAGCGAACATTTACGCAGCCGGCCCGGTCGCGGTTCCAGAACCAAGCGCTGCGGCACTGATGTTGGGTGCAGCGGCTGCAGCCAGCCTGCGCCGACGCCGCGCC
The DNA here is from genome assembly GCF_016595435.1 of Luteolibacter pohnpeiensis. Lineage (GTDB taxonomy): Bacteria > Verrucomicrobiota > Verrucomicrobiia > Verrucomicrobiales > Akkermansiaceae > Luteolibacter > Luteolibacter pohnpeiensis. Next base: position 23,066 of record NZ_JAENIJ010000002.1, read on the forward strand.
TGATCGATCTTTCTTTGTTGATGATTCGTTCGGTAACAACGCCCTCTCCGGCATCGCTGGGGAGGGCGCTTTTCTTATACGCGTTTCAGAAAAAGCGCTGAGATTTAAGATCGGATCCAGCGTCCGGTGGCAAATCCACCGATCACCCCACAACTCCAACCGGCAAAGTGGCCACCGATGTCGGTATTTTCACCGGAAATCCCGAACCATCCCAGCATGATCAATCCCACCATCACAGGGACCATCAACGGCCTTAGTTGGAGAAACGACCGCCCCCTCCAAGACCGGAACGCGGCAACCCCAACCAAGACTCCCAAGGCAGCGAAGGTCATGGTCGATGCACCAATCGACTGGAATGCCGCCGGATAGCGGAGCCAGGCATTCAACGCATTTCCGAGCGTCCCCGCCAACAGGATCAACGGCCAACCTCGCCATGCCCCTAATGTTTGCGCCACCATGACGCAAAATACGCCTCCGATGCAGAGATTTCCGAGCAAGTGCCCCACTCCGCCATGCAGAAACAGCGCGGTGAACGGACGCCACCATTCGTGCTGATCGATCATCCCCAGACTGGAGTTGCTGAACCTGCCAGTCACCGCCGGATCGTTGAGCTGCCAGATGAAAACCGATACCAATGCCGCTAGCCAAACCGAGAACCAGGCAAAGCCAGGTGGGAAAACCGGCAACTCGACCGGCTCGATTCGCTGCGACTCTTCGTCCTCATAAAGTTCCAGCTCCTGACGAATCGCCAGCTCATCTTCCGGTTCTGCATGCAGGGCGAAACTTCCCGGTCTTTCCTCCTCAACCCAGCAAGACCGGCGCATCGCCAGGATCACCAAAGCCCGCTCGCACGCGGCCTGCAGTGACGGCCAGATTCCGACCACCACTTCCTTACGCTCCAGCTCTTGTTGGGCTTCCTCCATCGCCATCCATCATGGCCGATCTTCCAGCTCCGCGCAACCGGTCAAACACCGTTCTTGCCCGCGAAACATTTCTCCTCCCCTTACCACGCATTTGGGTGTTAGTTGCAAATCCAGAGAGATGCCAATCACACGAATTTTCTTAATCCGCCACGGTGCCACCGAGTTGACCGATGAGGATCGCTTTGCAGGCTCCACCAACGTTCAGCTTTCCGAGATGGGACGCGAGCAGGTCCGCCGACTCGCCATGCGGCTGAGCCACATCGATGTTGCCGCCGTTTACGCTTCGCCGCTCGATCGAACCATGGAAACCGCATCGATTCTCGCCGAACCGCACGGACTGGAAGTTCACCCCGTCGACGGATTGCGGGAAATATCCCACGGTCACTGGGAAACGCTGACCCGGGATGAGGTTGAAGAAAAATTCCCGGACGAAGCCGCCGCCTGGGACGAGGATCCCTACACGCACGCGCCAGAAGGTGGTGAAACCGGCCTCGCCGTGACCGCGCGTTCTCTGCCTGCTCTGCTGGAAATCGTGACACGCCACCAAGGCAAAACCGTGATTGTCGCATCTCATAAAGCAACGATTCGCCTGCTGCTCAGCTCATTGCTCGGCTTCGATCCTCGCCGCTTCCGCGACAATTTGGATCAGGATCCCGCTGCACTGAACATCCTCGATTTCAAGGATTCGGTGCGTTCACGGCTGATGCTTTTCAACGACACTTCCCACTATTCCGAGACCGGCATGGCCCTGCCGGAATCTGCTCAGACTTGCCTCTCCAAATGGTGGGCGAAGTGACCCGATGAAACCGCCATCCATTCCCCAAAATATGCGCATCCGCTTACTCCGCCCAATACCGAGACAGCGCCGTCGGGCTACCGTAGAGGAAATATCCGAAATGAAGATCCAGCTCCTTCCAATTTGGTTTCGTCGGGGGCTCGCCGTCATTGGCGTGTTGATGATTCTGCTAGGTTATTGGGATTGGTTCGACTGGCCAGCGATCGTCTTGAACCTAATGGGGATTTTGGGAGTAATCATGATTCTATTTTCAATAGCTGGCCTGCGGACCACGATGGATAAAATTCTAGATCCATATCAGCCTCAAAAACCAGCTCGGTTTGGCCCCGCAATCCTCGATGGAATCTGGAACGCATTCGGCAGCATTTGCTCGTCGTTTTGGTGACAACACGACACCCGCCATAAGTTCTCATTTTCTCCTCGTCAGTCCGAAGTCGTAGGGCAACAGTCGTTTTTTCATGAAAAAAGCCCCCGCCATCATCCCGGCCTTCTGGCTGCTTCTCATCAGCAAGGCGTCGGCTGGCATGACGACGATCACGCTGACCGATATCGCGCGGGCGCGGATCGATGCGATTTCGTTTTTCATCGTCGGCTATCTGCTCATTTGCTGGTTCGTAAAGTTGATCTGGAACCAATTGGTCAAATCGTTTCCGGCAATTACGCGCCTGAATTACAAGCAAGCGCTCGGCTTCGTTTTTGTCGTCTCGCTGTTGTTTTACGTCGTCCTCACGATGATCTCCGGAGCTCGCGAATTGCTCACTCCTGGAGCATGGGAAAAGCAAGGCGCTCGATACCGACTGCGCGAAGGCGAGGCTCCGTTTCCTGAAAAAGAACAACGTCGAACTTCACTTCGTAGCCTGCAGAAAGCGATTTGGAGTTACGCGGAAAACCATGAAGGTCGCGCTCCAACCAGTCCGCTGAATTCTGAAATCGACCTGAACCTGTGGCAATTCCCGGGCGGTGGCCTCTACGTGTTGATGCCGGATGTGCTGCCAGGAGTCGGACGAAAAATCCTGGCCTATGAACCTGCGTCTGCTGGCGGACGGCGCTTCATTCTGCTCTCTGATGGCAGCATCGAGGATCGCTCGGAAAATGTCCTGGCAACCGAAATTCAAGATCAGTCAAAGCGATGAAATCGAAAGGAAGTTTGGGCGCCTTGGGAGTTATCGTGATTGTTAAGCTGATTCTTGCTTCCCCGTTGCTTCCACGAAACATCTACATCTTCGAGCCACCACTGCGTCTGCTCGGTGGCTGGATTGTCCACTCATTCATCGTCCTTCCAATCGCAGCTGCAAAATGGCGGACCATGCTTTTACCGGCCTCTTGCCTGATTGTCGCGACTCTCTTTGGCCACGCTGTAGTCCGATCCATTTTACGAAAGAGCTTCACTCCGATTCAGTGGAACTTTCGACAAACCACGTCAGTTGTTGCACTGCTTTTGTTCACTAGTAGTGCAGCTATCGCCATTAGCGCGGTCGCCCATCAACTCGTATGGTTGAGCACTCAGGATAAGATCACCCAACGATCAGGAAATTCCGAGACTACCGCAGCCCTCAGCATCGCCAAAAACCTTTCCATCGGGATCGATTCGTTTCAGCAAGAAACCGGGCGCCCCCCAACAACTCTGGAGGAAGTGATCGAATATCTCCAAATGCCCGATGAGCAGTTTCGTATTCGTTTTGATAGTGGACCGAAGGAAGGTTTTTTGATCCTTCCACCAGCGAGCACCACCGCCCTAACCACAGAAGCCACTCCTGTGGTCATCTCCCCCGTCCTACCTGAAAGCGGAAAATTCATTGTCGGTTACTCGGACGGCTCGGCGAATAGTTGGCCTGCTCGGCGTTTTGTGAAATTCCTCCAATCCCGCAAAGCCGCAGCGGCACCACCGGCAAATGACTGAGCCCCTCGTCAGCTTCGTGATCCACCTCCTGTTCGGCTTCGCGTTTTTTCTGCGAAGAAATCTGGCCGATATTTCCTGGGATTTTTCCACCTGTGGCGGTGGCTTGATCGCACTGGCCTTGGCGACCTTTCTAATCCACCGATTTTTCACCCGCGTTGCCGCAAAAGTCCGGCGTTACTGGTGTTTTCGCAGCACCGTCTGCCTGATGATGCTGCTGCCAGTTTTCTTCGGCATGGCCTTTCTCATTCCAGGCATTCTGCTTCAGTGGAGCCTGTTAGATTGCTGAAACCTCAGCCGAATTTGCAAGTTTATGTCCTGATTCCCGCTCGCCGAACGTCGTGATTTCGAACTAACTTCGAAATTGATGAGCGAGCCCGAACCTAAATCCGATTACCTTCTGCTGTTTCGCAACACCGCCTGGCACCGCGACCTTTCAGCCGAAGAAATCCAGAAAGTCATGACCGATTGGATGGCGTGGTTCGACGGGCTCGTCGCAGACGGCCGCTGCCTCGGTGGACAATCACTGGAGCCCGGCGGCCTGGTCTTGAGCGGTGCCAATCGGAGCATCACGGACGGTGCCTACGCGGAATCGAAAGAAGCCGTCGCCGGTTATTTCATGCTTCGGGTCAAGGACATCGAGGAAGCCCGCGAAATCGCCGCCAATTGCCCCGGCCTGCCCTACGGATCGATTGTGGAAGTCCGTAAATTGATGGATCGCTGCACCGCCAGCAAACTCGCCGAAAACCCAAACCGCTAACTGACCTCACCATGTCCACCGAATCCGATCGCGAACTGACCCTCACCCGCATCATTGAGGCTCCACCTGCCAAGCTCTTCCGTTGCTGGACTGAGCCGGAATTGCTCAAACAATGGTTCACGCCCCCGCCATTCAAAACCATCCACGCCGAAGTCGACCTGCGGCCCGGCGGCTCCAGTCTGATCGTGATGCAGGGCCCCGATGGCGGAAAAATCGAATGCCCGGGCATTTATCTCGAAGTCATCCCGAATGAAAAACTCGTTTTCACCGATGCCTACCTCTCCGCCTGGGAGCCATCGGCCAAGCCGTTCATGACCGCCATTCTCACCTTCGATGACTTGGGAGATCGGACAAAATACACGGCCCGCGTGCTTCACTGGACTGCCGAAGACCGCAAAGCTCACGAAGAAATGGGCTTTCACCAAGGCTGGGGAGTCGCGACCGATCAATTGGCGGAACTTGCCGCCAAACTCTGATTTTTCGCGGCTGAATGGATTCCCGGTGAATTCCTTGTGACAAATGCGACTCCGCTTGCACTCCCCGCCGGTCTGCCATACCAAGTTGCTCCATGAAACGCCGTCTCGCTCTCATCTCCCTGCTCTTGATCCCGCTTTTCGCGTCTTGCGAACCTGCCGCTGAGAAAGAAGCCGCCACCGATGCACCGGCAAAAGCCAAGGTCCTCATGAAAACCAACATGGGAGACATCGAAATCCAGCTCGACGGCAAGAATGCGCCGATCTCTACCGCAAACTTCCTGAAGTACGTCGAGAAGAAGCAATACGACGGCACCGTGTTTCACCGCGTGATCGAAAATTTCATGATTCAAGGCGGCGGCTACATCATCAAGGACGGGCGATTTGCTGAAAAAGCGACGGATGCTCCGATCAAAAATGAAAGCAACAATGGCCTGAAAAACGAGCGCGGCACCATCGCGATGGCCCGCACCAGTGATCCGAACAGCGCGACTTCGCAGTTTTTCATCAATGTGAAAGACAACCCAAGCCTCAACTATCCCAACAACGGCGGCGGTTACGCAGTTTTCGGCAAGGTCACCAAAGGCATGAACGTGGTCGATAAAATCCGCGAAGTGGAAACCGGCTCCTTCCCTCCCTTCCCGACCGACGCGCCGCAAAAGCCCGTCATCATCGAGTCGGTTACAGTGATTAAGTAAGGCGTGCTCCGTTTTCCGGCGATTTTTCATCGATCTATCCCATGCAACTCTGGCTCTGTCCCCTCATCGCATTCCTCGCGGGTTCCATCCCCTTCGGCCTGCTCATCGCCAAGCTGAAAGGCGTCGACATCCGCCAGCATGGCTCCGGTAACATCGGCGCAACCAACGTGCTGCGGGTCATCGGCAAGAAATACGGCATCACCTGCCTGATTCTTGATGCGCTGAAGGGATTCATCCCCGTGATGATCGCGATGAACCTGATCCGGATCGAAGGAAAGCATCCGGCGCTCGTGTTTGATTTTCTGAATCAATTCGCCCTCCACCTTTCTGCGGCGGATCAATTCAAAGGGCAGCTCGTGCACGTGCTCACCGCACTGGCAGCGGTGCTCGGCCACAATTATTCGCCATGGGTCGGATTCAAAGGCGGCAAAGGCATCGCCACCTCGGCCGGAGTCCTGATCGGTCTCATGCCCCCATTCGGTGTAGTCCTTCTGTTAATAATCTGGCTGTTGGTTTTCGCCAGTACCCGCTATGTTTCGGTCGCCAGCATCACTGCTGCGGTGGCGCTGCCGGTGATGACCCACCTCGGTGCCAGATTCCACCACATCGACAACGACAAGAGCCTACCAACCCTCTGGGAAGCAGGAACTTGGAACAAGCCACTGTTTGTATTCACCCTAATCATCGCCATTCTGGCCGTGTGGAAGCATCGCTCCAACTTGCGCCGCCTGCGCGAAGGCACCGAGAACCGCTTTGAGCCAAAAAAGAAGCAGTCTGCCAATGTCTGACGCGCCGTTTTCCTCCGCTGCCATCATCGGTTCCGGCTCTTTCGGCACTGCACTCGCCCTCCTCCTCGCTCCCAAACTGGAGCAGGTTCTGCTCATCGGCCGCGATGCCGACGTGGCCGAAACCATCAACCGTGAACATCGCAATCCGCGCTATCTCGGCGATATTCCGCTGCCGGAAAATATTCTCGCAGGCACGGAAAACCCGGCAGCGATCGGGCATCCTCTGATCGTTTTCGCAGTCCCCACCTCCGTGACCCGGGCGGTAGCGGAAGAACTGGCAAAAGCTGGACTGCCCGAGCATGCGATTTTGCTTTCCTGCGCGAAGGGCATCGAACGCTCCACCGGCGAACGCATGTCGGAAATTCTGCGGGAAATCTTTCCCAACAACCCGATTGCGGCACTTTCCGGACCGAATCATGCCGAGGAACTCGCCCGTGGCCTCGCTTCCTGCGCAGTCATTGGCTCCGACGATTTCGACCTTGCGGTGCGCCTGCAGGAAGCCATTACGCTCCCGCATTTCCGCATCTACACCAGTGATGACCTGGCGGGCATGGAGCTCGGCGGAGCGGTGAAAAACGTTTTCGCCATCGCTGCCGGCATCGCCCACGGGTTAGGGCTTGGCGACAACGCCGTGGCAGCACTGGTTACCCGCGCCCTTGCGGAAATGACCCGTCTCGGCACCGAGCTGGGCGGGCGCGCGGAGACTTTCAACGGCCTGTCCGGCATGGGCGACCTGCTGGTCACCTGCTATTCGAATCATTCGCGCAACCACCGCGTCGGCTTTGCGCTCGGCGAAGGCAAATCACTCGACGAAGCGGTGTCTGTCCTCGGCATGGTTGCGGAAGGCGTGCCCAACACGCTGTCGATCTACGACGCAGCCCGCAAAGCGCATGTCCGCACGCCAATCATTGATGCCGTGCATTCCATTCTCTATGGTGGCAAGCCAGCTGCTCAAGCCATGCAAGAACTCCTGACGCGCGATCCGCGCCCGGAACCCGAATAACAAGCTCCCATGACCACCGCTGTTGCCTCCAATCCCGGCCCCATCCGCCGCCTTTACAACTGGACCATTTCCTGGGCGGATCACCCCGCCGGAACCTGGGCTTTGTTTCTGATTGCCTTTGCTGAGTCTTCGTTTTTCCCGATTCCTCCAGATGTGCTACTGATCGCACTGTGCTTCGGCGCTCGTCAGAAATGGATGAAATACGCCACCGTCTGCACCATCGGCTCGGTGCTTGGAGCAGCTGCCGGTTGGTTCATCGGCTGGGGATTCTGGGCAACGGTCCACCATTGGTTCATCCCCCATCTCTTCACCCAAGCCCAGTTCGACAAAGTCGGCGGGATGTATGCCAGCAACGCATTTCTCGCGGTGTTCGCAGCTGCCTTCACCCCGATTCCGTTCAAGGTGTTCACAATCGCCGCCGGGGTTTTCCATGTCAGCATCCCAGTGCTTTTGCTCGGTTCCCTCGTCGGTAGAGCAGGACGGTTTTTCATCGTCGCTGGCTTGATCCGAATCTTCGGACCTACCGTGAAACCGTTCATTGAAAAGCACCTTGAGTGGTGTTTCCTGATCGGTGGCCTGTTACTGATCGCCGGATTTGTTTTGATCAAATTCCTCCACTAAGATTCCTCATGCGCAGCCTGCTTTGTTCCATCGTCCTGATCGCCTCCGCCCATGCCCAGGATGCGGTGCTGCAAAGTTGGCTGGAACATCAGGCCGAGGTGAAATCGCTGGATGCGACATTCACCCAGGAACGCAAGCTGCCCGCACTGAAAAACCCGGTCGTCACGCCAGGGCGAATCAGTTTCCAAAAACCGGACAAGATCCGTTGGCAACTGGGTGAGCCGACCGAAACCCTCGCCGTCTCCGATGGCAAAACGCTGACGATGATCGAGGAAGCGGACAAAACCGCGCGCCAGATTCCAGCGGATTCGCCACGCGCCGCTCGTTTCACCGCTTTGACTGGCAGTGCCTTCGCCAATCCCACCGCATTCACCGATGCCTTCGAAATTGTCGAAAAGCGGGTCACGCTCGGCATTCATCAATACACCTTGAAGCCGAAGGACCGGAAATTCCGCTCGCAGGTTCCGTGGGTTTTTATCGACATCGATCCCGAAAAAAACGAGCTGCGCGCTTTCGAACTGGAGCTGAAGGACAAGTCCCGCCTCCGCACCGTTTTTCACAATCCGAAGTTCAATCAAGTGCTCCCCGATTCGCTCTTCACGCCGGATCTAACCGGCTATTCGGTGAAGTAATTTAAAATTACGGGAAACAAAAAAGGGCGCGGATCGTTTCCAACCCGCACCCATTTTATGGCTTAGAATCGAATTTATCTCAGTCCTGATCAGGCGCGCGAAGTCGGAAGAATTGAGCGTTCTGTTGAATCGGCAAGGTGAGTTCAAACCGATCGCCCACCGTGCTGGCGGCGTCCTCAACCTCTTGCCACGATGAATCGAGGTCGTCATTCTGTTCCAAAATCCAATCCGCTGCCCAAACCGGCCAGCTGAGGGTGACCGAGGTCGTGTCAGAAACCACGGTCAAATCAGCCATTGGCGCAGAGACACTCGCGACTGCCGAGGGCGATCCTGGCCCCGCCTCGCTGACTGCCGTGATGCGATAGAACCAAGCCGATCCCGGACTCACGGCTGGGTCGGTAAAACTGGTGCCGATCAAGTCGCTCGCCACCGTGGTGAAAGGTCCATCCGCACTGGTCGATCTCTCGATCGTATAAGTCAGCGCCTCCACCACTGGGGTCCAGGTAAGTGTCGTGGAATCGTCGCCCATCGAGATCGCCAGATTCGTGGGAACGCGCGGTGCGACGGCTGGTCCCATGCCCCATTTGTAGGCCAGGGCCGAGTTGAGTGCGGAGCGGTTCGCTTCATCCACCACACCTTCGAAAATACGCACTTCCGCGATGTCTCCTGTGAAAAAATTCTCCAAAGTTGGATGAGCTCCCAATGTCAGCATGGAAGGCGAACTCAGCAGCTGTCGCCCAGCCGTCCCGCTATCCTGCAGAACGCCATCGACATAAAGTTCAATCAATCCCGTGTCGCGAGTCCGTTGAAAGATCGCGATGTGAGGTTGTCCGTCGTTGAAGCCTTTGGCTGAGGTGAGCGTAACGTCAGGTCTGCCCGTTCCAGCGAGCAAAGTTCCGTCGGCGCGCAGGCTCATGCCAAAATCATCCACCGAATTCGGCATCTCACCGCTGACCAATCCCGCTCCCGTCCAATACCCGCTGCCAGTTCCGATGCCCTGATTGCTACGGAAAACACAGTAGATTGTGAAATCCTCACTAACGGGTGACTCGAACTCCAGGTAGTCCGACTCGCTGGCATTGAAATGCACCACGGGCAGCCCGTTGATTTGACTGGTCGCCAAGCTCGGTTGTCGGCCTGCGTTTGCCTGCACTGCATCCCGACCAAAGCCGGAAAGATCCGTCCAGGATTCCAATTCGCTGCCGTCTGCCAGATCACTGAATTCGTCCGCGCGGAACCAGGTGACCAACTCAGGCACCGGACCTTGCGGAATGGATACCATTACCGCGATTTCTTCAGAATCGGCACTGGTTGCATCCGCATTCGCAGCTGCGACACGATAGTAATACGTTTCCCCATCCACCACTTCAGGGTCGACGACTGCGTTCACCGGCGTGGTAAAATCGAGGTCCTCGTATGGACCACCCGGTGTGCTGGCGCGCTTGATCAGGTAATGCGTTGCCCCCGGTGAGCTGGCCCATCCGAGCGTTGCGCCGTCCACCCCGCTTGCGGTCACAAAATCTTGTGGGGCGGTCGGAGTTGGACGCTGCGGCACGACAAGATCAGTTTGAACCCGAGCAAGGCCGACATCGACGAACTGTCCGCCACTGAGCTGCTGGCAATGCACCGCCAGAACATTATCTCCATTGGGAATGATCGCCGCACGTGCTTCCGGACTGATTTCTAACAATCCGTAGTCCACCAGGAACCCATCGACATCGGCAGCGAGAACACCATTGATGTAGATTTCGACATTGTCGTCGAAAAACGCTGTGAATTGAAGCTCGGCGATTTCTTCTTCCGCTAGATCGCCCGGGTTGAAGTGGGTTCGCATCCAAATGTCGGAAGTCGACCAGGTGGTGCGGGTGTAATCCTCGAGGTTGTAAGGATCACCGGCACCGAATCCTCCAGGTCCGCTATTCCAAGTGGAATCGTCGAAGCCGGTCTGCGTCCAGGATGCCTGCGGTTGCGACGTCGAATATTGCCAGGTAACGCCGGAGTTCCGTGAGTTTGGCACGACGTCTGTAATGGTTCGTGTCGCGCTGGCACCCAGCACCGCAGCGCGAATTCGATCCGCGTCCACCTTCCGAACCTTGCGGTCATAGGTCAGGAATCCATTCAGTTCGATTTCGACATCGGTAATCTCGGTGTAGACCGCGCCGCTCAATCCATGATCGCTGACAAATCCGGTGATGTGGGAACTCATGCGCTCGAAAATGGATGCGAGTTCATCGCCATCGGCAGCGTCCACGTAGCCCCAGCCATCTGCCCAGGTATGCCCCTCAACTCCAAGGCCAACACCGCCGAATTCACCGCAAACCACGGCCTGCGTTTCGCTAACCGGGAAGCCAGGATTCGGATAGGTATGCCAGTCTTTGATACTACCGGAGCCGTAGAGGTTCCATCCGCTCGCCTCGTTGACCAGGCGTGATGGATCCAGATCCTCAACCATCGATACCAGTTCCGGAGTGTTGTGCTGTCCCTGCCCCTCGTTGAATACCACCCAGCTCACGATCGACGGATGATTCCAGTGATTCTCAACCATCGTCGTCAGCTCGGATTCGAACTGAGGCTCATCCACCGGTACGGAAACGGTCGTATACGAATTGGCGCTTGGCATGTCCTGCCAGACCATGATGCCTAGCTTGTCCGCCCAATAATACCAGCGATCCGGCTCGACCTTGATGTGCTTGCGGATCATGTTGAAACCAAGAATCTTCGATTGCTCGATATCCGCCTTGAGCGCCAGATCCGTGGGTGCGGTGTAGTTTCCATCCGGCCAATACCCTTGGTCGAGCGGGCCATACTGAAAGACAAACTCGTCGTTGAGCAGCATCTTTTGAAAACCGTCCGATTCGCCCAAACTGATCTTCCTCATGCCGAAATAGCTGCCCACCGAGTCAATCTCACCGCTTCCGTCATGAAGGCTGACCTGCAATTCGTAGAGAAACGGATCATCCGGTGACCAGAGGTGCGGATCAGTGATCGGAAGATCAATTACGGTGTTCGCCGTACCCGTGGCGCTTGCGACAGAAACACCATCGACCCATGCGGTGACCGTCACTTCCATTCCTTCGACAGCAGCCGGGACATTTGCAGTGACCTGAAGCCGGCTTTGGTCGACATCCGGCACAAGCTTCAGATCTTCAATGTGGGTTTCTGGAACCGGTTCCAACCAGACAGTCTGCCAAATTCCACTGGCGGACGTATACATGATCCCGCCGGGACTGGTCGTTTGTTTGCCACGGGGTTGTCCGTAGTTATCGGTTGGATCATAAACACGGACAATCAACTCCTGCGGCCCATCGCCATTGAGATATGGAGTGATGTCGTATGTCGTCCGATCATAGCCGCCTCGGTGGACTCCCAAGCTAACGCCATTAACGAACACCTCCGACTCCCAATCCACGGCGTCGAGGTGCAGTTGAATCCGTTGACCTTCCCAATTTTGAGGAACCTCAAACGTGCGGCGATACCAGGATCTCGGAAAACTTTCCTGCACGCCTGACAGAGCCGACTCAATGGGAAATGGCACCAGAATTTGCCCATCCAGGGTTTGCCCGGTGGGTGTGGCATCTCCTGCAGCTCCACTTTCGAATTGCCAGATTCCATTGAGATTTAGCCAGTCACTTCGCTCCAATTGAGGTCGCGGATATTCCGGCAAAGGAGAGGCGGGATCGACGAGTTGTGCCCACGGCGACATGATCGTCGCATGCCCCGGCTGCCAATTGGATGAAGTTTGCGCGAATGCCAATAACGGGAGAAGCGGAAGGACTCCTCCAACCGTGCGGGCCATGTATTGCATGAGATGGGTTATTCTATTCATGATTGTTAGATAAAATTAATTGAATGATTGGCACTGGCCGAACCGGGCCATGGTGCCAGGGTTGGTGGGTTACGGAACCTCCGCTACAAGGCGGAAAAACACCTTGGGATGATCTTCGACGGCAACTTCGATCCCATACGAGTCCGTCTGTTTGCTGACAACCAGGCTGCCATCGCTGAGCGTATCCGCCGCGAACCAGCTTTCCAAATCGAACGAATACTGCAACTCCAGTAGGGAATTGTCTATCTGTTCATTGAGTGGCAATGCCCATTCCACCCACGATTTTCCGTCACGGACGACAGGACCATTGAGTGCAAGTTCATCGCGAGTTGTTGGGTTGGTTCCCAAGTAGTATTCGATTCCATTGGCATATCCATCCCCGTCAGGGTCGGCTTCCCACGTGGCAGCCGGATCATCCGAAGCCGCAAAATATTGCTGCTGCCACGATCCATAGGAGTTGTCTTCGACCACGAAACGCACGTGATCAAAATCAACGTAGGTGTCTGAACTGCCATCGAGTTTGGCGATACGAATCGAAAGCGCTTGATCCCCGCCGAGAGTGGTAGGTGCCCGATAAGTCAGCTCGACTTCGGTGAATTTGCCTGCAGCGTCTCCAGCATTCAGCGCGTCCAGTTCATCACGCTGAATCGTCCGCGACGCCAGAACCTCCGAGCCGCCACGGATTTCAAGGATGGCGCCAGCGAAAGACTCTTCACCTGCCCGAATTCCAAGTGCGGCACTCAGTGTGTAATTTTTCCCCGCCTCTAACAACGCGCTGCGGGTTTGTAGAAATCCAGTCCCAGCGGGTGAGCCGGAGATGAATCCAACATGCGGACCGTCCATCCCTGGCACCGTTCCGCCGGATGAAGTGCTTGCACCGGGATAGGACGAGTCGTCCGGATTGTAGTAGCCGCATGAACCTTCGGCGACTCCATCAAGTTCCGGGTTCAAGGCACGCCACCCGATCACCGAAGGACTTGATGTCGCCGAGGTATCGATCGTGTGAGAACTTCCATCCGCAAGTGCGAGGTTCGATTCAAAGTCCCCATTTTTCAGCGCGACAGGAGCTGATCCGCTCAAAATTTCAAGCCATTGGGAGGCGTGGGCCGTGAGTCCGGTTTCATTGAAATGAACCGTATCGCTGAGCTTCCCCTCAAGATGGAAATCATCGGTTGCCGAGCCAGGGTAGGTATTGGAAACCGAATGGATAACAGCTCGTTGTCCGGCAACGACCGGCTCTTCCTGCGACAAGGTTGTGTTGTCGATGTAGCTGGCCTCTGCAATATACCAGCGGAAATCCCAGCCTGCGTCCTCACGACTCTGCTCGATGATGCTTTCCAATCGAGCCGCGTAAACCGAGGTAGTGGTATTGATTTGCGAGTCAAACTCGCCCTGATGCCAAAGCATCGCGCGGAATCCACCCGCAGGAAAGGCCTTCACCGCACTTTGAATCCGCGGATAAAGCTCTGCCCCTGGAACCCACTGATCGACACGAGTTCCGCCAATGCCGACGGTCCCGAATGCCACCGGCACCTGATTGCGTTCAACCAACATCGGCCCCAAGCGGGTCCACGGTGAGCCGCCGTTTCCATTCGAACCAGGCATGGGATCGGAAGCGAGCGTCCAGGAGTGCGACGCAAAATCCCAGGCACTGACCCGATCGTCCGATGAAACAATCGGCGGCCAACCGAAGTTCGCGGAATTCGATTGGCCGGAAACCAGATAAACATCCCCCACGCCGACTTTTTGGATGATGGCGAAGGCACCCGGCTCCTCGTCAAAGATCGCCCGAAGCTCCAACTGATACCATCCGCCCGCTTCAACATTCGCGACCATGCCGCTGAAAGTTCCGGCTGATGGCGACTCATCAAGGGTGGTCCAATCCACGCCAGTTCCATCGTAACCATCCATTACGATCAACCGAGCCTCGATCCGATCGGGGGAACAGGTAAACGTTCCGGAAATTTCGAGGTCCGACTTGTTAGATTCATCCCGCTGGATCACTTGGCGTGACACGGGCGAGGCCACTGAAAGTGTTCCCGGTGCGGTGGATGGAGAAGCGAGCAGGCGCACATCGTCGACTGCCCAGTCATTATCGATCGCCCCCGACTCATCAATCGTGCTGATCAATCGAATGCCGATGGGTTGGCCAAACCACGCGTCTGTCGCCTGCACTTCCGACAGACTTGCAGTCAAGATGGTGAGTGCGTCCTGGCTATCCTGAACTTCCTCGGCAAGGACAGCAGCGGAAGCGATGACCTGAAAATCGCCGTAGTAAAGCTGGAGCTGAAATTCATTTCCATCGGTTGATCCTGTCCATGCAGGCGATGCCTTCGCCACCGCAACCGAGAGATCATAGGACCGGCCCAGCTCGAACACCGTGGGAAGCGTTCGGAAAAACCCATTTCCCACGTCTGAGTTGAACCATGCCGCCTGAGTGCCATCGAGATTGCTGAGGTTGATTGCTCCCCCACCCCATCCGTTGGCGACGTATCCCCGAGTCGCAACTCCGGTCCACGACCACCCGGTCGGCTCGCCGACAGCTGCATTTCCCGCCTCAAGGCCAGGAAGCTCGAACGATGCATTCGGGATCGCGATCAGCTCCTGGCCGCTCGTTGATTCCAGGCGAACATCATCGATGGCCCAATCATTGCCACCATTTGAAAAATCGGCGCTGCTGACCAGTCGAATGCCAATCGACTGACCCGCCCATGCATCGTCGGCAGCGACTACCGGCAGGACCACTTCCAAATCGATGAGTGCTCCACGGCTATCCTGAAGTTCGGTTGCCGTCACCGATGCGGATGCGACAACTTCAAAATCACCGTAGTAAAGCTCGATGGACAACGTGTTGCCAGCTGTCGAACCGGTCCAGGCAGGTGAAGCTTTCACCGCGCCGACGGTCAGTCGATAGCTGTTTCCCTCAGCAAACGCTTCGGAGAGGACCTGATGGAATCCACTGCCAGCCCGGGTGTTGAACCAAGCCGCTTGATTGCCATCCAGATTCGAAATCTCGATGGCGCCGGAATTCCAGCCATTGTCCACATAGCCATAGTCTCCGACACCGTTCCAGGTCCAGTTTTCCGGTTCGGTCAACGACGCACTGTCTGCAGCCAGAACCGGCAGTTCAAATGAGCCATTCGGCACTTCGATCACTTCTCCATCCGCTTGGCTCAGCGCACCACCAAGGCACGCTGCTGCGAGCGGAACAACGATAACTCGTTTCCACATATCGATCTGATGGTGGCAAAATGAATTAAGCCCGGCGACGACGGATCAGAAGAAGCGCCGACAGCCCGGCAAGCGCCATCGATCCTGGCTCGGGAACCGCATTGAGGGTGACATTGTCGACCGCCCAGTCATTGGCGCCCCCGGAATTATCGACGGTGCTGACCAGCCGAATTCCGATCGATTGGTTTGCCCATGCATCGCCCGCCTCAACCGTGGAAAGACTTGCTGTAAAGTAGGTCAATGCACCTTGGCTGTCATTGAGCGAATCCGAAAGCACGGATGCGGATGCGATCACGTTGAAATCTCCGTAGTAGAGCTCAATCGTAACTTCATTGCCAGAAGTCCAGTTGGTCCATGCGGAAGATGCTTTCACTATACCGACAGTCAATTCATACGACTGCCCAGTAGTGTAGGTATCAGGTAATACTTGATACAGCCCGTTGCCAACCGTGACGTTAAACCAGCCCGCTTGAACTCCGTCCAAATTGGAAATGTTGACGGCACCGCCATTCCAACCATTTCCAACACCTCCGACTTCAGCAACTCCGGTCGAGTTCCAGCCTGTGGGAACTGCTAGGGTTGCACCACCCGCTCCCAAGTCAGGTTGCTCAAAGGAATAGTTATCGATACTAACCAGAGTAGCATCAGATTGGGAAACGGAGAGGAAAGAAATGACCACGGGGGTCAACAGCGCTTTGGTAATGGGAGCAAGTTTCAAGTTAGTATCGGGTTATTGGTTCGAAAACTCCCCTTGATATGCCCTCAGAGAGGAAAACGTGTACCGATTCATGGGAGAATTCTAAATATTTCGCATATCTCGTGACACCGCCCTTTCAAAACCCACAGCCACTTATTCAAATTCACCACTTTTACCATAAAAGTAATTATACACATTAGCGCAGATCGCATTCATTTCATATTTTGATTTTCTGCTATTTTTCGCATTAAACAAATGAGACTTCACCCCCATCATCAATTTGTTAGAAATATCGAGAATTCCAAATACTTATCACCAAACGTTTAACTTCATCCAAATTACTGATTCCGCCACAGCAGCAACATAGATCAAAATATACAAAAGACACCACCGCCCGATGATTCACAGCCCTATCAATGGCTTAGCATCTGCTGGATTTCATTGATCATCACCACCCGATTATCATGAGCACACCCACCTCCCCCAAAGACAATGATGATAAAAATACTATCTTCAGCAATGAACTAATCATACATCAAAAATCATTGGCTGCATTTCTAAAATCTATACTTCCAATCTGCGTTGACCCGCTGGATGTGCTACAAGAAGTTAATATTACTTTATGGAAAAAGAAAGACGACTACGTTCCTGGAACCAATTTCAGGGCTTGGTCTTTCAAGGTTGCACGCCTTCATACTCTCAAACATTTGAGAATGCTCAAAAAATGCCGGGAAGTTCGATTCGATCACGATTTTTTCGATAATCTTCCAATTGAACGATCTCATTGCGAGAAAGCGGAGTCAGCGAAATGGAAAGCCCGCCGAGAAGCTCTGAAAAGCTGCCTAGAGAACTTACCTCCAGAGTATCGCGAACTGATTGAAATCCGTTATAGGCAAAAACTTTCGATAGAAGAATTTGCTGCCCTTACAGGTCGCAATCCGGGAACTGTTCGAGCGACGTTGCGTCGTATCCGCCACAAATTGCACGATTGTATCTCCCGAAAGACTGCCCTGGCCAACGACTCAGCTCTAGCTCAATTCGGTGAATTCTGAACGCGTTCGCGGCGAGCCGTAGCCGCGTTGCGGATAGCATCTTCCGGCAGAGCTAGATTCTGGAATAACCCAACTGCAGATTGGTTCGGAAATTTTCTCGCCGTGGTGACCGTTTGCCATATGATTCACTTTGCTTGAATCATCCACTCCCATGAACCGATTCCATCGCCAGCAGAAGCGCAAGCACTCCCACTTATATTGGATCACGTGCCTGTTATTGGTATCGGTTCCAACCGCATATTGCCAATCCAATGAGTCGTTTCGTTTAACGCCAGGCCCGATCAGTGGTGGAGAAATCACTTTGAGCTGGGACACCCATTCCGGCGTCACCTACACCTTGCAACACAGTGCTGACCTGAACGATTGGCTACCGCTTTCACTACCTGAAATTCCTTCGATCACCACGGGCAGTGAGCGACTTTCGATCGCGGCGCCGCTCATTGGAAACCGTCATTTTTACCGTGTTGAGGAAACCGCAAGACCCTTCGATCCCTCTTGGGCATCGGTGACTCCGTTGCGCACGATCACGCTTGGTGCCAGTGTAGATTTCAGCACACTCCAGGCAACCATCCAGGCGTTGATTCCCGGAGATCGGCTGCTTTTAAGTGCAGGCAATTACCCTCTAACTGGAAGGCTTGCCATCGATCTCCAAGGCACAGCCAATGCCCCCATTTGGATCGAAGCGGAATCTGGTGCTGAAGTCATTTTCCAACGAACCGGAGCCAGTCAAAATCTGGTCGATATGGGAGAGGGCGCTGCGAGCTTTATCGCGATCCGTAGGATTGAATTCACTGGAGGTGCCGCCGGGCTTCGCCTTCGGAATTGCGACGACATTTGGATAGATCGCTGCATCATTCATGCGACAGAAGGCCCAGCCATCACAGCCAATACCAACAACACGAGTCATCTCCACATCACCCGCAACGAAATCTTCGACACCGGAGACAGCGCAGAAGGTATCTATCTGGGGTCGCCAAGTGGCAATGGAGTCACGACTGGCTCCATCATCGCCCTGAACCACATCCATGACCTCCCGCTTCCGACTGGCGGCACAGGAGCGGGCATCTCGGTTCGCCAAGGTTGCTCGAACAATTGGATCGCTGCCAATCTCGTGCACCACACTGGCGGTCCTTCGCTTTTTATTGCGGGCACTGGTGGTTTGCCAAGCAACACCATTGAAGGGAACACCTGCCACCACAGCAGTGATGACGGGATATTTGTCCTCGCCGATTGTGTCGTCCGCAACAATTTGGTCAGCGTAGGCAGCAGTGGATTTGATGCCTTCCGCAGCGCCTCCAATTCATCTGGAAACCCCAACCAGTTAACGGTGGTGAACAATACATTCATTGCCGATAGCGCCAACGCAGCCCGTATTGGCAACTGGGAGATTGGAACCAGCATGACCTTCGCCAACAACGCCTGTTACAGCCAATCCGGAATGGCCATTCGATCGAATTCCACTCCCACCGGTGTGACATTTGCCGGGAATATCGTCTTCGGTGCTGTATCAACCGGAATCAGCGGCACTCAAGCCGGCACCGGCTTCAGTGATTTCCTCAACATCACATCTGATGCCGAACAACTGGATGCTCATCCGAGTGAAAGCTCCTCACTGCGAGCCGCTGCCAGCGCGACCTTTGCACCGACGGTCGATCTCGACTACATTTCCCGTAGCACCCCACACACCACCGGATGCTATCGATAAGCGTCTGATGGGAAAAGGTCGCTGCGATCTTCAAGCCGGATCTCATCTCCAGATAAAAAAACGGGCACGGATCGTTGCCAATCCGCGCCCGAATGAGCACATTGTTCCCAATTGCTCACGAGTCTCGCCCGTGGCAACAAGCCTCCCCCCGGATGCGTGCCGACACAGCGACCTCTCGCTGAAATTGAGAATATGTCAGAAAGGTTTCCAGTCTGCCGAAGCGGACTTTCGCCAATCGCGAATAACTAATGCCCCTATATTATACTGAGGAAAAGTCTGATGTGATCCCAAAAGCGGCCAAGTGATCCCAAAAGCGGCCACAGATTTGCGATCATTCAATCTCCTACCGGAATCACGTCCACAGCCACCCGCAGAGTCTGTCCACCAGCGCCTAAAGTGACCCCACGCAATGGGCTGACGTCCGAAAAATCCCGCCCCCACGCGACGGTGATGTGACGTTCGCCCGGCAAAACGTTGTTGGTCGGGTCGGCATCGATCCAGCCTGCTTTTTCTCCGCAATAGACCGAGACCCAGGCGTGAGAAGCATCCGCCCCGGTCAATCGCTTCTGGCCAGGTGGCGGCGCAGTCTCCAGGTATCCGCTGACGTATCGGGCGGAGAGTCCCAAGGAGCGCAGACAAGCAAGCATCAGGTGCGCGAAGTCCTGACAAACGCCAGCTTTGTTTCTAAGAACATCCGCTACTGGTGTCGCGACATCCGTGGCGACGGTATCGAATTTGAACTCCCGATGGATGCGCCCCATCAACGCGTTCACCGCTTCCAAAACCGGCCTACCGGCGGGAAAATCCGGCAGCGCATAATGAGAAAAATCCTTTCCGAGCGGAACCATCGGCGAGGCAAAACGGAACGCTCCGGCTTCTGCACAGGGAGTCAATTTCTGCGCATGGCAGGCATCGCGCACCGCTTCCCATGGTGGAGTATCGGCGGGTGCCGGATGATCCATTTTGGAAACTTCCACCAAGCTTCGAGCAATCACTTCCAGCTCTTCATGACTTCCTTCGATTTCGAAATAGGTCGTGATGTTGCCAAATGCATCCGCATG
Organism: Luteolibacter pohnpeiensis; assembly: GCF_016595435.1. Taxonomy (GTDB): domain Bacteria; phylum Verrucomicrobiota; class Verrucomicrobiia; order Verrucomicrobiales; family Akkermansiaceae; genus Luteolibacter; species Luteolibacter pohnpeiensis. The sequence continues at coordinate 43,229 of NZ_JAENIJ010000002.1, forward strand.
GACACCCCGGCCAACCGGCACCGGATGGATCTCGAGCTCATGCCATGGACAACGTTGCCCGGGTAAGTGACGAGGCGCCAGCCGTGCGAGATGATGCGACACCGTGACCGAACCTTCATAGAGGTAGCGGGTGCGGTGGATCAGCTCGTATTTCATGGGAGGGAGAAGGAAAATTCCATACGGAACGGCAATTGCAAAGCAGGATCGCGGGCAAGGTGCCTGACATCACTAGCCAATCCAGGCGAGAAACTCCTGATTGCCATCGGTGCCGGTAATGGGCGAAGGGATCAGCCCCTTCCATTCCCTGCCGTGTTCCGTGGTGACAAACTCACGGATTTTTTCCACCGCTCGCTCGTGCAATGCCGGATCACGAACGATCCCGCCTTTGCCAATGTCATCGCGTTCCAGCTCGAATTGCGGTTTGATCAAGCAAACCACAGCACCCTTTTCATCCAGAACCGAGAAAACCGCGGGAAGAACCTTGGTCAGCGAAATGAATGACAAATCCATCACCGCCAGCCGCACCGTCTCGCCAATGTCATCCGGCTGCATGTGGCGGGCATTGAACTGCTCTTTCACGACCACTCGTGGATCATTGCGGAGTTTCCAAACCAGTTGATTGGTCCCCACATCGATCGCGTGCACCCGCTCGGCTCCCCGCTGAAGCAAGCAGTCGGTAAAACCACCGGTGGAAGCCCCGACATCCATGCAGATCCAACCTTGGGGATCGATTCCGAATGCATCCAGCGCTCCTTCCAGCTTCAAACCGCCCCGGCCGACATAGCGCAATTTTTGCTTCACCTCCAGGGGAGCATCCTCCGCAAGTTTGGTGCTGGGCTTATCCACGGTATGATCCCCGCTTTTCACTTCCCCGGCCAGCACGAGGCGTTTCGCCTGTTCGCGGGAATCACACAACCCGCGCTGCACCAAAAGCGCGTCTACTCGTTCTTTTTTCATCCAAATCGGCGGGCCATCCCGTCTGGGAAAAGTGATGGAATCCGCACAACAATCCAAGTGCGAACCTCCACTTGTTCCTTGAACCAATCACGCTCGGGCAGTCACGATGCGCCCCGTGACTCAACACCGCACTGACGACCTCCGCATTTCCGGCATCAATCCACTGATTTCACCGGCAGTCCTGGGCTATTATTTGCCAATCAACGAAAGCTCATCGGAATTGGTCTCCAGTGCTCGCAGCCAGGCAGAAGCCATTCTCAACGGGGAAGACGATCGCCTGCTGGCCATCGTGGGTCCATGCTCGATTCACGACCCGGAGGCAGCGTTGGAATATGCGACGAAGCTAAAAGCCGAAGCCGCACGGTTGAAAAATGACATTTTCATCATCATGCGGGTCTATTTCGAGAAACCCCGCACCACCGTTGGCTGGAAGGGGCTCATCAATGATCCACACCTCGATAACTCTTTCGATATCAATCACGGACTACGGATTGCCCGTGGCCTGCTCTTGGAACTGGCGCAAATGGGAGTTCCGGCAGGCACCGAATTCCTCGATACCATTTCACCCCAATACATCGCGGATTTGATCGCCTGGGGAGCCATCGGCGCCCGAACCACTGAGTCGCAAATCCACCGCGAGCTCGCATCCGGCCTTTCCATGCCGGTCGGTTTCAAGAATGGCACGGGTGGTTCCATTCAAATCGCCCTGGATGCGATCCAGTCCAGCTCGCGCCCCCACCATTTTCTGGGAGTGACCAAGCAAGGGATTTCCGCAATCGTGTCCACCACGGGCAATGAATCCTGTCACCTGATTTTACGCGGAGGCAAAACCGGCCCGAATTATTCCCCGGAAGATATTGCAGCAGCTGCGGAAAGCCTGACAGCCCATGGCCTTCCAGCCCACGTGATGGTGGATTGCTCGCACGGCAATTCCCTCAAGGATTTCCGCAACCAACCGGTAGTCGCTGAGTCGCTTGCGCAGCAAATTTCGCAAGGTTCCCGAGTCATCACCTCGGTCATGATCGAGTCGAATCTGGTGGAGGGCAATCAGCCGCTTTCGCCGAATTTAGCCGATCTCACGCGTGGACAATCGGTGACGGATGCCTGCCTTGGTTGGGATGATACCGTCCGGGTGCTGGACCGACTTGCCGAAGGGGTTCGCGAAAGGCGCCGAATCTAAGGTCGGATTCCCACTTGCTTCCCAATGCATCACGCGGCAACGATTCCCGCGTGACGCGACACCGCACAGACGACCTCCGCATTGCTGGCATCAATCCGCTGATTTCTCCAGCGGTGCTGGCCTATTACCTGCCACTTGAGGAAAAAGCCTCCGAATTGGTTGCCGATACCCGCAATCAAGCTGATGCCATTCTGCGTGGCAGCGACGATCGGCTCCTGGCCGTTGTCGGACCATGCTCCATCCATGACCCGGAAGCAGCATTGGAATATGCCGAAAAGCTCAAAAAAGAAGCTGACCGGCTTTCTGATGACATTTTGGTGATCATGCGGGTCTACTTTGAAAAGCCACGGACCACTGTCGGCTGGAAAGGTCTGATCAACGATCCGCACATGGACGGCTCATTTGACATCAACCACGGACTACGCATCGCACGTGGCTTGTTGTTGCAGCTCGCCAACATGGGAGTGCCATCCGGAACGGAATTCCTGGACACGATTTCCCCTCAATACATCGCGGATCTGATCACTTGGGGTGCCATCGGAGCACGGACCACCGAGTCACAAATTCACCGTGAACTCGCCTCCGGACTTTCCATGCCGGTCGGCTTCAAGAATGGAACAGGCGGCTCGATTCAGATCGCACTGGATGCCATTCAATCCAGTTCACGGCCGCATTATTTTCTCTCCGTCACCAAACAGGGAGTCTCAGCCATTGTTTCAACGACCGGAAACGAATCGTGCCACCTCATCCTGCGAGGAGGCAAATCCGGACCGAATTACGATAAAGCCAGTATTGCCGCAGCAGAAGCCATGTTGCGTGAACAAAACCTGACTCCGACCGTGATGGTCGATTGCTCCCATGGCAATTCGTTGAAGGATTATCGCAACCAACCCAAGGTGGCGGCTGATTTAGCAGAACAAATTGCAACGGGATCCAAGTCCATCACCTCAGTTATGATTGAGTCCAATCTGGTAGAAGGAAACCAGAAGATTCCCAATGATTTGACCAAACTTACCCGAGGCCAGTCTGTGACCGATGGATGCATCAATTGGGATGATACGGTTAAAGTATTGGACAGTTTGGCAACAGCTGTTCGCGAGCGACGGAAACTCTAATAGCATCGCTCAAGTTGCTTCAAATGGTTAGATTAGAAGCCCATCAGGGCTTCATCTAATCCTTTCACTCTCATTTCGTTAAAACATCCTCACAAATGACTCAATTTGAGGATATTTGTCAGATTTTAATGATCAAATAAACACTTCTAAACAACATTTTCAATAATTTGTTCATACCGGCTTGCGGGGAGGAATAGAATTGGCAGTATTGGGACGTCAGTTCCCAATTTTGCTAATGGATCTTACCCGCGAATCATCTCAGAGTGTCATCACATGCCGCAACAGCCAAGGCACGGAATTGACGGCAAATTTGCTAAGAATCAAAAGATACTCCGTCGTATTCGAGGTCTACAACCCATATAGTATTCTTCAGCTTTCAGAGGTTCTTTCGGACTTCCGCATCATGGCATCCCGCCGGTTGTTGTATCATGGCAAGGCAGTTGTTAGCAACTTGCTCAATACCGGCATCGTGTTGGTTTGTGAGGCGATGTTGGATGAAGGTTGGGTCGAGGTCGATGTCCTCTCAAGCGTTGCCGGTTCTCATTCCAGCAAGAGTGATAAACCGGACGATCTGGCAAGCCAGTTCGCCAGTTTCATGGGTGAATGGAAATCAGCCAATAAGGTGCAAAATCCCTTCAAGTTGGTGGTTTCGGACATGGGAAGCATGCTATCCGGCGTTCAGCATTGGCTTACGGGCGTAGATGTAGGAATCCGCACCACCGTCACCCGTCGCCGGGATGAGCTCGAAAACGAAATTTTCTCCAGCATTCAACAGCGCGTGGTGGAGGAAGTGCTTCCTGCCATGCAACGCTTTGAGGAGGTGGTGAACGAAGTCGAGGAAGGTGAAGTCGCCGTTCATAAGTCTTACGCACGGCGCGAGCTGCATCCCATCATGCTATGCTCGCCGTTTCTTTACCGAACTTATACCAAGCCACTCGGCTACGCTGGTGACTATGAGATGGTGAACATGATGCTTCGCAATCCATACGAAGGATCTTCCGCCTTCGCTAAATTGTTAAACTTCGCCCTGCTCAATACGGCACCTGTCGTAGCACACCGGAATCGGATTGATTACCTTGTCACCAAGTTAAGTTCCGAATGCGCTCGCAGAGTCTCCAAAGGAAAAACGCGGGTATTCAACTTGGCATGCGGCCCTGCGGTGGAAATTCAGCGCTTCCTGCGTGATTTCGAGGAATCTGAACTCGCTGAAATTGACCTGCTGGATTTCAACGCGGAAACACTGGATTATACGCGCGAAAGGATCCAGGAAGCCCGCATGAGCGGTGGTCGGCAAACTCCCGTTCGCTATTTCCAGCGGTCCGTTCATCAGCTTCTTCGAGCTGCGACACAAGGTGGCGAAGACGAATTCACCGGCTATGACATCGTTTATTGCGCGGGACTTTTCGATTACTTGTCCCAGCGTGTTTGCAAGCGCTTGGTCGAGCTTTTCTGCACCATGGTCAAACCCGGTGGCCTCGTGATCGTCACCAACGTTTCCGACAGCAATCCGAGTAAGGCTTGGATGGAATATTTGGTGGAGTGGAACCTGATCTACCGCGGACGTCCCGAGATGGACGATCTCGTGCCAGATACCGTTCCGGTGAAATCCACCAACATTCTTGAAGATGAAACCGGAGTGAACTTGTTCCTCGAAATCGAACTCTCAAATGGCTGAAGCGCCCGTCAACATTCGGAGTGACAATCCAGAAGTCCTCCAAGCATTCAGAGAGTATGAAGCTCACATCGCCATCGCGAATGTGCGGCGGGCACTTCTGCTCGGGGGTGGCTTCATGGTCTTCGGTTGGTCTCTCGACTGGATGGTTTTTCCGGACAAAATCTGGATCTTCCTGCTGATTCGGCTGATCTGCGCGGCACTGATTGCCATCATCGGTCTCGCCATTGGCAAAACCCCGAGCCAAAAGGTTTGCTTTGTCGCTTCCCTCTGGGCGGCGCTTTTACCGATCATCTCCATTTGCGCGATGATCGCACAGACAGGCGGTGGAGACTCTGTTTATTATGCCGGGCTCAATCTAACACTCGTCGGGCTCTGTTTGGTTCTCCGATGGACCTTCTGGAACTCCCTGCTCATCATCGGCTCTTGCTTCATATTCTATGGAATCAGCGTCGCCATTTCCAAAGAAAAGCCGGATGCATCATTCATCCTATTTAATAACAGTTACTTCCTTTTCGTAACATCCGTGTTCGTTTTGGCAGGATGTTATTTTTATGAGAAACTGCGATTGAACGAATTTATCCTGCGAGCCGAAGTTGAAAGATCGAAGGAACAACTGGCGAGACAGAATGAGCAATTGTCGAAACTCGATGAGGCCAAAACCCGATTTTTTGCGAACATCAGTCACGAGTTACGCACTCCGCTGACCATCATGCTGGGTATTACGGAGCGGCTGAAAACCGTTGTGACTCCGTCCTCAACTAACCCAATGACCGGCGAAATGATCGGCATGCTGGAGCAAAACGGCCTCCGCCTGCTCAAGCTGATCGATGACCTTTTGGACCTGGTCAGATTTGATACGGGCCATGCTGATGTAAACCGCCAGCCGACTGCGATCGCTCCGCACCTGGAAGGACTACTGCGCTCGCTGCGGCACCTTGCGGAACAAGATCGGGTGACCCTCCTATGGTCCTGCAGTTCACAGCATGATTCCATTCAGCTTGATCGCGACAAGTTTGATAAGATCCTGCTGAACCTCGTCATCAACGCCATCAAATTCACTCCATCTGGCGGGACGATCGAAGTTCTAACAAAAGTCGAAAATGACACCCTCGTCATGACGGTGGAAGACACGGGTGTGGGCATTTCCAAAGAAGTCGTGCCGAAAATTTTCGACCGTTTCTGGCAGGTTGATACCTCCTCCACTCGTAAATTCCAAGGTGCCGGGATCGGCCTAGCTCTGGTCCGCAGCCTGACCGAAGCCATGGAGGGCACGGTGCAGGTCGATAGTGAGATTAACCAAGGAACCAAATTCACGATCACGCTACCGGCGGTAGCAGCCATCGAATCCCGCAAAGCATCGGAAGATGAAGATCCATTGGGAGCAGGCGGCAACATCGCGGAACTTCACCGGCGCGCGGCACTTGCCGTTCCCGGAAAAATCCAGCCTCGCCCACCCCAGCAGCAGCAACCTCATATCTCAATCGGCTCACCCAGTATCGGTGGCCGCCCGAGTGGTGCCAGACCTCTGGTTCTCATCGCCGATGATGAACCTGACATTCGACGTTTCCTGCGCATGCAGCTGGATGACGTCGATGTGATTGAAGCATCTGACGGGGCGGAAGCCATGGAACTCACCCGCCTGCGCCGCCCGCAGCTGGCATTGCTTGACTACATGATGCCCGAGCTCAATGGCGTGGAGGTCTGCCGCAGTATCCGTGAAAACCACACCACCCGCTCGACTGCAATCATCATTCTAACAGCTCGGGCCGATGAACAAACCAAGCTGGCCGCACTTGAGGCTGGCGCCAACGATTTCCTAACAAAACCGTTCTCGACTGCCGAGCTCGGGCTGCGATTGCAAAACCAGATTGCCATGGCCCGGGTCCGCCGCGAAATGGTCGACCTCAACGCCGAGCTCAATTCCGCACTGGAACAAATCAAGGAAAACGAAGTCCTCATGGTGCGGAACGAGAAACTTTCCGCTCTCGGCCGGATGAGCGCAGGCATCATCCACGAAATCAACAATCCGCTGAACTATGCGAGCGCCGGTCTGCACGCACTCGAAACATTCGTGCGGGTTCTCCCAGAGGAAGAACGTGAAGATTTCCAAGACATCCTCAAGGATATCCGCGAAGGTGTTGAACGGGTTTCTCAAATCGTCATCGACCTCCGCCAGTTCACCCGTGACGAATCCGGAACGACTGGCGATGCCGATCTATCAGAAGTGATGGGAAGAGCGAGCCGGATGGTCGGCCACCAGCTCGGCAAGGATATCCAGTTCCATCTAACAGCTCCTCCCAACGCGATGATCCGCGGCAATGCGAACCAGCTGGTCCAGGTCTTTATCAATCTTTTACAAAACAGCATCGATGCCATTCATCAGCGCGTTGCGGCGCATGGCGGGAAGGCCGGGGTCATTGATGCCTTGATCGAACCCGCTGGTGGAGGTTGGCAAATCACCATTCAGGACAATGGCATCGGCATTCCACCGGAAGATATTCAAAAGATCTTCGATCCGTTTTTCACCTCAAAGGATGTCGGCAAGGGAATGGGCCTTGGTCTTTCGATTTCACACCAAATCTTGCAAAGCCACCGAGCTATCACAGATGTGGAAAGCAGACCGGGAGATTTCACCCGTTTCAGAATTTCATTTCCCAGTGCAAATCAAGTAACCGATTCCGTTCTCGACCAAACCGCCTGATCTAACCCATCTTCGTTTCACCTCCGCCTTTCACCCATCGATATGAGCACAGAAATCGACGCCTACGATTACAAGAAATATGCCATCCTCTTCGTAGACGACGAGGCAACTACCCGTAAGTATTTCCGCAGATTGTTCGGTGAGAAATTTAGAATTCTTGAGGCCGAGGACGGCATTCAGGCGATGGCTGTTTTCCGTGAAAACGCCGACGAAATCGGCATTGTCGTAACGGACCAACGCATGCCGAATGAAACGGGGGTCGGCTTTCTCTCGAAAATCGCAGGCGATTATCCCGATGTGATTAAAATTCTTTCCACGGCCTATTCCGATATTGATGCCGCAATCGGCTCGGTGAACCAAGGTGGTATTTTCCGCTACATGACCAAACCGTGGGATATTCCACAGCTTGAGGTCACTTTGCGCCGAGCCATGGAATTCTTTACCGTTAAGCGCGAGCGTGACGCCCTGCTCGGGGCGAAGATGCAAGCCATGGGCAATGTTCTGCTCTCCAGCCGCCTCGCCGCATTTGCATTGGTTCCCGTGTGCGCCGGGATTCCATCCGAGGGGGCTGCCGAAGCGGTCGCCTCATTCGTGCAAGCCTGTGTCGCCGGACGAAGAACCGGCGCCGAGGGTGACTCCGCTCTCCGTTCACCGGATTGGTCACGCCTCCATGAACGCCAAGTTGCGCTCGCCAGCGCCCTTGAGTCCGAGTTGCCAAAAGCACTCGCCACTCCATCCGACATCCCTGCACGCATTCAATTCCTCGCATCCGCTCTACAAGCAGCTGGGGCTGCGTCTGCTACCTTCAATCCTGAGGAAAGCCGAATTGCTGCAACATCAGATCCAATGCCTGAGTTGTTAGATTCTTTGCTAGGGCGCACGGATGATCCGCAAATCACCAAGTCCTCGATCTCCGTGATCGCGGCATACATGGCACTTTATGATGCTGGCGCCATCATCCGGCGGGTTCGTGGGGAAGGACTGACCCTCAGCATCACCACTTCGCCGAATCCGACCAAGGCAGGCAATCCCGGCACCCAAACCGCCAAATGGCTGTTTGACGACGATATGCTGATTTCTGCAGCGCTTGGACTCCTTTAAAATACGATTCGAAAAATCTAACAGACGCTTTGCTCATTGGAACAACCGTTGGTTCGATGGACTTCATTTAAAGCGAATAAAAGCGAAGTTCGCGTCTCCAATCCTATCATCTGGGATTTGACAGCAGCTGCGATGTGGCATTTACTGCGCCCATCAGTTCCTCGATGAAACGCCGTGATGTAGAAATAGCTCTTAAAGACGGGCTCCTTCTCGCTACGTTAGCCAGGGAGCCTGCTCCGATCCCCCTTTCCAAGGTGGCACGGGAAAGCGGCTTCCAGTTGTCGCTTGTCTGTGCCAGAATTGGTATTTCAGAACGCCATTTCCGCCGCTTGTTTGATAGCGGTGTGGGGATCAACCCAAAGGAGTGGCTACGAAATGAGCGGATGGTAGCCGCCCGTGCTCTCCTGCGCGAAGGCGGTCCGGTCAAAGAGGTGGCTCACACGCTCGGATTTGCGACTCCGCGGATGATGTCTCGCGAGTTCCAGCTTTTTCACGGGGTCACCCCAACCAGCTTCCAACGTCGCGAGCACTCTTACGCACAGGAAGCCAGGATGGCCGCTGCCCAATAAGTGGCACGATGCGCCAATCTCTGATGGCCGACCGATCAGTTTTTCTCGGCATGGAAAACGCGAATCAAGCGTCGATGCAGCGGAGTCAACGCGGATGGAAACCACTGCGATAAGGTCCAAAGAATCTTTGAGCTAAGCGGATAGACCACCAGTCCCGAATTGCTCCGCAAGACCCCGTTCAGCAGTCCCGCAGCAGCAACATCAGGCGACATCATTTTGACCGGTAGGTCATTGATCACCACCTCGCGGTCTGCTCCTACGATGCGCTCCTGGCTGAAAATCGAGCTATCGACATAGCCCGGACACATCACTGTGACTTTTACTCCGTAGGCTTTTGCTTCAGATCTTAGGGAACGACTCAACTCAAGAACCGCGGCTTTCGACGCGGTATAAGCCGCAGACGTTGCGTAGCCAGTCCCCCCGGCGACGGAGGCCGTATTCACGATGTGCCCTCTCCCCTGCTCGATCATCAGCGGATAGACGAGTTCGATACCGTGAATGACACCCATCAGGTTGATGTCTGAAAGCCAGCGCCAACGCTCGAAGGGGATCTGTTCCGCCAGTCCTAACAAGGTCACTCCGGCATTGTTGAACAAATAATCAATCGATCCTGCACGTTGCAGAATTTCCCGAATCACCACTCGGTAGGCCTCCAGATCCGCCACATTGAGAGTCATGGGGTGAATTTGCCCCGGGCCGGTGAGTTCATCCGCCAGATCACGCAACCCCGCCGCGTTCATATCCAGGGCATACAGAGTTGCACCAGATGCCATCAAGATTTTGGACATCGCCTTGCCGATACCCGAAGCGGCACCAGTGATGATGACGGTCTTGCCGTGAAGTTCTGGAAAAGTCCTCATGGATGGAAGTCGATCATGATATCCGGAAGCGCTTCATGAGCTGACGATGGATGATCCCGATGGCAAATGGAAAGCGTGGAGCAATCCACTTTACTGCCTTGGCATAGAGAGGCAGGGCAAATTCCTGTTTTCCCTGGTTCACACCGCGCAAAATCAATCGCGCAACTTTCTCCGCTGGCTCGATCGGAAAGCGGGTAGCTTTGATTTCACGCAGCGTCTTTTCGTATCCAGTTCCCCGGTAAATTGCCTTTTTGAAAATCGATGTGTTTACAAATCCGGGAGAGACGAGGTGAATCGCCACCCCATTTGCCCGCCCTTCATGCAGCAAACTTCGGTAAAGCCCTAACAATCCGGCCTTCATCGTGGCATACACCGTTGAGGTCGGATATCCAGAGTATGCTGATAGAGAGGAAATCAAAACGATTCGCCCGGATTTTCTCGTCACCATCTGGCTATAGAAATAGTGGCACCACTGGATCGGAGATAAATAATTGGTTTGATAGAGTTTCTGCCAATCCTCCGGCTTGATGTCCTTCACTTCACCGAACATCGAAATCGCAGCTGCCAGATAGACTTGGTCCACTTGCTTATCCGGCGGAAAATGGCTCGATAAAAAGCGCGCTGCCTCGTCACCATTTTCAAGATCCGTAATGCCGATTTTTGCAACTGCGCCCTTCTCTGTGACGATCGCTGCGACTTGATCGAGCGCCTCAGAGTTGCGCCCGATCAGCCATACTTCGCAGCCAGGTGCTGCGAGCTGCTTGGCCAATTCACGGCCAATGCCCGAACTAGCACCTGTGACCACATAGGTTTTGGAGGCCTGGGTGGACATCAGAAGCGATAATTCCAAGAAAACACCAGTGCATGGTGGCGTGCTTCATACCGACCATTCGCCTCCGGCACGCTGGAACCGGTTACGTCTCTGTTAGAATAACCGAATTGATAGGCGAGCATCCAATCCGAGCAGTCGCCACGGTGGCCGAATCCCGCATTGAACCAATGGCGATCAGCATCGGAAACACCTGGGTTAAAGTTTTGATCCGGTTGCGCGCTTTCATTGTAGTCGTAGCCAGCAGCAATGACATAACCGGAAGGGGTGGTATAAGAAACGCCAAGTTCGTAGATAAAGGAAGATTCCCACTCAAATGGCACCGCCACGGAATCTCCACCTGCAGAACTGGTTTTTAATTTGAGCGTATTGAGAGAATCCCAGTCGATCCACTCGACGTTAGCCTCCAAGTTCCAACCCGGTGCGGGCCGATACGAATAGCCTGCAGCTAGACGCGCGGGCGTGATGAAATTCATGTTGGACGAGCTATCGTCCGGCAACAGATTCGAATCGGTCCGGCCTCGCAGCGTGAAATCAGATTGAGTGGTAAAGTTGAAGCCGAATGCATGCTTTTCAAGCGGCTGCCAGCGCAAACCGATCGATGCAGCCGGAGCAAATCCATCTCCGGTAAATTTGAAGTAGCTTCCAGGGACCCCATAGATTCCCTGCGCCAATTTTAGATCCGCATAGTTTGCCGATAGGGATACCCCCACCGAAAGTTCATCGGTCAACTCGTAAGCCAGCGCCGCAGTTCCGCTCGCATAAAGCAAGCGAGCCTCGGTCACCACTGAACGGAACGGCGTATTTTGACCCCAGTCAGTACCCAGACCAAATGGACTATTGAGTCCAAAACCATAACTGAGGCGATCGTTGATGGCCGCTCCATAAAACAACTGCGGAGCGACCTGAATTTCACTGTCAGTTCCATAGGTAGAGCCATCGATTTTCGCGCGGTTCCCCAAAATGATGGAATAGAAACCAGCCTGGAATTCGGGCTGATCCAGTTGAGTCAAGCCCGCAGGGTTATAGAAAACAGCCGATGGATTATCAGCTGTTGCAACGAATGCATTCCCTTTGGCAGTCGCGAAAGCGTCCTGATTCGGGAGATAATATCCTGCCGCCGCCGAGCGTCCGCATGCGCATGCCAACCAAATTCCACCAAGTATCGTTTTCCTCATCATTTAGAAGTCTCTTTTTAATAAGATCTTCCTAGATGTCAGGAAAATTATGCAACTTGATGAAATTGGCTGATTTACATTTGGAAGATCGATTGTGATAACCGATCAAGCATCGTGTTCACTTAGATACCTCTCAGCTTCCAGGGCTGCTGCACATCCTTGACCGGCAGCGGTAATCGCCTGGCGGTAGTAATGGTCGGCGACATCGCCCGCGGCAAAGAGTCCGGGAGTTTTCGTAGAAGTTCTGCCTGCTGGAGTTTGCAGGATGTAGCCGTTTTCATCCTTATCGACCAAATCCCCGAGGAAAGAGCTGTTTGGAATGTGGCCGATTGCCACGAACACGCAGGCAACTTCCAGTTCACTTTCCTCACCGTTGACCAAATTTTGCAGTCTAACCGCGCGCATCTCACCTTTTTCATCGGTAAGATACTCACTCACAGCCGAGTTCCAGACCGGCTCGATCTTCGGGTTGGCCAAGGCGCGGTCCGCCATGATTTTGGACGCGCGCAGTTCGTCACGACGGTGGATGAGATAAACCTTGCTCGCAAAACGGGTAAGAAACTCTGCCTCTTCACAAGCGCTGTCTCCGCCCCCGATCACACACACAGGCACATCGCGATAGAAGGCACCGTCACAGGTGGCACAAGATGTGAGACCACGACCAATGAGTGCTTTCTCGTTCGGTAGACCAAGGTGGCGTGGTGCCGCACCGGTGGATACGATCACGGTTTTGGCTTCGTAGCTTTCCTCACCGGCCTTGAGCAAAAACGTCCCATCGGCACGTTGCTCGATCGACTCGACGGTGGCCCATGCGATTCTGGCACCGAATTTTTCGGCTTGTGCCTGAAGCTTCATCATCAGCTCCGGGCCCATGATTCCGTCCGGAAATCCAGGGAAGTTTTCCACCTCGGTGGTGGTGGTCAATTGGCCGCCCGGCTGGGTGCCAGAGAGCAAAAGAGGTGAAAGATTCGCGCGGGCAGTGTAAATGGCAGCGGTGTAGCCGGAGCAACCGGTGCCGATAATGATGACTTGTTCCATGTTTTCGTAAGGACTTCGGTCCGGGAAGTATTCCTACGGCGATCCATCCGAGTCAACCGCCCGTAATGGAAAACCTCACCCCTCGCAAAAACGGCAATTATTGGATCCCTCTTTTGCGTTTTAGCTCGTTAATCCAGTCCCGATCATCAGCCGACAAGTTGGTCTCCTTGGTTTTCAACATGTTGCCATCTGGCTCAATCAACACCAGCTGCCCTTTCGAGTATGCCTTCAGTTTCGCGAAGATCGTGCGGCCACGATGCCCGGTCCAATCTCGGTAGCCATTTTTCTCCAAACCTTTTCTCCACTCCGCGTAAGTCTTGTTGGAAGCCACGACATTTTGCTTTAGCGAGCCCCAGAAATAGTCCGCATCCCCTCGTTTGTATCCGCGGTAACGATTGATGACTTCACCGCTCGGGTTCAGCATCACAAACGAAGGATGGCCCATGATGTTGTACTGCTTCTCCAGGCGTTCCACGTAGTTACCCCGCCGAGTATAAAGACTTTCCCCCTCACTCATGGACTTCGCCTCTTTTCTAACCCCCTTCAGGTTGGCGTCGATTTTCAAACGCACCATATTCTCATTGGCCCAATCTCCGAAATCAAACCGACTGAACAATTCTTCACTAATCGCTTTATCCATGGGGCTGGACGAATCAGAGAACCAAATCAAAAGCGGTTTGCCTTCACGCATTGCTTTGCTCTTCGCATCCGTCTCGCTCAATTCCCAGGGACTCTTCGGTCCCTCAGCCATCACCGAAGAGAGTTCAGGCAGTTCCGCATAAGGATTATAGGGGTCCGTAAACGCGATGTCCTTTTCGGGCGTGATGACGCTCGATAAATTCTTTAGATTGATCGCTGACCCGTCTGCCGCAACGGGATTTCCCATGATGTCGGTCTGCGATGAGGAAGGATCCTCCGCCTTGTACAGGGACTTGGGAACACCTGCCATCCCAAATGGCGCGGCGTCCTCGTCTTTCTTTTTCTCAGGATCTGGGGTGAGTTTCGCACAGGACCAAGTCCCGAGAGCGATAACGATAATCCATGTAAACCGAAGCATTTGACGATCCTTTCCAAGATCGGAGCATCTGAAAACTCAAAAACTCCGCACTATTTTTTCAAGCGAACCGGTGTGCCACAGAACGTGCACCGAAACCAACGGAACAAGATCATGTGGATCGAAACGGGAATGATATGGCCCAAGCCTGGAATCCGGTGTGCTTTCGAATTCTTCAAACAATTTTTAGGGTAAAACAATCGCTGACCGCAAATTCGGCAACGTCCGTTGAAGCCCCAAATCATGTAGGCAATCGCTATCACTGGGAGAGCAATCGGAAACGCCAGGATCCACTTGGGAACCCAGTAAAATTCATCGTGCAGCTGATCGGACAAGAGAAGCAATGCTGCTGAAATGATAGCCAGCGGAAGAATGGCCATCAAAACCAGCGTGATAACCGCTCCGAAATAGAGGCCGATTGGATGGGAATGGAGAACTCCGCGGATGTAGCGTCTGGAGCTGGGTTTTTTCCCACGATTGGTCTTTTCACGCGGGGTCCGTAGCAAGGCGACCCGGTCTTCTTCGTGTCCCGCTTTCGAAGAGATAACCTTCTTAGGAGCTGGGCCGATTTCGTCGATGGATTTGATGCGTGAAACATCGATATCCAAGCGCGATCCTGGAGCATCGAAAGTCGTCTGCACCGTGCCCGACCCGGTAACCGTGCGAATTTGTGGTTTCGCCTGAGGTTTCGGGGCCTCGGTCCGGTCTTCCACGCGGACTTCCAGATCTCCGGAATATCGGCTCAAGAGAATTGCCGGAGGAATTTCCGAAACCTTTAAATGGTTATCCATCAGCAGTTTCGCAGGCAATGGAATCGCCAACGGTGCGGCATCCAGCATGGCGGCCACTTCCGTGTTTTCCTCGTAGTTGACCGGTTTCGCTGGATCAGCAACTGTCGATGAGTGAGCCTCTTCTTGCGGCGCAGAATCGACTGCCGGAGTCGCCACCGGACTAGGAGTATCCACGATTCCCTCCCGTTCACGCGCGCTTGCGATCCAGATTTCGACCTCACCGAGCGAAGGCGGGTTCTGGGTGATCTCCAAAACTTCGTTCGCCTTTGTCAGTTCTTTCGTCAGTAGATCGGCATTTGCCTTCGCGAGAACCTTGGTATCTAGAAATCCAGCTGCTTCAAGGAGTTCGAGCGAGGTTTCTCCGATACCGGGGATGTCATTGAGTTTCGCCATGTGGGTTTTGCTGACGCGAAATTAGAGACTGTGGCCGGTCTGGCAAGCCGTCATGACAACGCAGCCAGCATCTCTTTGAGCTGAGCCAACTTAGTTTGCCAATCCTGCAATCGACTCTTCTCTTGCTCAACGACTTCGGGCGGCGCCCGGTCGACAAAGCTCGCATTACCCAATTTGCCGGTGGATTTTTTGACTTCGAGTTCCGTCGCTGCAATTTCCTTGGTCAAACGGGACCGCTCAGCCTCGACATCGATAAGTCCGTCCAATGGCAGATAAACTTCGCCCACTCCAGTCACTACAGCGGGTGTGCCCTTGGGAGCGTCAAAAGTGGAATCGAGCGAGATTTCGGCAGCTCCGGCAAGCAATGCGAGCACACCGGTTTCTTCTGCCAACCAGTCTGGCGCTCCCTTGACGACAAATCGAACATCCTTGCGAGAGCCCAATTTGTATTCCGCCTTCAGATTGCGCAAACGCCCGGCAGCTTCGTAGATTTCAGCGGCGACAAACTGAGCATTGGTGATTTCATCCAAATGCAGGTCCGCCAGCAACGGCAACTCAGGCAAGGTCTGTTGCATGAGGAATTCGCCTTCCGGCACGTAGCCCATCCGAGCGGAAAGTTCTTCGGTCACGTGCGGCATGTAGGGGCTCAGCAACTGCAAATAACGGCTCATCGCAGCATCAAACACTCCAAGGGCGGTGGCCCGCACCCACGGTTCAGCGGATTCGCGCAGCTCAAGCTTCACGGCCTCCAGGAACTTGTCGCAGAAATCATTCCAGAGGAACTCATACAAACGATAAGCAATTTCGCCAAAACGGTACTCGCCGAAAAGGCGCACCAAATCGGCTGAAAGTTCATCCAGTTTCGATAGAACATTGATGTGATAGGGCCGGAGTCCGTGCAGAGTTTCCAGCTTTTGGAATGGTTCACCACCCATCTGCCGCAAACGGCAGGCATTGTAGAGCTTGTTGGCAAAATTGCGGCCCTCTTCAACCGATGATTCATCAAAGCGCAGGTCACTGCCGACAGGTGCGATCCGCATCAGCCCGAAACGCAAACCATCCGCGCCATATCTTTCCATCAGTTCCACCGGATCCGGTGAGTTACCCAATGATTTGGACATCTTGCGGCCTTTGAGGTCGCGAATGATCGCCGTGAAATAAACATTCCGGAATGGCAGAGCACCGGTGAATTCGAAGCCAGCCATGATCATCCGGGCGACCCAGAAGAAGATGATATCCGGCCCGGTTACGAGGTCTTCCGTCGGATAGAATTTCTTCAAGGTTTCGGTTTTTTCACCGACGTTCGCCATGGTCGCAAACGGCCACAGCCACGATGAAAACCAGGTATCCATCACGTCTTCGTCACGCACCCAGTTTTCCTCATCGTCTGGCGCTTCAACCCCCACGAGGATATCCCCAGCCGCCAAATTCGACATATCGAGGGACTCGGCGTTTTTCAGTTCCGCCAGTTTATCCTTCCGATACCAAACCGGAATTTGATGACCCCACCAGAGCTGGCGGCTGATGCACCAATCCTGCAGGTTTTCCATCCAGTGGGCATACGTTTTCGCCCAGCGCTCTGGCCGGAACTTGATATCCCCTTCAGCAACGGCTGCCGCCGCTTCATGAACGCATGGATACTTCAGGAACCACTGCATGGAAATGCGCGGCTCGATCGGCACCCCGCCCCGCTCCGAAAATCCGACGTTATTGTCGTATTCCTCAACTTTAAGAAGCAAGCCCATCTCCTCAAGCATCGCACCCGCTTTCTTGCGTGCGACAAATCGGTCCAATCCATGCAACTCCGGGCATTCCGGACAGTTGATATGCCCGTCTGGAGTGAGTGTATCGATGATTTCGAGGTTGTGCTTGAGACCAATCTCAAAGTCGGCCTTGTCGTGCGCTGGGGTGATTTTCAGCGCGCCCGTGCCGAACTCGATATCCACATGCTCGTCCGCGATCACCGGGATTTCCGCATGCGGAAACGGCCGCTTCACCTTGCGTCCCACATATTTGGCAAAGCGTTCATCTTTCGGGTTCACTGCCACGGCGACGTCGCCCATCAGGGTTTCAGGCCGGGTGGTGGAAATTTCAAGGAACTCGCCCGGCGCATCCGCCAGCTCGTATTTCATGAAGTACAGCTTCGATCGCTGCGGCGTCATGATCACCTCTTCGTCAGAAAGTGCGGTCAGGGAAACCGGGCACCAATTCACCATCCGCTTGCCGCGATAGATGAGCCCTTTTTGGAAAAGCTCCACGAAAACATAGCTCACCCACTCCGTGTAAGGGGTGTCCATGGTGAACCGCTCACGACTCCAATCGCAGGAGCAGCCAAGACGCTTCAGCTGGTTGATGATGATGTCACCATGCTTGTTTTTAAAGTCCCAGACACGCTGCAAAAATTCATCGCGACCCAGTTCACGGCGCGTCACCCCTTCTTTTTCGCGGAGTTCGCGCTCCACTTTCGATTGGGTCGCAATGCCAGCGTGATCCGTCCCGGGCAGCCACAGGACTTCCTTGCCATTTTGGCGGGCGCGGCGGGCTAAAATATCTTGAAGCGTGTTGTTCAAGACATGCCCAAGGTGAAGAATGCCAGTTACATTCGGCGGTGGAATGACAATCGAATAGCCATCCTTCTCCGAGGAAGGATCGGCTTCGAAGCATTTTCCATCGATCCAAGCGGCATACCATTTGGCTTCCACCGCTTGAGGTTCATAGGCTTTCGGCAACTCTGACATGAGGGCGGATGGATGCCAGACGTCAAGCGGTTTGTCCAGCATGGGAAATGCCCCTCACCGCGCAAAGAGCACACAAATCGGCTTCGGGCACGTCACCGACGATGCAATATCCCCTAAAAATCCCGTTTTCGGATCGATCGATCTTACCTCGATGGAATCCGAATCCTGATGAGCGCAAATGAGCCATTTGCCGCTAGGGTCGATCTTAAAATGACGAGGAGTCTTCCCGCCACATGCGAAGGTCTTCACCCATTCCAATTTCCCGGTTTGCTCATCGCGCTGAAATAATGCGATCGAGTCATCACCCCGGTTTGAACCATAAACAAACTTCCCATTGGGATGAATTTCAATTTCAGCCGTCGTGTTAGATCCGCGATAACTCTCTGGTAATGTGTTAATCGACTGGATAGCATCATACTTCCCTGAATCCGGATTTTTTGTGAAAACCGAGACGCGGTTTGCCAGTTCATTGATGACATAGACGTTCTTTTCGTCTTTAGAAAATGCCAGATGACGAGGCCCATCTCCTGGCGAAAGGCGCAGATCCATCTCAGGATTTTCGACGACTGCCGAAGTTTCCGGGTTGAAATCGCATACGAAAACTCGGTCCAATCCCAAATCCGGCATCCATAAGTGCCGATTATCTTTCGTGAAATAAACTCCATGCGCATGGGCACGGTCCTGCCGATTCGCGTTAGGCCCTTTTGCATCGTGGCCAATGGTCGATACCAATTTTTCAGGAATGCCCTCCTGATCTAACCGAATGGTAGAAAAACTACCGTCTGAATAATTTGCGACCGCCACAGTCCGCCCCAACCGGTCAACTGCCACATGGCATGCATTGATGCCGCCGGATGATATCTCTTTAATAAACTCGAGTTTCCGATTTTCTAAAATCCGAAACGCAGCCACTGAGCCCACCCCCTTGCCAAAGTCCCCCTTTGGAACCCCGCAGCAATATAAGATCGGCTTTACCGGGTTTTGCACCAGGAACCCGGGATTTGTGTAGGTAGCAGCTAACTCAGGCTCACCGAGTTGCCCCGAACCGCTATCGAACTCCAAATGATAGATGCCTTTCGACTTTCCTCCTCCAGAGTCTGTTCCGATAAACAATGTGTCTGCTTTGGCAGTGCTCCAAGGTTGGATGCCACAGGTAAATAATAGACACGCGATCCAGCAGCTTGTTTTTCTCATCATATTGAATATTCGCATCATTTGGCGGATAGAATCTATCCCGATTATGTGCCAGGCACCCTCTGACCAACGAACATTGTTTAATCAAACCTCTATTCAATCAAGTCACCTAATATGATACCCCTATAAAGAAAAGCCACTCCCGAGCTGGGAGTGGCCATTCAAGGATTCTAAGATTGTATCGGTTAGAGAGAAGCTTTGATCGAATTGAACTTCGCCTTAAGAGCCTCAAGAGACTTCTCGGTTTTCTCGATTTCGTTACCGATAGAAAGCAGCTCGCTCAACTTAGCATTCATTGAACCCTTGGTGGTAGCAGCAGCTTTACCAGCCTTACGGCCGCGTTTTGCAGGAGCAGCAGCAGCGGCAGGTGCCGCTTCACCAGATGATTTCAACCAGCTTGAAATAGTCAGTTGGGAAATACCAAACTTCTTAGAAGCAGCACTTTGACCACCACGACCATTCGTCGCATTGTATTCTTCCACGAAGGAAACGATATTTTGCTTTTCGGCGGGAGTGTAACGTTTACCTCTTACGCCTGCTTTTTTTGCATTAGTACTCATGACCCGGGCAAAGTAATACCGGCTATACTATAGACAAGTAAAATCCGCGATTTATTAATCAAAACTATCAGTTTGTTCATTCGATCGTATCGAGAACGCTAAAAATATTCTCATAATCGGTCATATTGGTAATCCAATGATCTGCGGCTTGATGAACACGAGGTCTAGCTACAGCTCCACCATAACCTATGAAAAGATCCACATCGGGAGTCGTCTCTAGATCAGAGATACCATCTCCCACCATGACTACCTTGCCGGGTAACATGGCTTCCTTCCATTCGCGAATTACCTGATTTTTACCTAGATTGCGTGTCGTCGGGTAATCTTCTCCGTAGCCGGCATAGCTGCCGTCTTCATTGAGAAATAAAGGAACCGCTTCGATATGGTCGATGCCCAACTCTTTTGCCAGTGGCCGGATCAGGGGCGCGAAACCGCCAGAAAGAATTACTGGAGTCCACCCATTAGCTTTTAGAAGAGCGATCAGTTGTTTGGCTCCAGGCGTAACATTGTTCAAATATTGTTGTGATACAGCATCACATATCGATTGATCAGGACGGATGATATCCATTCGTATTGCAAACACTTGATCGAGTGCCACTTCTCCATTCATCGCCGCGTGAGTGAGAGAAGACACTTTTTCGAAAACGGCGTCCCCCGAATGACGAGCTAACTCATCAATGCCCTCAATCGAGGCTAATGTGCAATCACAGTCAAAGAAGATCAGCTTGCCCTTCTTTTCTACGGGCGGAATGACCGTGAGTTCCGTGCCTTCCGCTACAAGATCATACAATTCCAACATTTCTTGATTTGTCAGACAAAAGCATCCGTGGCTGGTGGGAATGCCAATCCGATCCTCACGATTGGTGCCGTGGATATAAACATAGCGCTCCAGCGTGTTCGAATTGTCTGGATCCAATCCATCCAACTGCAGGATTCGCGTAAGGACATAATCTTTCGAACAATCCCCACCGTCCCAAATTCCAATCGGAACCCGCGCCTTGAAAATCGTATTCAGCGGTTCTCCATCGCCGATTTTTTTTGCAATTCGAAATCTCCCGGTTGGGGTTCGATAGCTTCCTTCGGCGAAACCTACTCCTTTAGTCGCTGTGGAAATGGTGAAACTACGGACCAACTCGCCGTCGGAGATGACATCAAGGCGTTGCTGATCGATTGATACTTCGAGCCGGATCGGATTCGTCATTTGGTGAAATCGCTAGAATGGAATTATGACCACCCATCCCGTGGGAAAGTTTGATCACAGGTGAGTTGGCATCGATTGCATGCGTCGGCAATGTAAATCCCGCCGGTTCACTCAGACCTTCGCGGTTCGGCGGCAATTTACCATCTTGCAAAAAGCGGGTCAGCACCACGGTTTCCAAAAGCCCGCTCGCACCAATCGTATGACCAAGATATGGCTTCAATGGGTGCAGCGTCACTTTTCCCACTTGCGACAGGCGGCGAAACATTTCTGGCTCCGCCCGTCCCTGAACCGAGGTGCCTGTAGCATGTGGACAAATGGCATGACTGGTTCCGACCGCTCTTAATGCATGCTTAATCAACTCGCCGGTGCGACCGCCGTCCGACGGTATACCGAGAGGATCGACCCCATCGGAATTCGAACTGTAGTATAATAAGCGCGGGTCCGCATTTGCCTTATGACCTATTGCCATGGCAGCAGCGCCTTCACTTGGGATGAATCCAGACGTTTGCGGATGATAAGGATCCAGCTGAAACTGCTTCGCCAATAATCCTGATCCCGCATAGCTATCCAAAAGCACCGGGACCAAAGGCAAATCCACCGCGACCACCAAAGCACGCGGAGCCATGCCGCTGCGGACCATCATCATTGCCATCCCGAGTGCGTCCAATCCGGCAGCACAACCACTGGCGGTGACTTGATTCGGCC
Source organism: Luteolibacter pohnpeiensis (assembly GCF_016595435.1). GTDB lineage: Bacteria > Verrucomicrobiota > Verrucomicrobiia > Verrucomicrobiales > Akkermansiaceae > Luteolibacter > Luteolibacter pohnpeiensis. Next base: position 65,068 of record NZ_JAENIJ010000002.1, read on the forward strand.
CATAGATTCCCAATTCGATACTAATCGCGCTGCAGGATTCGCTATGAATCGTATTACTCGCCGCCATCAACTTAAATGGCCGGCGGCCTGGCCACGAATTGAGCCAACCGGCTGCATTCCCGCGACTCGTTCCTACAATCAAAGCAGATTCACTCAATTCATCCGCAGACCAGCCAGCTGCCGCAACCGCCTGACGCGCGACATGCAAAGCCGCCATGGTCACCGGACTCCACTTCCGGTTGGTTAGAACACCGCGCTGTGAAATCCATGCTCCAGGCAACGCCGCATGCGGACTCTCCATTCCGAGCAACTCGCCCAACGGACGAAACGGCGACACTTTTGATAGAACCGCCGCATGATGATCTTCGACACTTTCCCCTAATGCGGAAAGCGCACCCATGCCTGCGATGAAAATTGGCGAATCGATGGCCACGGACTAACAAGCAGAAATCAGCCCGCAATACTAAACTCCTGCACAATTCCCCCAGCACTTGCAAAATCCTTGGCGAACTCGCGGAACGGCCCCATCGTTCGGCTCCGGTAAGCTCACTGCCAAAGCCGGTTTTTCACTCATGAATACGGTCCTTGAAACCATTGATGGCGGCACCCGTTACCTGGAAAAGCGAGGTATCGAAGATGCCCGTCGAAATATGCAAATGCTGGTCGCTCATCAATTGGGCTGCACCCGAATGGACCTTTATCTTCAATTCGATCGCCCGATGGTGGAAGCCGATCTTGCTCCACTGCGTGATGTTTTGAAAAAACGCGGCGAGGGCGTGCCCATCCAGCATTTGCTGGGCACCGTCTATTTTCACAACCGGGAATTCAAAACCGATGCCAGAGCATTGATCCCCCGGCCGGAAACGGAAGAACTTGCCGAACTCATCCTTTCCCTTACCCCCACCTCCGCGCAATCCGTGCTCGATATGGGCTGCGGCTCCGGCGTTCTCGGCCTCACCCTGGCGGGAGAGCGACCCGAATGGCAGCTCACTCTCGCTGACGTTTCGCCCGATGCACTGGCGCTAACATCGGAAAATGCGATCGCCCTTGAAATTCAGAATTACAACGCGATCCACTCGGATTTGTTTACCGCGGTTTCTGGAACTTTCGATGGCATTGCCGCCAACCTTCCCTACGTCCCGGAGGCGGATCGTGCCAGCCTGAGTAAGGAAGTCACCTACGATCCGGACCTCGCTTTATTTAGTGGCGAGGACGGATTGGATCTCATCCGCCGTTTCATCCCGGAGGCATTTGCCCGATTGAATCCGGGTGGCTGGATTGCTCTGGAAATCGGCCACGATCAGGCTTCACAGGTCAGCAGGATTCTCGCAGACTCCGGCTTCACCCGCATTGAAGTCCGGAACGATCTTTCCGGTATCCCCCGCTTCCCCATCGCCTATCGCGATTGAACTTTCAAATCTAACGCCTTCATTCCATGGACAAACTCGTTGTGCACGGCGGCTCACCACTCAGGGGTTCCGTTAACATTTCCGGATCAAAAAACGCATCGCTGCCCATCCTGGCGGCGGCGATTTTAAGCGGTGAGGATTGCATCATCCGCCGCGTTCCCGACGTTTCGGATACCAATTACATGATCCAGATTCTCAGCGCGCTTGGTGCTGATGTGGAACGCTCATCCGGAACCGTGCGGATCACCTGCGCGGATATTTCCGACGAAGCCCCCTACGAATTGGTCCGCCGCATGCGCGCATCCATTTGCGTCATGGGCCCGCTGCTCGCCCGCAAAGGCCGGGCAGTCGTTTCACTTCCCGGCGGATGCGTCATCGGCGATCGCCCGGTGGACCTCCACCTGCGTGGACTGGAAGCGCTGGGTGCGAAGGTTGAATTCGAGGGAGGGAATATCATTCTCACCGCGCCGGACGGATTGCGCGGAGCGGAAATCGATCTCCGCGGTAGCAACGGACCGACGGTTCTCGGCACCGACAACGTGATGATGGCTGCAACCTTGGCCGAAGGCATCACGGTAATCGAATCCGCTGCGGCTGAACCTGAAGTGCTGGACTTGGCGAATTTCCTCAACGCGATGGGCGCGAAAATCGAAGGTGCCGGAACCCGTCGCATCACGATTGAGGGCGTGAAGGAATTGCGCGGTGTCGAGCACACCGTCATCCCGGACCGCATCGAAGCCGGGACCTTTATGGCCGCCGCCGCACTCGCTGGCGAAGGAGTCACCCTCAATCGCATTTGCCGCGAACACCTCAAGGCCATCACCGAGCAAATCATCAAGTCGGGCCACCGCGTGGAGTTCAATGCCGAGGGAGATTCGTGCACCGTTTACCGAGGAGAAGAACTTCGCGGCTGCGAGATTTCAACATCGCCCTATCCGGGTTACCCGACCGACATGCAGGCCCAAATGACGGCGCTGTTGGTGACGACTCCGGGCATCAGCCTGATCAAGGACACCATTTTCCCGCAGCGATTCATGCACTGCTCCGAGCTGAAGCGGATGGGAGCCGACATCAAGGTCGACAACGGCACCGCCATCATTCGCGGAGTGGAAAAACTCTCCGCCGCCCCGGTCATGGCGTCCGATTTACGCGCCTCCGCCGCACTGGTCCTCGCCGCCCTCACCGCCAAAGGCAGCACGGAAATCAGCCGACTCTATCACATCGATCGCGGCTACGAACACATCGATGAAAAACTCCTCACGCTCGGCGCAGCGGTTGAGCGGGTGAAGGGGTGAGAATGGGCTCTACGGGGAGAACACGCGCCCTCGCGTGTCGGTCCCGGCGCCCTCGCCGGGATCCTTCGCGGGAAAAACTTTGGTGCTGGGTTACGATTAAGTCGGCAAGCAGGGACAGTGGAGCTCATCTGGCGGCGAGGCGCCGCCAGCAACACGCGAGGGCGCGTGTGCTCCCCAAGATCTAACAAATGAACTTCGGTGCTGGATTACGATTGAGTCGGCAAACTGGGACAGCGGAGCTCATCTGGCGGCGAGGCGCCGCCAGCAACACGCGGGGGCGCGTGTGCTCCCCCAAGAAATGGGATCTGATCCGACTACAATGGCAGATCGTAGCTACGCCCACTCACGCCTTCATGCCAGCGAATGTAGGCGGCATTCACCATCGAGAAACCACCGGCAGTTGGGTAATTTCCGGTGAAATACCAATCCCCGCTCGGCCCTTTGATGGAAGCGCGAAGGTTTTCGATGCTTTGGAAAATCACCTCCACTTCGCCGTCCCACTCGATTTTTTCGGGGTAGACCATGCGGCTGATCTCTGCGGAAATTTCCTCATCCGTGAACGCATCATAGATGGCGCAAACACGGTTGGTGCGCTCAGCGGCCGGCTTTTGCAATTCTGCCCGACAATCTTCATAAACCTGATCAAGCAAGGCATGTCGGCCCGCACGACGATGCAGCGCAACGGCGGCTTGGAAGGCGATGAACTTGCCGAGCTCAGACATATCAATGCCGTAGCAATCGGGATAACGAATTTGTGGTGCGGTTGAGCAAACGACGATCTTCGAAGGCTTGGTGCGGGCGAGGATCTTCAGGATCGACTTCTTCAGGGTGGTGCCACGAACGATCGAATCGTCCAGCGCCACGAGATAATCACCGGGTTTCACCACGCCATAAGTGATGTCGTAAACGTGGGACACCAATTGATCGCGACCTTTTTCCTGCGAGATGAAAGTGCGTAACTTGATGTCTTTGTGCGCGACCTTTTCTCCACAGGGCCAGTTTCTCAAAATGAGATCATCGACCAAATCTGGGGTGAGATTCCCTTCTTCGACGGCTTTCAAAATCGATGCCCGGACTTCCTGGCGACGATAAAGCCGGAGACCATCCATCAACCCATGATAGGCCGTTTCCGCCGTATTCGGAATGAACGAAAATACGGTTTTGTCGAATGCCCCGTTGATGGATGCGACGACTTGGGAAACCAGCGCCGCGCCCATGGCTTTGCGCTCGCGATAGATTTGCGGATCGTTGCCGCGGGAGAAATAGATCTTCTCGAACGAGCACGGAGTGTATTTTTGCGGTGGAGCAAATACCGCATCCGAAATCGTCCCATCTGATTTGATCGTGATGATCGAGCCGGGATCGACTGCTTTGACTTGATCCACTTCCGCTTCGAAAACGGTCATCAAGGGCACCCGCTCGGAAGCAAACGCCACCACCTCGTCGGTGATCAGCATGTGGCATGGCCGGATGCCACGTGGATCGCGCATAACAAACATGTCGCCATTCCCGACAGCGCCACAGATGGTGTAACCCCCATCCCAAGCGGAGGCGGATTCCGCAACCAATCGCGCAACATCGAGAGCCTCGGAAATTTTCGGCGGCATCTGATCACCGGGAACTCCGGCATCGCGCAGTTGGCGATAAAGATCGGTGTGATGCTCATCCAAATGGTAGCCGATTTCCTCCAGCACCGTCTGCGTATCGGTGCCGAAAACCGGGTGCTGACCGCGCTCGATCAACACCTGGTTGAGCGCAGCGGCATTGGTCATGTTGAAATTTCCCATCACCATCAGGGTCCGCGTCGGCCAGTTGCTGCGGCGCAAATAAGGATGGCAGGAACCTTCATCGAACTCACCGGAAGTGCCGTAGCGCAGGTGACCCAGCAGGATTTCCCCGCCGAAATCGAAATTCTTCTTCACGCTGCTCGGATCATTCTGATCCATGATTCCCTTGCGGGCCATCTTGGAGAAGCTCTTGATTTCCTTGCGGAAAATCTGTGCCAACGCGTCTTTTTCAATGCCCCGGCGGCGATGCACATAAGGCTGGCCGATGGGCATGTCCAATTTCACGCAACCGATACCGGTGCCATCCTGGCCACGGTTGTGCTGCTTTTCCATCAACAGGAAAAGCTTGTTGAGACCCCATAGGCAGGTCCCATAACGGTCATAATAATACGCCAGGGGTTTGCGGAGTCGCACAGCGGCGATTCCGCACTCGTGTTTCAGGAAATCGCTCATCGTTCGGAAATTCGATCAATCATTCGCCGGATACGCGCACTCGGACGCCTTCCTGAGGAACCATGCGCCCGATTATCACGCCGCCTTCCCCTGCCGTCAAACTGGCTTGCACATCTTTTTCCGCAACAATCGCCACCCAGCCGATGCCCATGTTGAATGTGTGGAATCGATCTTCCGAATCCACGTGTGCCAACAGCTTCTCGATGCCAGGAAGATCCCACTTTGGAATTTCCAAATCCGCACCCATTCCGCGGAACAGGCGCTCCAAATTCTCCGGAAGACCGCCGCCAGTGATGTGCGACATGGCCTTCGGTTTGACGCCGGATTTTTTCAGGTCCGTCGTCACGTCATGATAAAGTCGGGTCGGCTTCAACCAAGCAGCCAGTTCCTCCTCAGTCACCTCGCCCGGATGCTCCGCCAATACGCGCCGCACCAGCGACCAGCCATTGGCGTGAATGCTGTCCGACGGATAGCCGATCAGCACATCGCCGACTTCCACCGTGGTCGGATCGACCAAATCAGATTTCTCCGCGCAACCGATGCAAAAGCCGGAAAGCTCGATGATGCCCTCCGGCACGATGCCTGGCATTTCCGCCGTTTCGCCACCGGCGAGGATGCAATTGCAGGCTTCCAAATAGTCCGCCATGCCGGCGATCAAGCGAGTGATCCGATCCTCGTCCAGCGCGGCGATGCCGATGTAGTCGAGGAAAAGCAGCGCATCGCCGCCCGTAGTGAGAATGTCATTCACACTCATCGCCACCAGGTCCTTGCCTGCGGTTTCCAGCAAATCGTGTTCGAGCAGCAGCTCCAGCTTGGTGCCGACGCCGTCGCAACCGGTCATGATGACAGGTTCCTTGTAGCTGCTCAAATCGTAGCACGCAGCGAAGAGCCCGAAGGCACCCCACAGTTTGCGCGATTGCTGGGTTCGACGCACGTGCGTCCCGATATCGCCTACCAGAGCAGCCGCTTTACGCGTATCCACTCCAGCCTGTTGGTAAGTTAGCTTGCCCGCCATGTTGCCGTGCGGGCTTTCTACCAGCCGCCCCCCTTTCGTCACGCAGAAAAACCCCGCATCGGCGGATCGTTCGATCTTCTATCAGAAAAAATGTTCCGGAATCGTGAAATTTGGTGCCCATTGGCCTGATTCTAGATGGTGGCGGCATCACCAATTCGTTTACCCTTCTTTCGCCGCGAAAGCTCCTAACCATCACCAAACCGTCGGTCGGACTGAGGAAAACATGGATCATTTCGATGCCGCCAGCCGCCTTCCTCTGAAGGTTTTTTATCTCTCCGATCGCTCTCGCGGAACATGGGTAAAAATATTTTTTATCGCTAAGCCATTGGGCAAGAATTCAGTCCATATTTTCCGCTTCCAGAACGGCGATTCCCTTCTTGAATTCCATTGCTGAACCCAAAGGAAAAAGATAGTGAGCGATGGTTATAGCAACCTCCCCATGAAACATCATCATTGTTTTGCGAGTCGTGTAAAATCTATCAGTTCATCCAAATTCATCGGAGCCGCTTTCAGTCTAAGCACGCTCCTTTTCATCCAAGCCGCCAATGCTGCGGACATCACCTGGACCGGTGCCACCAGCGACGTGTTCAACCTCGGTACCAACTGGAGCTCCGGAACAGTTCCAGGATCGAGCGATAATGCGCTATTGGCTGCTGGCACTGCGGTATTTAACGATGGTTCCACCATCTCCGTCGGCTATCTATCCTCCACCACCGGTAGCCTGACCATCGGTTCCGGAACGTTGAACCTGATCTCAACCAGTTCTCAACAAAACTTCGGCAACAACGGTGGAACGCTCAACATGACAGGAGGCACGCTCAACATCGCGAGCGCCTTCGTTTACCGGATCGGCGCCTCAAGCAGCACAGCTACCACCTTCACCATGTCGGGTGCATCTGCCGTGAACACGACAGGCGGCTCTTACTTTGTCATCGGAAATGGCATCTTGAACGGCGGCATGTCCGACACTGCTTCGATCAGCTCATCCGCGAGCAACTTCTATTTTGGCGACAGCGCCGGGACCGTGAATTTCACGATGTCCGGAAGCTCGAAACTCAATTCCTCGGCGGGCACTTTCGTCATTGCGAACGGAGGTTCCACCAATACCACCTTGTCACTCACCGACTCAGCATCGATCAACGTAACAGGCGGCACATTGAAAATCGCCAGCGGCGGAAGCTCTACAGGCACTCTGACTTTGTCGGATGATAGCTATGTCAACGTCACCTCGACCAATGCCGTTATCGTTGGCGGTGGTGGTGGATCGACCGCCTCTGTCACCTTGAACGGAAACAGCTATTTCAACGCCACCAAAATCAAAATGGGCGATGCAGGAACCACTGCTTCCGGGTCCACATCATCCATCACGCTGAACGATAGTTCCACCATGACGCTTCAACAGCTGACAGTCGGGCACTATTCCGGTGGCGGCACATCAACGGTCACCGTGAACACAGGAGCCAAGCTCACCGCAAGCAGCTACGTGACACTTGGCCGCGATGATAGCGCTACCGGCACAGCGGTTTCCTCCTTGATCAATCTCAACGGTGGCGTTCTGGAAACCCAATATGTCCAGAATGGATCAGGAACGGGAACCCACTTGCTAACAGTCGACGGCGGAACGGTCCGAGCTCTTGCCAGCGTGGCGAATTTCTTCCCTGCAGGCATGAACGGCAGCAGTGCGATCAATACCATCACCACCCCGGTCACCATTGCTGCCGGTGGCATGACCTTTGATACCAATGGATTCAACGTTGGAATCGGCACGGTGATCGACGGCAGCGGCGGACTGAATAAGATCGGAGCCGGTGATCTTACCATCAATTCGGCACTAACCTACACTGGTGAAACTTATGTCACCGAGGGCAGCCTCTCGGTTGGGGCGACGGGATCACTTGCCACATCGCTCATCTCAGTAGCCAGTGGGTCGATTCTGTCGTTCGATACCGGATCAGGACTTACCAATCTGACCACCATCGAGTTAGCAAGCAGCACAGCCGTTGAACTGTTCTATGATGGAGACATGACTCTCGAATCACTGACGTTGGATGGTGTCGAGGTAGATCCCGGGACTTACACCATTTCTGAACTGAACGCTCTGGGTTCATCCTCATCCATCACCTTCACCTCGGATGCCTTCAATGCGACACTGTCGATCATCCCTGAACCGGGATGCCTGACGCTCACCGCTTTTGCCGGCATGCTCTTGCTGCGCCGTTCACGCCGCGCCTGAGAAATAAGCTAAACATCAGAAGTTAACCTTCCAAAACCGTCACCCAACCCGGGTGGCGGTTTTAATTTATATGCATGTCATCCACGAAAGTGACAGTCGATGGAAACACTATATATTTAAATCGCATATAACTCTATTATCATCATTAACAATCCTCACTGGATCGCAAAACGATTCTTTCCCGGCAGAATGAGAATCCCGTAACCTGTGCCAAGTGCAGCAACGTTCTGTGGTTCCAGAGATACTCGATCGACTTCCCGCCAACGATCCGGAAGCGGTGAGGAGTCGACGGGATCTTCGAAGAATCAATTTCCTGATGGGAAATGAACGCTGGGTCTTGAAAAACCTGCGCCATCTCGCCACGGCACCCGCCTCAACCATCACCGAACTAGGAGCTGGAGATGGGCATCTGTCCCGGCAAATCGCCCACCACTTTCCAGCATCTCAACTCCACGCTTGGGATCTTTCCCCGCCCCCTGAGACTCTGCCTACCAATCTGAAATGGCACCAAACCGACATCTTCGATGACTTATCATCCATTCAGGGTGACGTCCTGATCGCGAATTTGTTCCTGCATCATTTCGAAAAGGACGCACTTCAGCAAATCGGAACGATTGCCGCCCAGTTCAGCACTTTATTGTTTTGCGAACCGGATCGCGCCCGGCTGCCACATTTTCACGGTCGCCTGCTGCATCCGTGCATCAATCGGGTCACGAAACACGACCTCCACGTAAGCATCGATGCCGGCTTCTCTGCGGGCGAAATTGCTGAGTTTTTAGGGCTCAACCCATCTGTTTGGAAAATCCGTGAACAATCTAACTGGCGTGGATCGCGCCGTGTCGTAGGATGTCGGATTTGACACGTTCCATCACCATTTCTGGGGGAGGCTTGGCCGGTCTCTCGCTGGCGATCGCGCTTCGTAGGCGTGACCTGCCAGTCAGGATTTTCGAATCCGGAAGTTACCCACGCCACCGGGTGTGCGGGGAATTCATCTCGGGCGTTGCCGATGAAACTCTGGAAAATCTTGGGATCGCCCATGCATTTTCCGAATGCCGACGACATCGGTCATTTTCCTGGTGGCAACAAGGTCGGGAATTTCATCAGGGTCAACTCGATCAACCTGCGCTCGGCATTTCTCGCCATCACCTTGATTACCAGCTTGCAACGATGGCCCAGCAAATCGGCTGCGCATTGCAAACCGGTCACCGCTCCAAGCCCGCCCCCTTCGATGGCCACATTTGGGCCGCCGGAAGACGGCCCTGCGACGGCCCTTGGATAGGACTCAAGGCGCATGTGAAAGGCATCAAAAAAGCCAGCGATTTGGAAATGCATCTCGGTGCAAACGGCTACCTTGGCCTCGCCGAAGTCGAAGACGGTTGGGTAAATGCATGTGGGTTATTTCGCATTGATCGCTCCATTCGCGCCAAAGGTCCGGACCTCCTCTCCGCCTATTTGGAAGCTGGCGGAAATACCCGTCTAGCGACCGACATTAGGAATGCGATTTGGCGGGATGATTCATTCACAGCCGTGGCCGGATTTTCACTTGGCCGACAACCTGAAATCCCGGGTTTGCTTTGTCTGGGTGATGCCGAAAGCATCATCCCGCCATTCACGGGCAATGGCATGTCGATGGCATTCCAGGCCGCGGAAGCAGCGATTTCCCCGCTCGTCCAATGGCATGACGGCAAGATCCCTTGGGCGACAACCGTATCCGAAATCAAGGCCGCCCTGCGTTCTCAATTTTCCCTTCGGCTGCAATCGGCACGCCTGCTGCATCCCTTCTTACTCAAAAAATCCGGTCGCACCTTGCTACGCGCACTTGCGGGCTGCCGCGCTCTCCCCGTCCGCCCCATTCTTTCCCTTATCCGCTGATCTGCATGTATCTCCGCTCCATTGCCACCCGGGTTCCAACCCGCTCTTACACCCAGGAATCCTGTTGGGAGGCTCTCAAAAATAATCCTCTCGTGGATGAACTGAATCCGCGATCGAAGCTCTTGCTCGGAAAAATTCTCACCAGCAAAACCTCCGGCATTTCCACTCGCTTCCTTGCCCTGGATACGCTCGAAAGCGTCTTTGACTACGATGCGGAACAACTGAACCGCGACTTCGAACGCGAAGCACCACCGCTCGCCGCGTCCGCGCTGACAGATGCCTTGGAAAAGGCCGGGCTCGTGGCGGAAGAGATCGACGCGTTGTTTGTTTGCACCTGCACCGGCTATCTTTGTCCGGGCGTCAGCAGTTACATCGCGGAAATCCTCGGCATGCGGCCCGATATTTATCTGGCCGATCTGGTAGGGCTGGGATGCGGAGCCGCCATTCCGACCATGCGGGCCGCGCAAGGTTACCTCGCGGCGAATCCTGATGCGATCGTTGCCACAGTGGCCGTCGAAGTTTGCTCCGCTGCCTTCTTTGTCGATGATGACCCGAGCGTGCTGATCAGCCTCTGCCTGTTCGGTGATGGAGCAGCCGCTGCCATCTGGAGCGGAGAGGGCAAGCCGGGGGATTGGAAGGCTGAGAATTTCACCACCTTGCACCGGCCGGAACAACGGGAGAAAATCCGATTCATCAACTCTGCGGGAAAATTGAAAAACCAACTGCACCGGACCGTGCCGGCGCTCGCTGCAGATGCGGTCTCTGAGCTTTTCAAAAAACGCTCATCGGATCCGGATCAGGTCCTCGCCCATACCGGCGGGCGCGATGTGCTAGACGCCTTGGAGGCGGTCCTCCCATACGCTCTAACAGAAAGTCGCGAGGTGCTCAAAACCTACGGCAACATGAGCAGTCCGTGCATTCTGTTCGCGCTCGAAAAGCGGCTGCAGCAACAACGTCCGGGCGATCAACAGCTTTGGCTAACTGCATTCGGCGCCGGTTTTGCGGCGCATGCCTGCGAGCTATCCCGTTAGATCAACGAGCTGGCATATCATCGTTCACCGGAATTTCACCACGCAGCATCTTTCCAATCTCACCCGTTAACCATAGGTAATGATCTTCCGGTAGATCACCATAACTCACAAACGGGCTATCTCCCACAGGAGTATGCGCACTGACTTTGAAAATGGCAGTGCCTTCATCCACCTCATCAAACATCGCCACATAAAGCATATCTGCTCCGCTGCGCTTTGCTTCCACAGCCTGTTGCCAGAGAAACTTCCCGGACTCGCGATCGATGGCATTCAGCTCGGCTTTCTGGCCATGACTTTTCTGCAAGTTATGCCAACTGAAACCGGGAAAAATCACCGGCAGGTAGTCACATCCCGACTTTGCGCACCATTTCAGATCACCCCCGATCCGATCTGGCAGCACTTTGCTGACTTCAGCTGATCCCCGATATCTCCCAACTGCCCAAGGGCTGATGATGTCTGCTTTTGCTAGAACTTCTTTCAATTCAGAATCCGAAACCGCATCTCGATTTCCATCGCGCCAGAAATACGGAACACCCAGCATGATCGCATTTCCGCCGAATATCGGGTCGCTTTTCAAATCATCGATCAACTTCGCGCACTCTTTCAGACCGTAATCTCTGCCATCGGAAAATCCAACACCCCAGAGTGCAATCAACGGCTTGCCATGATCATGAAGATAGCCAGGGTCATCTGTCACTTTGGCATGTTCTAACAAACGCTGCCAATCCTGCTCAATGAGCGGCACCACTTCGGATGCATTCATCCCTGATAAGTCGTACATCACTGCCCAGGATCGGCCATGTTTCACAGCCGCTGTGCGGACATGATCCATCACCGCAGTGCAGAAATCGAAATCCTGCGGACTTCGCAAATTCGTTCCAAATCGCTGAAGCATGACTCCATCGATGCCGTATTCCTGCATCCAGGCGAAATGTCGATCCACCGTATCCGGATGATATGAGGAAAATAAATGAGCAACCGAGCCATCTTCATATCGGAACGGCGTCGGATATTTCTCCTGATCTCCCATTTCCGTCGTAGAGGGCCACATTTCAAAAGTGCAATTGCCGGGTCCAAGGTCACCACCTCCATAATGCCGCCAGCCTAATCCTGAGCCATCGCCCTTCGCGCCGAACCAGCCCTGATAACCGGCGATCACTTTCCCGTGGATATCAGGATGATTTACGGATGACGGGTTAGGAATCGGATGAAGCCGCTGGATGGCAAGCTGCCACGAATCAGCAACGGCTTCTCTCGCTATCATGGAGCAAGAACCGGCAAGATAAAGAATTGCTGCAAGTTTCAACCATCTGCATCCCGTATGAATCGCCATCCTGGATGCTACGCGCCCGTGACCTATCAAACTATCAAAACCCATCTATGAGAGTTGCCACCCTGACGACGTCTGCGTTTTTCGCCATGCAGTTGATTTCAACCGCTGAGGACATCGCCATCACCACCCGCTCCACAGCCCTCGTCGTAAGAATCAACGACGGGCAAAATCCAAGAATCGTCCACTTCGGCAAACGCCTGGCCCATCAGGAAGAATACGCAAAACTCCCGGATCAACCGCGATCCACGGAAGATTACACCGGCCTCTACAACTCCGCTTACACCCCGGCTGGTTCGCGCAATCTTCTGGAGCCAGCCATTCAGGCGATCCATGCCGATGGCAACCCGTCTCTCGATCTCCGGTATGTCAGCCATGAGAGCATCCAAGGGCCAGATACCATCACCACAGAAATTCATCTGAAGGACCCGGCCTATCCATTCCAAGTCACGCTGTTTTACAAAGCCTATCAGGACGAGGACCTAATCGAGCAATGGAGCGTCATTCATCATGATGAGCCATCCTCGGTGAAACTGGAGAAATATGCATCGGCGAATCTTACCATTTCTGCGGCGAATTATTATCTAACCCAATTCCATGGCGACTGGGCAAAGGAAATGCAGCCTCAGGAATCCAAGCTGACCGCCGGCATCAAGGTGCTCGATTCCAAACTGGGCACCCGGGCCGACCTATTCCAGCCCCCATCATTTCTGATTTCTCTAAACCAGCCAGCCGCAGAGGATACAGGAGAAGTCATCGCTGGCACACTGGCGTGGACGGGAAATTTCAAAATGGATTTCGAAGTCGATCCACTGGGCGAATTAAGGCTCATCGCCGGGATCAACCCTTATGCATCCGAGTATGTGCTCGATCCCGGAGTTGATTTCAAAACCCCATCATTCATCTACACCTATTCGTCCGAAGGCAAAGGGCTCGCCAGCCGCAATCTCCATCAATGGGCGAGGAAACATCGGATTCCGCATGGAGAAGGAAACCGCCTGACACTGCTCAATAATTGGGAAGCGACTTATTTCGATTTCGATGAAAAGAAATTAGAGGATCTGTTCGCCGATGGCAAAAAACTTGGAGTCGATTTATTCCTGTTAGATGACGGTTGGTTCGGCAACAAATACCCTAGAAATGGCGACAATGCCGGTTTGGGGGACTGGCAGGAAAACCAGAAAAAAATCCCGAACGGCATCGGAAACCTGATTCAGAAATCGGCCGAAGCCGGAATCAAGTTCGGCATCTGGATCGAACCCGAAATGGTGAACCCGAAGAGTGAACTATTCGAAAATCACCCGGACTGGGTGGTCATGCTACCGAATCGGGTACCCTACTATTTCCGCAATCAATTGGTTCTGGATTTATCGAATCCAGAAGTTCGCAAGTTTGTGCACGACACCGTGGATCAACTTCTAACCGAGCATCCCGACATCGCTTACATCAAGTGGGACTGCAATGCCGTGATTTACAACGCATGGTCGCCCACGCTCAAGCATCAGGGAAATTTCTATGTCGATTTCGTCAACGGCTTCTATGAAATCACGAGCGATCTTCGCAAAAAGCACCCTGATATTCCCATGATGCTTTGCTCTGGGGGAGGTGGCCGCGTGGACTACGGTGCGCTAAACGACTTCACCGAGTTCTGGCCCAGCGACAATACCGACGCATTGGAACGGGTGTTCCTGCAATGGAATTACTCCTACTTCTTCCCCTCCATCGCCACCTGTGCCCACATCACCGAATGGGGCAAGCAGCCGCTAAAGTATCGCACCGATGTCGCCATGATGGGCAAGCTCGGCTACGACATCGTTGTCTCAGAGATGTCTCCAGATGATCTCAAATTCAGTCAAGAGGCACTGGCCACTTACGCAAAAATCAAAGACGTCATCTGGCATGGCGATTTGTATCGTCTCGCTTCCCCCTACGAAAATGACTTTGCGTCGCTCAGCTATGTCAGTCCGGGAAAAGACCGGGCTATTTGGTTCAACTATTTGGTGAACAACCGCTATCAGAAAGGCAGCGATCGCGCCATCAAACTCAAGGGACTGAATCCTGAAGCGACTTATCAAATCACCGAGATCAACCTGTATCCAGGGAAGTCATCGGCATTGGACCCATCGGCGAATCAATTCTCCGGCGACTATCTGATGACCGTCGGCTACAACCCGAAGGTCAATGCCGACCGGAGCAGCGTGATCCTTCAACTGGAGGCAGCGAAATGAAATGGCTTTCAGTCCTACTGGCAATCGGGCTAGCGGAAGGAAAAACGATTCCCCTTTCCTCACCGGACAGTCGAAACCGCATCTCTCTTGAAATTACGGAGACAGGCGAAATCCACTACACGGTGGAGCGTGATGGCATTTCGATCATTGACGAATCACCCCTTGGTCTGATCACCAGCGATGGTGATTTCACCAAACAACTTCGCTTGCTTTCGGTTAGTGATCCTTCCATACAAACCGAGAACTACACACTCATCTCGGGCAACCAGCGAAGTGTTCATCAGGAACACCGTCGACTCAGCATCAAACTGGAAAATGCCAACTCGCAATCCTTGTTCATCGATCTGGATGCAGGGAATGAAGGCGTGGCTTTCCGATATCGATTTGATCAACAAACCGGGTCACCACGGACCATTCAATCCGAGTCGACGGGTTTTAAAATCTCTGAGCAAGCGCATGGATGGATCTCACCTTATAACAATAGTTCCGATACCAGTCCGGCTTATGAGGATTACTATTTCAAAACGCAACCGGGTTCAGCACCACCTGATTCACGCGGTGGCAAAACGCGCGGCTGGTATTTTCCGGCCTTATTCGAACTCCCGACCGGCAAATGGATCTTACTGACTGAAAGTGCAACCACTGAGAATTACCCGGGATGCCACTTGGCATCGGATTCGCAAGGCGGGATTTATCATATCGAGTTTCCGTTTCCGGATGAACGCACCCAGGGAGTCGATTTCCCACCATCTGCGCTGCCGCAACATCAACTGCCCTGGACGATGCCATGGAGAGTGATTGCGCTCGCAGATTCTGCTGCTGGAATTGCCAATTCCACACTGGTGACCGACCTTGCGCCAGCATGCGAGATCGATGACGTTTCCTGGATTCGCCCTGGTCGTGCATCATGGAGTTGGTGGGCGCACCCCGACTCACTAGATCAAACCGCCACCTCTCAGATCTATCAGCACTATCTCGATGGAGCCGAGCACTTCGCTTGGGAATACACCTTGTTAGACGCGGGTTGGTGGCAAACGGACATGGCCAAGATGAGATTCGCCGCCGAGCAAAAAGGCATTGGCTTGCTGGCATGGACACACGCCAATGATTTTTATGACCCGAAAAAGCGCGCCGCGAAATTGGACGAGTTCAAGCAAATGGGAGTCGCTGGTATCAAAATCGATTTTTGGTGCTCCGATCGGCAAGAAACCATGGAAGCGATCCAGTCAACGCTGCGCGAAGCGGCAACTCGTCATCTTCTTGTGGACCTCCACGGCTGCCCTCTAACCCGGGGATGGCAGCGAACGTTTCCGAATCTCATCTCTGCTGAAGCAGTGCTGGGCACTGAGTCCTACATGTTCGATGAACGCTATCCCGAGAAATCCGCAGAGCTTAATGCCATCCTCCCCTTCACGAGAAATGTCATGGGGCCCATGGATTACACCCCGCTCGGATTGGGCAAAAAAGGTTATGCCCGGCAAAACAGCGCCGCTCACGAATTGGCCACCGCGTTCATCTTCAACAGTGGAATTGTCCACTTCGCAGACGATCCGAAAATCTACGAAAAGTTCCCAGCTCCAGCGCAAGATGCCCTACGGTCGATCCGAGCGGCGTGGGATGAAACCCGCTATCTGATCGCCAGACCTGGGGAATTGGTCGTAGTTGCCAGACGGGCCGGAAAATCCTGGTTCATTGCTGGCATCAACGGTCAAAGCAAAGATGAAGAGATCACTCTGCATCCAAGTGAATTCGCGCCATTCCAAAAAGCATTTCTGATCGCCGAAGGGTCGAACCCGTTGGATGACTTGTCCTCAACCCCACTGAACGGTGATCCAGAAATAAGCCATGTCATTCCAGCCAAGGGAGGGATTCTCATCTGGCTTTCAAATCCAGAATGAGGCTTTGGCAATGATTAATTCGGAACCGCAATATCACGAATCCCCATCAGCTCGATCTGTCCGGACGACGGGCTTTTGAAAAGAATTTGCAGAACGCGGACGGTGCCCGGGTTCGGCCAAATACCGGACGCGATTTTTTGCCACTGACCATTCTCGAATCGGTAGGCAACCATTCCGGAAGAATTGCTAGGTCCCACAGGTGGATCGGAGATGACCTTGATTTCTCCAACTTTGAAATCGAAATTCTTTTTCTCTAACTGAATTCGGACTGGAAGCGGGCTGAGATTCAGAATTTTCAGCGAACCCTTGGGAAAACCTTTCTTGTCATCCTCGATTGGATAGACACGGCATGGCGGTGCACCGGCCGCACCAGTCCCCGGAACAAACATGCAAATCAGCGAGGATGGGTTCCCCGGGATCGTCAGCGATGCGACAACATCTGCGGGCGACTTGATGCTTTGGTGCTCTGGCTTCTTGGTGAAAATGATCGACTTCCCTTTGAGCGGAATCGTGCCCGAATCCCGGTTGAGGTAATCCTTTACAGTCAATTTAACCCCCACCGCCTCATCACCACCGGCAGGATCATGCATATAAAGCTCCGGGAGCTGAGCAGGTAGTTGAAACGAAAGCCCGCGGACATGTATGCCTGGCCCCGCCTCTTTCGGGGTCGATTCCGTCTCGGTTGATTCGGTTGTCTGCGCGGCGCAAACTGGAGCGATCAGCACCGCAATCGCCGACAACAATGGACCAATAATTCGATAAATTCTCATGATTCAAAATGGATCTTCAGGTCTCGTCTGATGCAAGCCATCGGAATGATACTAAAACAAATTGCCGACCGAAGCGCTTATTAATTTCAGATTTCAGATCATCCACCGATTGATCCGGCAGATCCGTGCGTTCGACGAACTGGGGCATCCGCTGCACCACGGCCTCACACCGGGCCGAGGCAATGATATTGCCATGAGTATCCTTTGCCTCGCCATAACCGCGAATGCGAAACGTATCGCCACGAACCGTCACCACGGGAGCCAAAGCCATCAGAAGATCGCCTTGAGTCACGATCGAGGGTGCGCCTTCAGCACTGTATCCTTCCCGCGCTTCTGGAAAACGGATGCCATTCAAATCGGTTGTCGAATGCACCGAATTATTGGTGATGCTGACCGAATCCTTGGCTTGGAAATCACGATTGATTTCGGAGTTTTCGATTGCTGTTTCCAGTAATCCTTTTGCGACATGCAGCCCCTCCGCGCTTCCCATGCGCCGGTTCACAAATTCTCCGAGTGAGAGAAATGGAGCCTTATCTTCTCTTCCACGAAGCTCGATTTGCTTCACGATTTCCTCTGACAAACGCTGCAACTGCTCATCGCTCAGGGAGCGGAATCCGGCCCAACGGCGCTGACCTTCCACATCCAAACTTGCTTCCTTGCCTTCTCCGTCTCCTGCGATGGAAAGGCTCATGCGCGGGTAGGATGTGACATTATCGGAGCCTAACTCCGCATTCCGCCAGCCGAGAACTTTTTGATTTTTCAGTGATGATAGGAACGCGAACCATGCGTCCTTGGAAACCGAATTCACATTGAATGGTCCGGCGATGCCTAAATTCGCGCCAATGCTTTTGCTCAAATCCTGATCCGATTCCGCATCCAGTTTGTTCACCAATTCATCCATGGAACTCTCGCCCTGGATCATCGGAGTGAGCCGCTGATTCAACAGCTGACCGGACCCTGCGAAAAAGTCCGACATCAAATCCGCTCGGGTTTCACTTTTCAACAAGCCGCTGGTGTAGTCGGTCATCGTCGAAAAGAAGAAGTGGTCCCACATCGCATCATTCAACAGATACGAATGATCCAGAATCGTGGTTTTCTGTGTGGTCGAGTTCACATTATCCTGCGCCGCTTCGATCACCGCCTTGATGCCATCCGATGGGATCAGCGGTTGCGCTCTGGAGTTCCCAAGCGGGTGCATCACTCGTGGTGGCAATTGACTGGAAACGAGATTCGCCGGAATGAGGTCGCCCAGACTCGCAGCCGGCAAGACGGGAACCCGATGCATCGGCACATTGGTGGCGCCGCGGTTCGCAGTCGTGCTTGCGCCGAAATATCCACGATTGCCTTCAGGAGAAATGGAAATCCCAGGGAAGGAGGTAAAGTCGCTCGTTTGTTCTACCCGAACATCATAGACATCCAATGCGTTGCCAACTGCGGATGAGTCCTGCGCGGCTCCTTCCACCACTGGATTGTTATGCAACCACGGAATGGAGCTCGCATTATCAACCGTTGTCTTGGCGCTCACCGTCAGCAAGGCAAAGGGCGATTTCCCCCCCGGACTCGTGTCCCGTTCAGCTTGCAAAAGGTCACCAGCGCGGAAATCCCGTTGCACGACCGTATTGGAAAGATCGCCGTTGATCTCAGATGCGATGTTCTGAAACCGGAATTGATAGGAACGCAGATAATCGGACTTCGGATCAACGGTTTCCCCCGCCAATAGATCAACGGTGAAATCCGGCTGTCCCCGAGCTGAGGTCGCTTTGCCTGCGGTAGCGTAGGCACTGACGGTATCCTCCACCCAGACGCCGATCCAGCCGTCATTGCGGAAATTATCCGCCTCCCAGGAGTAGAGAGTTCCAGCAGGGCGCTTGCCGCCACCATAGCTCAGGTGGTCGACCTGGAAGCCGGCTCGCGGATCCCATCCGGGAACGCTCTCAACTCCATAGGCTGCCTTGGCTCCCCCGCGGCCGTCCTCGTTGCCAAATTTCTTCCCGGCATCCCAGTCGAAGAAAGTACGACCATTATAGTGGTCACCGGCATCGGTCTCAAATCCCCAAGTCCAATTGCTCTCCACCCGTGGTGAAAACACTTTCAATTCGCCAGGCTCCAGACGAATGGATCCGCCAAATTGATCCGCCGTCCCACCACCGAGGATCAGGGTGAAATAGCGACGGGCCGTGGGTGTATCCTGAGTCGCAATTTGAAAACGGGCTAAATGCTGAAAACCACTTCCCAGGGGAGTTGCCGAAAATTCATTGCGCAACCAGACACCATTTTTCTGGAAACCAAACAAAATCGGCGGATCCGAAATTCGCACCCGTAGGTTATCCAATTCAAGGGCGACATCGTAAGGATTGTAGAGCGTAACCACTGGATCATAGGTCAGCATCGGCACCACATATTGAGCGTTGCCCTTGGGATACGGCCGAGTGGGTTTGCTATTGTAAACATTCACGCGATCCTGAATCCGCGCGTTGTGAGCCACCATCGAGAACATGATCTGCAATTTCGAGATAATCGGCAGCAGCCGCTCTTGGGATGGAGCGGTGATGAGTCCTACGGTCGATGGGGTCAGGTCATTTTTCGTCAATGTGATCTCAGGTGTCCCGACTGCTGACTGATTGGTCCTGCGATAAAGTTGATAGTGATTCCGCAAATAATCCCAGGTCGGTGCTCCGTTCTCCGGTTGAAAATAAGGGGTTTCTCTGCCGAATACCGAGGTCAAATCGCTATCCGATTCGAACAGCTGGGTCAGATCGGTTTTAAATCCGCCCGATACCACATCGGTCAAAAGTCCAACTGAATATGGAGTTAGATCCGTCTCGTGTGTTTGTAGTAGTTTGCCTTGATTCGCTGCGGCAAGAGCTGCGGTTTGAAGGGTGACCAGCTTCAGGGGATCTCCGATCTGATCGGGATTTAAATTGCTAATGATACCTTCCGGATAAGCCCGCTCCGGAGAGATTCTGCGCGCCACTTTTTCACCATCGGTCGTCGCCTCGGTATCAGGCAAATTGATAGGTGCTTTCTGGCTTTCATCAATCACGGCCCAGGCGTAGGAACCGTTAATTTTTCCATCTTTCTCAATCGGCACTCTGGCGGCAGCAAGCCCGGTGGTCCCAGCCGTCAAGTCGGGCCGCACCAACCAAGTCTGATTGGTTAGATCACCTTGTGGCAATTCGAGGTTGAGTTCATCTTCAACCGAATCAACAGAGGCAAGCCAGCCTTTGAAGAGTTTGCTTTTTGCGCCGTAATCCGGGCTGGACTCGGTTTCAGGGTTCCAACGCCAACTTTCCCAAACTCCCAATAAGTTGGGCTGTTTGGCAGCCGGAAACATGGCGGAAGCATTTGCACAGATACGCTGATCCGGACCGAGTAAATTTTGCAATTCACCCATCGCCATCATCAGCGAGAACCGAGCATTGGCCTGAGCTCGTTGCTGAGCTCGCGCCGCCCCATCCGATCGAACTGAAATGGTGGAAAGCGAAAGCAATCCCACTCCCAAAACAATCAGCAACGACATCATCATCAACACCACCATCAGCGCGAAGCCCTTTTCGCGGGCTAGCCGGTGGCGTGTGGATCGTTGGGGGCGGCAGGCGTATCTCATATGGAGCGCTTTCGCGTTGGCATGTGGTCACGACCCACCCACCCCGTTGACACGCTTGCACACATCGCAGGGGGGAATGAGCCTCATCAAATCATCAAGGAGCTACCAACGTGGAGTCTGAAACCAGAACCCGGAGGAATACTTTGGGAACGGTGGGGGAAGTTCCCGCCACTGTGAATGTCCGGTAAGTCCAGTCAGAGCTTGAGAGCGATGGCATGCCATCGGAAAGAGCGGGCGTGACCTCCGTCACCTCCAAGGTGGTGAAGTCCTGCAGATCCGATGACGCCTGAATGGTGTAGCTGATGCCATCCACCGAGGACGATACCAAGTCTCCTGGACCGGTAAAGGTAACTCCAGCTCTCACTGGCAGGGTGATGGTCAGGGCGTTCACACCAGCTGAGACTTCGGCAATTTTCGAAACCACTTTTCCATCGTTGCCGGCGGAGAGCGGTGATCCATCCAGCGCGAATTCCATGAAGTTCGGGCGGCCATCACCATCAGGGTCAGCATCTCTACCGTTGTTGCTGGCGCTCAATCCGGCAGAGGTCGACCAATCGGCATAATCCGTTGGTTCGGTGCCACCTGGAACGGTCAAGGTCACGGCCTTGCTGTCGGCATAACTCAGTTCAAAAGTCGTGCTGCCAATTTGCACATTCGCTCCTTCGGCCAATCCAGCAAAGGTGCCTTGAAGGGTGCCGGAGTAGGTCATCAAAGTGAACTTCGTTCCAGCTTCGTAAGTCCCGGATCCGGTGACTGCCAATGTGGCATTTCCAAGGCTCACATTGCCCGATACCACCACGGCAGAGGCCAATGAAGGACTCGCGCCGAAGGTGTATTTAGCAGTCGAGCCGGAGGCGAAAGTCAGGCCTTGCCCCACCGCGATGTTTCCGGATGCAGCATCCGGGAGCACATCCATGGTGCCAGCGACCTGGACACTGCCTGCAAGCGTGGTGCTTTCGCGGAGTTGCAAGGTTGTGCCGGAGGCAACGGTCACTTGTCCCGCTCCCAAAGATCCCCCAGCGCGAAGCACCAAGGTGCCGGCGTTGATGTCTGTTGGACCGGTGTAGGTGTTTGCGCCCGTCAATCTCAGGGTGCCCTCACCCAACTTTGCCAAACCTCCATCGGCGGAACCAGTGACACCTGTAGTCAGTGGAGAATCAAATGTTACCACAAATCCATTGGTATCCACGATTGCGCCGTCTTCTTTCACCGCAGCAACATTCACTGCGGTCATGAAACTTGCGGTTTCGGTATCACCGGTTTTGGCAAACAAGGTTCCTCCGTTGAAATTGAAGGTGGCTACTCCTGCATTGTCGTGGGCGATCCCGGTTGCGTTAACCGTTCCGCCGTTCAGATTGAAGGTGTTATCACCAGTTCCAAGTCCGTCTGCGCTGCGGCCAAATCGGATGATGTTGGTATCGAGCACTGCACTAGCGGACAGATTCCAAACACCGGTTCCCGGACTTTCGCCGAGCCAAAGTTCGCCAGTCGCGGTAAATGTTCCGGCACTTTGATTCACGGTTCCGAATCCACCGGTTCCGGTGCCGAGCACCAGATTGCCGTTGCCCGTTTTCGTGAAGGAGCCACCGGTCATGTTGAAAGTTCCGATCCCGCCTTCACGGCCGACTGCGAACCAGTTATCAAGCGTGACGACACCATCCGCGCTCAAATTGAAGGTCCCCTGTGACTTGGCACCATCCGCATTATTGGCGTTTTGACCAATCCACAGCTCACCGCTGGTGATCGCGAACGTTCCACCGCTCAGGTTGAAAACCCCGGTCGAAGCACCGCCATCGCGGCCACCGACAAACGCGCTTCCGCCACCTTGCTTGATCAGATTTCCACCTGTCATTTCGACACTACCCGTGCCGCCGCCCCGACCGATCGCCAGCCAGTTATTAGCGGTGTAAGTATCACCCTCCGCAATGTTCAACACGGAAACAGCGCCTACGCCCTGAGCGATTTGGGATTCACCACCGATGGAAACCGATCCTCCGTTGAGATTGATTGCGCCGCCCGAAGAAATGAAATTCGCCGTGGTGTCCAGCCCTTCCGCAGGAAAATTCAAGGCACCGGAACCTGCCTTGGTGATCGAGTAGTAGTTGAGTGATCCACCATTGCTGACGATCGTCTTATCGCCGTCACCAAGGAACGAGAAATTGCTGCCAATGGTGATTTGGTCCGGACTGAAGGTGCGGCTGGTCGCGTTCTCCAATGCGATCGTTGCCGTGGTCAGCGTGCCGAGCGGGTTGGTCGAAGACTCAGGCAAATTCTGCAACAGGAGCGTTCCCTCCAGCGCATAGTAAGTGCCGGTGAACACCTGATTGGTGGCATCAAGGGTCAGCGTGTTGGCACCCGTTTTATCAAAATACGTCCATGTCGATGCGTTCGGAAGCGTGCCGATGGAACCGGTGTAGACGTAATCCCCAAGGCGGGTATCGACCGCAACCGAAGCGCCTTCGGTCATGGTTGCATTGCTTAGCATCGTTTCAAATTGAGCCTGGGTGAAACCACCATCTCCCAAGCTGGCTCCGAGGACGCCAAATGCGTCCACCGAAATTCGCCCTGATACATCCCAGCCCGGCATGGCCGATGGGGCACCGGCGATCATGTCACCGTCACTGACTGTGATGTTGCCGTTGAATGTATTAGCACCCGTGAGACGCAGAATCCCTTGGCCAAGTTTGGTCAGGGTATCGCCAGTGCCAGAAGTATCACCATCCAACAAAGGTTGGGCGATCGTGACGTTGTAATTGTTCGTATCGATGATCGCACCGCCGGATTTGATCGAAGCGGTGGTCAATCCGGTCATGAACGCCGGCGCGTTTTCTCGTGCAGTCAGAGTCCCGCCGTTGAAGAAAAATGATCCAGTCGCTGCTGCATCTTTTTCCACCCGGTAGGTTGCGACCTTACCACCATCGAGATTGAACGTTCCATTCGAGGTTCCGTTCTGACCGAGGCGCAAGATGTTGAAATTAGCTTCCCCGGTTCCCGAAAGGTTCCAGACCGCCGTGCCGCCCTCCCCAAGCCAGGTTTGGCTGGTGATGTTGTTATAGACACCGCCGCTTTGGTTGATGGTCCCGGTGCCGCCTCCCGTTCCAAGCACGGTGCTACCGTTACCTGTCCGGGTAATCGTTCCGCCTGTCATGTTGATGACACCCATCGCGCCTTCCCGACCAACGGCCAGCCAGTTTTGAATGTCCAACGTTCCGCCACTGATGTTGTAAGTCCCGGCAACACCACCGCCGCCAGTTCCTTGGCCGATCCAGATTTGTGGCGTACAGATGATGCTCCCGCCGGTCTGGTTCAGAGTTCCCAAGCCAGATGGCAAGGTGTCGGTTTGTTCCCCGATCACAAGGGCATCATCATTGCTGTTGCCACCCGCTTTGTTGAGAACGCTATTTCCGCTGATGGTCATGGTTCCAGTGCCACCGCTGCCGAGATAGCTATGTCCGGTGCCGAGAACCAGGCTTCGATCCGTCAGATTGATGGTCCCGGTTCCGCCTGCGGTCACACCGGCACCGATCTGCTTCACGTTCCAGTCTGTGGAAATCTCAATCGTTCCACCGTTATTGACTTGGGCGTAATCGACACCTCCTGGAATGACCCCTCCGTCCCAATTGGTCGCAGTCGAGTAGGAACCGGTGGTTCCAACCCACTCAATATCGGCCGCCAAACATGGCAGACTTGAAGAAATGGCCAAAACGGCAGTTGCAACAAAGGCAAACTTGATCTGAAAGAGATTGATTCGGGGTTTCATATAGGGTTTTCGACAATAAAGATCTGCAACACTATCAAATCGATCCTTCCGGAACCGAATGTATCTGAAATATTTTGGGCCTGGGTCAGCCTAAATAGATCTCTGGATTAGATGAACGATCAGCTCCGTATTTTCCACCGGAACAGATGGGTTTAGTTCAATTTAATAGGGTTTGAGTGGAAGAACCCTATTCTCCGTGCCAGGCCCTCTCAAGGATTTTCTCCCGGCCAGGGTGTTCCTACGATTACAATTTTGCCGCTTGAGTGGGATTGGTCAACTCAACCAATCCCAAGCATTTTGAGCAATTTGCTCTGTAACAATCGGTTGCAGCAAAAGCAAAACGATCGATTAAATTCTACAACTCGAATTTATGGTGGATAGGCCGTAACTTGATGTGGATTTTAACCCACAGACAAAACGGTTCGCAAGCATAAGCAGATTTAATGCCCAATTAAGCTAAATCTATTCCCAGTCTCACTTCGTCACTAACTTAGCCGCTGCTAAATTGATCATCGGCGGTTATACTCGCCACCGCCGTTGTTAAGTATTACCCTGCTTATCGGCTTTTAATTGCCGAGTTTGGCTTCCAGCTCCGCGACGCGCTTTTCCAAGAAGCTTTTTGCCCGCGTTGCTTCGTTCAACTGCCTGGTAAGGTCGCCCGCTTGATCGCTGGTCAGGCTGTCTTTGCCATAGGTGGATAGCTTCTGATTCGCAGCATCCAGATTGGCTTTCAGCTCATCACGCTGCGATTTCAGATCGTTGACTTGTTTCAACAACAGGCGATTGTCATCCGCTGCAGATTGCGCGGTTTGCAACTCTGTCTGAAGACGTGAAATCTCCGTCATCGCGTCCTGACGGGCTTGTTCCGCCTGCATGAAATCCGCGCTTTTTTGGGAAATCTCTTGGTCTTTCTCTGCGATCAGATGGTGAAAACTTCCCGTCAGGGCAACCAGCGTCGATGCATCCTTCGTCAACCGAGCAGCGATCTCATCGACTGATTCGCTTTCGCTGGAAATCGGAGTCAACCCGAGTGCTTCGCGCTGCCGGTTCAAATCCACCCGGCGTGCTTCAAGATCGGCTTTCAGAGCCTTCACTTGAGCTTTATCCACCTGATTGGTAGCTACTTGCGGTTTTCTCGTATTCAATACGAAAATCATCATCAACACCGCCCCCGCAAACAACAAGATCACCAAATAGAGTGGAATCGGCGCGGATTTCTTAGGTTCGGCCGTCACCTCGACGGTTTCAACCACGGTCTCCTCCACCACCACTACGTCTTCCTGCTCGTTCGATTGACTCATGCGCAATGGTGCTTACGACCCGCCGCTGATGTCAATTCAGGGGTCAGGGAAGCGCCAACAGTCCCAGCAGTTCCTGTGGTTTGGAGAACACCAGTTCCGGGCCTTCAGCGGCGAGTGCTTCCCGCGAATTGAAGCCCCACGCTACCGCCGCGATCGAGATGCGAGCTTTTCTCGCGGCCTTGATGTCGCGGATTTCATCGCCCACATACAGCATCTCCTCGGGACGGAGCGAAAATGTCTTTCGAATCGCACGCAAATGACGGGCCTTACCCGTCAGTTTCGAAGTCGATGAAATGAAATCGAACAAATCGCGCAATCCATGCGATTCCAGGAAAAGCTCAACGTTTGGCGTCGAATTTGAAGTTAAAATCCCGAAGCCTTTGACCTGCGGCCGGAGCTCACGAAGCACCTCACCAATCCCTGGAATCAGTGGCAACGACTCGATGTTGCGCCGCATCATTCCGGTCCCACGTGCGATGAATACCGGAACCTTGCGTTTCGGAATCTCCAGATGAGCCAGCAATTCCTTCAACGAAAGATGACGCAAATTATCGATCTCTTCCCGGTCGACTTGGCGGATCCCGTAGTCTGGAGCGATCTCGTTAAAAATCTTACGACTTTCCTCAAGGGTGTCCGCAATGGTCCCGTCAAAGTCAAAGATCAGCGTCTGGTAATTCATTACAGCAAGAAGTTACACCATTTTTGGACCTCAAACGAGCGGCAAGTTCGGCGAAATATCAGCATCCAGCCTGGAAGAGGCGCCATCAAGAAATCGCAGCAATCCGGCAAATCCGATCATCGCCGCGTTATCCGTGCAAAGATCCGGGGGCGCCACCGCCAGGCGAATGCCCGCGCGATCGCATGCCTCCTGGAACGCAGCCCGCAACGCGCGATTCATGCTCACTCCGCCTGACAGCGCGATGATTTTGGCCCGACTGCGCCGAGCCGCCTTCATGGTTTTACCCACCAAGGTTTCAATGACTGCCAGCTGGAATGATGCCGCCAGGTCCGCAACCACGGGATTTTGCTCTTTTTGCAGCGTGTAAAGCACCGCCGTTTTGAGGCCGGAAAATGAAAAATCCAGATGCGGATCATGGAGCATTGAGCGCGGGAAATCGAAGGCCGCCGAGCTCCCTTCCTTGGCTACTTTTTCGATCTCGGGTCCGCCGGGATAGGGCAATCCGAGCATTTTACCGACTTTATCGAATGCTTCACCGGCCGCATCATCCCGCGTGCTTCCGAGCTTCTGATATTCCCCCGCTGCCTTCACATCAATCAGCAGGGTGTGTCCGCCGGAAACAATGAGCCCGAGATGGGGCGGCACTTCGGTTTCTAACAAAAAGGGAGAGAGCAAATGGCCTTCCAGGTGATTGACCCCGATGAAAGGCTTGCCCAAGGCGCAGGCCATCGCCTTCGCCGCAGTGCTGCCGATCAAAAGAGATGAGGCGAGACCCGGTCCAGTCGTGGCAGCCAGCGCATCGACCTCGCCGATCGCAATTTCCGCCTCGGCTAGCGCCTGTTCGACCAACGGGCGGAGGTGCAGCGAATGATTGCGTGAAGCAAGTTCCGGGACGACTCCGCCGTGCTCACGATGGAGCTCGATCTGGGACGAAATGACCGATGCGAGCACCTCGGTCGGTTCGCCTTTGGCTCCGCGCAAAACAGCCACCGCTGTTTCGTCACAGGAAGATTCAATTGCCAGGATCAGTGCCACGGAAAGATCGTTGAAGGATTCGGCAGAAACTCACAACAACGAAACTGGCACATCCTCGCCATCTGCGCGCCGTATCGACAAATTCGACTCGCCTGCCCCGCGTTTGAGATAACCGAGCGCGGCCCGTGTCCCATCAAGTGCCATCGGTGAAATGCTGGTGATTTCACCTGCGATACGATCTCCATCGTAGATCGAGAGATCGATCGAATCCGGCACGTCACTTGGGATCGAGAACCGCTGCAGGTTGCGATTCACCTTTCCGGCAGACTTGATCCGGGAGATCACTTCCTGGCCAATGTAGCAGCCTTTCGCGTAAGAAATGTCGGTGGTTTCCAGGTTAGCCTCAGGCGGTAACATCCCAGGTTGCAATTCCTTGCCCCAAGCCGGAACGGCATGGGAAATTCTGAAATCTTCCAACTGATCCATCGGAATCTCATCGATTTCATCCAACCCATGCGCTTCCGCCCCGACCGGCAACCAGCAATCGATGCCACTGGTCCCGAAACGATCTGTAGGGCTCGCCAGCATTCCGGCGGTTTCCTTGGGTTCGCAATCGAGCAAATGGACCAAACATAATTCTGCCGTCCGATCGCGCACCTCGACATCATCCGCGATCAGATAGCGCGTCAGCCTTGCCTCAAGCTCGCCTTCATCGCCGTGCTCACAGGATACCCAGATCGCCTGATTCTCCGCTTCAGCCAGCCAAACCCGGAACTGCAGCTTGCCTTTGGCATCGGTGACGCAGGACGACCAGCTTTTGCCGGAGCCGATCACCTTGCGGACATCCTGAGTCAGTTGCCCGTTCAAAAATCGGATCGCGTCCGGCCCGCTAAACTCTAACAAGGCCTTGGTTGGTATGGCGATTTTACCGCGTAAGCTCACGAATCGGTTAGATAAGGTTTTGCCATAGCCGCGAAATCCAATCCGCCAAGCCCGGAATCGCACAGCGCTTGCATGCGAGTCGAGACCGCTTTGATGCCCGGGGCATCGATGCCTGCCTCGCCTGCCAGATCCAGCGCGTATTTGCTATCCTTGAGCATGTTCTCCAGCGAGAAATGGGTGTCGTAATCACCACTCGCCATCGCCGGCAGCTTCATTCCTGCCAGCACAGAAGCTGAAGCATTTTGGGAAACGGCATCGATGAACGCATCTGCCGCGACTCCGTGTTTCACGGCGACGGCCAATCCTTCCGCCAAGGCTTGAACCGTGCTGGCGGTGATCAAATTGGTAGCAACCTTCACCACGGTTCCAGCACCGACTTTCCCGCAGTGAAGCAAGGATTTTGAGGTGGCCTGGAGATACGGGGTGACTTGCTCGATCAGCGCTTCATCGCCGCCGAGGTAATACACCAACTGCCCACCCGCTGAGGCGTTTTTGCTACCGGTGAAGGGTGAATCGAGAAACTTGCAACCCAGTTCCTGACAACGATTGTCGAGCCAGAGCGTGGTCACCAGATCGATGGTCGCATGATTGATCACGATTTGTCCCGGCTTCAATTCCGGGGCGATTCTGGCAAAAATTTCCCGCACCGTTGGCGCATCTTTCAGATAGATCGAAATGATTTCCGCATCGCGAACCGCCTCTTCCGGGGTAGCGACCTCACCGGGCAGCGCTTTTGGCGTGCGATTCCAGCATGCAACCTCCCAACCGGCGTTTTGCAAACACGCAGACGCGCGTGAACCGATGATTCCTAAACCCAATACCGCTGCTTTTTTCATAACCTCATTGCTGCCGTTGCAAGGCGAGCTCGACCAATTTGGCCGCCTGCTTCCGGATCTCCTTGATCTGCTCTTTCGTTGGTTCGGCATTTTCTCCGATCACCATTTCCGTGCGCAAACCTGCTAAAATGTCGCGCATCGCCAGATAATTGGGCCGCTCCGAAATTCGCGGCTCCAGGCTGGCAACGCTCTCCGTGTAATAATCGGCAATGTCCTCGCGCATCACCTTGCGCGCGCGTTCCGGTGAAAACTGGTTATCGACAGCCACCGTTGACACTTCCAGCGCGCGGATCCAGCCACCGAGGGAAATCAAGTGAGCCAAGTCCGCATCGCGCAGGCTCAGTAGCTCAATCACCACATCGCGTTGAGTTGCAGCCAACTCTTTCTTCAGTTGCTCAACTTCCTGCTTGCGAGCACTTTCCAGCAAACTAGCCGCGTGGCGATTCACCCGGTCTCCCGCTCCGAGAGCCTTGCCATATCGGGTCAAATCCGCGGCAAGATCCTCCACTTTTTCCATTTGGCCGGCTTGCACGACAAGGAATCCATCGGCGATGAGAAATCCGAGTTCCATCGCGAGGTCGGCACGATCAAGCGGCATGCGTGCCGGCATTTTCCGCTCGGTCTCAGCAATGGGCAAGGGCATGAGAAATTGGAGCGTATCAAACAATTTCGCGATGGACGGAGCCGTGAACTCATTGACGGCGGATTCTTCCAGCACATGAGGATCATCCAACAGATCGGCCGGGATTTCCCCCTTCCAATCGACAGCTTCCCCATCCTCCTGAGCATGCGCTGCAAATGACAGGACAACCAATGCGAGAACTCCTGCAATCCAATGTTTCACGAGCGCAGGCTGCCACCGTCTAGCGGATTCGGCAACCGACAAATCGCGGGGAAATGCAGTAGGAAATGGGCAAAATCCGCCACCTCACTTTTGAATTGCCAAGATGCGGAACCTAGGGGAGAGTGTCGTCGTTGGAACGACGGAGGGACATTCCGGTCCGCAACGCGCGGAAAGTCCCGGGGTTCAAGCATCCCGCCCACCTTTGCTAAGCAACGCAGCGCTCAGGTAACGGCATGCCCCCAAAAGATCACGCCACATCGTGCCTTGATCCGTCTCTTAACCACCCGCGAATCCATGGCCCAGCCATATCCCGCGGTTTGGTCCCGCCCATTACCTCCCCAATTCGTAATCTATCCACTCATGGCCGGTCACAACAAGTGGTCCAAGGTCAAACACATCAAAGCACGTGTCGATGCCGTCAAAGGTAGAGTCTTCAGCAAGTGCGCCCACGAGATCGCCCTGGCGGCCCGTGCTGGCGGCGGAGACCCGGCTGCCAATGCCCGGCTACGTTCCGCCATCGATCATGCCAAATCCGTATCCATGCCTAAAGATAACATCGAGCGTGCCATTAAAAAAGGCACCGGCGAGCTCGGCGGCGATGCGATCCAGGAAGTTACTTATGAAGGATATGGCCCAGGCGGCACCGCATTTATTGTCGAAATGGCAACCGATAACCTCAACCGCTCCGCCCAGGATACCCGCACGATTTTTTCGAAAAACGGCGGCAGCATCGGCACGCCTGGCAGCGTTTCCTATCAATTTGATCGCAAGGGAGAAATCCGTATCCCCGCGACCAGCATCTCTGCGGAGAAGCTCATGGATCTTGCGATTGAAGCAGGTGCGGACGACATCCAGAGCGATGACGACGAACACCTCATTTACACCGCGCCTACTGAGCTCGGCAGCGTCGCCAATATCCTGCGCGACCGTGAAATTTCCCTCACCTCTGAAAAACTCGTATCCATCCCACAAACACCCATTTTGATCGATGACCTGATCATCGCCCGCCAAGTCGTGAAAATTTACGACGTTATCGACGACTATCAGGACACTCACAACCTTTTCACCAATTTCGAGATCGCAGAGGAACTTCTCGATCAGATCGATCCATAAACCACTTTCGGATGAGCAAAAACACCAACGAGGAAACCATCTCCCAGGCCACTGTGGATACCGAAACCAAGTCGGCGACAGCACGCAAGACGACCGCGAAAAAAGCCGCTACCAAGAAAGTAGCCGCCAAAAAAACCACGGCGAAAAAAGCAGCTGTCAAAAAAGTCGCGGCAAAGAAAACCGCCACGAAAAAGACTGCCGTAGATCAGGTTGAATTGCCTCTGGACGTAGCCTCCGCTCCGGTAAAACCGGCAGCCGCGAAAAAAACGGCGAGCCCGCGGGCTAGGAAAGCAGCCGCCGTCGCCACCGAAGAATCTCCCGTTTCCGCCCCAGCCCCGGCTGCGAAGGAGGAAACCCGCCCAGCAGAAGCTTCACAATCGGCACCGGCGGCCGATTCCCAAGTTGAGGAATCTCCCCGCCGCTTTGGCCGCGTCCCGGGTGGTGGACCTGTCGGCACCGCTACCCAGAAAGAGCCAAGCTCGAACGATTCTCACGAATCCGGCGTGCAAAACCGCGATACTGCCGATTTACCCCCCAAAGAACGCCACTCCCATTCGCGTGATGGCCAACATGCCGCTGCCGGAAATCACGCTGAGGGCGGAAATGGTGGAGATAGCCGCAGCAAGCGCCGCCGCGAGAAGCGGAAGCGCCGCCGTGATCAAGAGCGCAAAAATCGTAACGATCGAGGCGAACGCAACCCACGTGGTGGCGAAGATTTCCAACAGGAACGCCGCCCGGTGCAACTCGACGGACCCAAGGTCGAAGTCGATGGCATGCTGGAGCTTGCGCCAAAAGGATTCGGTTTCCTGCGTGTGCCGGGTAAAAACTTCGAACAGGCACGCGACGACGTGTTTGTTCCGCCCGATTTCATCCGCAAATACAACCTGCGCTTGGGCCAATGGATCCACGGAATTTCCCAGGAAGGTCCACGCGGTCCTCAGCTGGTGGAAATCACCAGCATCAATGGCATGACCATCGCCGAAGCAGCCAAGTTGCCGCATTTCGACGAACTGAAAGCGATCAACCCGAACAAGCGCATCAGTTTCGAAACGACTTCCGATCGCTTCACAACCCGGGTTGTCGACCTGATGGCTCCCGTCGGTCGCGGCCAGCGCGGCTTGATTGTATCCCCTCCTCGTTCCGGCAAAACCACCTTGCTGCTGCACATGGCGGAAGCCATCCGGGAAAAATACGACGAGCAGATGCACCTGATGATCATTCTGGTCGATGAGCGCCCGGAGGAAGTCACCGAGTTTCGCCGTGCACTTCCCGGTGCGGAAATTTTCGCCAGCTCCAACGACGAAGGTGCCCGCAGCCATTGCCGCATCGCGGAACTTGCCATCGAACGAGCCAAGCGCCTGGTCGAGGCCGGTCAGGATGTCTTTGTGCTGATGGACTCGATCACCCGCCTTGCCCGCGCCTACAATGGCAACATGAACCATCGTGGCCGGGGCACCGGTACCGGCGGTCTCACCATCGGCTCGCTGGAAGTTCCACGCCGCCTGTTCGCTGCCGCCCGCAACACGCGTGGTGGAGGTTCGTTGACGATCCTCGCGACGGCTTTGATCCAGACCAACTCGCGGGCGGACGAAGCGATCTACATGGAATTCAAAGGCACCGGCAACATGGAGCTCGTGCTCGATCGCAAAATCGCGGAAAACTACATCTATCCTGCCGTGGACATCTTCAAATCGGGAACCCGGCGCGAAGAACTTCTGCTGCCGGACCACATGCTGCACAAAATCCACCTCATCCGCCGTGGACTCGCCGGTCACCGGCCAGCGGAAGCGATGGAACGCCTGCTCTATTTCCTGAAGAAATTTCCGAATAATCCTCAGATGCTTCTTGAGATAAAAGGGTGATCATTCCCCATGCGACAGGAGCAACAGGAAATCGAAGTCGAGGTCGTGGAGATCGATGGCGTAGCCACCGCTCCACCTGCCAAAGGCTATTCCGATCCCCATCACGACCCATATTCCACGGGAACTTCCGGAGGATGGGCGTGGCAGGATTGGCAAAAATGGCCCGGCCGGGTCCGTCAGCTCGACATGCGCTGGTGGCCGCTCTGGCTGTTTCTCGGCATCATTGCCCTATTTCTGCTCGTCACCATCGGCCTGGTCGCGGCGGCGATTTTTCTTCTGATCAAAATCGCCCAAATCATCTTCCGCGGACTTTCCCGCTGAAGTGGCTTCAGTTTACGATCACTGCTCGACTTGATCCAAAAGTTCTTCGAGCAGAGACACCTCTGAAGGTAAGTTATCCTCTGTCAGGCACGTCATGCTGCGATTGCTCTCCAATCTGAATCCGCCAACCAGATCAGAATTCGATATCAATTTATTCGGAATTTCTCAGTTAAACTTCGTCGGCAGTGACGGGTTCTGCTCGTGCTGCCAGGCGGTCTGCAACTGAGCTGCACCGGTGCGATGCGTGTCCAATGGCGGCAATTGGTCGATTGGAAAAAAATCGATTTCACTGCTCTCGATGCTCGTCGTCGCCTCGCCGCCGATGAGGTCACAGAGGATGTAGATTTTGTAAATCGTGTGGGCATTCCTGGGGTAGCCAGCTCGATCCCGATCCACCACCGACGAAATCATGCGCGCCTTCACGATGAAACCGGTTTCCTCCAGGCACTCGCGTTCGACATTTTCGGCCGGAGAGGCATTCACATCTGCCCATCCTCCGGGCAGGGTCCAGAGCCCGGAGGAAACTTCCTTGATCATCAGTACCGAATTTCCGCGGAACACGACGGCTCTTACATCCACCTTCGGCGTCTCGTAGCCGAGTTCATCCGGCCAGGTGAAATCGGGCGAATAATCGGGGATCTGCAGGAGTTCACCGGCCATTTCCCGCAGCCTCTGGTAGCGCTCCAGATCGAATGGATCTTTCGCATACGTCAATCCAACCTGCGCGATCGACGCAAGCTCCCGAGAAAATTCCAACAAGTCCGCCACGCCCCACGTTTGCATACGATTGTCTGAATCTCACGCATCAAATGATCGATTCAATGTATTCCTGATGAAGAAATCCGATTGCCCTACCAGCATTGTGGCCTCATCTTGATAGCCCCATGGATATTGGTGACGAAGCTGCAAGCAACCGATGTGAGGTCAATCTGGAACGGCTCAACCTTGCGCTGCGAGCGTCGAACGAAGGCATCTGGGACTGGCAAACTGCGGAGGCGGACATTTACTACTCTCATCGTATTCTTGAGTTTTTCGGCTGTGAAGCCGGGCAGGCACCGAATCTTTTCCTCCCGCCTTTTGAGTCGATCCATCCGGACGATCGGGTTCGCTTTGAGCAAACTCTGGCCCGTGCTCTAGCTCCTGGCGGGCCGGATACCCTGGCGATCGATGCCCAAGTGCAGGCGGGATCAGGCGTTCACCTTTGGCTGCGCATCCGCGGCACCGTGCTGCGCGATGAAGCGGGAAACGCAACCCGCATCGCCGGCTCGATGATCGATATCAGCAGGCGTAAATTCGCTGAGTCGCAGCTTGAAGAAGAGCGGTTTTTGTTACGGCAGTTGATCGATAACGTGCCGCTGCAGATTTATTTCAAAAACCTCGAATCGCGCTTCACTCTGACCAACAAGCGCATGGCGGAATGGATGGGCCTGGAAAAACCAGAGGACATGCTGGGCAAGCACGATCGGGATTTTTTCGAAGACGACCATTCACGCGCTGCCGAAGATGATGAGCGCAACATTGTCGAAACCCGCCAACCCATTGTTGGAAAGCTCGAACACGAAACCTGGCACGAGGGCGAAGAAACCTGGGTCACCAGTTCCAAATTTCCATGGCTGGATCGCAATGGCAACATCCGCGGAACCTTCGGGGTTTCGGGTGATGTCACCGAGCTGGTGCGCACGCGGCAGGAAGCTGTCGTCCTGGCCGGAGAGCTGCAAAAGCGAAACGAGGCCTACGAAGAAGAACTCCACCTCGCCCGGGAAGTGCAACAAGCGCTGGCCAGCAGTGGCTTTCCCAAAGTTTCCGGGCCGGAAGGCGATGCTCTGCATTTCAGTTCCCGTTACATCCCGATCTCGGGATTGGCTGGCGATTTCTTCGAGGTGATCCCGATTTCCGATCACGAAGCGGGAATGTTGATTTGCGATGTGATGGGCCACGGGGTGCGTGCCGCGCTGATCGTGGCGATGCTGCGTGGATTGTTAGAAAAGCAGCGTGCCCAGGCGGCCGATCCCAGCCAGTTTCTGAAAGGCCTGAATGACGGACTCTCCGCCATTCTGGATCGGGCCGGTGCTTCGATGTTCGCAACCGCATTTTATGCCGTGGTGAACCTCAAGACCGACACCTTGAAATACGCCTGCGCCGGCCATCCCGGCCCGGTGGCGGCAGGATCTAACGGAGTCTATCAACTCGCCTTCGATCGCTCGGAGCGAGGACCAGGACTCGGCTTGATCAAAGGCGCTGCATATCCTTCTAACAAAGCCAAATTGGCTGAGATTGATCGCATCATCCTCTTCACCGATGGCGTGCTGGAAGCGGAGAATCAGGTGGGTGAACCGTTTTTCGAAAATCGCCTGATGGAACTCATCAGTGAAGGAACCGGCCAGACGTTGGATGAAATGTTGGACGGCATCCTCTCCACGGTGCTGGCGTTTTCCGAAGGCAAGCGCTTCGACGACGATGTGTGCCTGCTCGCCGTCGAAATGGTCCGCAAGCCGCAGCCTCAGTCGAGCAGATCCGCGTAGTTCGCCTTCGCCAGATCGAGTGAAAGGTCCAGGATGACCTGGCTGTTCCCTTTGGTCAGCGCCAGATTCGCCATTTCCTCGCACTCGACGTGATTGAGCGAACGAATCGCCTGACCCACACGCGGCACTTGCAACGGGCCTACCGAAAGTTCTTCAACGCCAAGCCCGATCAGCAGCGGAGTGAGTCGCACATCGCCGGCGATTTCGCCGCAAACGCCGGTCCAGATGCCGTTGTCGTTGGCCGCTTCGATCGTCCGCTTGATCAAGCGAATCACCGCCGGATGGGTCGGCCGATAAAGCTCCGCAACGTGCGGATTCACCCGGTCTGCGGCGACCGTGTATTGGATCAAGTCGTTGGTGCCGATCGAGAAGAAATCGACTTCAGGAGCCAGCAAATCCGCACAAACTGCGGCGGATGGCACTTCAATCATGATCCCCATTGGCAACTTGGGATCAAAAGGCACGCCTTCCTCGTGCAGTTCATCCATGCAGCGCTTGAGCATTTCCCGCCCCTTGCGGACTTCCGAAAGGCCGGAAATCAGTGGAAACATCACGGAAACCTTGCCCTTGCCGCTGGCTCGCAAAATCGCCCGCAACTGATCGCGGAACATGTCCGGCCTGGCCAGCGAGACCCGGATTCCACGCCATCCGAGGAATGGGTTCGGCTCCGGATCGGTCAATGGCTCGACCGGCAGTTTGTCGCCACCCGCGTCTAAAGTCCGGATGATCACCGGATGCGGTGCCATCGTCTCGGCAATGCGGGAATAAACGTCCGCTTGCTCGCTTTCCCCCGGCATTTCCTCGCCGTTGAGCAAAAGGAATTCGGTCCGATAAAGTCCGATGCCCTTCGCTCCGCAGCTTTTGACCAGTGAAAGCTCATCGACCAGTTCGATGTTGGCGGAAACCGTCAACTCACGGCCATCGATTGTTTTCGTGGCCACTTCGCGCATGGCGTCCAGTGCCGAACGGACCTTTTCCTTCCGCTCGCTCAGCTCGCGGTAGTGCTCTTGAGTTTCCGCACTGGGGTAAAGGATCAGCTTGCCGGTGTAACCATCTAGAATCGCCGGAGCGAGAGTCTTGATGTCGATCACCGCACCGTCCAGGCCCACCACTGCCGGGATTCCAAGCGCCCGGGCCAGAATCGCGGTGTGCGAGTTCACACTCCCCTGCTCGGTCGCGAATCCCATGACATGCCGCCGGTTCATCGACGCCGTATCGGATGGGGAAAGATCGTAGGCGACCAGGATATGGCGTCCATCGGGAACCAGCTGGCGGATGTCCTCACCCAGCTTGAAATTTCTCAGCACCCGCTGCGAAACGTCCTCAATATCCGCAGTTCTTTCTCGCAAATAGGGATCGGGAATCCGGCGCATCGCCTCCAGGAAATTCTGCATCACCGCGTAGAACGCAAATTCCGCGTTCTGTTGCCGGGAACTGATCGCATCCGTCACCCGGTCGACCACCGCACGATCTTCCAACAGCATGATGTGCGCTTCGAAAATCGCCTGCTCATCATTGCCGGCCAGGACTTCCAGTCGGTTGCGCAACTCAGTGAGCTGCTTTTTGGTGACGTCGATCGCTTCCTCGAACCGCTGCTGTTCGCTGGCGATTTCTGAAGCCGAGATTTCATAGACCTCAGGGGCAGAAAACCCGCGGGCCATTACATGGATTAAGGAAAAAGCGATCCCCGGAGACGCGGGAATCCCTTCATAAACGATTTCCGGTTCAAAGTCGCTTTTCGGCATATCCTCGACACAGCGTGATTCCTCAATGCCCCTTGGATCAAGGCGCAATTTTATCCGGGCGTCCTACGCCCCATCAAATCAACGATTCAGAAGTGGATTTCCGCTCAATCCTCTTCAAATTTCCGGCTGATCAGGTCACCGATCGCCTCGAGAGCGGCATCTGCGTCTGATCCTTCGGCGTTCACCGAGATCACAGAGCCGTGACCAGCTGCCAGCATCATCAGTCCCATGATGCTCTTGCCGTCCACTTCCTCACCGTCCTTTTCGACGTAAATGTCTGCCTGGAAACGGTTTGCAGTTTTAACAAATTGAGCAGCAGGCCGGGCATGAATGCCGAGCTTGTTGAGGATGGTGAAGTCTTTCTTTGCCATGGGATGGGGCTCACGCCGCCGGGAATCTAGTAAGGACCCACGGCGCATCCAAGGTAAAAGTTCGGCCAGCAGATGGAAACCCTCACTCGCCGACCTTTAAACGGATGTCATCGGAGTTCGCCCGCAGCTCCGGCGCATACATGCCCTCCGCCATCGCGGGGAGTGCTTTGTAGGTGCCTGGGGCTTCGGCCCGCAGTTGGTAGCGAAGCGTGTGTTTTCCCCGTGGTAGCGAGCGGATGTAGAAATTCACGCTTTCGTTCCGCGGTTCCATGTAGGCGTTCAGGGTGCTGCCAGGAACGTATCCGCTGAGGGCTTCCAACGGCTCAAAACCGGCGGCTTTCGCATCGGAAAACAGCAAATATTCGTAGTCGTTTTTGCTCTCCAGGATCAATTCGACCTCAATACGGTCGCCCGATTTGACGGAATCGCCATCTTTCAGGACTTCGCGGCGGAAC
This sequence comes from Luteolibacter pohnpeiensis, assembly GCF_016595435.1. Classification (GTDB taxonomy): domain Bacteria; phylum Verrucomicrobiota; class Verrucomicrobiia; order Verrucomicrobiales; family Akkermansiaceae; genus Luteolibacter; species Luteolibacter pohnpeiensis. Next base: position 103,722 of record NZ_JAENIJ010000002.1, read on the forward strand.
CGTTGCTCAAGCTGATGCGTCACCAATCCGGTCGAATCCGGCGTTTCGGTTTCTTTTTCGAGCGGAATCAGCCTCGAAACGCGGCGCTGGACTTTCACCTCCAGGCCCGTGGCCTTGAGCTGATCTTCCATGGTGAAAACCTGGAGATAGGCATTTGCATAGAGCGTGCCCTTGCCACTGCGGCGCAATTCGATCTGATGCTTCCCGCCAGGGACCTGCTCACCGGAAAGAACGATGGTGCCATCGAAATCGAAAAGATTGTCGCGGTTGATTTCGACCGTTCTCAGCGAATTCCCATCGACCAGAACTTCCACCTTCATCTCAGGTGCGCCCTCGCCGCTGGCAGTGAAGTAATCCGCAATCGCCTCCACAGCAAACGCCGTATCGCGGGTCGATTTCCAGGCCGATCCCTGGCGGCGATTGTTCACCAGATACTTCGCCACTCCACGCGCCACGGAGTCCTTGGGTTTCACCGCGGCCAGCAATTTCAGATACCAGGCGTTTGCTTCCACTTCACTGCCATACCAATACCACCAGTAGGTTTGGTTGTTCAGATCAAGGTAGGCAGTCTGATTTTCAGCGTCCTGTTTTAGGAATTGGGAGACCACCTCAAGCATTTCATCACGTCTCGCCACATCCCCCATGCGATTTTGCTCCAGCCCAAGCAAACACTGGGCGTAAACCGGCAAGTCCAGCCGGTCGCGATACAGAAATGCCGCCATCGGCTCGGAATTCCTCAATGCCTGCCCCAAAACGTATCGCACGAAAGCGTCAACGGCATCACAGCGCACTTTCTCGCGCAGATTCTTGTTCGGCACTTTTTTCCCGGCAGCTCTCAGCGCCTGATTCTCCACGTAACGCTGCAGCGCTTCCGCTTCGTGACGCTCGTAGGCGATCAGCCAGCCAATCGCGGGATCAAGCATGGTCGATGGAATATCCACTCCAGCCTGATTCGCCGCCAACAAGCCATGAACGATCAGTGCCGTGGTGTGTGGGTAAGAATGCTCGCCGTAGCCGGAAAACCAACCCCAGCCGCCATCGGCATTTTGCATCCCTGCCAGTCGGTCAAGCCCCGTGCTGATCATGCGATCCAGCTCCGCTTCATCAAACACTGGATTGCGTTGCCACTGCTGCCATTCCTTTTCCCGACCGGAACCCAGTTGCTGGGGATTCAAATTGATCCGTTTCGCACGGATTTCCGCCAGATTCACGCCCATTTCCGTCAGCATTTTGCGGGCGATCGCTGCTGGCACGAAACGATTCAACGTTTGCTCAGTGCAGCCGTGAGGATAGTCCGCCAGGTAAGGAATCGCATCCACCACCGCTCCGGCAACCGTCGGCGAAAAACGGATCGTCAGCTTCGATTCCTCCGGCCGACGCTTGTCCGGGACTTCGAAGTCGATGGCGGCCGATTCCTGATCCTCGGTGACCACGCGGCTCCACGCTTCCTGTTTCGAGATGCCATGGACCAGCACCGGAAGCTGGCGCTCCACCGCATCGCCATCGTCGTCTGCAGTCACTTTCATGCGCAGCGTCGCTTCACCGGCGTGGAGTGCTTTCACTTTCCAATCGACGCGTTTTTCCGACATCGCCGCCATTTCCACCGTTGGACTTTCTCCACTGACCAGTTCCAGCGCTTCACCATCGAGTTCGAGAGAAACCGTCACCGATTTTGCTTCAGAGTGATCGTTGTGAACCACCGCACTCAGCACCGCTTCATCTCCTTCTACGAGAAACCGTGGCGCTTGCAGTCGGACCAGCAGTTCCTTCGACGTGATGATTTCCGCAGTGCCCTCGCCAACTTGTGTACCATCTGCCATCGCCCAGACCCGGGCCTTCCAGGTGGTCAAATTATCGGGGAATTCCAAGGGGATCTCGGCTTGGCCATTTTCGTCGGTTTCGATTTCACCAGACCATTTCAGCAAATCCGCAAAGTCCTTGCGGACGTGGATCTCAGGCGCAGCAGCCATTTCAGCTCCTTTAGCCATCGCACCACCTCTGGCCATCATCGGTGTGGCAGGGGATGCAGCAAAAGGGTCAGCATCAGACTCTGCAAATTCATAACGTTGCCTACCGTAAAGGCTTCGCGACTGCGTCCGTATCCCGGCATCTGCGTAATAACCCAAATGCACCATTTCTTCTGAACCATCCCGGACCAAATTCCCGGAAGCGATCGGAATGGAGTCTGGAATCGAATAACCATAAAACTCGTTTTTCCAACCCCAGAAATTCTCATTGATCGGCCCGACGTTGGAGCCTCCGGCAATGGCTTCCAGTGCTTTATCGTAAATGGTCAGAGCGGCCTTCCCGCGAATCGGATTTCCCGCAGCATCCTTGAGCGTCAGCTTGATCGAGGAATGCGCCTGGGGTTGCACCCGGTTTGCAGCTGGCTCCAGAGAGACATCGATCAGCTTGCTAACAGGTGGTAGCAGCACCTCGCGCTCGGTCGAATGCACCTCCCCGTTGAACACGGTCACCGCTTCGATGAACATGTTGGGCATGTCGCGTGCGTCCAAGGGAACCGGCACTTCAAGGCTTTTGCCGTCCAGTTTCACCAGCTTCGCCTCGCGACCACTGTTTCCCGCCATGTGAATGAAAAGCCAGACGCTTGCATCCGCGTGATCGCTATTCACCCGGAGTTTCAGGGTCTCTCCCGGCGCATAGGTTTGCTTATCGGTCAGCAACTCGATGTCACCGAACTTCCAATGCTCCGTGTCGGGAGCGCCGGAGCCATACACATTCAAAATCGCCCCGCCTTCCGTGACTTCACCGCCATCAAGCGAGAGCTTTGCGGAAAGCCGGTATTGTCCCGCAGCAGGTGCCTGGAATTTCTGCTCGATCTTGCCTTCGGCGTTCGTTTCCACCGGCCAGGAGGAAACTTCAGTTTCCTCGACTCGGCCATCGTCTCCGATATTCAGCTTGAGCAGGGCCAGGGTTCCCTTCGCACCAACCACCGGTTTCCCCGCCAAGGTAGCAGCGGAGATTTGCGCGACAACATCGTCACCTGGAGCGCTAAATCCACGCTCGGTCCAGACCACGACTTCGAATGGTTTTCGCGCTGCGATCACCTCCCCCGTGCCAGATTCCTCGCGTCTTGAAGCGTCCACCACTCGCGCCTCGATCACGTATTTCGCGTCCATGTCGCCATGGGCCTGCAGCGCCGCTGCGGTATCCACCACCACTTCAACGGTACCATCTGGCCCGATTTCCGTGGTCTTTTGCAGCACCAACTCATCCGGCGTCCAACGGCCCCGATTTTGCCATGGCGGTGATGGTGGGAAGCAACGCCAGGAAGCCCAGGACGGGTGCCAGCTTGCGACCGCCTGAGGCCACCAGGCACCGGGTCCGTAAAGCCAATCCCATCTTGAAAGCGGGAACCAACGTTCGCCGAGCGATTTTCGTTTCACCGTGATCTCGACCCGCGCATTTCGCACCGGAGCACCATGGAAATAAGTCGCTTTGACCTTGGCGGTAAAAGTTTCGCCCAATTTCACCGGGGCATCTGGTGCCTCAACGGTCACCTCATACTCCGGCTTCCGATACTCCTCGACCCGGAAGGACATCGACGTCGAAATCTTGTCGACGATCTCGAATCTCGCACGCCATTCCCCCAGTGCCGCATCCCTGGGGATCACCGTCTCCGCCTCGACAGTTCCCATTGCATCGGTCTTCAGTTTTTCGAGTTTTACCGATTCGTCACCGCGTCCATTGTAAAGGGTTAGGGTCCCTTCCAAGTTGGCATATTTGCCATCCTCCGGATTGAAATAACCGACATTCCTTAGATAAAATTTCAAATGCACCGTATCCCCCGGCTGATAGAGCGGCCGGTCTGAAATCCCATAGCTGATGTCACGATTGCCATTCTCGAACCCAGACTCGCCGAGATAGTAGTTCAGGAAACCGGAATACGCCGACTTCCGCCCCTCGCTTTTCGCAACCGTCATCCATTGATAGTCACGGTCCCAATCGCCGCCATTTAGCAGCACCTTACCTTCCGCATCGGCAACGCGGGAAAATTCCTTCACCAGGACATTCATTTTACGCCCCTGTGGCTCAGGCTTATTGACCGGCACGGTGCGAAAGCCGAAAAACTCAAATTCAGCCCCAGCGACAGGCTCGCCCGTTGCAGCATCGACGGCCCACCACTGTTTTTTACCATCCACATCCTTGTGCATCACGACCGTATCGACGATCCAGACCAAGGTGTTGAAAGGATGGCCATCGGCAGTTTCCGCAGTGATCCACCAAGCACCGGAATCCTCGACCGGAACTTCCAGCTCCACGTAAGTTTCCCGATGATCCGGAAGAGGCTTCAGGCTCTCATCCCATGACTTCGCGACCTCGCCAATGTATTTGGACTCGTTATCATGAATCAATCGATTGGCCACGTTCGCGATGTTGATCATTTGATAATCGATCCCATTGGGATTCGACTTCAGATAACTCACCGCATCTTTCAGAACGCTTTCCACATCCACCGGAGCAGCGGTCAACTTCAGCTCACGAGCATTCCGGAATACCAAAGGGAGCTTCACTTTGGAACCATGCGCCACGGATTCTGCACGATTGAACTGACCCCAGTCTCCGGTGATCTGCTCTAACAATTTCTTCCGCGAATCCTCCGGCCCCGGGCCATGTTTGGAAATGACCTGCTCCAGGCATTCTTCCGCCTTCTTCAATTGCAGGCGATCCAAGTAAACGGAAACCAGCGCGTCACCAGCATCCCCGCCCAATCCCTTATCGTCCAAAATCGACCGATAGAGCGCGATAAAATGATAGTCCGCAGACAATTTGAAGCGCTTCACGCCATCCGATGTCTCCGCCAGGCATTCATCATCGGCGAGAGTCTCGACTTCCAGAATGCTTTTCGCCTGCTCCGGATCCTGCCAGCCCCATCGCTGATAAGAATTGAGACTTCTAATGCTGAATTCTTGCTGCAACTTCCGCGCCCGGATCATGATGACGCGCGCCTTGTTATTTTCATCCAGCTTCACCTGCTGATCCAATGCAAACCGCAATCTCTCGCCATCGTTCTTGGCTGCGTCCCAGCTTTCCGGAATCTGATAGAGGACCGGCTTGCCATCTTTCCACGGCGCCCCCTCAGTCCCTCCGTTCGGTCCGGGTTCACTCCATTCCGGTAGTGCATCCAGCGGCGTCAAGGTTTGCAACTTCCAGTCGTCCCGCTCCCCGATCAGTCCTTCGACATCTTGCCAAATATCGACCTTATCCTGAACCTCAACCGCCTTGGACTGTGCCAGCATCACCAACTGAAGGGAGCGAACGAAATCGCGGTAGTCGGTAAAAACGGTCTCCCCGGCATTTGCCACCGGATCCGCACCAGGCGCTGCCCGACGGATCGCATAGCCAGCGGAGGCATCTCGTTCAAACTCACCCGCGATGAGCCTGCCACGATGTGGAGCCCTCCAATATCCAGCAGCAGCCTCAGCCAGTAGCTTCGGGTTTTCCGCATGCGACGCTACGGCATTTTCTACCAAACCATCGAACTCGGCCCACTCGCGTAAATTGCGCAATGCATCCACCGCATCACGCAGGTCCTCACCCGATTTGTCATCATTGATGGCCGAAAGTTGCTCACGATAAAGCGTTACCACATCGCGCCAAAGACCGCGTTTCATCAAGTCCTGACGCTGCTCACGCAACTCAGCCGAGGGCTGCGCCATTGCCAGGAAAGAACACCAATAGGTCAAAACACAAAGCCAAACGGAAAATCTCATCACGCTACTATGACACCCAAACCGCTAATTTCTTGGAAGATTTATTTCTTTTCTTCGGTGCCTTTTCGCAAATAACGATGATTCCTAATCGCTAGGCAGAAAAGCCCCAAGCAACTGGGCAAAATCTCGGAATCCATGTCCCATGAATGTTGCTGCACTCACGGAAAATGACATGGCTGAAATCGTGTTCCTGCCCATGCGTTGATTGAGCCGTATCAATCGGCCCAAGCAACGGGATCAGCCATAGCCACCGGTGGAACCGCTTGCCAGGTTCGATAGCCAAATTGGAGAGGTCAGCAATTCGTTCTTCTGTCACCTACGATAGCACCGACCTGCTTTCACTAAGTTGGAGCAATCAATCCAACTAACGCTATTCATAAGGGAGATCTTTGGCCGAGATTCCGATGAAATCAGGATCAGGCATTTCTGGCAGCTTGTAGGCATCAATCTTTTCCAATCCTAGAACCAATGCCTTACAAACCCGATGCATCCCATCCATCACTCTACCATCCGGATCAAGGATGATCGGAAAACTCAAATCTGCACCATTAATAAGTTTGGAGTGATTCGCGATACTTCGGCATGTTGGAGCATCGCCTTCTGAATCATACCAATACATCTCGTCAATTTCCAGAATGCTGGTGAGTTCAATTTCCGAGGGCGTTAAATCGATCGTTTTCTTGATTAGATTGCGCACATCCCATGCCAGCAATCCCTGTTCAGATGGCCGGAAATGATATTGAGGTCGCATTCTTTCTAACAACGAATTTTCAAAAAATCTCAGCGCTAACTCAGATCGAAGAATTGAAGCAATTCAATGAATCCCCACACGCACCCTTGGCTGAAAAAAGCGTTAACTTTAATGCAATGGCTTCATCGGAATTCATGACTCTATTCTTCACCAACGTTTTGCCGCACCTCGGGTTTGATGTCGATCGGAGGTTCATCATTTCCATCGAGGCTTTGGATAGGGCCGTTTTGTTCCTGAACGGGCACCACCTTGATATCGACCTCCACTGGGACAGCTCGAAGGCCGGCGATGATGTCCCGCAATTGCTCCACAGTGGTCTCTGCAAGTGTTTGCGGTTTGATATAGTCCCGACCCGTTTCAGCAATGACAGTCCGGATGGAATCCAATCCGTCTTGAAAGGCTGAGAGTTGAGCGACGACGCGAGCCACCGGATCGTTCTCACCACTACCACCGAGCAGGCGGCGCTTCATGAATTCCTTTTTGATGTCCGTCCAACGGGCGATTTCCTTCTCATTGGCAATGCCTTCAAATTCCTTGAACTTGAGCAAGTTCGCCTCAGCCCCTTGAGTGAGTGTCTGCGATTCGTTTTGATAGTGATCCAGAATCAGTGACCGCACCTCCGCCAAAGTCATCAGTGGCAGGATCTTTTCAGCAATCCGATTCATGTTCCGATACGAACCTTGTAGCTTGAATGGCGGCTCTGTCCGATAGGCATCCTCTTGTGCCGCGCTGCGAATGTATTCCTGGTTCACTTGCAGGATCGTGTCGCGGATCTCGAACAAATGGCGGGTGACTTTCACCATTTCCTCAATCTCTGCCGGTGCATAGTTCCCTTTGAAATCAATGCCTTCCTGAGAGCCAGTCGCGGCGATTTTCATCACCGTGTAGATGTCTTCCTGATGGCGGCTGGCTAGCTTCGCCATGACCTTGTTAGAAGTCAGGCTGTTCTCGATGTAACTCGCCTTAAATGCCTCAAGATGACCTCCAAGGATATCGCCGAGGTTATAGGTGTCCGCCCGGTTGGCGAGCATGTCCGGGATTTTGAACTTCGCGCCGCCTTCAGTATACGGGTTCCCGGCCATCACCACCGCGACCTTCTTACCACGGAGATCGTAGGTTCTGGCTTTGCCACGCCACACCCCTTCCATCTTGCGTTGGCCATCGCAAAGGCTGATGAAGCGTTGCAAAAATTCGGGGTTGGTGTGTTGGATGTCATCCACGTAAATCATCACGTTATCCCCCATCTCAAGCGCGAGATTGAGCTTATCCACTTCCTCACGCGCCGAAAGGTTCGGTGCTTCGGTCGGGTCCAGGGAAACCACGCCATGCCCAAGCGCCGGGCCATTGATTTTCATGAAAGTGAGGCCAAGACGATTCGCCACATATTCCATGATCGTCGTTTTCCCGTAACCCGGTGGCGAGACAAGAAGCAACAAGCCTGAACGGTCGGTGCGTGTATCCACACCGGCGGTGCCGATCTGCTTGGCAAGGTTGTCTCCGATCAGAGGAAGATAGACTTCATTGATCAGCTGATTGCGCACAAACGAACTCATCACTCGTGGCTTGAATTCATCAAGCTTCAGCGACTCGCGTTTCTCCTCCGTCAACTGTTGCTTCAACCCGGCGCAAGCTTCGAAAGCAGGAAGATCATGTCGCTCGAACTTCATCAGCCGATCTCGAAACGCATGGTAATCGGTTTCATAAACTCCGCCATCACCAATCATCGGGTGCTGGCCGCGCAATCCCGAGACATGGATTTTCGAAACCACCTCAATCACTCCAAGCTGCTGGATGCCGCCACGCAACCAGTGAGCCGCAGCTTCCGCTACCCAGGAAAGTGGTGAGGTTCCATGCTGTGTTTCTTGAATGGCAGCCGATTTCAATTGCCCAGCCATCCAATCAAAAATCACCAGAAAGCGCCTTTCCGCATCCTTCTCAAATGCGGTCAGCACCTTGTTCATTTCAGCGACGGCACCTCTCTGATCCATTGCCAATTTGAACTCAGCGGTCGTTGCGGCTGCTTCAGCCGAAGCAGCGAAAGCTCCGCCCTCTGCCAGCTGTTCGAACAGATAACCGGCCGCCTCAGCTGCGAAAGAAACAGGCTCTGCGTGCTCACCGATACCCGCAATTTGCGAAGCCGCAGCTGAATCGGTTAGGAATGCCGAAAGCTGCCGCTGCAGCGCGGCCTGCATCGGGTGATTCGGAGTTGGAGCGGTGCCAAACGCGCGCCGCATCGCTCCGTGTGAGGCGATCATCGGCGCCAAGCGCGAACCTTCCTGCGTGTCCTTGAACACTTCCCAGAACAACATCGCCAACGTGCGAACGCGCGGGCCGAATTTCAGCAAACCCAATGCATCATGGATCGGGCGGATCGCTGTGAGCAATTTCACCGCATCTTCGTCATGAACGCCCTTGGTATAACCTTCGGCATATCTAGCAGACATGAAGGCGTGCACCGCCTCCAGATCATTGCCTTGGTTTCCATCCTGCAGCATCCGATGAATCAACCATTCGACCCGATACACCTGGCGATTTTCACTAATCAGTTGCTGATCCCAAACCTCGCGCGTGGCAAGAAACCGCTCATCGGTTACAGGCTCAAAAAATCCAGTTCCTGATAGATGATAGGCCATGCCTTCCTCATGTGGCACAATCGAAAGCGCAAGCTCCTGAGTATTGACCGAGAACCGATGCTTGCCGAATTGCAAAACATCTTTGCCGCCTGCGAACAACTCCTTGCGATCGCGCAGTTGTCGGATTGCATCGCTTTGCAAGGTCTTCAGCCGTGTCTGAAGATCATCCGATTTGACCGTATCACCCAAATCGCGAAGTTCAGAAATGATGTCGCGCAGCTTGGAAACCATCAGGTCACCCGCAAAGTAACCATTGATCGCGTCCAAATCCTCCTGCGAATCGGCGCGATTTTTGACACCGCTGAGAATTCGCTCAGCGGATTTCATCAGGTTACCCGCACGCCGACCGCGTTGTTCTAACAGCGACTGCTTCCGTCCCTCGAACGCTTCATAGACTTCTTCACGCTTGCGTGAAAGTTGGTCGACATACTCATCGAAGTCAGCGAACCGACCTTCGAGTTCCTCGACCTGGACCATCACCTTGGTCAGGTATTCATCACACTTTTCGGGAGTATCGCAAAGGTCGATGAAATTCACCACGGCTTGACCGAGCAGCTTCATCTGCGCGCCGAATTGAGCGACGCCTTCACTTTGCGCCAATTCGCGACGCTTGGATTTCAGCTCAGCACGAATGCCATTGAGAGTTGCATACAGCGCCGAGATATTTTCGATGATCGCGGTCGTCTGTGTCGGATCTTCGATCCGCAGATTGCCAACAATATCGATCAACAATTCCAGTTCGCTGCCCGCTTGATCGAGCGCCTTCGCCACCTCATCCGCCTCGGTGGTTTTGGTGATTTGTTTGAGTATCGCGTGCTGTTCCTCAATCGCCTTCCGATAAGGATCGAGCGCCTCGTCACGCATCAGGAAATCCGCAGTCTGCTTGGAAACCTCATCAGTTGCCTTGGTGACCTGCTGGTCCAATGACTCAACAAACTGAAGGTCCACATAGCGCAGTTCACGCAGACCGATGATTTCACCGCGCCGCATCCGCAGATCGGCCAGGTTTCTAACAAAGCCTCGAATATCATCCGGAGATGTGATGCGGACCGCTTTGAGCAGTTTTTCGGTGATCGCACGGACTTCATTCGAACGAGCAGCCGTCGCCTGGCGGAGACGTTGCACTTTATCAAACTCCTCGATCGCCGAGTTGGCAGCGGCGTTGATTTCCTGAAGTGGTTCGGCGAGATTTTTTGTCTCCTCCTGATTCAACCAAAAGTAAGTATCAAGAACCTCGCGGCTGCGTTTGACCAGATCGAGATAAACATTCGCGTAGGTATCCCCTTTTCCAAACAGGATCAGGATTTCCCGTGCTTCCGCCATCCCATGAACGAGGTTGGCATTGCCGACCTTGAACAAGAGAGACTCGCGTTTTTCCTCTGGCACCGCAACCGCGGAATCTCCGGCATACGGCGTTTGCCAAAGTTGCAAGGCATGATGTTTCTGTGGCTGATCCGGTGCTTTGAACTGCACCATTCTGCCATCGGCCGCGATCGCGAAACCATTGCAAACCATCGGCGTTTCCACCTGCTGGGCGATGACGTTGTAGGACAACAAAACGTAATGACCGCTGGCTTGTTGATAGAAAACAAACAGGGTGTCTTCGCCATTCCCGGCCAGCAATCGGCGCTCGAAACGCAATTTACTCAGGCCGGTTTCGAATGTTTTCACCTCACCTGTCGCCAGGATATATCCATTGGCAAACAGAAGCCCTTGGTCTTCTGGCAGTAGAACGCAGGATTCACCGATCCCATCGAGTCGATGGACGGCCTTGGTCTTCTCATTGAAAACCAGATAGCGGTGCAGCTCCTCACGGTACGGCAAAACCCGTAGCACGATGAGCGATCCGATGATCGCATAGTGAATCTCGGCATCATCCAGAGTTTGATCCGAATCCGTGACCGGCTCCGCGTAAATCCCCTCGCCGGTCTTGGTGTTATCCTCGATTTTAACCGTCAGGTCACCGCCTACCGTTTCAACGAACACCCGATCTTCAATGGAAATGTGCGGATGCTCGCCAGAGCGATGCATATCGCGGTGTGCACGGGTCCATTGGAATTCAGTGGTCTCAGGAAACCGGCATTCATGATCCGAGCGATTGCCCTGATACTCCATGCTCCCATCACCATTCAGAAGCCACTTGAAGGTTTTGAAATCATTCTCGGTTTTCCCAATCCGCATTTTCATATGCAGGTGGGGCCCGATCACCATGAATTTGATGAAAACCGCCTCGCGATAGTAGCGAAACAGCGTGTTGAAATCTTCAACAAACCCTTTATCGGTTAGCACCTCGCCAAGAGGGACCGGATGAAAAGTGCCTTCGGGCTCCAACCGGTAGAGTGCGAAAACATCCTCCAACTCCATGGTCTGCTTAAGACCGAACTGGATATTGAATCCTAACAGATAGAGATCATTTCCCAAACCGATGATATCTCGCGGAACACAGTTATGGCTGGTCGCGATGTGTCCGGTGGAAAGAAGGGCTGTCGGAATCGCGCCAAAGACATCCTGCCGCGCGGCGTTCAACTGCTCGATCCGCTCACGCAGAACGGTCGCATGTTGATCAAGCCGGGCACGGATCACCTCATAGGCGCCGCCCTCAAGTTGTTGGGGTGCATCACTCATCTCAAAAAAAGGTAAAGTTCCGGCAGGCTCTAACAGAACCTGCCGGATAGGGTAATCATCACTTCAGGAACGAAGCGACCTTCGCGTCAGCAAGGCCAAATCGCTCCGCGGTTCCAAGCAGACCGATCATTTTCTGGCGACTTTCACCGTTTGCATCTCCAATCAATTTTCCTAACAGAGCGGAAATGCTCAAGTTCTTCAGATCTTCAGTGGAAACACCGAAATCGGTGATCCAGGTGTTGATCTGGGATTTGAAGTATTCCGGATCGCCATTGAAGAAGGTGTCCTTCACGTCTCCGAGCACCTTGCTGTTGTCCACCGCGCGATCTACGACTTTTCCCGTAGTAATCGCCTTGGTGATACGGTCGAAGAACTCGGTTTCGCCGCCGACGATGTCGATCTTCGAATGCTTGAGGGCTTCTCCGATGACAACTGCCTGTTGCTCGGCAATCTGACGTTGGACGTCGATCTGAGCGAGTTCGATCGCCTTGTCTTTCTCGAGTTCCAGTTTGAACTCTTCGTGATCCTGACCGGCTTCTTCGAACAGCTTCATCGCATCGGCTTTCAGACGGATTGCTTCCGCATCGGCTTCGCCCTTGGCGCGCAGCACATCGGCTTCGCCCATGCCAATTGCGGCGGACTCCTTCGAAACAGCTTCGGCAAGCATCTTCTTCGCAAGAGATTGTTTCTCTGCAGAGCTTTGCTCGGCTTCGGCGATGATGATCATTTGCTCGGCATCCAGCTTTGCAGCCTGACGACGTGCCTCCGCAGATGTGGTGATCGAGTACGCCTCTTCGTCAGCTCTGAATTGCGCTGCTTGTTTGTGAGCCTCGGCCTCTTTGGTTTGTTGGATCAGGTTTTCCTGAGCGGTTGCCTCCGCAGCCGTGACCAGCACCTTCTTCTCACGCTCCGCACCAGCGAAGGCTTCGGTGTCCTTGATTTTTTGTTGTTCTTCCACCACGGACTTTTCAACCACGACACGCTCGCGGATGACGTCCTGGATTTCCTTGCGTTGAATCTCGACGGCTTTTTCCGCTTCGATGCGTTTCAGCTCGGTCACGCGCTCACGTTCGATTTGTTCGACCATGCGCTCACGTTCGACGCGCTCAAGTTCGACCGCATCGGTGCGCTCTTTATTGCGCTGGGCAACCAACACCTGGCGTTGCTTGTTTTCTTCAGCGATAGCCAATTCTTCGTCTGCAGCGATGCGTGCAACCTCGGCTTTGCGGCGTTCTTCCTCGCGAACCTTGGCGGCTTCTGCTTCCTCACGGGATTGCACCGATTCGACTTCGCGCTTCTGGCGTGCCTCGGTTTCTTTCAGCTGACGCTCAAGCTCCAGGATGGCTTCACGTGCTTCCACGTCCTGCTGTTTGATCACCTTTTCCTTATCGCGCTGAATTCGGTTCGAAAGCTTCGCTTGTTCAGCAGTGAGTTCGGTGATTTTCTTGATACCCTCGGAATCGAGAATGTTATCGGGATCAAGCATTTCGATTGGCGTCTGCTCCAGAAAGTCGATCGCAGCATCTTCGAGGACATAGCCATTCAGATCGGTGCCGATCACACGCAGGATCGCGTCGCGGAACTTATCACGATCTTCGTAGAGCTGGATGAATTGGAAGCGCTTGCCGACGGTCTTGAGCGCTTCAGAGAATTTCGCATCGAATAGATTACGGATCTCTGCTTCACTGGATGCACGCTGGCAGCCGATCGACTCGGCGACTTTCAACACGTCTTCCTGGACGTTATTGATACGAACGAAGAACACGACTTTGATATCTGCCCGCATGTTGTCCTGACAGATCAGACCGTTTTTTCCTGTACGGTCGACTTCGATCTTTTTCACCGAAATGTCGATCTCTTCGATGCGGTGAATGATCGGCCACACAAAGCCACCGTTAAAAATCACTTTCGGTCCCTGTCCGGTCCGAACCAAGGCTTTGCCTTTCTCGACTTTCCGATAACAAGTTAGAATTAGATAAGCAAATCCAATGGTGATGATGACACCGATCACAATTAGAACAAGGCTCATCGAGCCCAGGAGATCACCCAACACCCCGGGAGGGAAATGGGAACTAATCAAGTGGATGGAGGATTCTTTCATGGGAGGTTTGGTTTCTAGGGTTAGATTGGGATAAATCGTTAGATTGAAGTAGTGGGAATGGGATGAACTAGATAAACTCCGGAGCTTTGATCGAGTGATACCACTACGATCTCAGTACCTCGGGGAATGGCGTCCGCGCCTTCTGTGAGTCTCGCATTCAGAATCGCTGGAGCACCCTGTTCACGAATGACTTCGACTTGACCGAATTTTGAATCGAGAATGATGGAACGGACCACGCCGGTTTGACCGATCACCGGCACCGCATCTTCCTGCTCCTTCAACTTTTTCATCAGTGGCACCAAAGGCTGCGTCACCAATTTGGTCACGATGGCACCCGTAATCAGAGCGCCCAATGCAAACCCAAGGGCAAGCAAATTGCTGTGACCTGGATTCAGATAATAATTCGTCAGAATGGAAATCGCCCACATGGCCGTGACCATCACGCTGATGACCACCGTGGTCGGAATAAGCCCCGCATTTACGAATCGAAGCAATGCTCCTGCGACATCACCAATATTTCCGGCATCGCCGTCCACATCGACATCCATGTCCACGTCAACATCGGAGTCGGGCAGATCGAAATCTAACAGATCAACACCGACTGCGCCAAGCAATGATACAAGCCAGAAGACGACAACCACGCCTAGCGCGATTGTCAGCGGCAGATTGTATGGCAACAACGCCTGCTCCCAAAGTTCTTTCACGGAGGAGACCTTAGGGAGCACATCGATTCATGACAACATGTTCCGCTGTGTAAACGCAGCCCATGTTTGTAGTCACTTTTGATCTATGTGTTGAGAATTTCCACCCACTCCGAGGCCACGGTACATCACGGCGAAGATCACGAAACATACAGCGATCATCGACGCCAGGATTCCCCAAAAATGAAACCAGCCTCCCACTCCATCCTCAACAAAATGGTTGCGCAGCCAACCACAGACGCGAGCACCAATAAACGGACCGAATCCGGATGACATAAATGCCAGCAGTCCTTGCGCCTGCCCTCGCATTCCCGCATCCACCCGGCGATCCAGGAAGACCTGCGCCGTAATGAAATAGAATGTATAGCAAACGCCATGAAGGCCGATACCCAAGATGTGCCAACCTATGACGCCAACCAGCCCGGCATACGCGCTCAAGCTAAAACGCAGCGCGGACAATCCCAGCGCCATCAACAGCACAACTTTCACACGCAATCTCGCCATGACCGAACCAACGATCAGTAGCGCTACGATTTCACTAGCTTGAGCCACCGCCATGGTCGCAGTCGGATGCGTATCCCCCATTGCCTTCAACTGCTCCGGCGAAAACATGTAGAATGCCGCAAGCGGGATGGAGAACAAGGCGGTCACCACAAAGAAAACGCAATGATCCCTTTGCTTCAGCAGCGTGAACGCATCAAAGCCTAACAGACTTCGCCACGACCTGCTCTTGCCCAGTGGTGGTGTATAGGGAAGGCAAAGCCCGATGACGCCTGCCGCCAGACGGCCCAGCGCGCCAGCATAGCCCGCCAAAGGAGAGCTATCCGCATGCAACACGAGTCCTGTTAACAGACCGCCACTCACCCATCCCAGGGTCGCTCCTATTCTAACAAATGGAAAACTTCGCTCGGACTTCGCCAAATGGGTAAACGAAACCGTGGCAAGATAACCCCACATCGGGCCACAAGCCAAGGAGTATAGACCTAACAAACCGATAAACCACCACGCATTCCAGCCACGATGCAATACGAGAAATGCCAGCGCCAGAAAGATCGATCCGAGCAACGAGCTATAGGCAAACAATCGGTTTGCGGCAACCCGCTGATCCGCCAATGCGCCGCCGATCAGTGGAGAAACCATTGCCGCAAACGGCGCCACCATGAATGCGATCGCAACCCACTCGGACAAGCCCAGGGATCGCATGATATTGGTGAGGGCGGGCATCCAACAGCCCGATGACATGCCTTGAAAAAAGAACGCGAGCCAAATCCAGACGAATGTTCCGTATTTGCCACTACCGCGTTCTGGGTCGTTCCTCACTTCATGAGCTTGGCTGTGTGACTCAAGAGATCCAGTCGGTTTTCATGGGAATTACAAACTCGCACCCCGTAGAATCTACGAATTCCCTTGCTAAATGACCTGCGACTTGATTTGTTCCACCGAACACTGTTCACCCTTATGCACGCCCTCACCCCACGCCAACAAGAGATCCTGGACTTTCTAAAAACGTCCCAACGCGAGTCCGGCATCATGCCGTCGACTCGTGAAATTCAGCACCATTTCAATTTCGCGAGCCAAACTGCAGCGATGAGCCACCTCCGTGCGCTGGAGAGAAAAGGCGTGATCCAGAGGCTCGCCGGAAAAGCCCGAGCCGTCATTTTCCCCGATGAACTCAACCGTGCCGAGGTTGTTACCATTCCGCTTTACGGTCGGATTGCCGCCGGTATGTCCCAAGACGCACCTCAGGAACAGCAAGGATGCATTTCCGTCGATATTGCATCACTCGGCATTCCACGTCATGCCCGCACATTCGCGTTGAAAGTCCATGGAGACTCCATGATTGACGCGCACATTTGCGATGGGGATACGGTGATTCTGGAATTCAAGGAAGCACGTAAAAACGACATTGTTGCCGCTTTGATCGATGGTGAAACCACTCTCAAACGCTATGTTTTGGACAAAGGGCGACCGTTTCTAAAGGCAGAAAATCCAGATTACCCGAATCTCATTCCTGCCCGTGAGCTGATCATTCAAGGCGTGCTCGTCGCGCTGCTTCGGCAAACCAACTGATTCACGTCTGATTCAAAGCCACCACGATCTCTAACAAATAATCCGGAATCAGCGCTTTCGCGGGCTGGTTCCGGTTTTTTGTTTTGAGATTACGGTTATACCCAGTCCCGAAAAGATAAGTTCACCAAATCTGGGGAATTGACGGACATGGAATTGCTTTTTAGGATAGATCTAGTTTGAAGCCCCCTAACATGATCAGTTTCTCGTGCCCTGCATGTCGGGTGAGATTGACACTCCCCGTTCATCTGGCAGGCGTAGTAGGACCTTGTCCTAACTGCCGGACCGAGATCCAAGCTCCATTAGCCTCAAATTACCGTCCATCGTTATCGGACATTCCCCTACCCGTTGTTTCATCCCCAGCTGCACGAACGGAATACCAACCCACTCCCGAGTCGGGCGACCCAGAAGCTCCCATTCGGCTTGAGCATCCATTTCGCCCGGAACCACGACATTTGCCACAGCGATCGGATTTCCCTGAGCCTCCGATCGGCAAGCCCATGCCGGAGCCAGATCCCTACAACACAGGGCGCGCCTATCGTCCGTCCGCTTACCGGCGGCGTCCGATTTTACGAATGCTGATCCCGATCTTCGGCATCCTCATCTTGGCCGCCATTGTAAGTGGACTGTGCATGTTCCTGATGCATCGAAAAACCGATCCGTTGCCGCTGACGAATGCAGAGGACCTGCAACCAACGTCTCCGCCCAAAGCCAGCCCCCCCCCTGAGGAATTATCATCCATCGGCGGAGATGCCCCCAGTGCCCCAGAGACTCCTGATGCGTTGCCAGCCCCGAAAGAGAGTCCGGATTTCGCACAGGTCGCCAAACAAGCTGGTGAAGTGCTTAATCAATTTCTGAATGCTCAAAGCCTCGAAGAACGGCTCCCATTGATCGAGACCAAAGCAGATCCTACCACTCTGCAAGACACAGTTCTGGCCAAACCAATGCCTCCGGTACAGCGATCGGTGGTGGAAATGCAACAGCCGCCGGATCCGATTGAAAACCTCATCGACACCTACTTCAGCGTCGCATTCAGAACGGAAAACAACGGCACGGATCAACAGCTGATCTTGGTTCGAACACGACAATCCGCAAATCCGAAAGTGGTGGTTGAGCCTTTCCTCGATTTGTATGGCGGGAGATTGAAGCAATTCTGCGAAACTCCGGTCAGCAAGGCTGAAACCTTTGAAGTGGTCGCCTCAGCGCTAGCAAATTGTTACAATGAGGCGGTGCCGAATCGTGAGAAAAAGATGGCCATCAAACTCATGGCGCACGATAACACGCGGCCCATCGCCGAGGCGTATTTCAGCAGCAAGCACTCTCAGATAGCCGATCTTCTTTCGGATGATCTTTCGGGTTTCCGCTATGGCCAGGCTCAGCCATGCACGATTTTGCTCCGATGGAACACCGAGGAAGATCCCGAGAAGCCTTTCATTGAAGCGCTCGATATCAGCGCGCTCAATTGGAACCCTTGATTCGACCGGCTTCCTTTAAAGCGCGCCAGCCACCTCGCAAGACTTTCACATCTGCGCCGAGATCCAGAGCCCGCACCTTTGCGGCAACTTGTCGGCTAAGGCCGCAGTTTTCATCATCGCAATAAACCACCACATGGGGGTTCTGCATGATGTGCATGACGGCGTTCGCTTCAAGCTCCTGCGCGTCCTCTGCAGTGTCCAGATTCCATAGGATCGATCCTTCAAGCCCATCTTTTTCCCAAGCTTTTCGGGATCTGGCATCGATCCAAACTACTGGTTCGACAACCTCACCCAAGCAGATTTCATCCGGTTTGCGCGTCGATGGATCACAAATCACCATTCGTACCGGTGCCCCCTTCACGAGATAAGTGACACCTGCAGCTGCAAACGTGAGGCCCACAATGATTGCGAGCTGAGTGAACGATTTCATGACTTTTTCTGAATCACAGCAAATGCCTGGAGCAGCTTGTAGCGATCCATCGGACAATCCGTTTCAATACGGAAAATGCCTAAAGTGCCCATTTTTTCAGTAGAGACCGGGGTAACTTCAAGCTCGTATTCCTCACCATCCTTGATGGTTTTCAAATTCGTGGTGAAAGCGTTGGTCGAGGATTTTACCGCATCAAGATGAACGGGTTTGTCATCATGAACCGCGATTTTGATCGTCTTGGAACTCGTCTTATCCCCCACAGTCCACTTCAAGGTTTTTGGCTCCATCGAGATCAAAACCGGGATGTTGATGTGGATTTTGAGGGTTTGGGTCGCGACATCGACATCCTCTCCCTTGAGCCAAACTTTCACTGGTTTATCGACCTCACCGGAAAAATTCCCGATATCGAATACCGCTTGGATCTTTCCGGATTCTCCCGGCGAGAACTGGGTTTTGCCGTCACTTACTTTGACCGATACACATGAGCAACCGCCGTCAGTTTTCTCAATCGTCACCGGGTGCTGAGTATCGTTGGTGAAATCGAACTCGGCCGTCACACTCCGGGCCGCTGGGTCGGCCGTAATTTCCTTGGAGGTTTCAGTAAACTTGAGACCACCCGCAAACAGCGTCCCAGCCAAGAACAGCCACGATCCAATGACGACTTTCATGCGCTATACATGATGCGATCTGGCAGTGATTGCAAGTGCAGGAACGGATTTGATCCTGAAGGAAGGTAAAATTAGCCCGCCTCAATGTTTCTGCTGAATACCGCCGTATGCCTGGATCGAGCGATACCGCTCGGCGCGGGAATCAGTCAAAATCCGGAAAATGCCTAACTCGCCGAGCTTTTCCGTCGAGGACGGGGTTACGGTTAACTCGTATTCCGTGCCTTCCTTGAGCGTCTTCAACTCCGTCGCAAACGATGCGTTGGAAGACTCAATCGACTCAACCTTGATCGGTTGCGTGTCGTGCATTTGAATTTTAATGACTTTCGGTTCCGGCTTTTCACCAACCGACCAAACCAGGGTTTTAGGCTCCACCGAAACCAAAACCGGGATCTTGATTTTGATATCCAATGTCTGCTTCTGGGTTTTCAGGTGATCGCCCTTCAGCCAAACATTCAGGGGTCGATCGACTTCTCCGGTGTAATTTTCGAGAGAAACAATGGCTCGAAGAACTCCCGATTCTCCCGGTGCGTAAACGGTTTTACCTCCTGAAACCTTGATCGCAACGCAAGTGCAACCTCCATCGGTCTTTTCAATCTGGAGCTTTTCGTCACTCCGATTCGTGAAATTGAAATCGACCGTCACTGTCTCTTTAGTGGGATCGACAGTGACTTCCTTGGTGGATTCGGCAAATTCCAGCCCGCCTGCGAAAAGCACACCCGTCAGTGCGGCCCACGATGCGATCACGACTTTCATGGCCAACTACTGGGCCTGTTTCTCATCGGTTGCAAGTGCTACCGAAATAATCAGCCGACCACCGCGCCACTCGGGCCCGAGAATGAACAGAGGCTTATCGCGTTCTAACAGCGCATCCGTCTTGAGAATCTTCTTACGGCTCAGCCAAAGCTCCAAATCCAACCTCATCGAGTCTTTGGAAGGCAGGCTGCGGGATTCAAAACGGACCAGAACCTCATCCGACGGCTTCAATGGCTGTGCCCAGTTCTCGTAACTGCGGAACAACGGTTGATCGTCCAAGCCAAGCAGTCGATAGTGCTTGAACTGAAGCTGCTGCTCTTTTTGCAGCTGCTTTTTCACCGTGTCCTCTACCTTCGGAAATCGCTCACCCGCAGCTGCCGGATCAGCGTCCGTTCCGTAATATACCGCCACCTTCACGCGGCCAACACTCATTTTCCCGGGGTCGTCCTGGGCAAAAAGGGCGCCGCCATTCATGCCGAATAGACAGAAAATGGTCAGAAAGATGGATCTGCAAAGATTCATCGGGAAATTGGTTGGCTTACTCCGCCACCTGTAGGTTGCCCTGCGGTGGAATCCATTTCACGATTGGTCGGAATCATTACCGTTTGGGTAAAATCGGTCGAATCCGGAATGGCGTTAACCCCTTGCAAAACAATAACTGCCGCTGAAGCCGGAGAACTGGAATACCAATGAGCATCCACGCCGATTTCTGGAGAATAGACGAGTGGTGTATAGGAAGCAGGGGTGGCCAGTGGCGGATTGACTTTAGCAACGGGCACAGCAACTGGAGTGTCCTGCGTTTTCATGCCGATCCAGAATGCCAATGCCATCCCAGCAAAGGCGCTGGCGGGCATCAGCCAGGACTTCCAAATGGAAAATTTAGTCACCGTGACCGTAGCTGGTCGCGGTACTGGCTTTGGAGTCAATTCACGAATGCTTTGCTCGATACGGCTGTTAAAGAAATCAGGGAATGGAGGTTCTTCTGCAGCAGGGAGCGCCGTGCTCACCATTTTCTTCCAGTCACGAACCTCCTGACGGGCGGCAAGTTGATCCGGTTGGGTCAGGGCCCAAGCTTCGACGGCAGCCAAGTCCTTACCTTCCAGTTCATCCTCCAGCCAAAGGGCCAGCATCATTTCATCAGGTTTGGTATTCATCTTTCAGCATCGATTGGAGTTTTTGACGCGCGTAAAATAGGCGGCTCATCACCGTACCCAGGGTCGATTCCATGGCCTCGGCGATTTCTTTGTAGGAAAGTCCCTGCACGTCTTTAAGGATAACAACTTCCCTATGCTCAGGTGAAAGCTTAGATAACGCCGATTCGATTTTTTCTCGAAGTTCGCCGTGTGCCAGCGATTCATCGGGCGCATCGGTAAACGACGGGGTCGTCCGCGCAGCCGGATCAATCCGGTCACGTTCAAAGATCTCGTCGTTGAGTTCGCCAGCGCTCTCAACCTTCCGCTTGCGCGTCCAGTCATAGACGGTATTGTGCGCAATCCGATAAAGCCAGGTCGAGAAACGCGCCTTGGCTTCAAATTTGGGAAGCGCTTGCCACGCCTTGATAAAGACCTCTTGCGAGAGGTCCCAAGCGTCTGCTTCCTGATGAATCATATTGCGGATCATGGCGAAAATTCTACCCCGATGACGGGTAATCAGCGCGTCATAGGCCCGCATGTCACCACTCTGAGCAAGTGCGACAAGCCGGAAATCGTCATCCGGATCGAGCGCTGCATCGTCCGGATCGACGGGCCCGTTAAGCCCTTTCGCATCCTTCGACGTGTCCCCGCTCATTTTATTCATGTTTCACCAATTTTTTCCGCGATTCTCTCGCAGCAGCCGAGAGAAATCCTGATCGTTTCAAAAAACATAGGCAACTGGAATGTTCGGATGGACGCATCACGGGGCTACCGCCAGCCTTTCAACGCCCGGCTCTGCCTCAAATAAAAATCCGTTTTCCTTGTAAGTCTTCAGACGGAAATGCGTTGCGGTCGAAAGCACGCCTTCCAGCGTGCTGAGTTTTTCCGAAACGAATCGAGCTACATCCCGCAAATCACCGCCTTCGACGACGACCATGAGATCATAGCCACCACTCGCCAGGTAGCAGGAAACGACCTGATCGAACTTCGCGATTCTCATCGCTAAGCGGTCGAAGCCACCACCGCGTTCCGGAGTCACTTTGACCTCGATGAAAGCCGAGACCGCTGTATCGCCAGCATGCTCGGGATCGATCACCGCGTGATAGCCGAGAATCGTGCCATCTTTTTCCCACGCTGCCATTCGCACCGATACCTCATCGGGCGAAAGAGAAAGCAAATCCGCGAGTTCCGTGTTGGAGTAACGGGCTTTGCGGCGCAGGAGTTGGATTAACGGGTCGGTAGGCATGGCCACAACAAAACTCAGTTCAGTCTCCCAGGCAAATCCCAACCGCTTTAGCGGCAAGAACCAGTTCTCCGCCAGGTTCCACCAGGCGCAATTTGCTGACCGCGTCCTCAATTGGAACCGAATCCACATGGTAGGCCTGATAGCTGACCATCCGGCCAAAGGCGCCTTCTTCCGCGAGTTTCACAGCCATGACCCCGAACCGCATGCCCAAAATCCGGTCCAGTGCCGTGGGCGCTCCCCCTCGCTGCAAATGCCCAAGAGTCGTGGATCGGGTATCTTTTCCGGTGAGCCGCTGCAAACTTGCTGCCACTTGTTCGCCGATGCCTCCCAAACGGACTTCGCCGCTGGTATTGGAGGCAATCGTCACCAATTCACCATCCGGCATGGATGCCCCCTCGGCAACCACGACCAGCGTGCTGTGGTAGCCCTGGGCATCGCGCTGTTTGATGAAATCGGCGACTTTGTTCAGGCTAAACGGAATTTCCGGCAATAGAATGACATTGGAGCCACCTGCGATGCCGCCCCAGAGCGCAATCCAGCCAGCGTGGCGCCCCATCACTTCCAATACCATCACCCGTTTGTGACTTTCACCCGTCGTGTGCAGGCGGTCGAGACCATCCACTACAGACGTTACGGCGCTATCGAAACCGAACGTCATGGCTGTCGCATCCAGATCGTTATCGATCGTCTTTGGCACCCCAATGATTGGCCAACCTTCACGATAGAGCTGCAATCCAGTGGTCAGCGATCCATCACCGCCGACGACGACCAACGCGCTGATTTCCAGCTGCTCCATAGTCCGTTTCGCACGGGCTACGATTTCAGGCGGAATCTCCGCCACGTCGCCCTTGCCGATTTTTGCCACAAAATGGCCCTTGTTGGTGGTACCTAGGATGGTGCCTCCCATCTTCAGGATGCCGATCGTATCCTGAGGTTTGAGAATCTTGTAATCACCTGGCGGCAGCAGCCCTTCAAAGCCATCGCGAAACCCGATCACCTCCCATCCCAACTGGTGGGCCGCTCCGACCACACCATGGATCACTGCATTCAGTCCCGGACAATCGCCGCCGCTATTGAGAATACCAATTCGCATGATGAAAGATTCTAAATGGGTTTCAGCGCGGGTCAGGGACTTTTAAAATTTCCCGCTCGGGATTTTTTACCGGTGCTCCAGACTCAAGCCATGGATCGTAGATGGACCAACCCTGCGTGATGAGATTGCGAGCCTTTGTAAACCGGTCCGGGCTGTTCAGCAAAACAACAATCAGACGGCGAGGAGTGACCCCTTTGGAACCGTCGGGCTTCTTGGTGATAAAGGCATCGCGATCCATGCAAACCGAAAGACAAGGCCCGGCAAGGTTCGTCGTGCCGGTTTTCAGGCCCAAAATTCCAGGTTCGCCGATCAATTCGTTGGTGTTTTTGATATTGAACTCCCGGGTCCCCGCCGGTCCTGTGACGCTGATTTTGCGACTCTCTTGTCTCACGATGAAACTGATCGCATTCCGGCGCATCGCATAAATCGACAGCCGCGCGATATCTGCTGCCGTGGAAGTGCCGATGTTTTTCCGGTTATCCAACCCGTGCGGATTTTCGAAATGAGTGCGATCCATATTGATCGCCGCCGCCAGCTTGTTCATTTCTCCGACAAAAGCCGCCACTGGATCACCGTCCTTACCGCGCTTGATCAGGATTTGACGGCCGACGTAATCCGCAATCGTCAGAGCCGCGAGGTTATCCGATCCGAGCAACGCGGAATACATCGCATCCCGCATCGAAATCCGATCTCCCGGCTGCAGATTCATCGGATTTGGTCCGCCCACCATCGCCACCGTCTGCGGTGCGGTCATTTCAATCGAACCGATATCCAGGCCACTGGCGGTTGTCCAGTCCACCGCCACCACTGCCGTTGCAATCTTGGTCAAGCTCGCTACCGGACGCTTCACCGACGAATTGGTGGCGATGAGGATTTTACCTGAATGAGCCTCTACCACCATGATACTTTCCGTCCCTTGACCCATGGCCACCATTGGAAATAACATGCACAACAGTGCTAAAATCCTGACAATCATATACAGCATTCCTAAAGGCATTGAGATTAGCGGACAGATGCTGTAACTCAACTCCAAACCCGATCTTTTGCCGAACTGCCTTCTCCGAATCCGAAAGAAATTGGAGCCGTCAGACGTTTCTCTCGATTGAGTTATTCCCCCTTTTTACCAATTCCCGCCATCCCCCTGGCAATTCTCCACGAAATGTTTCTTTCCCTTTGAACATTTCTTGCCCCCAAACCCCCGAAAAACCCGAGTTCCCTACCCGTGCAATCCACTATCCCTTACATAAATCATTCGACCACACCTTTTTCCACCATCAACTCCAGGCTCGCGATCGCCTTGCAGCCACGAGATAAGCCACAATCGATCATTTAAACCACTAGATATCGTATGTGGCACTCTATCCTTTCATCCGCAGCCTGGCACAACGTTGGCATCGGCCTCGCATGGGTTGTTACCAGCTGTCTTCTTATTGCAGGCCTGATCGGCTGCTTTCTACCCATCCTGCCCGGACACCTGATCATTCTTATCGCTGCGGTCGCTCATCGGCTCATGCTCGGCGCGGATCGATCCGGGCTCGAGTGGTGGTCCTTTCTGGTGATCATCCTTTTCATGGTCATTTCACAAACTTTTGAAATTGCCAGTGGGGCAGCAGGCTCCAAGTGGTTTGGCGGCACCAAATGGGGAGCGATCGGCGCCTTCGTTGGCAGCATCGTCGGCCTGTTTTTCATGCCATTCGGGCTTTTGCTCGGTCCTTTGATCGGCGCATTTGCCTGTGAGCTGCTATTTTCAAAAAAATCCATCCGCTATGCCACCAACTCCGGCATTGGCTCGGTCGTCGGCACCATTGCCGGCATGGGCATGAAAATTGCCATCGGCATCATCATGATCCTCTGGTTCTTCCTGGACGTCTTTTTGGTTTGATAATTACCCGTGAACAGGCAGCTTCTCCCTGCCGCTCCCCGGACGGTCGCAATCGGGCGCAAGCTGCAGATTGAGGAAAGTCCGGACACCATCGGGCAGCGCGCCTCGTGAAAGCGAGGGACGGAAGCCGTGAGGCAACCGGACGGAAAGTGCAGCAGAAAAAATACCGCCGATGGCCGCAAGGCACAGGTAAGGTTGAAATGGTGGGGTAAGAGCCCACCGCGCCAAGGGCAACTGCGGCGGCATGGAAAACCCCGCGCGGTGCAAGACAGAACAGAATAGGGCGGCCCGCCCGTTAGAAATTCAGGTATTAGTCGCATCCTGCGCAAGCAGGGCGCTCCGCCTCGGCAGAGTGAGAGAAATGGCCGTCCAGCCCGGCAACGGGTGGACAGAATCCGGCTTACAGGGGAGCGGCATCCTTTTGAAGATCGAACTTCTAACCTCGAACGCTGAAGTTGATTGAGTCAGGTGAGGAACATCACTAACTTGAAGCCATGGCGAACAATTCCGGAATGGAAATGCCGCGCTGCGCGGAAAAACTAATGCAGCTCGGCGTTTCTCCGCAGCTGTCAGCTCCCGCTATCCATCGGTGGTTCTGGCGTATGGGACTTGCGATCCAACCTCCGATTTATGCAACCGGGGCACAGGCAACTCTCGTTCGGTGCCTCCTGTTATCATTGCTGTGGACATGCAGCATGTGGCTCATCGCCGGCAAATCCCTCAGTGGCCCTCTTCTAGCAGGCTCGCTAACGTTTGGACTCATCGTTGCGTTATACCGCAACTTCGAACTCCTCCACCTCCGTAAAAAGCTCCATCTTCCATCCTTAAAAGATCTATTGGAAGACAACGCCGAGTCGATCTAACAAAGCTATGACCCAAATCATCCCTGCCATCTTGGGCATTGTGTTAAGCATCACCATTCTCGGATTCATTCCATACATGATCTGGGTGATTCTCACAGCATTCAAGAAGCGATGGAAAAAGGTAAGTCTGCAGATTGCAATATATGTTACAACTCTAACTCTACCAATAGCCGGTTTATTCTTATTTAAGACAAAAGATCATCAAACCTACCTGGCCGGACTTTTTGATACTGAGGTGGAGTTGGCTGTCCCCGTGTATGACTACGACTCGGAGAGGTCTTTCAATGGTGACGGACTTTCCTTCGCGGTATACGAGCTACCCGCTACCATACGAACCCGTTTCGAAAACGCGGATCTCAGACTATTATCCGAATTCCCGAAGCGTCCGAACTATCGGAATCGCTGGGAATTCGAGCACTGGCGTCAAACACCCTCAGCTCCCGAATTTAAGGAATATCTAAAATTCGCTCGCGCCCCTCATGAAATTGATAATGTGGAGCAACTGAAAGAGCATTTCGAAGCGATGGAGACCGCGTTGAAGCAAAAAGGAAGTTACTATGCCTTTTTTTTACAATACCTCGTCTGGCCATGTGAATGATATCGACTTTTTCGTCGTCGACCTGGCAAATAACAAGCTATACTTCATGAATTTCAACACCTGAACACCATCAAACTTACTTCGATTACTCACCGGCACTCCGCCACGGCCATCGCGGCGATGCCTTCTTTCCGGCCAACAAACCCCATCATTTCGTTAGTCGTCGCCTTGATCCCCACGCGTTGAGGAGGGATGCCTAAGGCAGCACCAATTTTTTCGCGCATCGCCTCACGATGTGGCAGGACTTTGGGAGCTTCAGCGATGATGGTGGAATCGACATTGACGATGCTCAGGCCTTCCTGATCCGCCACTTCGCGGCATTTCTCCAGAATTTTCAACGAGCAGATGTCCTTGCAGGCCGGATCGCCCGGCGGAAAGAAGAAACCGATATCCGGCTGGCCAAGCGCGCCCAGAACCGCATCCGCAATCGCATGGCAAAGCACATCCGCGTCCGAATGGCCATCCAGACCATGGGTGTGCGGGATTGTCACTCCACCCAAAACGAGCGGTCTGCCTTCCTTAAAACGATGAACGTCGTAGCCGATTCCAGTCATGTGAATGGGATTCTAACAGAAACTTAGAGGATCTTCTCGATTGGAATCTTGCCGTTGGTCGCGACAATTGCCCAGGCATCCTGATGGTTTTCGGCTGGAGTCAACTCGACCTTGCCACCCGCGGTTTCCACCAACAATTGGCCGGCCGCGATATCCCACAGGGAAATTCTGGATTCGACGTAAGCGTCCAATCTGCCGCTGGCGATGTAGGCCATGCCGAGTGCAGCCGATCCCATCATGCGCATCTTGCGAGCCTGGAGCGAGGCGCGACGGAAGCGCTCGATTCCTGTTCGCAACGCTTCTTCGTCCTTGCCGCAACCGACGAACAAAACGGACTCCGCCAGGTCCGTACGCGGACTGACCTGAATCGGCTCTCCATTCAACAAAGCGGGGCCACCTTTTTCGACAGTCCAGGTTTCGCCCACCATCGGGTCATGAATCACACCCACGGTGATTTCACCTGCCACTCGCAAGGCGATCGAAACGCAAAAGTGAGGAATGCCGTAGAAGTAATTCACCGTGCCATCGATCGGATCGACGATCCATTCGCGTTCGGAATCCGGATTTCCGGCCAATCCTTCCTCGCCGTAAAGTGCATCGGACGGACGCGCATCGAGCAAAATTTTCGTGATCAAATCCTGCGACTCCTTGTCCAGCGCCAGCTTGATATCGTGGTGCATCGCTTCATCAACTGCAGCTTCCTTGCCGAAGTTCGCGCGTAAAAGTTTTCCTGCTTCGTGTGCGGCGAAGGTCGCCAATTCCAGATCGCTCATGATGTCAGTGGTTGGATGAAGTTGAAATTTTTGTTAGATGAAGGTCGAGAATGGTTTCCACCAGATCCTTGGCGAGTTCGGATTTCGGAGCATGAGGCAATTCCAGGGTTCGGTCCGGGAAGCAAAGGGTGACTTCATTGCCGTGGCTATCAAATCCCCTGCCCTCTTCCGAAACGTCATTGGCGACCACCAGATCGCAGCCCTTTCCGGTCAGTTTGCGGCGGGCGTTGGCTTCAAGATTTTCCGTTTCGGCAGCAAAGCCAACCAAAGTCCCGGCGAAGCCGAACTCACCGCGCGCGGAGCCGAGGATGTCCTTGGTTTTCACCAACTCAAGCATCAGGGAATCGCCCTCTTTTTTGATTTTTTGCGGCGCCACCTTTGCCGGCGTGTAATCCGCGACCGCCGCGACAAAAACGGCGATGTCCATGCGCTTGAGATGATGCCCCACCACCTCGTGCATTTCAGCAGCCGTGGTGACGGGAACAAAGTCCACGTAGTCAGGAACGTCCAGCGAAGTCGGGCCTGAAACCAGCAACACGGTGTGCCCCGCCTTGGCAAAGGCTTCAGCGACGGCATAGCCCATTTTACCCGAAGATCGGTTCGTTAAAAAACGGACAGGATCGATGGGTTCGCGTGTGGGGCCGGCGGTGACGAGAACGTTCACGCCGCCAGTCTGGACAGCTGCCGCCGCGTGGCAAGCGGACAAATGCCCGGGATCCGCGCTTCTTCGGAAATCACGATCGCAAATCGGCTTTTAACAATTTCAAAAATGCCAGCAGCGCCGGATTCCGATCGGCCTTATTCCAGGCTGCAGCAACCGACCAGGCCGCGTTTTTTTCCCGCAAACGATGGAAACGAACCCCCTCAATGCGATGATTCCAAAACGATTGCGGAATCATCGCCACCCCCAGCCCCGCTTGCACCAGCGCCACCGCAGTCATGAATTCCGGGACCGATTGCACAATTTTCGGGTGAAACCCGTGCCTGGCGCAAAGCTGCAAGGTGTGCCGATGAAATGCCGGTGATCGATCTTCTGAAATCGTCACAAATGGCTGATCCCGGCAATCCGCCAAGGTTGCCTTCTCCGGCAGCGGCGAAGCGGAGGAAGAAATGAAGGCCATCCGATCTTTCACCGCCGCGATCGACTGGAGCGACGCCGGGACTGGAGCGCGTAGAAATCCGAGGTCCAGCTCACGGGCCTCCAAAGCGCTCACCTGCTCTGCAGTCGACATGTCGCGCAAACTCACCTCGATCCCGGGCGCGATCTCACGCAGCCGGACGATCAACTTCGGAACCAGTTCAAATGTATGAAATCCGAACCCAAGCCTCAGTTGCCCGACCTCACCACGCGCGACCATGCTGCCGCGCTGCAAAAGCCGATCAAAACCCAGCAGCATCGCCCGCACCTCCGGCAGGAATTGCATTCCGGTCGCGCTGAGAACGGTCCGATGTTTCCCACGCTCAAACAACTCACCACCCAGCTCATCCTCCAACTTGCGGATTTGCTTGGTCAATGCCGGTTGGCTGAGATTCAGCAGATTCGCAGCACGCCCGAAATGAAGTTGTTCAGCCAGAACGACAAAAGATTTCAGTTCGCGAATCTCCATAACCTCAGGTTATCACCATCATGAAATCTTACCATTAGAAGAATTCCCGAATTTCCCGGATAGTCCGGGTGTGGACACGAATCACACGATCACCCTCTCTGCGGCGGATCATCGGAAATCCCGATTGTCAGCCTGTGCCTATTTTCTCATCGACGGCATGATCTTCGGAACTTGGGCCACCTTGATTCCGTCTTTCAAAGCAAAATTCCAACTCGATGAAGGCCAGCTCGGTATCGCGTTATTTGGAATGGTGATTGGCGCGTTAATTTCGATGCCGCTGGTCGGCCAAGTGATTTCCCGCCGTGGCAGCCGTCCGGTTTTGCTCTGCCTGGCACCGGCGTTCTGCGTTGCACTCGTCACGCTCGCACTGGCTCCCGCGTTTGTCTGGTTAGTCACGGCGGCCTTGCTCTTCGGTGCAGTGAAGGGCGCTTTCGATGTAACCATCAACTCGCAAGCGATCGCCGTCGAAAATGCCGGCACCAAGCCAATCATGGCAACGTTTCAGGCACTTTGGAGCAGCGGCGGTCTGATTGCCGCGCTGTTCGCCAGCATGGCCTTGAAGCAAGGCGTTTCGCCTTTGGTGATCGCATCAACCGTCGCGATTTCCCTCGCCTGCCTTGCCATGATCGCCGCAGGAAATCTGATCAGCGGTGATGCCACCCACAGCGATTCACCTGAAAAACAAAGCGGCTTTAAATTGCCAAATCAGCGGTTGATTCGCATCGGCGTGCTCGCCTGCATGGCCTTGTTTGCGGAAGGCGTCATGATGGATTGGAGCGCGGTTTATACCAAAAGCGTCGCAGGCGCAGCCGATTGGTTAGCACCGGTGGCTTACGGAGTTTTCTCCTTATCCATGGCGGGAGGTCGTCTCTCAGGCGATTACTTCACGGCGAAACTTGGCCCCGTCGGCGTGCTGAAAGTAAGTGGCACCCTCACCACCATCGGCCTGCTGATCATCGTTCTCGTCCAATTCTGGCCTGCCACTTTCGTGGGGCTCCTGTTCTCTGGAGTCGGGCTTTCCAATCTCGTGCCCGTGCTGTTCGGTGCCGGTGGTCGCGCCCACGAAGGCGGCGCAGGCAAAGGCATCGCCGCCGTTTCCATGATGGGTTACCTAGGATTCCTCGCCGGGCCGCCACTCATCGGCGGGTTAAGTCACCTGATCGGGCTTCCTGGAGCATTTTCACTGGTGGTGATTTTCGCGCTTTTCATCGCCATCCGTGGTGGAGCGATGCTGCGGCCCGTTCCAAATTGATTCAGGAATTGGGTTTGCGACCCGGGTGATTTCATCGAAATTCGATCAACCACTTCGACCTCATGAACATCGCCATCGGATCTGACCACGCGGGCTACACCTACAAACAGGAAATCATCTCCTACCTGCGCAGCGCAGGCCACCAGGTCACGGATTTCGGCACCGATTCCACCGATGCGGTGGATTATCCGAAATTCATTCGTCCCGTTGCTGAAGCCGTTGCCGCAGGAAAATTCGATCGCGGCATCGTCCTTGGCGGTTCCGGCAATGGCGAGGCGATCGCGGCCAATCGCGTTCGCGGCATCCGCTGTGGCCTCTGCTGGAACACCGAGTCCGCGCGCCTCACCCGCCTGCATAACGACGCAAACGTGCTGTCGCTGGGCGAACGGATGATGGATTTGGAAACCGCGCTTTCCATCGTCGATGTCTTCCTTGCCACTGCCTTTGAAGGCGGCCGCCATCTTGCGCGAATTCGGGAACTGGACGAGTGAAGCCAGTCAGCAAGCGCTTGGATTTTAATTGCAAACATCATAAGCCCTGATAGCACATGGTGAATTCCAAATTCGGATTCCATGAGCCATCGCCTGCAATTGAGCCGCTTTGCGTTGTTGGTGATTTTTGCTACAGGTCTGGGAATCGGACTCATCACCGGTTGGATCTCTCACGGCAAATCCTCAACTTCGGAGATTTCAACATCACTTCCACCCCCCAACTGGCGCAGCAACGATCGAGCTCGTTCTGAAGATCATCCGGCTCGATCAAGCCGTCCAAATGCTATTCGCCATGGCGGTGCCGAGCTACAATCCGGTCCTGCCGTCGAGACTGCCTATCGGAATATCCTTCAAAACAATCTGGAAGATGAGCGACTGGAGGGTTTCAAGGTATTGCTCACAACCACTTCCCCGAAAGATTTTCCGCAGATCGTTTCATTAATCCGGGAAATGGATGAACGTGGAACCGGAAACGGCAACGAATGGTCAGCGCTGTGGGCGGAATGGGGCCGACGCGATCCTCTCTCGGCGATCGATTTCATGCGCTCGATGGATTGGAGCGAATGGAACCACACCGCTCCCGAGCAAGCGATCAACCAGACGATGATTTATTGGGCGGATACAGATCTCGATGGCGCGTTGCGACATTTCGAAACGGTCGATCTGCCACAAGGTAGAGAAGAAGGCCTCTACGGGTTGGTGCGGGGCTGGGCAGCGCACGATCCCGATGCAGCAGCAACATGGCTTTTTAAAACCGGCCTCGGGGTGGACGGAGAATACGGAGCATTGGTGGAAGCAATGAGCCGAACCGAAGGCGTGCAAGCGACGACGGAGTGGTTTGAAAAAATCGTCAGCTCGGGTGCCCCGCAAAAAGATATCGACGGACTTGCGATCAAAGTCATTGGCAGCCTTGTGAATCAAGACCCGCAGCAAGCCGCAGGATTGATTGAGCGCAATACGACCTTGGATTGGGCACAGAATAAGAAATTGATCCAAGCCACAGCTCAAGAATACGCCTCGGCAGATCCCGTAGACGCTATGGATTGGGCGGAACGCATCAAATCCGGCACCGCCAAGCAGCAAGTCCTGAACACCTGGGCCGTTCGAGATACTTCTGCTGCCATTGAATGGCTGGATCAACACCAGCAAAGCACCGAGCACACAAACCTCGCATTCAATTTGGCCTATCAACTGATTAACATCGATCTCGGCTCTGCACGGAAAGTTGCGCTTTCGATCCAGGATTCGAAGGCGCGTGATAACCTGTTAGGGGTGATCGCCACTAAAGAACATCACTGACGCTACAAACAAGCGCCGATCTTCCCCTTGCTGGCAACGCTCATTCAATTAATCTCGGGAGCGTGATTCAAAGTTTTATAAACAAATTATCATCCAAACCGCCCCGGCAGAGATTTTCCATTGTCGTGAAGTTGATAGTCACGGCCATCGCCCTTATCCTTTTCCTAGTCGGATCACTCAGCTCTTTCTACAGCGTCCCTATGGAATCGGAAGCAGTTGTGCTGCGCTTTGGAAAGTTCCACAGCATCGCACCACCGGGGCTGCACTATAAGCTGCCTTATGGGATCGATGAAACCATTATGGTGCCAGTGCGGCGGCAACTAAAACTTGAATTTGGGTTCACCACACCAAACGCGACCAATCCCTATCAATCCAGTCAGGAACCCAAACTCGAACGGGACATGGTCACGGGAGACCTGAATGCAGTTCAAGTGGAATGGATTGTCCAATATACAATCGCTGATCCCCGCAAATATCTCTTCAACCTGCGCGACCCCGCCGCCACACTGCGCGATCTAACAGAAAGCGTGATGACAGAAATCATCGGCGACCGGACCGTCGATGAGGTGCTGACATTTGGCCGCACCGAAATTGAGGTCGAGGCACTCACCCGATTGCAACAGCAACTCAACTTGTTAGATATCGGTATCCGTGCTGATCAGATTCAACTGAAAAACGTCCATCCTCCGGGACCGGTGCAGAGCTCATTCGACGAAGTGAACCGCGCCCAACAGGAACGGGAACAGATGATCAATGAAGCAAATGGCCAATACAATCGTGTCATTCCAAAAGCGCGAGGCCTGGCCGATCAACGGATTTCCGCAGCCGAAGGATATGCGGTCCAGCGGGTCAACGAAGCTGAAGGCGATGTTGCCCGATTCAAGGAATTGCTCACCCAATACGAAAAGGCTCCGGCGATCACCCGCCAGCGGCTGTATCTCGAAACCATGAATGAAGTGCTGCCGAAAATGGGCGGAAAAATCATTCTCGATGAAGATGCCAAACAATTTCTCCCACTGATGAACCTGAATTCATCATCAGTCCCAGCTTCTAACAAAAACTAATTTCCCAGGACTCATGAAAACCATACTCGCATTCGTGTTCGGGCTCTTCGTGCTCCTTTTCATCGTATCGACGTGCACCTACACCGTTTCACCGACCGAACAGGCATTCATCACTGAATTCGGCAAACCGGTTGGCAAGCCGATCAATTCAGACCCGAACCATGATGAAGCTGGAATTCACTTCAAAAAACCATTCATCCAAAAGGTAAACCGCATCGAGAAGCGCATCCTCCAATGGGACGGCCCTGCGACCGAAATGCCCACCCGGGACAAGCTCTATATCTCCGTCGATAACTTCGCCCGCTGGCGCATCGTTGATCCAATCGCTTATTATGAACAACTGCGCGACGAACGCAGCGCGCTGTCACGTCTTGATGACATCATCGGCGGCGAAACCCGGAATGCGATTGCTTCCCATGATTTGATCGAAGTCGTCCGCAGTCGGAAAGACCGCCAACCCGTCCGCGATGAGTCGTTGACCGGGGCCGATTCAACACTCGGAACCTTGCCGCCAATCCAATATGGCCGCGCGGTCATCGACGAACAAATTCTCAAGGCCGCGCAATCCAAGGTATCGGCCTGGGGCATCGAGATCATTGATGTCCGGTTCAAGCGGATCAACTACAAGTCCGGCGTCATCGAGAAGATCTATGCTCGCATGGCATCCGAGCGGCTCCAAATCGCAGAGAGATTCCGCTCCGAAGGTGCCGGAGCCGCTGCAAAAATCATCGGCCGCAAAGATCGGGATCTCCTTTCGATACAATCGGAGGCTTATCGGAAAGAACAAGAGATCAAAGGCAAAGCGGATGCCCAAGCGACCGGGATTTACGCCAGTGCCTACAACACCAGCCCAACAGCGGCAGATTTCTATCAGTTCAATAAAACTCTCGATACCTACCGCATGACTCTCGGGAAGGATAGCACTGCGATCTTTACCACCAATAGTGATCTGTTCCATCTCATGAAACGGATCGATCCTGACAAACGATAACGACCTTCGTCCCTTTGCTTGTTAGACGTGCACCGTTGCCATCCGCATGTCTTCGAGCGAAATCCGCCATCGACCTCACATCCTGTAGGTCGATGGCGGAGCATTTAACGATTTTGAAAGAGGCAATTACCTCCAACCACCAGCCGCTGCCAGAACCTGTCCATTGACCCAACCTGAGGCGTCGGATGCAAGAAACACAGCCGCTTTGCCGATGTCATCGGGCTGGCCGATACGACCCAGCGGAGTCCGCGCGATGATCGCTTCTTTCAAATCGGACTCAATGATCCCTGTGGCATGCGTCCCTTCGGTTTCCACCATCCCTGGATTCAACGAATTCACACGAATCCCTTTGGGGCCAAGCTCCTGGGACAGCGATTGAGTGATGGCATCCACTGCGGCTTTGGTTGCACTATAAACCGACGCTCCAGGCATCGGCGAAAATGCGACGACCGAACTGACGTTGATGATATTTCCGCCATTTTCACCGAAGTACTCCACGGCTTTTTGCGAAGTCAGAAGAAGCCCCAAGACATTCAAATTGAATTGCGCGTGGAAATGCTCATCGGTGATTCCCTCCAGCGGAGAAAACTGATAGATGCCGGCATTGTTGACGAGGATATCCAGCTTTCCGAATGCTGACTTAGATTCCTCAAACAGGCGATTGATATCCGACTGCTTGGAGACATCTCCTTGCACTGCGATGGCTTTGCCCCCCGCAGCGGTGATTTCTGAAACGACTTTCTCCGCACCTTGTTTACTAGATGCATAGTTGACCACAACCGACGCACCCGCAGCAGCAAGATGCTTGGCGATACCCGCACCGATGCCTTTTGATGCTCCGGTGACGATTGCAACTTTTCCAGTGAGTTGATTCATGATTCGATGTTTGTTCTTTGTTTTTTCGCGCCAATGCTTTCAAGCACCACGTAAAAAATCGGTGTCAGGAATAGACCGAAGATGGTGACTCCGATCATTCCGGAAAAGACGGCCACGCCCATTGCCTTACGCATTTCTGCCCCGGCACCATGAGCCACAACCAATGGGAAGACGCCCGCGATGAAGGCGATTGATGTCATCAAGATCGGGCGCAAGCGAAGTCTGGAGGCTTCCACTGCGGATTCGACAATGCCCTTGCCTTCTTCCCGCAACTTAACCGCGAACTCGACGATTAGAATTGCATTCTTCGCCGCCAACCCGATCAAAACGATCAGGCCAATTTGGGTGAAGATATTATTATCTCCCTTGGTATACCAAACTCCGAGCATGGCCGCGAGCAAGGCCATTGGCACAATCAACAAGACAGCAAACGGGAGTCGGAAACTTTCATATTGTGCCGCGAGAACGAGGAACACCAGCAAGATACTGATCGGGAAAACCAAGACACCGCTGTTCCCGGCCAGAATTTTCTGATAGGTCAAGTCCGTCCAATCCAGCGCCATTCCCTTAGGCAATGTTTCCTTCGCCACCTTTTCCATCAGCGCCTCGGCTTGCCCTGAACTATAGCCGGGAGCTGGTCCTCCGTTGACCTCAGCGGCTGCGTAGCCGTTGTAGCGCATCGCACGATCCGGCCCGTACGTTTCGCTGACCTTGATCACAGATGCCAGTGGCACCATCTGTCCTTGATCGTTCCGGGTCCGCAATCTCAGGATATCCTGCGCATTGGTTCGGAATGGCGCATCTGCCTGGGCAATGACCTGATAGGTTCGACCAAAGCGATTGAAATCGTTCACATAAAGCGAGCCGAGATTGATCTGCATCGCTTCAAAGATATTTGCCAGAGGAATCCCTTGCTGCTTTGCCTTGGCGCGATCCACATCCACATTCAACTGCGGAGTATTGACCGTGAAACCAGAGAACGCCCCCGCAAGCCCGGGTGTTTGGTTCGCCTTCGCCACCAACGACTGGGTCGCTTCGTAAAGCGCGTCATAGCCAGCACCTGTCCGGTCTTCGACGTAGAGTTTAAATCCACCTGTGGTGCCAAGACCGTTCACCGGTGGCGGCGGGAAGATCGCCACAAATGCTTCCTGAATTTGCGCATACTCCGCTTGCAACTGAGCCGCGATTTCCGGCCCGGACAAACCTTTCCCTTCACGCTCCTCGAACGACTTCAAAGTCACGAACGCGATGCCCGAATTCGGACTGTTGGTGAAGCCGTTGATCGAAAGGCCTGGAAATGCAATGGATTCGGCAACGCCCGGATGTTTCAGAGCGATTTCACTCATCTTGCGAATCACTTCATCCGTCCGCTCCAGAGATGCCCCATCCGGCAATTGGGCAAACGCCACCAAATATTGTTTATCCTGAGCGGGAATGAACCCTGAAGGAACTTTTTTGAAACTGTAATACGTCAACCCTAGTAGCCCGAGGTATAGCACGAGCGCGATCGCACTTTTCCGAATCATTCGATTCACTCCGCCCGAGTATTTGGTCGAGGACCAGTCAAAGAATCGGTTGAAGGGGCGGAAAAACCAACCCAGCGCCTTATCCATCACCTTCGACAACCCATCCTTGGGTGCATGGTGATCACGCAGCAATAACGCACTCAATGCCGGCGAAAGGGTCAACGAGTTGAACGCTGAAATCACCGTGGAAATCGCAATCGTAATCGCAAATTGTTTATAAAATTGCCCGCTAAGTCCGGTGATGAATGCCGTGGGAATAAACACCGCAGACAACACCAGTGCCGTGGCAATGATCGGGCCCGTTACCTCTCGCATCGCTCGCTTGGTTGCCTCAATTGGAGAGAACCCAAGCGCAATATTGCGCTCCACGTTTTCCACTACCACGATGGCATCATCCACCACAATCCCGATCGCGAGGACGAGTCCGAACAGCGAAAGAGCATTGATGGTAAAGCCCAGGGCGCTCATCATGGCAAACGTTCCCACCAAAGAAACCGGAACCGCTGCCAGGGGAATGATCGACGCTCGCCAGGTTTGGAGGAATAAAATCACGACAAGCACCACCAGTACTGTCGCCTCTAACAAGGTATGCACGACCGCTTCGATCGAGTGGCGCACAAACACCGTCGGGTCGTAAGCGATTTTATAATCCAGCCCGTCCGGGAAATCCTTTTTCAGATCCTCCATCGTTTTGCGGACGTTGTTGGATAGCTCAATCGCATTCGCGCCAGGTAATTGGAAAATCGGAATCGCCACCGCCGTTTGGTTGCTCAATTGCGACCTCAACGCATATTCCGAGGCAGCCAGCTCCACCCTAGCAACGTCTCTCAGCAAGGTGCGCTCACCATGTTCACCGATTTTTACGATGATATTTTCGAACTCCTCCTCCGTGACCAATCTCCCCTTTGTATTGATCAGCAACTCGGTTTCAGCGCCCCCCGGATTCGGTTGCTGACCCACTGCGCCGGCTGCGACCTGGACGTTCTGCTCACGGATCGCGTTGACCACATCACCGGCCGTCAGCCCTCTCGAAGCAACTTTGTTAGGATCCAGCCACACGCGCATGGCATAATCTCCTGAGCCGAATAATTGCACCTGCCCCACACCGGGAATCCGTGTTAACACATCACGAACCTGCAAGGTCGCGTAGTTCCGGACATAAATCTCATCATACCTTTTGTCCGGTGAAAGCAAATGCACGACCATCGTTAAATCCGGAGAGCTTTTGATGGTGGTAACACCAAGACGGCGAACTTCCTCCGGCAATTTAGGCAATGCTTGTGCCACCCGGTTTTGCACCTGGACTTGGGCATCGTCCGGATCCGTGCCGAGCTTGAAGGTGATGGTCAAGGTCATCACCCCATCACTCGTCGCCTGGGAAAACATGTAGATGGAATCCTCGACGCCGTTGATCGCCTGCTCCAGCGGCGTTGAAACCGTCTCGGCGATCGTTTTCGGATTCGCCCCCGGATAAGTCGCAGTAACCACCACCGTCGGCGGGATCACTTCCGGATACTCACTGACGGGAAGCCGGAAAAGCGAGATCGCCCCCACGAGGAAGATCACAATCGACAAGACGCCGGCAAAAATCGGCCTCTTGATGAAGAAATCGGAAAAGTTCATATGCGTCTTTTTAAAGATCCATTCAGATTTGATTCAGCGTACCGCGACTTCTGGATCCACGGTCATGCCGGCTGCGACCTTTTGCAGTCCGTTGATAATCACCCGATCTCCTGCAGCTAATCCTTCCCTAATGACTCTACGTCCGCCGATAACACGGCCGAGTTTCACCGTGCGATACGCCACCGTATTATCCGCTCCAACAGTTAGAACATACTTCTGATCCTGACTTGTGCCGATCGCCCGCTCACTGACAAACAAGGTCGGATTTTCCGCACTGATCGGCAGTCGCACCCGCGCTGATAGACCGGGAATCAATTCCTCATCCACATTTGGAAACACCATCCGCAGCACTAAGCTGCCGGTTCCTGAATCAAGATGATTGTCTGTGGATTCAATGTATCCCACATGAAGAAAGTCATCTTCATTGCTCAGTTGGGCTTCGACCGGGATGTGACCCTTTTTTTGCAAAATCTTCCCCTCCCGAACCAGTTGGTTGAAAGTCAGTAGGGTGTTTTCATCCACATCCGCGTAAACAAACACATCACCCGCAGACACAATTCTGGTCAGCACGGTGCCATTCCCCGGCGTTCCAGATACCATGTTTCCCGTAGTTACATAGGCGCGGTTCACCAAACCACTGATCGGAGCCCGGACCTCGGTGTATTCCAAATCCAGCAACGCTGTTTTCAGAGATGCCTCAGCTGCCAGGACTGCGGCTTTAGCCTCGGCCAGGGTCGAACTCCTGACTTCCGCTTCTTCCATGGAGATCGCTTTGCTGCCAAGCAGATCATCCGAGCGTTTTGACTGACTTTCGGCAATCTGCACCCGAACCTTGGTGCGCTCCAACTCTGCCTTCGCCAGATCCACTTGAGCCTGAAATGGGCGCGGATCGATGACAAACAGCACATCGCCTTTCTCCACCTTTTTACCGGCCTCCAAACGAACCTCGACGATGGGCCCAGAAACCTGCGCTCTCAGTTCAACACTTTCCTGAGCCTCTACCCTGCCGAGCAACTCGCGGAACTCCACCGACATTTCTTGCTGCACTTGAGCGATGGTCACTTTCGGCGGAGGTGGGGCAGCTTGCGCCGCTTGCCCCTCCGCTGCCTGGGCCGTCGTATTGACTAAATAGAAAACAATCAACGCCACCCCGGCAGCGGCTGATAAATCAAGCCAACGAAAACGCTTGAAGCGGCTGCGCGAAAAGATCAAAACAGGACTCATAATTGGATGTAGTTGACTAATTAGTAAAGTAATAGACTAAAAAAAGGGGAAATTTAGGCGATTTTCCCGCCAAGAATCCCGATTGAGGCTTCAGGGAGGTTCCTGAGATATTCCAAATCATTTTGGATTCGCGCCTGGCCCATGCTGCCCTCAAACAGAGCGAACAGACTTTTCGCCATGCGCATCGCGTCACCTTCGGAAAATACGCCTTGAGCTTGGCCATCACGGATCGTCGATTCGAAATAGCGAATTTGCCGATCGAGAATTTCCTGTGCTTTCGCACGCAACAGTTCGTCCTGACTGCAAACTTCGCTACCTACCGAAAAGCAGGGACAGCCGAGAACTTGGCCGTGTTTCGCGAGCATTTCTGCCTGAAAATCCAGGATTTCCTGCATGAATTGACGCACTCTCTCAAGCGGCGGGGTGGAGGACGAAAACCAAGCGTCCCACTTTGGCTTGGCCGAGTCTTGCCAATTTGCTTCCAGCGCCGCTACAGCCAAGGTCGATTTGGAATCGAAGAAATAGTAAAAACTTCCCTTCTTCACTCCGGCACGCTCGCAGATCGCATCAATCGTCACCGTGCCGTAGCTACGCTCCCAGATCAAATCCAGTGCAGCTTCCAGCAGGCGCTCTTTTGCATCACTCGTGCGGCCCATGGGTTTTTAATAGTTTACCAATTGGTCAACTACAAGTGATTTTTTCAGAAATCGCCATGGGTGAAATCATCCAGGGATCATTTACCCTCGCTGCTCGCCTTTGCTTTCCCTGATTTGATAGCACCGAGTTCGACCTGAGCCTGCTTCTTTTGCGCATCATCAAAGCCGCCGAAAAGTTTGTCCGCCAGCTCTTTACCGCTGGTTTCACCGCGCTCGGAAGCCAGTGTCGCATAGGCCCAGGACTTCGGTAAATCCACTTTGGTTCCCAATCCTTGGGAAAGCATCCGCGCGACTGCAAAAGTCGCAGGACCATTCCCCTGATCCGCGGCCATGGAGTAAAGCTTTCCGGCATTTCCAAGATTTTGCGGCACACCCACGCCTCGCTCATACATCGCGCCGAGGTTATTCTGGGCCTGCGGGTAACCGGCTTGCGCCGCTTTGCCCAGCCAGGCAGCCGCAGCTGCCGGATCTGCCACGGCGAGTTTGCCAGAAAGATAAAACAGCCCGAGCTCATTTTGAGCTTCGGCAAGACCACCGACTGAGGCGTTAAGAAGATTGTTGTAGCCGGCCATCAAGTCCGGCTTGTCACCGGAAAGTCGAATCACTGCCAACTTGAAATGCGCCTCCGGGTTTCCGGCTTTAGCAGCCGTCTCTAACAAATCGACCGCGCGGCCCTGGTCCTTATCGACGGTTTTGCCTTCCAGATAGAAATCTGCCGCGCGCATGGCACAATCC
The DNA here is from genome assembly GCF_016595435.1 of Luteolibacter pohnpeiensis. Lineage (GTDB taxonomy): Bacteria > Verrucomicrobiota > Verrucomicrobiia > Verrucomicrobiales > Akkermansiaceae > Luteolibacter > Luteolibacter pohnpeiensis. The sequence continues at coordinate 145,147 of NZ_JAENIJ010000002.1, forward strand.
GGTTGGCCGGCATCCTTGCCACGCTCGAAGGCTGCAAGCGCCGCTTTGTCGTCGTGGTTCACTTTTTCTTCGAAGTCGCCGAGAACCAAATAGGCGGATGGATTTTTCAAGGCGATCGCCTTATCTAACCACTCACGGCCGAGTTTCAGATCGCGGATTTCCTCGGGGCCGCTCAACAGTCGGGACGCCAAGGTCACCATGGCTCCGGCATCACCCTGATCCGCGGCGCGCTTGAATGCCGCCATCGCTTTTTTGATATCGATCTTATCGGCAAAGCCAAATTGTCCTTCATACAAGCGGCCTAACAAAACCATGGCAGTGACATCGCCTGCATCTGCGGATTTGCCCCACCATTGCACGGCCTGATCGTAATCCGGCTCTTTGCTGAAGCGTCCCCGCAAATAAGCCTCGCCGAGGATTCTTCCCGCGACCTGAGGATCCGTCTCCGCTTTCGTTTCCAAGCGCTTTTTCGCATCCTCACGGACTTTTGGGTCTTCCGAGGCGAGGTAAATGAAAGCGATGCGGTAGGCCGCATCATTCTGGCCTTTAGCGGCCGCCTTGAGGTAATAGTCCAGAGCTTGTTCCTGGGAAAGTTCCACTCCCTTGCCGGTCTCGTAGGCAAAGCCCATCAGATAGAGCGCGTCCGCATTTCCCTTTTCGACCAGAGGCTTCGCCAGTTCCATCGCCTTGTCGAAATCACCAGCCTGAAACGCATCAACGGCAGCCTTCACCGGCCCGTCCACTTCGGTCGGGATCGCAGGTGGCGCGGGGTCCGTTCCAGGCTCCGCCGCATGAACCGAACCCAGTGAAATCGCACCCAAAAGGAACAGGAGAGGGAATTTGAACCGCATGGCGGACGCTAGCCTGCCCACCCCCTGGTGCGCAACCGGATAGATGGGGCGCGGAAAAATTGGTTCAGCAGCTGGAACGCGTGCGAAGATCTTCAATGCATTCGATCAGCACCGCTCGATCCATCTCATGCACGTCCACTCCTTTTCCCGGCTCTTGTAACAACAAGACCGTCAGCTCCCCACCAAGATGTTCACGAAATTCCGCCAAACCATCAAACACCGCCAACTCCCCTGAAGTGGATGTTTCATCCAGCATCGGATGCCAGGTTTTCAACTGCAGTTTGTCCAAAATGCGCAAAATCCGATCGGCTGTTTCCTGAGCCAAGAGCCCGGTGCGCGCCGAATAAAGCGTATCAATCGCCAGACCCACCGCCACCGCCGGAGCATGCGACAGAACATAACCGGTCATCGCTTCCAGTTTGTGCGCCGCCCAGTGGCCGAAGTCTAACGGGCGACTGGAACCACTTTCAAATGGGTCACCACTCGTCGCAATATGCCGGGCATGCAACAACGCCGAACGTTTGACACACTCTTCAAGAATGTCTGGAGCGAGCGCGGCGAGTTCATCGATGTTTGCATCCATCCAATCGAAAAACTCGGCATCTTTCACCAACGCAACTTTGACCGCCTCGATCAGCCCGGCGCGTTTCACGTCATCCGGCTGCGAATGAAGAAAGCGGAAATCATTGATGACGGCGTATGGCACGGCAAACGCGCCGATCCAGTTTTTCTTTCCTAAACCATTGATCGCACACTTCACCCCCACGCCACTGTCGTCTTGTGAAAGAGTTGTGGTTGGAAAACGGACCAGTCTCACCCCCCGGTGCGCCGTCGCCATCGCATAGCCGGCCGCATCCAAGAAGGCCCCACCGCCAATCACCAGCGCATACGAATGACGGTCGATGTGGGCATCATTCAATTTTTCCCAAATCTCACGGACCAAACGATCATCCGCTTTCACCGGCTCACCACCTGGCATTACCACCACACCTTTCAGCTCCACCTGGGAATCCGCAAAGTATTGATTCGCCTCTGCTTCAAGTGACGGCCAGGCATCAGCAACGGCTTGCTCGATAAAGACCATCGCTCGTCGCCCTGCTCCTTCCTCGAGGATTTCATTCAAGATCGGATTCGATTTCGAAAAGGCATCTCGAGTAAAAACAATCCGGTGCTTGAAGGTTACAGGAATTTGGAAATCGTAGCGGGACATCGGCGGGCGGAAGCTAGGCACCAATACGCCGTCGCGCCAACGTTTCTTCTTATAATCCCATGTCGAAAATCACCACCTTATTTGAAACGGAATGGCTCGGACTCTATCGAATCGGTCACTGGGATTTCGCTTGCAGGCCGCACGCGCCAACGGCGGTGGGCATCCTTGCGGTCACTCCTGAAAGCGAAATCATTCTGATTGAGCAGTTTCGCATTCCGATGCAACGCCGGGTGATCGAAGTCCCTGCGGGCATCGTGGGTGACGAGCCAGAACACATCGGTGAACCGTTGGAAGAAACCGCACGCCGCGAACTGTTGGAAGAGACCGGCTATTTCGCCTCAGACATGAAACTCCTGCTTGGCACGCCCACCACGGCAGGCATGAGCTCGGAAATCATCTATCTGTTCCAAGCATCCAATCTCGAAAGAAGAGGGCCCGGTGGCGGAACAGAAAATGAAGACATCACCGTGCACCACGTTCCGCTTTCCGAGCTGCGCGCGTGGCTGAAGCAGAAAGAATCGGAAGGGCTACTGATCGATTTCAAAATCCACGCCACCCTGTGGATGGCCGGAATCATCGCCTGAACTCAAATTCCGAATTTGGTATCTCCTGATTTCGCCATTTTCCAAACCGGACCGTTTGGATCGAACGGTGGTGCATTGTCCGCATTCGATTTCTCAGGCAAACTGCGGTCGAAGCGGAACAGCGGCAGAATCGGAGAGCCCGTGGATGCCTTGTTGTAATCCGCACCGACTTCCTCGATGTGCAGTGCTGCACAAAAAAGGCCGCCCGGCACTTCACTAATCAAAATCTCAACTGGGTAAGTGCGACCGGCAACCACATCGAAAGTCGGCCCCACGCCCAAACCGAGGTTCTTCTCATTCCAGTTCTGCGTGGTCTCATATTGATAAGTTTTGATCTTGTCCTCCTTCATCGCGGAAGAGCGCAACAGTCGGTCAAATTCACGATTATCATTCTGACCTGTTAGATATGGAATATGCAAATGGGGCTCAAAGTCCACCGTCCCCATGGTATATCCCCAATCAAAGACATTCTTCTTATTGAAGCGGACCACCATGATATCATCCCCCGCCCCAACGAACCGGAATTTCCCTGTTTTTGGAGCGATCACATTGCCGCTGTAAACCACAACCCATCGGCTTGGCTGCACTTCATTCGCGCAATTGAACGCCTTGGGTGCCTCACCTGCATCCATCGCCGGGATGTAGATCTTTGTCTGATAGAGCGTGTTCGAGGCTTTGTAGTATTTGCTCAGATACCGCAAGTTCCAGTTGTCGACAAATTTACGAACCACCTCTTTGGTCTCGTCATCCGTGATATTCGTCGGCTCGCGCTCCGGCGTCTGCTTGAGATCGTAAAACGTCCCAACCAACGCGTTCGCATTTGGATCCGTCATTCCGAATGGATTGATGCTTCCCCCGCCCCCCAGGCCGATCCCCATTCCGTCACCCACTCCCTTGCCATGGCCGTTGCCCAAGCCACCGCCGGAACCAGCTCCGCCCATGCCTGCACTCATGCCACCACCGGACGAAAGAGCTCCCAACGAATTCATCATCGATGTCATGTCGGGCTCAGGAAGGGTCATCGCACCAACCGCATCCAACGCCGCGATACGTGGTGCATTTTGAGCGAGGCGTTGCTGCTGTTTTTGCTGCTGCGCTGTCGTGGAAGGAGACCCGCCACCACCCGCTGGAGGCAAAAAATCGATTTTCTTTTCCGGCGGCTTGCTCACGCTCAACACCCAAAAAAGTCCGATCGCTAAAAGAATCACGTGAACAATGATCGAAATGGTAAGTGATCCACCGCCAGCCCTCCGCCAGTAAGACATTTTCGGGCGTTCTTGGACCTCCGGAATCATTCCTTCGCTCTCAAAAGACATAACAAATTTAAAATAATGGGTTTTCAAGACATGATGGCAGCACCGTCACGACTCAACCCGTAACTATCACCCGATTTCAGCTGACTCAAAGAGAAACCTCTCCTTGTGGGCTGGAGATACGCGATTGTGCGGAGGATTCGATGTCTCATCGGCGTTTAGTTTCATTCGATTCGTGACTCAGGTGGAAATCCCGCTGCATGCTCCAGCCGTGTCCGATGCCTTGCTCCGCTTCAGTGGAATCGCCCGCCTGTACGGCGTGCAAACGCTTGAAAAGTTCTTCCAATCCCGGGTTGCCATCATCGGCATCGGCGGCGTCGGTTCATGGGCAGTCGAATCGCTGGCTCGCTCCGGCATTGGCCATCTCACCTTGGTCGACTTGGATGAAATCTGCGTGACAAATGTGAACCGGCAGCTCCACGCCATGGACGGTCAGATCGGACGCCAAAAAACCGAAGCCATGGCGGATCGTGCCCGATCCATTCACCCGGAATGCGATGTCAAAGTAATCCAAAGTTTCTTCAACGAGCGAACCGCCGCCGAAATCCTCGATCCGGGCTTTGACTGTGTGTTGGACGCGATCGATTCGATACGCCACAAAGCTCTCCTCATCGCAGAATGCCGCCGACGCGACATTCCCATCGTCACCTGCGGCGGCGCGGGAGGCAAACGCGACGCGACGCGAATTCGTGTCAGCGACCTCGCCTACAGCGGCAAAGACGCCTTGCTGCACCAGCTACGCCGCACCTTGCGCCAACAACACGGATTTGCCAAAACTCCGATCAACCAGAAACCCGACCCATTGGGGATCGATGCCGTTTATTCTGACGAGCCCCCCCTGTTTCCGCAGGCCGATGGCGGCGTCTCCTGCGATCGCCCGGAAAATGCAGACCTGCGGCTGAATTGCCATTCAGGCTACGGCACGGCCACCCACGTGACCGCCAGTTTTGGCCTTATTGCCGCCAGCCGCGTCCTGGAGCAGCTGGCAGCTAGCGTCTGAAGAAAAAATCAGACCCACCGTGATCAGTAAGTCGTTGATCGCTTTAGGCGAAACGCAAAAAAGCGATCTCATCGCACGAGATCGCTTTCGAAAATCTGAATCCCAGCGTGAATCGCCGGGCAATTCGTCATTATTTTACGCCTTTTTTCGAAAGACGGGTGCCGACAGTTGCGCCCTGACGAGCTTTGAACTTCGGGTTGGATTTGCAAATGACGTAAACGGTTCCTTTGCGTTTCACGACTTGGCAATCGGAATGACGGCGTTTCGCGGAAGCGAGGGAAGAAAGGACTTTCATGACTGGAAATGGTTGAAGCGATGAGGCCGCAGGCACGACCGGGGCGCGAAAACTACCCATCACCCTTCAATTGTAAAGCCATTTCTTCTCCTACCCCGGAAAACAGGGATTTCATGCGGGGGATTTCGATATAAAAGAGACACCGGCTCGTCGCAATTTGCAAATTCGAGATACTCGCGATGCGCTACCATTCCCACCTCAACGTTTCCCCAGCAATTCCTGCTTCAATGAGACAGGGAGGTCGGCCGCTTGCAGCCATTTGGTCGCAGCAGCTTCATCTTCAAGGAGCCATCGTTTCGCGACCGATTGGACCCGTTTGGTGCGGTCATCCTGATTCCCGGTTTGATTGGCCCACTCGATCGCCAACGCAATGTCTTTCCCATCCGCACTCGTTACGAATGAACCGATGGCCGAATCCTTGAATTCACCATCAGGCAAGGTAGCCAGCCAGGCAGATGTCTGATTCCAATCCTCCAGCCCCCAACGTCTGGAAACCGCTCGAAGGGCTTGATCACGCAAGTTCCCCTCACCAAAATTAGCAGCCCAATGAGCAGCGCTACTTGGATCTGATTCGAGCCAGTAATTGATCACCGCCAACGCAGCCTTGTCCTGCTCTTCACCTGGAGGCAAACCTGCCACCCATTTCGCCGCGTCCTCAGACGAAAGGTTTCCCGCACCAAGCTCCTGCAAGAGCAATTCAAGCGGATCCGACACATCCTGCTCTTTCTTTTTCGCTCCAACAACCTCGCGAGAAAGCATATGGGTTCGCCCATCAGATTGAATTGCCTGGTCCAGTTTCACTCGAAGCGATGAAACCTCCTCATTTAGTGCGTCAATCCTCGCCATGATTTTCATCGCGTCATCTTGACTACCCGGTTGAATCGAATTCAGCAATTCACCGCCAGATTCATTCTTAGATATGTCGTGAGAAGTGAGTTGCGCGGACAATTCCAGGATACTCTGATGCATGCGCTGCATTTCGAGAATCTGATAACCCATCGCCAGCACCAGCACTAGTGCACCACATAGAGCTATCGGCAGAGCTTGGAATCGATTCACATTCATCATGAATTGGCCAATTTAAAAGGCGATACGGATGTAAACCATTCAAAATGGCAAATCAAGATTACTCTAGCGCGTTGAATTTAATCCTGACAAAGCGTCGATTTGCAGTTCCCGATCCAGAAATATCCGAAATCACATAGCGATATGATCCACCTTCTTCATCGAGCAATTCGGGAGTTGCATTGAGTGATTGCCATGATTCGAGGTCATCGCTCACTTCCGCTACAGCCTCAAGCCCACTTCCCGTCAGTTCCACCGGCACGGTGAATGTCCATTTCCCGTTCCCTGCAAAAGTCACCGGAACAGAAAAAGGCTGCGTGTTTACACTCAGAGGCGAAGTATTCTGTAAAGCTTCAGCAAAATTCGGAATACCATCTCCATCAGGATCTGAATCCGGCCCGGAAACGGCACCTGTTAAACCGTAACTTCCCAGCCAGTCCTTGAGCTGTCCCAGAGGAAGTTTCACTTCTGGGTCTAACAGAAAAATTTCACCCAAGCCCGAGTTTAAGAGGAATTGAGGCCCCCCATCCCTCTCGATTTCTTTCATCACCAGACGCCCTGATCTGATTGAATACATCTGGAGGATGGATTGCGGATGCCATATCAAAGATCTATTTTGGTTTTCATACCATGTGATATCAGAGTATAAATACCAATATTGTTCATACCATACACTAGTTACACAAAGAAAGTCCAGATCGCCATCATGATCGAAATCAACTGGTGGAAAAACTAGATTATCCGGAACGGGCCCTGAGAAAACCACTTTAGCCACACCATCCTTATCGCTGGAGACACTGGAAAGTGTCGGATGGTCAGAATCAGGAGAATCGAACCACATCAATGATCCTTTTCCACTCTCACCACTCAACCAAGTGGGTTGCTCATTGCTAAGGTATTCCCACTTGATTACCTGATTCTGAGAATTAATTTTCCCCCAACCAATCACCTGCCCGAGCGGACATGGATAAGCAACCACATCTTTGATGCCATCGCTATCCATATCCGAGAAAACCAAATCTGCGGGAGCCCCAATATCATACAGAGTCGATATAGAGCCAGCTTGATCAGCAGGAAGCCATTTCAGCAGGCCAGCTTCCTGGAAAAACAGATTGCCCTGCTCAATCAGGACAGGTTTTAGCGCTTGCGAAGAAGAAGTCATGACAATCCCAGGAGCAAATCGTCGACCGCCTAGATTCTGGAGATAACGGATTTCACCAGATTGATCATTTAGGACGGCGAGATCCTGAAGACCGTCATGATCAAGATCACCGACTACTGAATTATTCTTAGGAGATAACGATAGACTCTCAAAAATCACAGAATCTGCAGAATCAAAGACACTCAGTTTCGGAGAATCTAGGAAATCAGAAATGATTGAGACCCTACCACTAACCAAGCCAGCAAGAGCAGTGTCGTATTGAGTCCCGATTAAATCATAACTCCCGTCTGCATCTATATCTGATATTTGATAGTCCCGTATCGACATAAAAGGACCGACTAGTGTTTTCCATTCCGGATCACCACTTCTCAAGGATTGATTGGAAGCCCAAATTATTATATTTTCGGATTCAATAGAGGAATATAATCCATACCTCGTATACAAGGCACCACCGCATCGAAAAGCGACACCATCCTCACCCCCAAGTGCAATTTGCATCGGCACCATACCACCTAAGCCTCGATACGGCAATATGCACTCAGAGGCAACATACCATTGCCCATCTTCACCAAATCTATAAATTTTCAGGGAATCATTCAAATAACCGAAACTATTCCCATCAGTATAATCATACTCATAAAACCTTACCCATATTTCATCGCTAAATCCCACACCTGGAGACATTTTTATGACAGATTCAACCAGCTCACCCTGAGCAGGCATAATAGGAGGGCAATAATCCTCTGGGGCAAACTTAAGATTACCATCCACCACCGACTGAGTTCTAAATATCAGACTCCTCCAATCAACATCATCATCCTCATCTTCTTCAGGCTGCATAACAAGAACAGGATAATCTTCTCCAACAATGTATACAGCGATAGGCGCATGGCGGAAAGGATCATACAATTCAAAGGAATCCGCCACCCCGTCAATCACCTCATTATTATAAAATCGACCATCTCCTCGATTGCGAGCGATATTAATCTCCCCCGAAACCGTATAATACATATCTTGATCCCCATCATTATCCGCATCGAAAAACCCAATCATGTCATCATCATAAATTCCATATTCCGGCAGTTCATTTAGAGCTAGACCATCAACCATCAATGGTTCTACAATCAATACACCATCAGAACTCAATCTTACCAAGTATTTACCAATACCACCATCATTAGGGTTCGCCATTACAAATTGTTCACGATCACCGGTAGCACCGGAAATAACGGCTTGTACTTCTGCCACACCATTCATAACTGAAGGCAATGGCACGGTGAGAGGAGTTTTAATGTCGAGACTGCTAAATGAAAGAATCGTTGGATTTACTCCGCTTACCAACTCTTTGATTCCATCGCCATCCAGATCGACTAAAACTGGTGCCAAATCACATTTGCCTCGTTCCCCGAAGTCAATTGTCTTCGGTAGAGCAAACTGTCCATCCCCTAGATTCTCGCTCCAAACAACCAAGGTGTTCTGGCCGTGCATGATTAGATCATCATCACCATCCTGATCAAAATCATTAACCTGAAGATCGTTTACAACCAATGGGAAGGCGGTAATCTCCCGATATTTACTAAAATCAACTTGTGCATATCCACATTTGACAGCAACCAACATGGTCAGCACCACAGCATTAAGCAGCTTAATCATAATTCAAAATCCCAATACGAGCAAAAAATTTCCGAGACACATCCGAACTGAGAGTAAGCGGGACTTGATACCAAAAGAATTCATTATCTTCTTGAACAAAGTCCGGCTCAACATCGATCACCCGCCATTCCAATAAGTCCTCACTGATTTCCACTCTGGCATGGATATTCGATGATTCGAGTGACACTGGCACTCCAAACTTCAAGATCTGTGTAGATTCCTGTGAAGATTCCAGCTTCGATGTTGTGCCAGCTATGGGAGATGGAGTTAGTAAAACAATCTTCTTTGCAAGGTCATCCAATTCGATCTTTTCGGACACCACCGAGTCTTCCTGCGTAAGACGAGTGTCGAGTTGAAGGACTTCGCCAATTCGATTTGCCACTAAAATCCGTGATTGCTGGTTTCCCAAGTTTGAGCGAGTCAGTACTAAATTAGGCTCTGAACTCAAAATCCGGAGCTGGCCAAGAATTTCCTCATGATTGACCCATGTACCCGCTTCGTGCTCAGACCAATAAACATTCGTAGTTACTGTATCCGGAGTCGATGGCCCTGTAACAGTATCAGAACTAAATCGTAACAGGTCTGTGTCACCATCTCCGTCTACATCAACCGCAGCAACTGCGATCGTTGAGCCAGGAACAAGGCAATCTGGATAGGATAAGGGAGAAATTGCGCCATTCTCGATTCTGCAACCGAGCCAGATCACCCTAGATTGCTCGAAACTTAAACCCGCATGATAAAAATCATGTGATCCATTACCTTCCAGATCTCCGGGCACAAGATTCGGAATGGATACATCTTCTGGAACTTCCATGATTGCCTCCATTGAATTCAAATACGTCCCGGAAGCATCCATTTTACCCAAAGCAATCTTATTCCCAAATACGGAAGGATAAAACAAGAAGTCCCTAACCCCATTTTGATCCACATCCTCGCTACTTAAAATTACCTCCGCGTTCGTCCCCGGGTATCCGATTAATCGCGTCGACCGGTAAGATCCAACCAATCCATACCAAAACAATCTGCCCTTTGAACTCACAATCACTGAATCCGCCTCATCATGCTCTTTCCGAATAAAGCGAGGCGATTCAACAATTTCCGGATATGCAATACCTGCGGTTTGACTGTTCGCACTATAAAAATCCCCATTACCCATATTCTCCCATTCACGCAATAAATAACTCATACCAACCTCATCCACATAGTTAGCTGGACGATATGTATGAAATACGAAATCGGGATCACCATCAGCATCCCAATCATCGAGAATGTATTCCTGAAAGTTCTCCAAGCGCTCCCTCAATTTTATCATATTTGTCGATCCACCATCCGGAAGTATACACAGTGTATTCGATCTACTTGGACATCCTATAAAATCATCTCGACCATCACCCGTTAAATCGATCCACTGTGCCTGCTGCAGCTCTCCGAAGGGCCCCTCAAGCAATTCGCCTTCCAGAAACTGAGAAGAATCCGGATTATCCTCAAGTCCGGAGGTTTCATATTTCATCAAGCATTCAGCCCCTTCTATATCCTCCGAGAGATTGGACTGGAAACAAGTAATCATGGCAGTCCGGCTTTTGAGCTCAAATAACTCTCCAGTTCCCACCTCTCCCAGAGGCAATTCTACTTTGAAGATTGGGATACCGTCTCCGCGCCTACCCCATATCCTTACTCTCTCGACTGAATTAACGTCATTTCGATCTCTGCATCTAAAAGATATTCGAGCCTCGTAAGCCGAAGTCATATCTTGATAATAAATCCCCGTTAGCTGACCAGGAAATTCCTCTAAAGCCGGAGTTTCATAGAAAAATTTGTTAGTTTGCCCACTCGGATTATTGGCTAAATATACTCGTGTTACAAGTTGCCCTTTATAGTCTCCATCACTTGCTATTTCTTCAGTTGCAAACATTCGCAGTGCGATCCAATTTGGAGATGACAACTGAGCAACGATAATATAAATAGGAACTTTTTCCGTAAGCAGAGTCGGATCATCAAATCCAGTTTCCGCACCGCGAAATAAATAAAATCCACTCAGTTGGATATCTCCAAGACTCGCGTGATTTAGAGCGACAAGTAGGTCCAGCTTACCATCTCGGTTAACATCACCGTAAGCGACCAATTTTTCGTCAGGAGTGCTTTCAGTCCGCAGAACCCCGGACGGGGTCTGCAGCGCAGTCCTCCCCGTCCCAGTAATGACTTGCCATTCACCGGTTTCGCGTTCCCGACCGATTACGCAATCGCTAATTCCCGTGATGAGGTCACAGCCTTCTGTAGGCTCAAATGCCTCAGCTTTGCCATAGCGCCGATAGAGATTTGGAATTCGCCAGCCGGAATAATGAATGTCCGGAAAACCGAGATGATCAAAATCCAGCAACAACGGTTTTCGGCCTTCCGTGTGGAATTCCCCGGTATCGATCCATTTCAGCGATCCGAATTCCCCGTTGGCCGATCCTTCCTTCCAGCCAACGTAGTCGTTTCTCCTGCCCGTGATCAGAAAATCCTCATCCCCATCGCCATCCAGGTCCTGCAGTAAGACCGGCCCGAGACCGTCCGGTTGGCGGGAAATGATTCCGAAATATTCGAGCTCCATCGCTCCGTGAGCGAGGCCGAAAATCAAAAGGTAAAAATACAGGATACGTTTCAACAAACGATCCAATAGAAAATGCGTCGCACTTCGGCAAGACCCACATCGGATTATTTGTAGAAAGGCATTTTCCCACAGCAAGCAAGCGCCCGGATTAACGGACGCTTGCTATTGGGAATTCGACTAACTCCGGAAAGTCCGGATATCGAAGGGCCGGAGGACGATGGATTCGCCGTTGTCGCCGTCGGTGTTGATGCGTTCCAGCAGGTCAGTTTCCTGCAGACCATCGATCGGCAAGGTCCGGGAAAGATCGACTTTGACCTCGCGACCGTAGCTTTCGAGCCAACGGGCGACGACGCCATCGCCGTCCTCGGCACGTTTGAAGGCTTCAAGCGTGACACCTGGCTTGTTGGCAGAAAGCCAGCATGCACTCGATTCCGACATCGTGCCCTCGCGCACCAGCAGAGGTGTATTCAGTTCGGCGGCTGCTTCCACCACTCCACCTTCGACGCCAGCTCCGGCATGCGGGAACAAGCTGAAGGTCCAGCGGTGTTGGCCGATGTCGGCATTCGGATCCGGTGCACCGGCACCTTTCAGCAAAGTCAGGCGGACTCGGCCACCGAGGACATCGCAGCCGAAAATTCCGTCGTTCAACAACGCCGCACCGCAATCGCTTTCGCTGAGGTCGAGCCAACGCTGCATCGAAACCTCGAACCGTGCCGCATCCCAGCTGGTGTTGCGATGCACCGGACGACGGACGTTGCCGGATTGGATCTCGAACAGCGCGTGATCCGAACGGATCGACAGCGGGAACGAAACCTTGAGTGCCTTGTTGCGCTCTTTCCAATCGACGAAGGTTTCGAAATCGAGGCGGCTGGTTCCGGCGCGCATCACGATCCGTTGGGTCATGGTGGAGGTGCCGAAGCTGCGATCAAATTCCAGTACCACGCGCAGCGGTTGTTGCTCGACGACTTTGCCGGTCGCGCCCTGGCCGACGACCTCGTAGTCTTCCATGGCGGACGCCTCGATGTCCCACGCGCTCCAACGGTTCGGGTAGTCACGCAGCAGGTGAAGCTCGTTGCCAGTTCCGGCAAGAAACTCGCGGCCGGTTTGGAGATCGGTCACGGATTTCAAGGTGCCGTCCGTGGCGATTTTCACATCGATCAAGCCGTTCGAAAGTTCCCATCCGCCGGAAATTTCCTTCAGCTGAACTGCTTCCGGCACATCGCTGGTTTCAGCCACGGTGGCATAACCGCAGGCAGGCACCTGCACGTAGGCGAGCTTTCCGTCCGGCAATTCCACGACTTCCGCGCGATCGTGTGCCAGCGTGTTGAAGGCGACGTGCGATCCGGCGGTCGGTTGCAGCAAGCGTTGCAGACCCGCTTCGCGCACAGTCAGGGCGATTTTTTCAATCACCTCGTAATCGCGACGGCTGTCATCGTAAACGCGGCCAATCGACGAACCTGGAAGGATGTCGTGGAATTGGTTGAGGAGCAGCAACTTCCAGGCGCGATCGAGCGTCTTCGCGGTTGGAGAGTTTTCTTTTTCCGGGCCGTGTCCATCGACGTCCCAGATGACGCGCTCCGGTGCCGGATCGGTCTCCACCAACTCACCGGGAGCGAGCAACGAGGTCACTGCGTCGAAAAATTCCGCGTCGCGCAGCAGCAACTCGCAGCGGCGGTTCATGCGCTTGTTGTGCGACTGGCTGGTGTAGGTGCCGCGGTGCAGCTCCAGGTAAAGCTCGCCGCTCCAAACTGGCGGTTCCTCGATTTCCGCCTCGGCGGCATCGAAGAATCCACGCACGGTTCCCATTTCGACGGACGGCATGCCTTCCAAGTTTTCGAACCGGCGAATGCGCTCGATCATCTCGATCGATGGGCCGCCGCCGCCGTCGCCGTAACCGAATGGCATGAGCGAGTGGCTCGCCTGATCCTTTTGGGCAAACTGGCGCTCGGCGCGGGTCAATTCCTTCGCCCAGACGCGGGCGTTGTAGGTATCAACCGGCGGGAAGTGGCTGAAAATTTGGGTGCCATCGATCCCTTCCCACATGAACGTGTGATGCGGGAACTGGTTGGTATCGTTCCAGGAAATCTTTTGCGTGAGGAAACGATCGACCCCGGCTTTTTGCAAAATCTGCGGCAGCGCGGCCGAGTAGCCGAACACATCGGGAAGCCACAGGTCTTCGGTTTCGACGCCGAACTCGCGTTCGAAAAATGCCTTGCCGTGGATCAACTGGCGAACCAGCGATTCACCCGATGGCACGTTGCAATCGGGCTCCACCCACATGCTGCCGATCGGCTCCCATTGGCCGCGCTTCACAGCTTTTTTGATGCCTTCAAAAATCGAGGGATAAAGCGCCTTCATCCACAGATATTGCACCGGCTGCGAGCAGCTGAAGCGGTAGTCCGGGTAGCGCTCCATGTAGGACAGCGCGGTCGAAAAAGTGCGGGCGCACTTGCGGATGGTTTCGCGCAATGGCCAGCACCAGGCGGTGTCGATGTGGGCATGGCCGGTGGCGGTGATGCGGTGCACGGTGTCGCCGTTTTTCGCGGCCAGCAGCGGTTTCAAAATCGCGCGGGCTTCGGGCAACCAAGCACTGCTGCCGACTTCCATTTTGCGGCACGCTTGATCCAGCCCACGCATCAGGCGGGCGCGGCGAGTGCCTTCGATTGGCAGCTCCAGCATCGTTTCGCGCAGCACGCGGAAATCCATGAGAAAGGCGAACGCTTCGGGATCGGCAACTGCCAGGCAGGCTTCTTTCAGCCGGAACAGGCGTTGCTCGGGGTCGACCGGAGCTTTGCCGTAAGGCCAGTGCCACTCGACCACCGGGTTGGCGGCAGCCTCGACGTAGAAATCGACCGACTTGCCGAACTCGACCGGGATGGCGCTGCGATAACGGCTGACCGCGATCACCGGTTTGCCGTCTTTCCAGACCAGACCTTCGCGACCGAATCCTTCTTCGTCTTCAAAGCTGAGATCGACCAAAGCGACCACGGTTTTGCCTTTCCAAGCGGCCGGAATCTCGCCGCTGAAACGGAACCACGCGGTGCCCCATTCCTTGCCCCAGAGCACCCCTTTCTCGACAGGTGCGAACTCATTTGCCACCGCCACGTCATAGGTGACGGGTTCGCCTGCGGCCTCCCACATCGCCGCACTCAACGGCGCGCGTTCCGGGTATAGCAATGGCATGATGAAGCGGGCTTCCGCCATCTCGATTCGGGTCTCAATTTTTGCTCTGGTTTCCATGGTTTGGAGAAGGATGGGATTGGGAAAGTGGGGAAACAAATTGGGGATCAATTACGAAACGGACGCTTTGATCTCGCTCAAACAAATAACGGATAAACACTGGCAGGCCAAAACCCGCGCCTCGACAGGGAAACCCCGGAGGTCTTTTGCTGCAGATTTCGAAAACTCAATGCGGTAAGAGTCCATCCGCAATGAGTTGCGATTTGAGTTCTGCGAGGGAGATCTGCTCTTCATCCCGCCGCTCAGCGACTGCCGCAAAATCCACGGCGTCCTCCATGAGCTCGTCGTGTCCCTTGATGGGAATCACAACGGCAACCTTGTTGCCAAGATCGTCAGTGAAAAACTGAGTGCTCATGGAGGACGGGTAACGTAGATTTACCGCCATGTCGACAGGATCATTTCACCTGACGCGCGCTGGCCTTGAGGCGCAGGGCGTTGAGGGAAATGAAGCCGGTGGCGTCGTCCTGATTGTAGGCTTCTTCCTGGCCGCCTTCCATGGTGGCGACGGCTTCGGAGTAAAGGCTGTGTGGTGAGCGGCGACCGGCGTTCATCACGTTGCCCTTGTAAAGTTTCACGCGCACTTCGCCGGAAACCGTTTGTTGGGTGTGAGTGACCAGCGCCTGGATGGCTTCGCGCTCTGGAGCGAACCAGAAACCATTGTAAACCAATTGCGCGTATTTCGGGATGAGTGAATCACGGATGTGCATCGCCTCGCGATCAACCACCAAGGTTTCGAGGTCGCGGTGAGCAGCGAGCAGGATGGTGCCGCCCGGGGTTTCATAAACGCCACGGGATTTCATGCCAACGAAGCGGTTCTCGACGATGTCGACCCGGCCCACACCGTGCTTGCCGCCGAGGGCATTGAGCACGCGCATGATGCCGTATGGGGTGAGCAAGGTGTAGCCGTCCTTTTCGCCGAGCACTTGGAAGTCACCCAGCTCTGTGATCAATTCGGCCAGACCTTCCGCTTGCAGGCCGATCGCGTCGCCTTTTTCGAACAGAATCTGCACGTATTCCGGCTTGTCGGGAGCATCCTCAGGAGCGGTCGAAAGCACATACATGTCGCGATCCGCCGGGGTCGTGGCGTCATACCATGGATCCTCCATGGCGCCGGCTTCGAAGGAAATGTGCAGGAGGTTGCGGTCCATCGAATACGGCTTCTTCATCGATGCCTTGACCGGGATGTTGTTGGCTTCCGCGTAGGCGATCATTTCAGCCCGGCCGGGGAAATCCTTGCGGAATGAGGCGTCGCGCCATGGGGCGATGCACTTGATTTGTGGTGCCAAAGAAGCGGCGGAAAGTTCGAAACGCACCTGGTCGTTGCCTTTTCCGGTCGCGCCGTGGGCGATCGCATCAGCTCCTTCAGCGAGAGCGACATCCAGCATGCCTTTGGTAATGCAGGGACGGGCGATCGAGGTGCCAAGCAGGTAGCGGCCTTCGTAAATCGCGTTCGCCTGCAGCATCGGGAAAATGTAGTTGCGGGCGAATTCCTCTTTCAGATCGCCGAGGAAATACTTCGACGCGCCGGTGTTGAGCGCTTTTTCCTCAAGGCCGTCCAGTTCTTCGCGCTGGCCGACATCGGCGCAGTAAGCGATGATCTCAGCGGAATATTTTTCCTTGAGCCATTTGAGAAGAACCGAGGTATCGAGACCTCCAGAGTAGGCGACGAGAATTTTCATTGCCGCGCAGGCAAGCATGATCCCGCGAGACGAGCAAGCGGAGAACGTCGGCAAAGTCCGCAGTTCCCCCATGATCCCCCGCAATTCTTCATTGCCGCCGGTGCGTTCCTGCGGTCAGTTTTCAAGTCGTCGCATTCATCATGGAAGATCGTTACGAAATCCGCGGACAAATCGGCCAGGGCGGGCTTGGCTCGGTCTACCGCGCCTTCGATAAGAAAATGAATCGCGAGGTGGCGCTCAAACGCATCACCCCCAACGACGATGCCCAACAACTTTCGAGCGCGACCGAACAGCTTTCGAAAGAAGCCGGAGCCCTGGCCTCGCTGCAGCACCCGCACATTGTCACCATCTACGATGTCGGCAGCGACGACGAAGGCCCCTACGTCGTGATGGAGCTGATTTCCGGCAAAACGCTGGATGAATTGGTGGAAATCGCCCCGCTGACCTGGCCGGATTTTCGTGAATTGGCGATGCAGACGCAGGAGGCGCTGATCGCCGCGCAAGAGCTGGACCTGGTCCACCGCGATATCAAACCCGGCAATCTGATGCTCAAATGGCTGCCATCCGGGAAATTTCAGGTGAAAATCGTCGATTTCGGCCTGGCCCAGCTGATGCCGGAGCCGACCTTGCAGGACGTCGATGAAAACGACGCGGTGCTTGGTTCGATTTTCTTCATGGCGCCAGAGCAATTCGAGCGTGGATTCATCGATGGCCGCACCGATCTCTATGCGATGGGCAGCGTTTACTATTACGCGCTCACCGGGCTGCATCCATTTGACGGACAAACCGGGCAGGAAGTGATGGCCGCCCATCTGAATCACAGCGTCACTCCTTTGCAGCAACTGCGGCCCGATTTGCCCAACTGGGTGTGTGACTGGGTGATGTGGCTGCTAAATCGCAAACCGGACGACAGACCCGCCACCGCGCGCGACTCGCTGAAGTTGTTCCTGATGAACGATGCGCAGCAAGGCCCGCCGACCAGCAGCCTGCGACCACCATCGGATCGGACCGATCCCGCCAGCGGCAAAACCGTCCCCTCCCCTCAACCGCTGCTTCCGCCGGAAGGTTCACAACCGAGCGTCCACACCACGCCAGTGACGCTTTCGGCTTCAGATTTACCCACCCAGCGCATGACGCCGGGGCCGACGACCCGACTTGCGCCGACTCCAGTCAGGCGGCCGCCGAGCCGCCCGCTGCCACCGCGCCCGAAACCGGGCATGAGCAACGTCCAGAAAACCGTCATCGGAGTTCTCGCTCTGGTGGTGATCTGTGTGGCGGTGCTTTTCATCAGCAAGGCAAACACCCGACACCAGCAGGCGGAAATCCTCGATCAATTGCTGGAGAAAGGTTCGGAGCCAGGGACCAGGGAGCTGCCGGTCACCGAATCCGAGATTGGCATCCTGCTGCGAGCAACTCTGGAAACCAGTGACAACACCCGCCTGCAGAAAATCTACCGCGACCTGTTGATCGCCACGCCCAAAAACGCTGCGGACTTGGACAAACGCATCGCCATTTTCGCCGGTGAACCGGATCTCCCGGACAAGGTTAGGGAGACCTTGATCGGCGAAATCCTGCGCCAACGCGGCAAGCCATCCGCCGTGCAGCCCCTTCTCGATTACGTCAGCAAGACCAACGATGGAGCATTCGCCAACATGGCGCTGGAGACCGCCCGGGCACTTGCCACGCAGCGCCAATGGGAGGATTTTCTGCAGCTTCTGCTCTACACCACGAGCGATGAAATCCGCGAAACCTCCGAGGCGGCCATCACCGAGCTGATCCTGGCGGCTCCCCTTCGCGACACATTTGGCGAGAAATTGGTGGCAGCCTATCAAGGCGCGGTGGATGCAAACGTGCGACTCGCGTTGATCCGATTAATGGGCCATGCGGGAGGCTCTCAACCGGGGCACAAAATCCGTGAGATTCTAAAATCCGGAACCGATCCGGAAAAGGCTGCCGCAGCGATTTCGGTGGGAGTCTGGCCGGATGACTCGATGTTTCTCCCGCTGGTCGACACTCTGAAATCCACCACCAACACCGGACTCCGAACCAGCCTCTTTGACTCGGCGTTCCGGCTGTTACTGGACCCGACTCATTCGCGCAAACCCGAGCAGGACGAACAGTTCTGGAAGTTACTCGCGGCAAACGCGGAAACCAGCCTGGAGCAGGATCAACTCGTCCGCAGCATCACCACCAACCGAAACGAGGCCTGGGTGGCAGATGTGCTGAAAACCATCATCAGCAACGGCAAAAGTGAAGCCGTGATCACCCGCGCCCAAAAGGCACTCGATGCGATGAGCGGGAATTGATCCCGGCCTTCGGTTTCACGGTGAGTAAACCACCACCGGCCCCACTCCCGATCCTTGGATGCGGCGCAATTTTTCCACCGCCCGCTTCACTTGATCGGCAGCGGCCTGCGCTTGCTCCATCGTGTTCAACTTCGAAAAACTGAATCGCAGGCTGCTTTTGGCACGTGCTTCATCGATCCCCATCGCCAGCTGCACGTGCGAGGGTTTTTGCTTCCCGGTCATGCACGCAGACCCCGCCGAGCAGGCGACGCCAGCTTCGTCTAACAAGATCAACAAACCCGCCGCTTCGCAGCCATCGAATGACAGATGGGACGTATTCGGCAAGCGATGCTCCAGGCTTCCATTGACGGTGACCCCGGCGACCTGCTCCATCACCTTTTTTTCAAAGGCATTTCGCATTTCATCCAGATTTCCATAGTCAGGCTTGGCTGCGAACGCAGCGGCGACTCCCATTGCTACGATGCTTGCCGTATTTTCCGTTCCACTGCGCCGCCCATCCTCCTGACCTCCACCGCGCAGCAACGGCATGAAGCGCAGGCCTTTCCTGACATAGAGTGCGCCCATGCCCTTGGGGCCGTGGAATTTGTGTGCGGAGAGCGAGAGCAAATCGACTCCGGTTGCCTTGACATCGATCGGCATTTTCCCCGCCGCCTGGATGGCGTCCGAGTGAAACGGAAGACCCTTTTCCGCCGCCATTTTTCGCATCTCTGCAATCGGCTGAATCACCCCCGTTTCGTTATTCGCGGTCATGATCGAAACAAACGCCGCACCGTCTAACAATTCTGCGAAGGCCGTCAAATTCACCCGGCCATCGGCATCGACCGGCGCCAGCTTGACCTCACGCTGCAGCGACTCCGCATAGCGAAGGACCGCGCTGTGTTCGATCGCCGAAACCACCGCGTGCCCTTCCCCTGTCAAGCGATCCAGGGAATGCAGCGCCGTGTTGACACTTTCCGTTCCGCCGCTGGTAAACAGAATTTCGCTCGGTTCGGCTCCGATCAAATCGGCCACTTGGCGACGCGCCTGATCGATCGCCTTGCGGGCCAGCTTCGCACTCGCATAAGCCCCGGACGGGTTTGCAAAACCATCGCGCAGCCACGGCAGCATCGCGTCCAACACCTCCGGCAACAGCGGCGTCGTCGCATTGGCGTCCAAATGAATCATGCCGCAGCATCCGATCCACCCGGCGTGTTTTCAACCTGGAAAATCCGGTTCCGTGGCGCCATCAGCTGCCGCTGGTCGGATCGTAATCCTTCGGTGCGCGGACGATTTTTTCGATCGCGTGCTTGGTGACCACATTGCCGTTGCTGGAACGGCCCTTGATGCCGAATTCGGAGAACAACAGCGGGCGGATCAAATTCCGCATCCGCAGTGCCGGTTTGATGTGAACCAGCAGCATCTGCGCATCACTTTCCGCCTCCGAGGTGTGGATCGCAAAATACAGGATTTTCGATCCCGGCGTCTCCTTGGTCAGGCTGTATTCCTTATCGCGGGTCACCCCGCCAACACGAAAACGTTTCGCCAAAATCGGCCCGCTGCGGCCATCACGATAAATCAGCGAATAGATCAGCTCCTCATCCTTGCGGAAAATGGCGACGCGCAGCGGCTTGGCACCAACGAAGAATTTTTCGGCAATTTTCGTCACCCGCATCTTCGCATCGCTGGCGAAGATAATGACATCGTCCAGGCGTGAACACCGCTCCACCGGCTCTTCTTTCTTCAGGCCGTAACCGGCAAAACCGTTTTTCGCATCGAGATACAAGGTTTCGGTCAACGCGACGACCTGTGAGCGATCGACTTTTTCGAACGAAGAAATCTCGGTCCGGCGCTCGCGATCCTTGCCGTATTTTTTCATCAGGCCCTCATACCAACGGATCGTGTAGCGGGTCAGATTCCGCAGATTCTTCTCGGTTTCTTCGATCAATTTCTCCAGAGCGAGAATTTCCTCATCCGCCTTGAACGAATCGTATTTCGAGATCCGCTTGATTCGGATTTCGGTAAGGCGGACCAGATCGTCCTGCGTCACCTCGCGCTTGAGCAATTTCTTGAACGGCTCCAATCCGTCGTCGATCGCCTTCAGAACGGCTTCCCAGGTTTCGCATTCCTCGATGTCCCGGTAGATGCGATTTTCGATGAAGATCCGCTCTAACGAACTGAAATGCCATTTGTCGGCCAGCTCGCCGAGTTTGATTTCCAGCTCCATGCGGAGCAGCTCGCGGGTCTGGTCCGCGGTGCGCTTGAGAATTTCGGAAACGCCGAGGAACTGCGGTTTGCCATCGACGATCACGCACGCGTTTGGCGAGATGCTCATCTCGCAATCCGTGAAGGCGTAGAGCGCGTCGCGTGTGGTTTCCGCATCGGCCCCGGCCGGGAGATAAACCAGGATATCCGCATTGGCAGCGGTGTTATCCTCGATCTTGGCGATTTTGATTTTGCCTTTATCCGCAGCGTTGACCACCGAATCCATCACGCCGCCAGTGGTGGTGCCGAATGGGATCTCGGTGATGCGCAGGATGCCTTTTTTCTCCATGGAGATGACGCCCCGGACGCGCACTTTGCCGCCTCGCAGACCATCGCGATAATCGCTGGCGTCCATGATCCCGCCGGTGGGAAAATCCGGCAAAAGCGTGAACGGCTCATTGCGCAGCGCGGCAATCGACGCCTCAATCAGTTCGTTGAAATTGTGAGGCAAGACCTTGCAGGCGAGGCCCACGGCGATCCCTTCGACGCCTTGAGCGAGCAGTAGCGGGAATTTCACCGGCAAGGTTTCCGGCTCTTTGTTCCGCCCATCGTAACTCGGCAACCAGTTGGTGGTCTTAGGATTGAACACCACGTCCAGCGCGAATTTCGTCAACCGGGCCTCGATGTATCGGGGCGCCGCCGCGCCGTCACCGGTGAGGGTGTTGCCCCAGTTTCCCTGAGTATCAATGAGCAGATCCTTCTGACCCAATTGCACCATCGCATCACCGATCGATTGATCGCCGTGCGGGTGGTATTTCATCGTGTTTCCGACGACATTCGCCACCTTGTTGTAACGCCCGTCATCCAGCTCCTCCATCGAATGCAGAATCCGGCGCTGCACCGGTTTCAGGCCGTCATGCAAATGCGGCACCGCCCGCTCCAGAATGACGTAGCTGGCGTAGTCGAGGAAATAGTCCTGGTACATCCCCTTCAACGAGGAATGCTGGTCCGGGTCATGGGTCATGCAGCGGAGACTTAGAGGACTGCGGAGGGGCAGGCAAGCAACTTGACCGGGAAGCTGGTGGCTTTTGCAAAAAGCCCCGACAGAGCCTGGAATCCGTCAACCAGTCAACGCGTCGCTGGAGATTTCAAAATGCTCTTAGGAACTAGCCGCATCAAGTCCGTCCGCATGGTTTCGTCAGGCAGGGACTCGATCCAATTTTTCGCACCAATCGGATCTTTTTTGACTAGATTTAAGCAAATGATATTCGCCATGTTGGCAGACTTCAGTTCATCACCGTGTTTATCGAACCACATGATCGCGCTTCCGATGTCATTTTGACACCAGTAGTCTACCGCCAGATAGGTCAAGTTGGGTTGATGCTGTTCCGTCCATTCAAGTGCAGCCACCGGATCTTTCTTGGCGTATGCTTGGATGACCCGCCGAGGTATTTCACTGCCCTGCATCCAGTTTTCGCTCAAGTAAGGCACCACCCAAGCGGCCGTTTCCGCCGGCTGATACTCCTCTTTCACTTTCTCGATCTCCAGCGCGTAGCCCGCCTTGTCTGACACCGGCAAATCCGATTGATTGATCTTGGCAAACCATTGATTGATGCCTTCCTGGCCACCTTTTCGGTAAACCGCAGCCACCACCATTTTGAACTCGCCGCGCATTCCCAGGCCGGTTTTCGCGAGCCAAGCCACGGTTGCATCCGGGTCCACATTCGCCCAGCCACGAACCAGGCCGTAAACGTATGACCGATCGCCGCTTGCGATTTCTGGGCTCTCATCGACAAATTTCCGAGCGCTTTCCGCATCGACCTCCGTCCAGGCCGTCAGCGCCCGATCCCGAGCTTCGGTGATCGCTAACGAATCCCAACCCGCCCAGGTGTTGGTGCGCAGAAACTCCATGGCCGCAACCGGATCGCGCCTTCCCCAGCTCGTCCACATGCGCGACCACTCGCCTCCGGCATCAATCCCCTGCAGGTCGCTTTCCCGAACGAGAGCCACCATTTCCGGATATTGGCTCAACTCGATTCCTTGAACTAAATTCCAGAACTTCTCATAGCGCTCCGTTTCTACCCGTTCGCGGAAAATTTCACGAACCCGATCTCCCAGATCTTGAGATGCAGTCTCTTCTGGCGCCACTGGTTCAGAAGAAGCCTTCACGTCATTCCCGGCTTCAGCTGCAGGTTTGGGCGCGGCAGCTGAAGATGCGGAAGTATCAGCAATCGAGCGAGAGCCCGGGATGACTTTCGGGCCAACAAAAACTCCGATGCCCGTGCCGAGGGCGAGTCCAAGAACCAATATCGCAAAGGATTTCCAAGGAGAACGGGACGATTTCATGAATGGGATATTTCCAGATTGGAGATTTCAAACTTCTGTGCTGTTGCCCATCTACGAAATGAGCAACTTAAAATCCAGCATCATTTGAAATATTCTCCATTCTCCAAAAACTAGCATTCTATTTACTGATGCTCATGAATTTTGGCAGTGACTCTACACGTCTCGACCAAAACACATAAAGCTTGGATTTTCGTAACCATTCCATACGAGCGATCTCCTCTGGTGTTTTGACTTCTCCTAGATCGAAGGTCGTTTTGTAGCAACGACCCAGCATTACCAAATCGAACTGCATACTCGGTCTCTCACCGCTAGAGAGAGCTACTGCATGTTTGCCTGATTGATCTATCGCAATCAACCAGGGCTGACCGTAGGCGTCTGGGATTGAGTCAGACATCTCTCCTCCGAGCCATGCCCCTTTCAATTCCGAAAGGTCTTCGGTATATCGTTTGAGGGTAATACTGTAATGATTATCATGTTCCGAAAGCTTGCCAATCACAGCTTTTCCTCCGCCTGCGAGTCTACTACTCCCACCCGAGGACAAGTCGAATATTCCGACTTCCTCTAATTTAAAAACCCCGGGTCCATAAATCCGTATCGGCAAATGTAAATCTGGCCAATAGATTTCAGTCGACTCATCTACTGGCAGAGGCTGGGCATCCTCAGATTTAGCATATAGTGAATCTCTAGAGACTGACAAGTGGGTGGGAATTTGATCGTCCTTATTCCAAAAAGTAAATGTTTCATGCTGAGGGATAAGCCTTTCAAGTTGCGACCAGACAGCCGGCCTCCTACCCCAGTGCATTGTTCCATCCGCAGATCTGGAAACCACCAATCGTGTCCTCATTGAGCGATCTCCGAAATCAGGTTGATCAGGCACATCAAATAGTTGAACCCCGAAGTGGTCACCCGCTGCATCACGGCCCATCATGAACCAAATATCGGTAAATTCACCAGGTTTCAGCCCCGTTATAGAGACCATCTTTTCAATAGGAATCCACTTCTGATCCTTCGAAAAATCCGACTTCATCTCTATTACCAAGCGATGCTGAGTTTGAGCAGATTCTCCCGTATAAAAACGTTCAGGCAATTCACCAAAATCGAGATAAGTCCAGACCCAAGGTAAAACTGCACCCACAAAACCACTTAGTAACACCCCAACAGAATAGAATCTCCGAACCGAAACCATCCACCAAATCAAAGGATACGATATCGCCGCAACCAAAATAGCAACTTCTACCGAGTCTAGAATATGCATTTTCTTGAAGATAAACCCATCAATAACCAGATTATTCTTTTCATATACCCCATATTGAAACTTGTTTTTACACCAAAACAATAGACTCACAGAGATCAATGGCACAAAAAAAACTGCTAAACAGCTCAACAACTTACGATACCCTCTTGAACCACATAGGCTAAAAGCCAACCCAGTCGCAGCCATCATCGACCATACTGGCACCGTTAGATAAACCATACCATAGCTAATGGCACGCCAACCAAAGTTAAATACCCAACAATAGATCAATACAACCACAGCAATCCCAAGAAGAATCCATCCATACATGCCGAGCAATCTCCTAAATATCAGGCCATTCGCTACCGGCAAGGTTCGATGAAAAGATCGATCATCAAACGGCGCAGCATCACGAACCATGCTCCAACTCAAGAGACTGATAATCAGCGACAAAGCAGGGATCATCTTCCAACCCCAAAGGTAGGATTGATCATCGGGCCACAATATCGCAATGGCATAAGATAGAACAATAGTAATTCCAAGAAACCGAGTAAGCGGTGAGAATGGCATAATTTTAGTGAGTTTTGATTCGATAACTGCGAGCAAGCGCGACGAAGATTTCCCGGAGAGTCATGGGACGTATTTCTTGTCGGACGGAGGATGGAAAAAGCTGAACCGACGCTGTGGAACTCTCGGGTCCGTTCGACTGGATATCGACATAGCGAATGGTTCGCCCTGCGGCCTGCAGGTTGATCCAGGTTTCAGGAAGATTCGCCGGCAATTCCACCGCTTCATCGAACCAAAGCTCCACGTGGCGGAATCTCGACTGGAGGGTTTCCACATCTTCCTGCAAATCGATCCGGCCATTTTCCAATACGGCGATGCGGTCGGCAAAACGCTCCACTTCCTCAATGTCATGCGAGGAGATCCACACAGTCCAACCTTCCGTTTCGGTCAGTTCCAACAGACCTGTTAGAAATTCGTCCCGCACCAAGGGATCCAGCCCTGTGAACGGTTCGTCGAGCACGATGAGTTGTGGCCGATAAGGCAATGCAGCGAGCAAGGCGGCCTTCATTTTCTGACCGCGTGACATGTTCTGCAATTTGGTTTTCAGCGGTATTTCCAAATCCTTCAGCAGCTTTTTCTCAAAATCGCGGTCCCAGAAATCCCCATACATCGGCCGGATAAAATCGAGCAGTTTGGGAACTGTCAGCCATTCCGGAAGTCTGCGATTTTCTGAAACGTAGCCAATGCGCCGCCATTGCTCCGGGCCAAGATCACGGGCATCAGATCCAAGAATCTGGATTTTACCGGCATCCCGATCGATCAGGTTCATGGCGCATTTGATCGTGGTGCTTTTCCCAGCGCCATTGGGTCCCAGAAAGGCCGTCACCTTTCCTTCGGGTATATCGAGATCGACACCGCGCAGGGCATCCTTCCCATGGAATCGCTTCTGCAATCCGCGAATAGTTATCATGATTTTGTTAGATTTGGTTCGATTGCAACCGCCGTAGCAATTGCTCCACTTCATCGATCGTTAGATGGAGCGATCGCGCTTCATCGAGAAACCGCCGCGCCGCCGGCTCCATCATCGCTAGCCGTTGTTCGAGCGATGGCAGCTGGGGTGCCTGAATGACCATGCCAATCCCGGGTCGACTGATCAGAAAGCCGAGATCCTTTAATTGCTGGATCACCTTGTGGCCGGTGGTTGGAGAAATTTTTAGTTCCTGCGCCAGCGCGCGCACCGAGGGAAATAGATCCCCTTCCCGCAACTCACCACTCGCCAGAGCATGATGCGCCGCGCGGACAATTTGGTCCGAGACCGGTTCGCCATCGCGTAGTTGGAATGAAAACGGAAGCATGTTGAATGTGTTATTTGTGTATCACTACAACTGTTACACCTCAAGAACAATTTGCGATTTAGCGATCATTTCATCTGAATGCCAGATGCCTCAAAGCGCTGCGCCGCATGAGGAATGAAATTCCGGGGCGAGTTTCGCTGGCGGTTTGCTTTGTTTCCACGTATCGGAATCCACTAGCGCTACTTCCCCATGAACCTCCTGATCCTGACTACCGGCGGCACCATCGACAAAGTTTACTTTGACGCCTCATCCCAGTATGAGGTTGGCACGTCGACCGTTCCTGCCGTGTTCGAGGAAGCGGGCGTAACCTTGCCATGGCGACTCGAACCCCTGATGCGAAAGGACAGCCTTGAGCTCGACGACAACGACCGGGCTGCAATTCGCAAAGTGTGCGAGGGTGCCGCCGAGTCACACATTCTGATCACTCACGGAACCGACTCGATGGCTGTTACCGCTGAAGCCCTCGTTGGAATTGCCGGAAAAACCATTGTGCTCACGGGAGCCTTGGCGCCTGCCAGGTTTCGTACAACGGACGCGATCTTTAACCTCGGGCTCGCGCTGGGAGCCGTGCAATCCCTCACTCCCGGCGTGTATCTCGCCATGAATGGCACGATTTTTCCCGCTGGAAAAGTTCGGAAGAATTATCAAGCAGGCCGCTTTGAGCGCACGGATACGCCATAACTGGCAACCCGTTTATTGTTGCCGTTTTGCAAACAAACTGATCAGGTGGGAAAGGTGTCCATGAACTTTCTCCGCTTCATCCCGTTGTTTTTCCTTCTTCAGCTCAGGAGCCAAGCCTGCATCAACGTTCCGGGCACTTCGCTCGATGGAAAATCAACCTTGCTCTTCAGTCATCCGGCCGGTGATTTGAGACGAGCGATGGACTCCGACCCGAGGTCGATGATGGATTTGATCTCGCATGAATCCGGGCCAGATGAAGACCCGATCACTGAACTGGAAAAATCCGGGGTTCGGAAAATCCTGTCCGGCCACTTTGACGAAGCCATCGCCATTTTGACCGATCTTGAGGCCGAATTTCCCGGTCGCTACAGCACTGCTTCGAATCTAGGAACTGCATACGAGCTTCACGGCGATCTCGGTTCCGCCTTAAAATGGATCGAAGAAGGAATCCGGCGGAATCCCGAATCTCACCAAGGCACGGAATGGCTCCATGCCGCCATTTTGAAAACGAAAATCCTACTTCAGGATGATCCGGATTTCCTCAATCACCACCATCTGATCGAGCTCCCGGAGGCCATTTCTCCTCGATCCAAGTTGGTGATCCAAGGTGAAGAGCAATTCGCCCTGAACCTCCAGAACGCGCTGCATCATCAACTCAAGGAGAGGCTCGTCTTTGTTAAACCGACCGATCCCATTGTAGCGGACTTATTATATTCCTATGCTTTACTGGAAGCGCATTTGAACTCCGTAGAACCTGCGATCGAGCTGATGGAACTATCGCGAGAATACGGCTATCCTAAGCCCGGTCAAATTGATCAGAAGATTGAGTTCTACCAATCATTGATATTCTGGCGAAAGTTTCGATTCTATATGTGGATCGCTCTAGGCATCGCCCTCATGGTCACATTCCTCGTCTTTGCTTATCGCAAGAAATGGTTTTTCCTAACCCTCTCCGCTTATCAAAAGGCAAAGTCAGCACAATGATCAATCTTCCACTCTGGTATCGCTTCCGTAACAACTAGGATTACCAAAAAACGCATCAATGAAATAAAAACTACTAAATTTGGATCATCATACGATGAGATCACTCGATACTAAAACGCGATTACCGCAGCATAGAGCGATAATCGCGAAATCGTTTTTAACCGTTAGATTTAGCTCTTCACCAGATTAAATTCAACAAGATAAGAATGTGAAAATCAAACATTTGCGCGTTTACGTCTAACAAGACCAAACAATCCCAAAGCTGAAATCATTGCTGCTACAGATGGTTCAGGAACAGCATTGCCACTAAGCCCCATGATCGAAGTATAAAGCTGGTCATTTCCAGCTGAATCAATCGAAAAATCAATCGAGGTGACCTCCAAACCTTGATATGCTAATGGAATAGCGAGTTCATATTGGAATAATCTAGGCGGGGCTGGAGCATCGTTCCCATTGGTATAATAAGCACGAGTTCCTCCAGAAGTGCCTGCATATACCGGACCAGCTGAGATTGCGACATCGTCGGAGCCGTACCAGTCGCCAGAAGCAAATGCCAGAACGAGTGATGAACCACCTGAGAAATTTACAGTTGCTGTACCTGTAGCACTTCCGTTTGCGGATGCAGTCAGAACGTAGATTTCAGAATAGGCACTTGGAGTTACCATGGTCAATGTCCCTGAGGTGCCATTAATTAGTTGAAGAGTATTCAACTCATCATAACCTCCAAGAAGTTCAAATTCTACGGAAGGATCGCTCTCACTAACAAATGATTGAAGGAGACCCGGATCACCGCCAAAACCAATTCCTTTCGCGAGGAAAGTGGATCCGTTAGCTACATCGAATGATGAGGTGGCATAAGTGGTTAAATCACCACCAGGATTGTAGCCTTCAACGATGATGTCCTGATTAGCACCAGTAGCAGCAATCGGAGTAGCAGCGTAAATGCTTGGAATTGTTAGAAACATTGCAGATAGCAATGCCATACGGGGAGCAGTGGCAATAGTCATAGGGTATGAGTGAATTAGCAATACCCGTACCATTACCTATCATCATACTAACAACTATCCACATGGAATTATTCATTATCCACCACAACAGATAGATATATATTGTTTAAATTTACGCTCTCCGGGCGGTGAAGAAGATTTCCATCCGGTGGTGCAGGTCTTCGTAGAAGCGTTTCTTGATCGCCTCGAGCGCGGCGCGTTTGTCGCTTTCGGCAATGCCGATGGTTTGCTCCTCCAGTTTCATTTTCTCGGCAAATGAGCGCTCCATTTCGATCAAGGAATCGAGAAATTCACGGGCCGCGCGGGTGTGTTCAACGCCATCGACCAGCGCGTGTTCCAGTCCTTGGTTGCGGGTCACTGCGATCAGATTTCCGCTGGAAAGCTGTTGCATGTAGCGGCTGCGGCTTTGCTTGTAAGCGCGATGCTCGGAGTCGAAGGCGATTTCATCGCGATCGACCAATGAGTCGTAGGGCCCGGGTTTGGTGAAAAATTTCACAATCAATGGAATGGTATCCACCAACATGAACAACGCGGTGAGAATGACATACGTGTAGAACGCAAACTTGCCGCCTTCGTTGCCCGCCTCGAACAACGCGTGCAGCGCCAGAGTCTGGGTGAGGATGTCCTTGCGAGGTTCCGCGCGCATCGCATCGAGCCGCTCGGATTCTTCGTTCACCACCGCAGCCAGCTCACCTTGCACCAGCTCAAGCTCCTTGATGCGGCTGTCGATCTGCTGCTTGATCGTTTCGCGCAGCGCATTCTGTTGAGTCACAAATTGATCGGCCTGATCCTCCTCGACCTTTTGCTTCAATGCCGCGACGCGATCCGCCTCGGCTTGGTTCGCAGCTTCGATTTCTTTCAGCTTCTGCTCAAATGCAGCGATCGCCGAAGCTTCGGCTTGGCGCGACTGCGTTTGCAGATTCGCCTTTTCCGCCGTGAGGTGTTCCAGCAATCCGCCGATCCGTTTGGATTCCTCGCGCCGTGGTTCGAGCTGGTCCGATCGTATCGACCGCGCACGCGGCCCTTCACCGGCGATCCCCGACCGTTGACCATTCAGCTCGCGCTCAAATTCGGCCTGCCAAAATCCGAGCTCGGTTTGCAGCGTCGTGTATTGCGGAGTGAGTTCATCGATCTGCTTGTCGACCACCGTCAATCGATCCCGAAAAGGTTCAGTGGCCTTATCGATTGATGCCTTCAGCTCTTTCTGCTGATCCTCCGTGATGCCGGGAATGGCAGCCGTAGCATCCTCTTTCTCCTGCAGGATGAACTTCGCCTGGAATGACTCATTCCAACGCTGGCGTTGTTCGGCGAGCGCGGTTTCCAGAACGCCGATCTGCTCGCGCACTTTAGATTTTTCCTTCTCAAATCCGGACCGCACCACCTCAATTTCCGCCGCGCGATCCTTCTCGATCACCGAGGTCACCGTGTCGCGAAACAACAACAAGACCAGCGGGTGCGCGATCGTGATTCCCATCAGAATCGCCACCAGCAAGCGCAGCGAAAATTGCGCGCCCTTGCGGAAAATCGAAAGATACGGCCGGTAACCCGCGAGCAACGCGCGGTCGATCGTCATGATGATGAACGCCCAAACCGCCGCGACCGGGTAAATGACGCGGGGTTCCGAGGTGAGGGTCGACAGCGCGTAGGCGCAGGCGATGAACGCGAACGAGCAAGGCACCAGAACCGTCGCTCCGAACGCGACGTATTTCCGCTGCTCCCAGTTCGGGCATTGTTCGAGAGTTTCGGTTCCTGCTCCAGAGAGCCAGAAGAAGGCGCGTTTGATGGCGTGCATGGATGCTATGGTTGGAAGCGTAGGATACTCACGGATTCATCATTGAATTGCAACTTCGTGGAAATTTTGCGGAATTTTCACCGATCTCCCTTCGCGCGTCATTCCGTCTCGACTTCGTGCGCTGGCTCGCGTCGGATACTGCCGATGCTGAACCGATTTTACGGGGCCTTTGACACCGAACGACGCTCTGGAATGCAGGATCAGGGCGATTACCGATCCCCGTTCCAGATCGATCGCGACCGGGTGCTGCACACCACCACGTTTCGCCGGTTGCAAAACAAAACCCAGGTTTTCTGGAGTGGCGAATACGATTTCTATCGTACTCGGCTCACCCATTCGCTCGAAGTCGCGCAAATCGGCAAAGCGATTTCCCATTGGCTGAAAACCCGACCCGATGGACCGTTCAACGATGACTTTTTCATCGATCCCGATCTGGTCGAGGCCGTCTGCCTTTCGCACGACCTCGGCCACCCGCCATTCGGTCACGCCGGCGAACGAACGTTGAACCACCTGATGCGCGACCACGGCGGATTCGAAGGCAATGCCCAAACGCTGCGCTTGCTGACCGATCGGATTTTCTCGGCGAAACGCACCGGGATGAATCCGACCCGCGCCTTTCTCGACGGAGTGTTGAAATACAAATCACTGTGGACCGAGCTGAAATCCGACGGCAAAGCACCCGCTCACCATTTCATCTACGACGAACAATTTTCCCATCTCGACTGGGCGATCGGCGGCAATGATTTCCCGATGGAGCTCATCCCAGGAAAAACCCGCGACTCCTTCAAATCGATCGAGTGCCAGATCATGGACTGGGCGGATGACACGGCGTATTCGCTCAATGACTTGTCGGACAGCGTGCGCGCGGGATTTCTCCATCTCGAAAAAATCGAAGCCTGGGCGGAGCAACATCAGCACCCGACTGGCGAGGGCACCCCGCTCGGCGATCTGATGCGGGCGATTCGTCGGAGAAAAGTCGATCCATTCGTCGGCGCGCGCATCGGCCGCTACATCCAGGCGACGCGGATCGAAACCGACGCCAATTTCCTCAGCGATACCACCAATCGCTACAAATTCCGGCTGGTGATCGATCCGGCGGTGAAAGCCGAGTCCGCGTTGTTCAAAAAGCTCGCGTTCGAAGTCGTTTTCCTTTCCCCGCAGCTCAAGCAACTCGAGCACAAAGGCAGCCGCCTGTTGCGCCAACTTTGGGAGCTGCTTTACCAACGCTACGTGCTAAACGAATCGATCGACGGCCAGGATTTCCAGCTCCTGCCTGCGGATTCCGCAGCGGAAATCCTCGCCGAACCCGATGCCGCCGGGCGGGCGCGCTTGGTGTGTGATTTCCTGTCCGGCATGACCGATGGCTACGCGGCGCGAACCTACAAGCGGTTGTTTTCGCCCGATTTCGGCTCGATTGGTGACCTGATCGGGTAAATTTCCGACTTTTACTAATCATTTGATCAGTTCAGTCTTGTGACAAAGATTGACGCCGGGCGGTCGAGGGATTGTCCTTTCTGCCGACATGCCATCCCCTGCCCCATCCAAATCGCTGCTGTCGACGCCTCACGAGGCGCTGGCAAAGCACTTCGGATTTTCCGGGTTTCTGGATGGTCAGGAAAGCGTCATTTCCGAAATCGTTTCCGGTAAGGACGGGCTGGTCGTGATGCCAACCGGCGGCGGAAAGTCGCTGTGCTATCAAATTCCGGCATTGTGCTTCAGCGGCGTGACCCTGGTGATTTCACCATTGATCGCGCTGATGAAAGATCAGGTCGACGCGCTGGTCGCACGCGGCATTTCCGCGACGATGATCAACTCAACGCTAAGCTGGGCCGAACAACGCGAACGCCTGGACGACATGCGGGCTGGAAAGTGGAAGCTCGTCTACGTTGCACCGGAACGGTTTCGTGCGGAAAGTTTTCTCAATGCGATTCGCGGGGTCGAGGTTTCACTGTTTGCGGTCGACGAAGCCCACTGCCTCAGCCAGTGGGGGCACGATTTCCGCCCGGACTACCTCCGGCTCGGCAAGGCGTTGGAAAAAATCGGTAGTCCGCAATGTGTCGCGCTTACCGCTACGGCAACTCCCGTAGTTCGAGAGGACATCCGCAGCGTGCTCAAGCTGCGCAACCCCTTCGAGCGGGTCAGCGGATTTTCCCGTCCCAACCTCGCGTTATCCATCACCGGGGTCGACAAGGCCTCGCACAAGGACGAGCGCATCAAATCGATCGTCGCCGCCCACCGCACCGGCATCATCTACTGCGCGACCCGTAAGAAAGTGGATTCGGTTTCAGAAACGCTCGCAAGTTGGGGCATCAAATGCATCGCCTACCACGGCGGCATGAGCGATCAGGAGCGCGATCGCGCCCAGGAGATTTTCATCCAACGCAAGGTCGACATCGCGGTCGCAACCAACGCGTTCGGCATGGGGATTGATCGGCCCGACGTGCGATTTGTGATCCACTATGAAATTCCGGGCAGTGTCGAAGCCTACTACCAGGAAGCCGGACGTGCCGGACGCGATGGCGAGGCTGCGGTGTGCGAAATGCTGTTCAACTATGCCGATACCCGGACTCAGGAATTTTTCATCGAAGGCGCCAACCCGACGGCTGCGACGATTCGTTCGATTTATCAATACCTGCTCAACGAGGCGGATCGTGAATACGAGGTGCATCGTACTTTGGACGAGATCGCTTCTGGCGCCGATGTGAAGAACCCAATGTCGGTGGGTAGCGGACTGACGGTGTTGGCGCGGTCGGGGTATATCCAGCGCTTTGACGTTCCGGGCAAACGGACGCGAGGCACACGTTTGCTGAAACCTGAAGTGCTGACCAGCCAGCTGCAGCTCGATGAATCTTCAATCGAGGAAAAAGACCGGCGCGATCGCGAAAAGCTGAAGGCGATGGTCGAGATGTGTTACTCGCGGGTTTGTCGCCAGCAGTGGATTCTCACCTATTTCGGTGAAAACGGTGGCAAGCCGTGTGGCAATTGCGACGTTTGCCGCGAGGAAGGATCGGACGAGATCCGTCCACCAACGACTGAAGAAGCATTGATCGTGCGCAAGGCGCTGAGCGGCGTCGCCCGCATGTCGCGCCGCACCGCAAATGGCTGGGAAGCGCGTTTCGGTCGCGGCCGGATCGTGCAAATGCTCGCCGGGAGCCGGTCGCAGGAAATTCTATCCGCAAAGCTCGATGAACTGAGCACCTACGGCATTCTGAAAGAAAAAGGCGCGGGGTATTTGAACGCGCTGATGCGGTCGCTGCACGATGCCCGTTTGGTGATCACGATCAATGGCGACTATCCCCTGCTGACCTTAACGGATGAGGGCGAAC
This sequence comes from Luteolibacter pohnpeiensis, assembly GCF_016595435.1. Classification (GTDB taxonomy): domain Bacteria; phylum Verrucomicrobiota; class Verrucomicrobiia; order Verrucomicrobiales; family Akkermansiaceae; genus Luteolibacter; species Luteolibacter pohnpeiensis. Next base: position 179,511 of record NZ_JAENIJ010000002.1, read on the forward strand.
AGGTGATGCGAGGCAAGAAATCGTTCTCGATGAACTGGCCGGATACAGATGCGGGCCCAAAGCCTGACAGCTTGCAGGATCAGGGATTCGACGGGCAACTTTACTCAATCCTGCGGGACTTGCGGGCAACCATGGCACGCCAGGAAAACGTTCCGCCTTATGTCATTTTCGGCAACAAAACGCTGGAGGCACTGGTTCGCTATCAGCCGTCCAATTCCACCGAAGCCCTCGAAGTTCCCGGCATCGGCGTGGCGAAGGCTCAGCGATACCTGACGCCCTTCTTGCACGCGATCCAAAATTGGCAGCGCAGTCAGCGCTGATCATTCATGCACGATGATGGCCCGTGGCACGGGCGACTCAGTTGGCTGCGCCGGTTGGCGGAGCGGGTGATGATTTTCCGCAGTCAGCGGTTGAATTGGCGGAAGGGATGAACTGGTCGCCGCCTTGATTTCCTCAGGTGGCGGGGTGGATTGCGTTTTCAGTTCGGTATCTTCTTTCTGGCCCGGCTCCGTTGAAACCTTCGGCTCATGATCCAACTTTTGCTCTAACCATTGATACCCCTTCACCCCGCCGAATACCAAGGCGCCGGAAATCAGGAGCAACCAAATGGAGGCAAAGCCGCCCATCGTCGCAGGCGCGGCGGTTTCACCCAGTTCCGGCTCATCTACCGTTTCCACCAATGGGCCTAACACCTGGCCAGCCACGTAGGAACCCGGCTCGAGTGCGTTGAGCCACTCATCGGCATCGACCTTTAAAAATTCACTGTATTGCCGAAGGAAACTCTTGGCGTAGGTCGGGCTGGAAAAAAACGAAAAGTCTTCTGACTCCAAAGCTTCCACCACCGCGCGTGGAATCTTGGTCTGGTACATCACATCGATCACCTCCAGGCCAGCAGCCTCACGTGCTTCGATTAACGACCTACCGATCTGATACGAGTCACCATCCACAGCGCGGATCTTATCTTTAAAACAGCAATTGGCAAGATTCCTGACAGGGATGGCCAATGCGCATTTGACGTGGTCTCTAACTAAAAGCATGTTTCCGCCGATGTCTTCGAAAAAACGCGTGCTTTTTGTCTGCACCGGAAACACCTGCCGTAGCCCGATGGCGGAGGGCTTGTTCACCAAACTCGTCGCGGATCGGAAGGATTTCAGTGTCGCTTCCGCAGGCGTGTCCGCCTACCCCGGCGATACAGCCAATCCGGAAACCGAGCTGATTTTGAAAAAACGCGGTGCTTCACTCAAAAACTTCACCAGCCAGCCGGTGACTTCCGAACTTTTGGACGAGGCAACTCACGTGTTTGCGATGACATCCAGCCACCTGGCGACCCTCGAAGCCAGATTCCCGGAACAATCCGAGAAATACCACCTGGCCTGTGATTTCGTTGAACTGCCCGGCCGTGGCATCGGCGCGGATGTTCCAGACCCCATCGGCATGGGGCGCCGGGCTTACGAAGAAACGGCCGCGATTCTGGACGCGGCCTTGCCGATGATTCTCTCTTACATTGATCAAACTTGGAAAGACGACTGACACGTCGCCTTTCCGGCTGGATCAAATCATTCCCAGCTTCATTTTCCCTTCCTCGGAAATCATTTCCTGATTCCAGGCGGGATCCCAAACCAGCTCAACGCGTGCATCGTCAACGCCTTCGATGGTCATGATTTTCGCTTGAGCATCGGCAGCAATCACCGGGCCCATGCCGCAGCCTGGCGCAGTGAGCGTCATTTTCACGGCGACGATTTTTTTACCATCGAGCTCCTCAAGCACGCAGTCGTAGACCAAGCCGAGATTCACGATATCGACCGGGATTTCAGGATCGTAAACGCCTTTGAGCTGCGCCCAGACCTGCTCTTCGATCGGTGCATCGTGAAGGCGCACCGCCTCTGCCTGTTTTTTGGCTTCTTCCTCCAAATCGACGCCGAGGGCATCCGAATCCTGAGAGGAAATCCGAGCAAGGCCTTGGGAAGTCGCGACCGTGAAAGTGCCGCCCAACCGCTGGGTGATGAACACCGGGGTGCCGGCTGGCAGGGTAAGCGAATCGCCGCTTGGGATTTGAATGGCAGACACCTCGCGGGTCAGGGTGATTTCCTCGTGCATGCGGCGAGTAAAACCTAGCCGGGCGCGCGCCGCAAGGGATGACTTCTTCGGCAACAAAGGTTTCCAAGTGACAGCCGGAACCGCACGCCCTATGATCTGGACGTTACCCATGTGGCCCGAAATTCAAAAACATTGGCGCGACGGGATTGAGATCCTGGTCCTCGCCGTCTGCATTTACCAGATTTACCGTGCTTTCCGGGCCACGCGCGGTGCTCAGATTCTGGTCGGACTCGGCACGATCCTGGTGGTGTTGACCCTGGTTTCCCAGGTTTTCCGCTTCGAGGTCATCTGGTGGCTCATCACCCGCGCCTCTGCGATTTTGGCGTTTGCCTTGATCGTCATTTTCCAGCCCGAGCTACGCGATGCCCTTGCCCGACTCGGCAGCAAGCGGATCTTTTCCTTTTCCAGCAGACGCAGACTGGCCTTCCTCGAACGGTTTGCGGATTCGGTGATCGCCTTGTCGAAAAAGCGTATTGGCGCACTGTTCGCGATCCAGCGCGATATCAGCCTGAAGAAATTCCTCGAAACCGGCGTGGTGCTGGATGCCCAATTTTCCCCCGAAATGGCGACTGCCGTTTTTTACCCGAAAGCTCCCTTGCACGACGGCGGCATGATCATCGCCGATGACCGCGTGGCGGGAGCCGCGTGCGTATTCCCCGTGACTCAGCGCGAAATGCGGGACCGCTCGACCGGTTTGCGTCACCGCGCCGCCATCGGTCTCACTGAAGAAACCGATGCCGTCGCTGTCGTGGTGAGCGAAGAAACGGGCGGGATTTCCATTTGCGTCGATGGTCGATTGGAACGAAATCTAACCGAAAAACAATTCCGCGACCGGCTGGCGGATATTTTCATAGCCGGCAAATCCCTTACTGAACCTGAAGATGACGAAGAACTGGATCGCGAAGATACTGTCACTCCTTCTCGCGATCGCGATATGGTTTCTGATTAGGGATCATCTGGACAACGATGGCGGAAACCTGGATCCGCCACGTGGCCAAATCGTCCCGGAGCCTTGAGCGATCCCGAAATCAGCGAGCGCTGATCTGGATGTTGTCGATCAATCGGACATCGCCATAGAACACCGCGGTCGCCAGGACTGTTGGGCGATTTAGATCATCCACCGGCTGCAGCGTTTCCGCATCCACCAGCGATAGATAATCGATCCGGGTTAGCGGTGAGGCCGAAATTTCTTCACTCGCGATCTGCAAGATTTCCTCCTTGGTCAGCGCCTCACTGGCTTTCAGCAAGGCCTTGCGAATCCGTGGAGCATCCGCGCGCTGTTCTGCGGTCAATTTCACATTCCGCGAAGACATTGCCAAGCCATCCGCCTCCCGCACGGTCGGCCCGCCAACAATCTCAACCGGGACATTCAGGTCGCGAACCATTCGGCGGATGATTGCCAACTGCTGGTAATCCTTCTCACCAAAAACCGCGATCTCGCAACCGGACAGCAGAAACAGTTTCAGCACCACCGTGCAAACTCCGTCGAAATGCCCGGGCCGGGTCGCGCCACACAAGGTCTGCGAAAGCGACTGTTCCAAAACGGTGATCGATCGATCCGGAAAATACATGGATGACACCTCCGGGGTGAAAACCACATCCACCCCTTCCGCCTCACAAACCGCCAAATCGGCTTCCATCGGCCGTGGATAACCCTCGAGATCCGATGCGCGATCAAACTGGATCGGATTCACAAAAATCGAAACGACCACCGTACCGGTTGGCCCGGCCAGCTCGCGCGCACGGCGGATGAGCGACAAATGCCCTTCATGCAACGCCCCCATGGTTGGCACCAATACCAATGGCTTAGGAAGTTTAGCCAGCTCCGCGCGCAGGGTGCTTCCGGTCTCAATCGTCTTCATGCCGGGAGCCTGCATCGACCTTCCCGACTCCGCAATTTCAGGGTGCAGCCAGGCGCGGAAAAATTTCCCCGATACCCGAAAACCCCGGGTGGCACGGCTCATGCTATTTGCCGCGCGAAGGTCATCCTTCTCACCCCCATATGAGTATCATTGAAACTGAAATCGAAGCAGGTCCCGCTACTGAGACTGCGATCGAACCCCAGGCTTCGTCAGCCGGATCGACGACCAGAACGCCGGAAGTCGTTCTGGATGATGAATGGGATACCATGGCAATTGCCCGCTTGATTCGCTCGAAGTCGCATTACGATGAGACGCCGGCCTTCCTTTTTCTTGGGAAGAAGGAAGCCCGGCTTCTCTCGGAGCACCTCGCGAGCGCATTCGGCGAAGAATCCGTCGCCACTCTCCGCGACACCTACTACATGGGACTCGAAACCATCGTGCTCGATACCGAGACCCATCTTTCGACCGGTGGTCGAAAGGCCCTGCGCACGCTGCAAGACCCCATTTCCCGTCGCCCAGCCTGGCGCGACAACGATGTCGACACGCGTTGGCAATTTCGTGCCTGATCATCCCTGACCGCGGAATGTTGCCGCCACGCGCGCCGACCAATCCGCAACCATCCACCCGGCTCCGGAAGACCTCGTTCTTCCTGAGCCGGTTTTTTTTGATTTTGATGTCACAAATCATGGCCTCACAATCAATAGGAGGCGAAAACCATGAAATCCGCCGTCGCAGCTGCAAACTTCTCCATCATGGACCGATCCCGATTTTCCGAGCTGATCCGCGATCATCATCAACCGCTCATTGCCTATGCCCGCGTACTTTGCGGGCACCCGGATCGAGCTCGGGAAATCGTCCAGGATTCATTTGTCGCCGCCTGGCAATCGATCGGAAAATTCGACATCACCCGTGATTTCGGCTCCTGGCTGCGTGGCATTGTGCGGAACAAGTGGCGTGAAGATTGCCGGCGGCACCGACGCGAAGTCCCACTGGAGGAACCGGAGCTGGTGGGACTTGAGGAAGTCATCCGCCAATGGTGCGCCGAGAGTGGAGAATCCGGTTTGCTCGGGCGGTTGCACGATTGCCGGGCAAAACTTCCAGAGACCCTCTCATCCGCGGTTCAAGCCTACTATGATGATAGTAATTCCGACGGTGAATCCGCAGCTGCAGCCATAGGCATACCCGCAGCGACCTTTCGCAAACGACTCGAACGCGCGCGCACGGCGCTCCGCCAATGCCTCGAATCCAACGCCTGAAATTCCAGCCCTCTTTCCAGAATGAACTCTCCATCGCCCGAAGACCGTCTGCTCGATGAACTGCTCCGTGAGCTGCATCAAGGGCCTGACGAAGCATTCATCCAACAACTCGAAGCCGCAGTGGATGCGGAGCCCCTGTCGCCTGCGAAGGTCCGCAGGAAAACGTCGCGTTTCTACCAACGCGCCGGGATCGCTGCTGCCCTAACTCTAACCGTTGGAACCGCCATCTGGTGGGCAGTAATCAGCAACTCGAAACTCAGTCCCAGTTTGGCTCCAAGAAGTGAACCGAACTTGGTCCGTTCCAACTTGAACGAAGAGATCAAGCACCCAAAAGAATATTTGCCCCCATCGCTCCATGACTTGAGCCTCCAACCAAGCGCGCCCCCACCTCCCCTACCCGCATCGGATTTCGCCGACCTCAAATACGACGAACCCACCCCCATCGCTCCCCCCTCCGATCTCGCTGCTAACGGGATCGGCACAGGCCATGGAGGTGGAACAGGTAGCGGAGCTGGAACAGGTAGCGGAGCTGGCTCTCGAGATGCCACGGGGAATCCATTCGGCATGGTCAGCCCCGACCGCCAGCCACGAGCAAGAATCGTTCCGCCTGCTGACGACCTGACGGCTACAGAGAGGAATTCCACCACCTACAAAGAATTGCGCGCTCGCGAACTCATTGGGCGCGATCAATACGAAAGAATTCTCGATCAATTCTGGAGATCCACGCAGGATTCTCCGCTTTCCACCTTTTCCATTGATGTCGATACCGCTTCCTACAGCAACATCCGACGAATGATCCAAGAGGGTCGACCCGTTCCGGCTGATGCAGTTCGGGTCGAAGAATGCATCAATGCCTTCCGCTATTCCTACCCGCAGCCGGGGGGCGATGCGCCATTTGCCGTAGGTGCGACGATTTCCACCTGTCCCTGGGCACCGTCACACCAACTCGTCCGCATTGCCCTGAAAGGCCGGGAGGTCGAAAACGCCAATCGACCCGCATCGAATCTGGTGTTCTTGATTGATGTTTCCGGCTCCATGCAAAGCCCGGACAAGTTGCCCTTGCTCAAGCAATCGTTGATGACGCTGGTCGATCAACTGGACGAACGCGACCACGTGGCAATCGTCGTCTACGCCGGATCGGAAGGAGTCGCGCTACCATCGACCGCACTCGATTCAACTGGACGCGAAGCGGTGGCGAATGCTCTGGCCAAACTCGAAGCAGGTGGATCGACCAACGGCGGAGCCGGCATTCAGCGCGCCTATGACTTGGCCACCGAGCAGAAAATCGATGGTGGCGTCAACCGCGTGATCCTCGCGACTGATGGCGATTTCAACGTCGGCATCACCGGCAAGGAGTCATTGGTGGATCTGGTCAAATCCCGTGCGCAATCCGGAGTTTATCTCACGGTTCTGGGTTTCGGCACCGGCAACCTCAACGACGCGATGATGGACTCGATCACCCGCGATGGGAACGGCAACTACTTCTACCTTGATTCGGCGCGCGAGGCAAAAAAAGTGCTCCTGCAAAATCTGAGTGGCACTCTGGTCACGATCGCGAAGGACGTGAAAATCCAGGTCGAGTTCAATCCGGCGAAGGTCGGGCGCTACCGCTTGATCGGCTACGCCAACCGGGTCCTGCGCAACGAAGATTTCAACAACGACGCGGTCGATGCCGGCGACATCGGCGCGGGCCACACCGTCACGGCATTTTACGAACTGCAATCGCCGGAATTGATAGCAGCCACTGATGACCTGAAATACCAGACCAAGCCATCAGTCGGGCAGAATCCTTCGGCGTCCTCGGACGAATGGCTCACGGTGAAGCTCCGCTACAAGCATCCGGATGGCGACGTGAGCCGGAAAATCGAATTTCCCCTCAGCGGTGAGGCCAAACCGATCATCGACACCGACCCGGACTTCAAATTCGCTACCGCAGTCGCACTGTTCGGCATGAAACTTCGCGACAGGCCGGATACCCGATCAGTTTCGTGGAGCTGGATCCGGGATTTCGCCCAAACCGGACTTGGCAAGGACTCCAATGAGGAACGTTCGGAGTTCGTGGAGTTGATCAAAACCTTGATGAAATCCGGATCGCCGAAGCTTCCGGCACCAGCCGATGTGATTCGTGACCGCTGAAGGAACCAAGGCAGGATCTGGACCAGTTCGATGGATACCGTTCAAAGTAACAGCCACGCAACCGATTGAAATAGGGAAAAAGGTTGATATCGCGGCAAAACTGGTCGATCTCCTAAGCAAGTTTCTGCTCAAGCGGCTCGATCCGCAACAGAAGCTCACGCCACGTCATCGAAGAAAACTGAATTCCCTCAATGCTCGCCTTTTCATCCTGCTGGAACAACAGCCGTCACTCCGATGGTGAGGCCATGATTGAGGAAATCGTTTCCCTCGGGTTCAAAAACATTGAGCTCTCCCACGGCATGACCGTGGCGAAATATCCGGGCATCAAGAAAGCCTACGACGCGGGCATGTTCACCTGCTCCGGCGTGCACAACTACTTCCCCTCCCCCGTGGAAGTGATGATCGATGCGCCGGACGCCTACGAATTCACCTCCCACCGGCCTTTCGACCGCCAGCGGGCGATGGACATGACGCTCAAGACCTTGGACATCGCCGCCGAGTTCAAGGCGCATTACGTGGTCCTTCACATGGGCTCAGTGCCCATGGATTCCTCCAAATGGACGAAACGCCTGACCGCGATGGTGAATGAAGGCGGCCAACACACGACCGCCTACACCAAGGCCAAAATCAACTTCGTCAAGAAGCGGGAAAAAGTCGGCCCCTTGTATTTTCACCGTGCCATCAAAGCACTCACCACCATCGCCGAGCGTGCTGCGGAATTGGGCATCAAACTCGCCGTCGAGTCGCGCTCCAGATTCGAAGACATGCCAACCGAGCGCGAAATGATTGAGTTGCAAAAGCACTTCGCCGACAACCCATGGGTCGGGTATTGGCATGATTTCGGCCACGTGCAGTTGAAGCACAACCTCGGATTGTTAGATCATCAGCAATGGCTCGCCGACATGCAGCCATACATCATCGGCGGTCACGTGCATGATGTGCAATGGCCAGCGCGCGATCACCGCGTTCCCTTCAGCGGCACCTTGAAGTATGAAGACCTGCTGCCCTTTTTCCCGAAAGGCTGCCCGTTGATCTGGGAACTCAGCCCGACCCGCCGGTCGGAGGAAATCAAAGAAAAGCTGGCGATCTGGAAAAAGAAATTCCCAGAGCGCAGCTAGATTGGCGGATTCTCGAAGCCGAATCAGGCGACCTGGCGATCGACATCTTCACGCAGGTTCTCGATGATGAATTCCTGGCGATTCGGCGTGTTCTTGCCCATGTAAAAGGTGAGCAATTCCTTCACGCTTTTGCCTTCTTCATATTCCACCGGGTCGAGTCGCATGTCGGGGCCGATCATGAATTTGAATTCATCCGGCGAGATTTCTCCCAAGCCCTTGAATCGGGTGATTTCGGCATTCTTGCCAAGTTTCGACAATGCTTTCTGACGCTCCGCATCATCATAACAATAGATCGTCTCTTTCTTGTTACGCACCCGGAACAGCGGAGTTTGTAAAATATACAAATGCCCGTCGCGGATCAGCTCAGGGAAGAACTGCAAAAAGAAAGTGAGCAACAACAGACGGATATGCATGCCATCGACATCGGCATCGGTCGCGATCACCACATTGTTATATCTCAATTCCGAGATGCCATCCTCGATGTTCAACGCGGCCTGCAGCAACGCGAACTCCTCGTTTTCATAAACGATCTTTCGTGGAAGACTGAAGGTATTCAGTGGCTTACCGCGCAATGAGAAAACCGCCTGCGTTTCCACGTCGCGGCTTTTGGTGATGGATCCGGAAGCCGAGTCACCCTCGGTGATGAACAGGGTAGATTCCTCACGGCGCTTGTGTTTGCTATCAAAGCGCACGCGGCAATCACGCAGCTTTTTGTTGTGCACCTTCGCCTGCCGTGAACGCTCGCGGGCCAGCTTTTGAATTCCCTTCAAATCCTTGCGCTCACGCTCCGCTGCCTGGATCCGTTTTTGAATCGCTTCAGCCGTTTGAGGATTTTTGTGCAGGTAGTTATCGAGATTCAGTTTGAGGAAATTCCCGATGAAGGTCCGCAGGGATTCCCCTTCCGGAGCTACGGTGGTGGAGCCCAATTTGGTTTTCGTCTGCGACTCGAACACCGGCTCGATGATGCGCACGCAGATCGCCGCCTCGATGCCCGCCCGGATGTCCGATGGATCATACTGCTTTTTATAAAATCCGCGGATCACCTGAACCAATTGTTCCCGGAATGCGGCCAAGTGGGTTCCACCTTGTGAGGTGTTCTGACCGTTGACGAAGGTATAATATTCCTCACCGCTTTCCTCGCTGTGGGTGAAGGCGATCTCGATATCATTTCCAACCAGATGGATCGGCGGATAGAGCGCCTCGTTTTCCATCTCCTCCCGCAGCAAATCGAGCAATCCGTCTTTGGAGCGATATTTCGTGCCGTTGAACACGACTGTCAGGGCCGGATTCAGGTAGGAATAATACCGGCACATTTTTTCGACAAACGCCTCACGGAATTTCGCCTTGGCCGGGAAAATCGTGCGATCCAGCTCGAACGCCAAACGCGTGCCGGTCTGGCCGTCGTCCTTCCGCGGATTTTTCATATCCACAGTCAGCTGGCCTTTCGAAAATTCGAGTGCCTTGGTCTTGCCTTCGCGCCACGCCTGGATTTCGAAAAATGTCGAAAGCGCGTTGACCGCTTTGATCCCGACACCGTTCAAACCGACGGATTTTTTGAAAGCCTCGCTATCGTATTTCGCACCGGTGTTGATCTGTGCGGCGCAGTCGTAAAGTTTCCCTAACGGAATCCCCCGCCCAAAGTCACGGACTTCAACACGGCCTTCTTCATCGATCGAGATTCGGACTTCCTTGCCGTGCCCCATGATGTGCTCGTCGATCGAGTTATCGACGGCTTCCTTGAGCAAAATGTAGAGGCCATCGTCCGGGGAACCACCGTCCCCCAGCTTGCCGATATACATTCCGGGGCGCATGCGAATGTGCTCCCGCCAGTCCAACGACTTGATGTCCGATTCCGTGTAATCCGATGCCATGAGAATGTCCTGAAGTTCCTAAACGGTCTGGCACGAGGGTGCAAGACCCGTGACGTCCCAAGAACTCAGGGATGGAGTTCGTTTTGATCGACAGTCTCCTCGGCGACTGGGGAATCAACCGGCTTGGGTGGTTCTTCGCCTTCCAGAAATCCATAGTGATCAAGGCCTTCGAAAAATCCAGCCAGGCCAGGTTGCTGCGCCTGAAACAATCTCGGACGCTCCCTCACCATGCGCAGAACCCGGTCGGCATCGGACGGAACCGCCGATAAATTCCGGCCCCGCACCGCAGCGACATCGTTGCCATAATTTCCAAAATAATAAATCCGCGCCGGATCAATCCCCCAGCGATGTTCCAGATACCGCAACGCCACATCCTTGCCGCTATGGATCGGAATCACGTCCAGGAACGATCGGGCGGTGACGATGACTTTGGCCGCGACTCCCGCTTCCCGCAGCAAGCGCTGAAGAGCCCCCCGCGATGGCGCGCGATTCGGATCTCTCAGGAAGGAGACCTTGAAGCGATGTTGAAATTTCTCTTCCTGCAGATAAATCCCATCCTGCGATGAAATGGCATCCAGAACCTTTTCCCGATCCCAACGCGAGGCGAGTTGCCCACGCCAGCGCTCGTCCAAAACACCCCGTCGACCGTAGCGAATTTCCGCGCCCAAGCCGGAAATGATGAATCCAGGTTCGGGCATGTTGCAGCGGGAAATCACTTCCCAAGCTTCGTCAAACGAAAGTCCCGTAGCGATGCCGAGGCCGATGTTTTGCCCATCGAACAAATGCCGCCACTTGGAAAGCAACTCTTCGGATTCGGTTTCAATATTCGGCAACAAATCCATCACGATCCAACGCTCGCGTTCCACAAGCGTTCGACGCGAACCACTGGTTCGATGGATCGGAGTCTTGGGAAGAACCACTGCCTTCAGCTCGTTGAGATAATGGTCCACGTGAGCCGACCATGCGTAGTATTTACGAACCGCGGCATGACCGCGCGCGGCGAGTTCTTTTTGCTTTTGCGGATCTGAAATCACTCGTTCCAGACCATCGCCAATCTCCTTCGTATGGTAAGGATCGACCAGCTCGCCATTCTTGCAATTCGCGAGAATGTCCCGGGGTCCGCCATCATTGGTTGCAACCAGCGGCAATCCAGCGGCGGCTGCCTCTAACAAGGTCAGACCGAATGGTTCGGTGAATGCAGGATTCACAAAAACGCCGCCCCGCTCGGCGGCCCAACGGTAAAAGCCGGCAACCTCTTTCGATTCATGGCGCTTCGGATAGGCGATGCTGCCGTAGAGATCACCATCATCGATCGTTCGCAGCAGATCCCGCCAAACTCGCCGAGCACCTTGCGGCAGTTTTTCAAAGGTCTCACGATTGCCACCGATGAGGATCAGGTTCGCATTTTCACGCAGCCAAGGATTTTCAGAAAACGCCTTCACCAATCCGGGAAGATTTTTTCGCTCATCCGCACGCGCGATTGTTAGAACTGGCGGCTTGGTTGGATCATTCAGGAAACGGCACAACTTGGCATCGACCGACTTCACCACATCCGGATCGCCCGGGCCATCGAAGCGACTCAAATTTACCCCTGGCGGGATCACACGCATGCGCTCTTCGGCATATTGGTGATAGAGTGAATATTGCTCTTCCACTTCCTGTCGCGTGCTGGTGCAGACCATGCTCGCCGCATCCAAGCTGAGTTCTTCCGCTTCGATCCGGGCTGATAGATTGTAGCGCTCTTCGATTTCTTCCTGTGTCGCCCCACTCTGTTCCAACTTCTGCCGTTTGACGCGACCGAGCGAATGACCGGTGAATACAAACGGGCAACCCAATACCGCCGACAGCTGCCGCCCCACATACCCCGCATCACCGTAGTGGGCATGAATGATGTCTGGCACCCGCTTTTCACGCCGAAAGTAGGCGAGCGTGCCATCGATGAAGGCATCAAGGTGACGCCATAAAACTTCTTTCCGCAAATAACGGCGCGGACCTGCTTCGATGCGGATGATTTCTCCACCGCCCTCCAGCTTTTCGCGAGCTTTCGAATAATCCGCCGAAACCCGCGGATCCATCACCTTGCGCGTCAACAAACTCACCCGGTGAACCCGCTCGTCTTGCGCAAGCGCCTTCACCAACTCGACCACATACAGGCACTGGCCACCAGTATCGGGATCGCGACCAAGCTCCATATTCTCCCCCCGGATCAACCCGTGGAGTGACAAATGGACGATATCCAGGCCTTTGCTTTTTCCGCTGCTCTTCTTGGGATCGCTCATGATTTTTCGGGTTTATCATCCATCACCGCATGATAGGCCGCGATGAACTCGGACGCCGACCATGCTTGGTAAGCCTTGCCCATCGGGCGTCCCGTCTCGCCATGATACCATTCATTGAATTCCCATTGCTGGAAAATTCCCTGATGGCTCACTTCCGCAAGTTTCAGCAATTCCTTGCGGGCCACATCGCGCAACCCGAGCCGATGAATGAAGCGAACCCATTGCCCGCCTACCCAGCCCCAGATGCCACCATTGTGGTAATGGTGTGGCAAATTCAACAGGTTCACCGTGTAGTAGCTTTTCCAATCCGGATCGCCGGCATTCACCACCGGATAGAGATTTCTAACAGGAAACGGCTGGTTCACGCCAACGCCCCACATGAATCGGAATGCGACCTTCGCCTTCTCGAAATCCAGGACATTGAACAAAAAGGCCAGAATGTTTCCGGCCACATCGCATCGCCAATCGAACGAAAATGGCGTGACCTGAGCTAACAGGTAGCGGGAATCGCCGATCGCTTTCTGCACCTCGTCGAAGCCAGCAACACCATCGGGACCGTTCCCCGTCGTCGGCCAGAACCGATCAAGAATCGCGGTCTTCACCCGCTCCGCTTTGACGAAATAATGACTGGCTGCGGCCTTATCACCTAACAACTCCATCATTCGGCCGTAGCTGACATTGGCACGGCACCACAGCACCTCGTCATAAAGAACGTTGTAGCTCCGGTTGAAGAGATCCATCCAATCACCGGCTTCGGGAATTTCTAACAAGCCATCCTGATTGCTATCGTGCGCCTCAAGCCAGTTCATGACCTTGGCGATCGGATCGAGATACTCTTTCAAAAAATCGATCTCACCGGTTTTCTCGACGAAGGCGTGGAGTGCGATCACCACCCACATTCCACTGTCGATCGCGGCGATCCCGCCGACTCCGGAGTAATCCGGGACGCCGGTTGAGATGTGGACATTCGCAGGCACCTGACCATTTTCCGCCAAGTGATCCAGCAACGTGCGCAAGGTCATCCTCTGGCAATCGCGGAAACGATCATCGTGGCACGACAAGCTTCCCGTGATGGCCATCGCCCCATCGCGCCCCCAGACACTGTTGTAATTTTCATCCGTTCCGGTGACTGAATTGTCCTTGATGGAACAAGCACTGAAACCCATCGGCGTGACACATTTCTCCAATGCCTCCAGCGCCTTGCCATAAGCCTTTTCGATAAACGCCGTCTCGCTTCCCGCGGTTCTGGCCTGCGGCTCGAACAATCGAATGATCTCCGGGTCATGCGCCTGGGTATCAATCGAAGTTCCGCAGGGGACGATCTGCTCGAAAACGCCATAATGCACCAGCCCCTCCAACACACCTGCCGCGCAAACTCCACTCGCCCGATACGCATTGGCATCGACCAGCGCCTCTAACAATTCCGGCTCCGCATTGTCAGGAGCAATACCGCGGACTGATGGCAGCAAAAACATCGACGCGTCATTTCCGGTATCGCCAGCGACCACAACCTCATCCAGCCCGATCCCCAGGTGATTGCACAACCACTTCAAGGCGTTCGCCTTGTTCGCGCTTTTCGGCAAAACATCGAGATCGCGGGAAGACGAATAGATGACCTGCGCTTCAACACCCGCGTCGAGCAAGGTGGTTCGCAACACATCAAGCTCCTCGCGTGTCCGCTGAAACCAAAACCAGCTGCTCTTCCAAGGATGCTGCTGTTCCGGCGGCTGTTCCTTGATGTCCGGCAGGCCCGAAACAATCTGCCTGACCACCCCCAGATCCCAACCTTCACTCAAAAGATCTTCAAATTCCTCGACGACTTTTTCTTCACGCGGGTTCCACATCATCGTCCCCACCCCACCAATGAAATAATCCGGCGTGGGCAATCCTGCACGCTTCACCACGCGGATGGCATCCTTGAGCAACCTGCCGGTGCTATAAACCAACACAGGTCGATTTTCTCCCTGTGCTTTCCAAGTTTCCGCAAAATCCGCGGTCGAATCAGGTTTTCCAAGTAGAGTCCCGTCCAAGTCCGAACAAATCAGACGGACGTCTTTATCTTTCATCATTGATCGCAACCTAGCACCTTATTGCGTTCATTCAAATGCTTAAGAAACCCGGTTCCACAGCCGACGGATCACGATACAAAAAAAGCGCCTGGACGATGAAGTCCAGACGCTTTGAAAACCAATAGACCTTTCGGCGATTAGCGGGAGTAAAGCTCAACGATGAGCTGCTCGTTGACGATCGGTTCGATATCGGAGCGCTCTGGCACGCGGGCCATGGTTGCCTCCAATTTGTCGCGATCTACCGAGAGCCAGTCAACTTGTGGAGCTGCTTGGGTGAGATCCACCATGCGCAGTGCAAGTTGTTGGGAAGACGGTCTTGGACCGACCTTGATCACATCACCTGGCTTCACTTGGAAGCTGGCGATATCGACCGTGCGACCGTTCACCAAAACGTGACCGTGGTTTACCAACTGGCGGGCAGCTTGGCGGGTGTTGCCGAAACCTGCGCGGAACACGACGTTGTCGAGGCGGGTTTCAAGAAGTTGCAGAAGGATTTCACCGGTAACACCACGACGGCGGGCTGCCTCTTCGTAGTAACCGCGGAATTGCTTCTCAAGAATGCCGTATTGGAAACGGAGCTTTTGCTTTTCACCAAGAGCGACGGAATATTCACTCTTCTTTTTACGGCCTGCACGAACACCGTGCTGACCTGGTGGGAAATTGCGGCGGTCGAGTGCTTTCGAAGGGCCGAAAAGCGAGACACCGAAACGGCGGCTGATTTTCGCGCGAGGACCTGTATAACGTGCCATGTTCTTAAATGGTTAAAATCTGGGATTAGACGCGGCGCGCTTTCTTCGGACGGCAGCCGTTGTGAGGGATCGGGGTGACATCGCGAATCGAGAGGATTTCGAGGCCAAGACCTTGCACGGCACGAACAGCGGACTCACGGCCGGAACCTGGTCCTTTGACACGCACGTCGACTTCTTTCAAACCGTGACCCATTGCTTGGCGGCATGCGTCTTGGGAAACCACTTGAGCTGCGTAAGCGGTGCTCTTGCGGGAACCTTTGAAGCCCATCTTGCCAGCGCTGGACCAGCCGATGGAGTTGCCGTTCACGTCAGTGACACTGACGATGGTGTTGTTGAAAGTGGCTGTCACGTGGACAATACCGCGAAGAACGTTCTTCGAGCCTTTCGCCTTGTGAATTTTGACTTCTTCTTCGCCTCCGGCAATTTCGGCAAAGATGTCGCGTTTCGCTTCCTTTTTAGGAGCGCCTTCGACCGCTGGAGCCGCTGCCTCAGGGGCATCGGCACCGGCAGTAGCCGGCGTGTTGGCGGGTGCTGGAGCTTCAGTGGGCTCAACCGCTGGCTTTACAGCGGCTTCTGGTTTCGTTTCTTCGTCAGACATGAGTGTAGATGAAAATGCTACTATTTCTTAACGCCCACGGTCTTCTTCTTGCCCTTGCGTGTGCGGGCATTGGTCCGTGTGCGTTGGCCGCGGACTGGCAAGCCGCGCTTGTGGCGGATACCGCGGTAGCAGTTGATGGAAGTCAGGCGCTTCAGCTGTGATTGACGCTCCCGGCGCAGATCGCCTTCGACGAGAATCTGTTCAGTCTGAATCACTTGAGCAATACGCACAAGTTGATCTTCGCTGAGCTGTCCGGTCCGGATATTTGGGTCAATGCCGGCGTGTTCGAGAATTTTTGCCGCGGTCGGACGGCCAATGCCGAACATATACGGCAGAGAAGCTTCGATGCGCTTCTCGTTGGGGATTTCGATGCCTAGGATACGTGCCATGATATGCGTGATTTCGCGTGGCCGCGGGAACACGCCGGAACGCTCCGGCTTTTCCGCGGGGCGGGTGATTTAGCAGACATCAGCTCTCTGGCAAGCGGGAAATGGAAATTTCCGCAGATTCTTCCGCTCTTTTTCATGATCATTCCGCATGCTTCGCGCCTCGACAAACGAATCTCCTCACCTAGCCTGACTTAGCTTTCCGTACTCGAAAATCATCCATGGAACCCAATTCTTCTTCCTATCAGCTCCCGCCGGACGATGTCGCCGCCATCGATGAACTTGGAAAATCCTATCAAGCGCTCCGTCAGGAACTCGGCAAAGCCATCATTGGTCAGGAGGATATCATTGAGCAACTCTGCATCGCGCTGTTTGCCCGTGGTCACGCGCTGCTGATGGGGGTTCCCGGTCTCGCGAAAACCCTGCTGGTGTCATCCGTCGCCCAAACTTTCGATCTTTCTTTCAACCGCATCCAGTTCACACCGGATCTGATGCCTGCGGATATCACCGGCACGGACATCATCCAGGAATCCGGTGTCGGCGGCAAACGCGAGTTCGAGTTCATCCGCGGCCCGGTTTTCGCCAATCTGGTTCTGGCGGATGAAATCAACCGCGCTCCCGCCAAAACTCAGTCCGCGATGTTGGAGGCGATGCAGGAAAACAAGGTAACGGTGCTGGGGAAAACCTACCCGCTGCAGCCGCCGTTTTTTGTCCTCGCGACACAGAACCCGATTGAACAGGAAGGCACTTACCCGCTGCCGGAAGCTCAGCTCGACCGCTTCATGTTCCTGATCGAGCTCGATTATCCCACTGCGGCCGATGAAATCCGCATCGCCCGCGAAACCACCGGCACCACCCGCAAGACCCTGGATCGCATCCTCAATGCGGATAAAATTCTCGCGTTCCAGCAATTGGTCCGTCGCGTGCCCGTTCCAGAGCATCTTTATGAATACGCGGTGAACCTGGTTCGCCGCACCCGCCCGAATCAACCGGAAGCTCCGCAGTGGCTGAAGGAAACCGTTGGCTGGGGAGCCGGACCTAGGGCCGTTCAATACCTGATTCTAGGAGCCAAATCCCGCGCCGCCCTGCGTGGTTCCTACATGGCCTCGCTTGAGGATCTGGAGGCCGTGGCCAGCCCGGTGCTCTCCCACCGGGTGATCACCAACTTCTCCGCTGAGTCGCAAGGCATGACTTCCAAGAAAATCGTCGAACGCCTGATCCGCGAAATGCGCGAAGAATAATCCATCACCCTCTGGATCCGATTTAACCGCCTGATTTTTCCGCTTACTTTCTTACCATGACTGCAACTGTCACCAGCAAGGGCCAGATCACGATTCGACCGGTCCACAGGACCCGGCTCGATTTGAAAGCAGGCGATCAGCTGAAGTTTGACGAAGCAGTAGCAGCATCGGCATGAGTCACTCTTTCCTCGACCACGATCTTTTGTCCCGATTGGGCTCGCTTCCGCTGGAGGCGCGCAGCCCGATGATGGGCAATGTGGCCGGCCGCCATCGTTCACCACACCATGGCTCGTCGGTCGAATTCGCGGAATATCGGAAATATGTGCCCGGTGACGATACGCGCCGACTCGACTGGAAGGCATTCGCCCGCTCCGACCGGTTTTACATCAAGGAATTTGAAGCCGATACTAACCTCCGCGCCTACTTTGTCGTGGATGCCTCCGGCTCGATGAATTTCTCGGGCGGAGCACCGCCAAAAATCGAGTTTGCACGCCGCATCGCCGCGTCACTCGCCTACCTGCTGGTGAACCAAGGCGATGCCGCCGGACTTTCGATCTGCACCGACAAACTGCACCTTGAGGTCCCACCCAGTCGCCGCCCGGCTCATTTGGAACGTCTTTTCACCACGCTCGAAGCCCTCCAGCCATCGGGTGAAACCGGCCTGATCCCGGCACTGCACACCATTGCCGAAAAAATCGGCCAGCGCGCCTTTGTGGTCATTCTCTCGGATCTGTTCACGGATTCCTCCGAGCTCGCGGACGCGCTGCAGCACTTGCGCTACCGCAAGCACGACATTTCCGTATTTCACCTGATGGATCCGCTTGAGATCGGCTTCCAGTTCGATAGTCCACGGCGCTTCGTCGACCTCGAAGACGGCACGGCCATTGTTGCCGAACCCAATTTGATCGCGGATGAATACAAGTCCGCCTTGCACGAGTTTCTCGCCACCGTCCGGGCGAAAACCCACGACGCGAACGCCGACTATCAACTGGTCACCACGGACACTCCACTCGAACCGCTGTTGCGTGATTTCCTCACCGCACGCCTGCCCAAGTCAAAACACTGACGACCCGAAGCCACTGCCTACTGAATGATATTCCTGAGTCCATTGTTTCTGTGGTTTGTGGCTGCCGCTGCGGTCCCGATCGCGATCCATCTTCTCAACAAACGCCGCCACAAAACCATCCCGTGGGCGGCGATGAGTTTCCTGCTGAAGGCAACTCGCGAGTCCCGCGGGAAAAAGAAGCTGCGTCACATCCTGATCCTCACCTGCCGCGCGCTCGCCTTGGCTGCGCTTGCTCTCGCCGCAGCGCGCCCGGTTGCCTCCGGCCTGCTTGGCTGGGGCGCCGGCCGACTCGACACCGTGGTTCTGATCCTCGACCGATCCGCATCGATGGAAGCCAAACCTGGCGACGGACTGGCATCGCAGCGCGAGCTGGTGTTGGAAAAAGTGAAAAAAACCCTGGCTGACCTCGGCTCCCCCAGGTTGGTCCTGATCGACAGTGCGTCCGCCAGTCCGACAGACGTCCCCTCACCCGACACACTCGCCGAGCTTTCCTCCACCGCAGCCACCGACAGCGAAGCTGACTTTCCCCGGTTGTTATCCAAGGCTGCCGAGTTTCTCACCGAAACGAGCGGCCGTTCTGAAGTCTGGATTGCCTCTGACTTGCAAAGCAGCAACTGGCATCCAGCTGATGAGCGTTGGGCCGCAGCTCGCGCCAGCTTGTCCAGCCTGCCCAAAGTGCCAGCCATCCGCATTCTATCGCTCACCCAAAATGGCGGCGCATCGAACACCTCCCTGCGCCTGATTTCATCGCGCCGCAGCGGCGACGAGCTTTTGTTAGATTTGGAACTGCTGCGTGACGAAAATGCCCGCGGCACCATTTCCATCCCGGTCACCAGCAGCTTGAATGGAGCGCGCACTACCGAGCTGCTCACGGTGCCTGGCCAATCGCTGAGATTTCAAAAACGGGTCACTCTCCCGGAAGGTAGCGAGTCTGGTTACGGCCATCTTTCCATCCCTGCCGATGGCAACCCGCGCGACAACGTCGCCTTCTTTGCCTACGGCCCCGCGATGCCGGTCCGGTCTGTAATCGTTTCCGCAGAGGGAGAAGCCGCGCAATATCTTGCACTGGCCGCTGCACCTCCCGGCTTTGGCGAGCAATCGGTCGAGCGGGTTGAGCCCGATCAATTTTCCGCAGTCGTCACCAACGACCTTTCGCTCATTCTCTGGAATGCTCCGCTGCCTGATGGAGCTGCCGCGGAAAGTCTGAACCGATACCTCAGCGCAGGTGGCCAGGTCCTTTTCTTCCCACCCGGCCAAGCGAGTTCGGAATCGTTTCTGGAACACAAGTGGTCTGCCCCGGTTGAGGCTGCCAGTGGCAAATTTCTCATCTTGAAGGATTGGAATCACGCTGACGGCCCGATGCGTGACGGCATCGACGGCACCTCGCTCCCAGCGGAACGGATGAAGGCAATCCGCTGCCAGATCCCGCAAGGCGACTCCGCTCCGCTTGCCCGCTGGGAAGATGGAGAACCCTTTCTAACAAGGCGCGTCACCGATCGCGGCATCGCTTGGTTCATCGGCTCAAAACCGGATTATACCTGGTCAAATCTTGGCGATGCCGATGTGCTGTTACCCGTCGTTCAGCGGATTCTTGAGCTCGGCGCGGCCCGCTTTGATGCTTCGCATACCGCCGAGATCGGCTCAGATGCCGCGGCTCTTCTTCCCGGCGAAATCCGCGAGCGAATCGATGACTACGGCACGCCCGATCCAGCAAACGCCGCCTACGAAAGTGGAGTTTACCGGCTTGGTTCCAGAGTGGTCGCAGTGAATCGCCCGGCAGCCGAGGATGCCCCTGAGCTTCTAACACGTGACGAACTGGATGACGTTTTGGAAGGCACTTCCTACACGCTGTTAGAACAAGCCGGACAAGCCACCACTGCCGATCTCAGCCGCGATTTGTGGATGCCATTTCTGATCGCGGTTCTCGCATTCCTGATTTTTGAGGCCATCCTCTGCTTGCCGAAAAAACGCGACCGCAGCACGCCGCTAGCCGCCACTTCCTGATATTGCTTTGCTTCACCTCAACCCCACACCGCTCACCCTTGGCATCGGGATCACTTCGCTGATCGCGGTGTTGATTCTTTGCGTAATCTCCTGGCGGCGCTCAGCCCACCCCAGGCGGACTCTGTTGCTGGAAATCCTGCGATTTGCCATCGCCTGCGTGGTGGTCTTGCTGCTTTGGCAACCTGAATGGCGCACCACCATCAATCCGGACGCCAAACCAACCATCGCGATTCTCTGGGATCATTCGGATTCGATGACGACGGTCGATGCCAAGCTGCCGAAAATCCTGTCCGATGCCGAAGAAATCACCTCGCGCGCCGAGCTCGTCGACAAGACACTTGCCTCTGACCTGTGGCAACCACTCGCCGCCAATGGCAAAAACGAGATCGTAACCCTGCCCTTCGCCAGTGCTCCCGATGGTTCCGGTGAATCACAACTTGCCGGGACCGATATCAATGCCCCGTTGGCTCAAACTCTGGAAAAGCAGACCAACCTCCGCGCCGTGGTCCTGCTCACCGATGGTGACTACAATCTCGGCCAACCACCCGTCGCCGCCGCTCAGAAAATGCGGCTCCGTGGTGTGCCGCTTTTTCCCATCCCGATTGGCAGCCAGACCCGCCTGCCCGACCTCGACCTCCTCGCCGTGTCCGCGCCGACCTACGGCATCGTTGGCGAGAATGTACAAATTCCGTTCACGGTGCGCTCATCGCTCGATCATCCCGTCCGGACCATCGTTCGGCTGCGCGATCAAAACGGCCAGGAACGCACCAAAGACATCATCATTCCACCGAATGCTGAAACCTACGAATCCATCTTGTGGAAGCTGGAGAAAGGAGGAGCCTCAACGTTGGAACTTTCCATTCCCGTCGCCGATGGTGAATTGCTCGACTCGAACAACTCGCGGAAATTCAACATCGCCGGAAAGCCCGAACGCATCCGCGTGCTGATCCTGGAAACACTGCCACGCTGGGAATACCGATTCTTGAAAAACGCCCTTTCCCGCGATCCTGGCGTTGAGCTCTCGTGCCTGCTCTTGCAACCCCAGCTTGGCCCTGGAGTTGGCGCTCACTACATCAGCAAGTTTCCTGAAAAAATCGAAGACCTCGCCCAATACGACGTCATTTTCATCGGCGACATCGGCGTCGCCCCCGACCAGCTCACCAAGGAGCAATGCACACTCATCCGTGGCCTTGTTGAAAACCAAGCATCCGGAGTCGTGTTCCTGCCCGGTCGCCAAGGAAACCAATTCACCCTGCTCGACACCGACCTGGCCGATCTGATGCCGGTGACCTTGGATGAAACCATGAAGCACGGATTTTCAGAATCCGTAGCCGCCCCACTCACTCTCACCACCGAGGGTCGCAGCTCATTGCTGACCATGCTCGGAAATAACGAGGAGGAAAATCCGGAAATCTGGCGTCACCTTCCCGGCTTTTTCTGGCACGCGCCGGTCGTGCGCGCAAAAGGTGGCACCGAAGTTCTCGCAACCCATGGCAACCGCCGCGGCCCCTATGGCCCGATCCCGCTACTGGTCACCAAAACCGCAGGAAGCGGCAAAGTTTTGTTCATGGGAATCGACTCTGCCTGGCGCTGGCGCCGCGGCGTTGAAGACCTTTACCACTACCGGTTCTGGGGCCAGGTCGCGCGATGGATGTCCTATCAACGCAACATGGCCGCTGGCCAGCGCGTGCGCCTGTTTTTCACTCCAGAACGTCCCCAGCCGGGAACCACCGTCACCCTCAATGCGAATGCTTTCGACTCGAACGGTGCCCCGATGAAAACCGGCGCAGTCCATGTCGACCTCACCGCCCCGGATGGCAACACGCGGCGGATCGAATTGCAAAAAAACGAAACCGCCTGGGGGGCTTATTCCGGCAGATTCCGCATCGATTTACCCGGTGAATGGAAAGTTCGCGCCACCACTACCGGTGCGGAAGATCAACCTCTGGAAACCACCATCATTTCCCAAGGCACCCAATTGGAAAAAACCGGGCAACCAGCCCGGCCTGAAGTTCTCGAAGAAATGGCCAAAGTTTCGCGAGGGCGCATGATTCAGCCCGCTCAACTGCCGGAGCTGATCAAAGAGATCAACGCCTTGCCCGAGCCTCGCCCGCTGGAAACCCGCATATCCCTGCTGTCCCAGTGGGCAACCCTCGCGGCAATCATCGTGCTACTTGGCGGATTCTGGCTCGGTCGAAAATTCAACGGGGCTTTTTGAGCAAGCCACATCTTGGGATTCCCTCAATTTGTGCAAATGCCTTGGAAGAATTCATTCTCAGCCGATGGTTGATCGCACCGCAGACTTCAGCCTATTTTCATCACATGCTCATCTGCGATTCCCATTTCTCTGCCATCGACTTTGAATCGGCAGGTGCGGAGCGCGGGAAAACGGATACTCCCATTCAGATCGGCATCGCCTGTTGGTCAGTTGAGAAAGGGCACACGGATGCTTACACCTCTTACCTTCATACCACGCAACCGATTCTGTGGTCCGCGCAAAAAGTTCATGGCATCACCGTCGATCATCTAACAAACGCGCCAACTCTTCTTTCTCTCTGGCCGGAAATCAAACTGAGACTCGGCGGCGCAATCGTGGTGGCTCACGGCAAAGGCACTGAAAAAAAATTCCTCCGCGCATTCCCCGGGCACGGCTTTGGCCCGTGGATTGACACCCTGCTGCTCGCACGCACTGCCTGGCCGGAACTCTCAAGCCACTCCTTGGGCGCGCTTTGCAAAAAGTTTGAACTCACCGAAAACATTCAACAACGGGTGCCCGAAAAATCCTGGCACGATGCGCTGTTCGACACCGTCGCTTCTTTGGTTTTGTTAGAACACCTGATCGATCAATTCGATTTAACCAAGCAACCACTCGATTTACTGCTACACCCGGACACCTCCATCTGGCATCAATCGCGCCGCTCATGAAAGCCAACCCAAAACGCCAAAGATTCTTTCTCATCCTCTTTGTCCTCATCGGACTCGGCGTGGCGATTTTGATCTTACGCCAACCGAGCGCACGCCCCACCACGCCGCGCATTCAGAAGGTTGAAAACGATCTAAAAAAAGCGAAGCAGCGGTATGATCAGAGAATCGCGGATGCTAAAAATCAGCAACCCGATCCCGATGTGGAACTGGTGCGCAACATTCTCGCTGAGAAACTGGCCAGTCGGACCTTCTCCTTTGCCACCGTATGCCAGGCGGTTTCCGGGAAAAAAGTCATTCCGTTGGACCAAAGCCCTGCTGGCCAAAAAGTGGTCGAGGCGATCAATGTCGCCCTATCGGAAATCCTCCCCCAACTGAGCCAAGCCGATTCTCCGGTGCGCCAGCTGCGGCGCATCAACGAGGCATCGCGCTTTTTCGAGGATGCGCTGCTCCAGAAACTCAACTCCACCGCCGGACTCAACTGTGAAATCCCGCCGACTCGCGACGGAGTTCACCAGCGCTCCGGCTATCCCGATTTACGGATCGAAGATGAAGCGACTGGCGCGATTTTTTACCTCGATCCCAAACTCGTCGAGCAAGGCTCAGCGGGAAGCACGTTTCGCAGTTTTTACTTCGAGCCCAAAATCGAAACGCTGAAGGTCAATGACGATGCCGTCCATCTTCTGGTCGGCATTGAGCACGATGGAAAAACCGGAGCCTGGACATTCAGCGGATGGAGAATCGTCGATCTCTCCACCTTGCAGGTGCGTTTGAAGGCAGAATTCCAAGCATCGAACGCCGAGCTTTATCGAGAAACCGAGCTTTCCCTTCCAGCCGATAAGCACTAGCTTTCCCTCCCCATGACTCAAACACCCCGGCGCACCAGCGGATCCGTCGCCATGGACGACTACCTCGAGCAGATCCTCCATCTCATCGAGGAAAAAGGCTACGCGCGCGCCGTGGACATTTCAAAAAACCTCGGCATCTCCCAGGCAAGCGTCACCAACATGCTGCAACGCCTGCACGCCGAAGGTCTGGTGAACCACGAGAAATATCGCGGCACCATCCTCACCGAAGACGGACGCCGCATCGCCCGCGCGATCGTCGAGCGCCATGAAACCCTCACGCGCTTTCTGCGCCTGTTCAACATCGACGAAGAAACCATCTATCACGATGTCGAAGGGATGGAGCACCACGTCTCCCGGCCGACGCTCGATGTGATTCGTGCACTGGCCGAAACGCTCGAATCCGACCCAGAGCTGCTGGATCGGATTCGCAAGAAAAGCGGCTGATCGCCGCCAGTTGTTAGAGGTATTTATCCGTCACCGCGCCTTCGCTGGCACTGGCAACGAGCTTGGCATATTTCGCCAGCACACCGTGGGTGTAGCGAGGCGCGGGTTGCACCCAGGCGGCTTTGCGCTTGGCGATTTCCTCATCGGAAAGCATCACGTCGATCCGGTTGTTCACCGCGTCGATTTTGATTTCGTCACCATCTTCAAGAATCCCGATCGTTCCGCCGAGGAAGGCTTCAGGGGTGATGTGACCGACCACGAAGCCGTGGCTGCCGCCGGAGAATCGGCCATCGGTAATCAGCGCGACATCCTTGCCAAGGCCGAGCCCCATGATGGCGCTCGTAGGTCCAAGCATTTCGCGCATGCCTGGGCCACCTTTCGGGCCTTCCAGGCGAATCACGATGACGTCACCTTTGTTGATCTTCTTTTCGAGGATCGCCTTCATGCCGTCGTCTTCTGAATTGAAAACGCGAGCTTTGCCGACGAACAACTCACCTTCCTTGCCGGAGATTTTCGCGACCGCGCCGCCTTCCGCGAGGTTGCCGTAGAGGATGCGCAGGTGACTGTCTTTTTTGATCGGGTTGTCGATCGGACGGATGATCTGCTGCCCTTCCGGGTAAACCAGCGGGGACTTTTCCAAGTTCTCGCGCATCGTCCGGCCCGTCACGGTCATGCAATCGCCGTGAAGCAAACCCGCTTCCAAAAGCATTTTCATCAATGGAACGGTACCGCCGATTTTCACCAGGTCAGCCATCGCGTATTTTCCGGAAGGCTTCAGGTCGGCCAAAACCGGAACACGCTTGCCGATCCGCTCGAAGTCATCGATCGAAATGTCGATGCCGGCCGAGTGCGCCATCGCCGGGATGTGCAGGGCAGCATTGGTCGAGCCGCCGAGCGCGATCAACACCGTGATTGCATTTTCGAAAGCCTCTTTGGTCAAAATATCGCGTGGCTTGATGCCAAGCTGGATCAGATTCAGCACCGCAGCGCCGGCATCGAAGCAATCACGCATCTTGTCGTCGGAAATCGCCGCTTGGGCCGAGCTGTTCGGCAGCGACATCCCGAGCGCTTCGATCGCACTGGCCATCGTGTTCGCCGTATACATTCCGCCGCAGGAGCCAGGGCCGGGAATCGCGCACGACTCGACGGTCTCAAGCTCATCGTCGGACATTTCGCCCGCTGCGTGTTTGCCAACCGCTTCGAAAACAGAAACGACATCGAGATCCTTTTCCTCGCCGCGAATCTTCGCGCAGCCCGGCATGATCGTGCCGCCGTAAACGAAAACCGACGGGCGGTTCATGCGCGCCATCGCCATCAGACAGCCTGGCATGTTCTTATCGCAACCACCGATCGCGACAAAGCCATCCATGCCCTCGCAGCCGACCACGGTCTCGATCGAGTCCGCGATCACTTCGCGGGAAACGAGCGAGTATTTCATGCCTTCGGTTCCCATGGAGATCCCGTCGGAAATGGTGATGGTGTTGAAGATCACCGCTTTACCGCCCGCAGCATCCGCGCCTTTCGCTGACTCCT
This sequence comes from Luteolibacter pohnpeiensis, assembly GCF_016595435.1. Taxonomy (GTDB): domain Bacteria; phylum Verrucomicrobiota; class Verrucomicrobiia; order Verrucomicrobiales; family Akkermansiaceae; genus Luteolibacter; species Luteolibacter pohnpeiensis. The sequence goes on from NZ_JAENIJ010000002.1 coordinate 205,990, forward strand.
CAGCAAGCTTGTCGATGTGAATGTTGCAAGGGGTGACCTGGCTCCAGGTGGATGCGATGCCAATGTGCGGCTTCGAGAAATCTTCTTTCTGAAAGCCCACGGCGTAGAGCATGGCGCGGCTTGGCGCACGGTCCGGGCCATCGAGCATTGGACTGGAAAAAGGACGGAGTGAGTCGTTCATCTGCGGAGAGCATTCAGCCTTTGGGAGTCATGCGTCAAGGAAACCGATACGCCACAGGCTCAAATCGAGGCATAAAAAAAGCCGTCCCGGTGGTCCGGGACGGCTTGGGAAGTTCTAGGAACTTGAAGAATTACTTCTTCTTCGCGGCTTTCTTGGCAGCCTTCTTCGCTTTAGCTGGCTTTGCACCAGCCGATTCAGCGATGGCGGCTTGAGCAGCAGCGAGGCGGGCAACCGGCACGCGGTATGGCGAGCAGGAAACGTAAGCAAGGCCGAGCTTGTGGCAGAAGGTGACCGAATCTGGATCACCACCGTGCTCACCGCAGATGCCGAGCTTGATGTCCGGCTTGACCGAGCGGCCTTTTTCCACCGCGATTTCCATCAGCTGACCAACACCGGTGGTGTCGAGCGAGGCAAATGGGTTCTTCGGATAGATGTCGTTTTCCTGATAGCTGCTGAGGAACGAGCCCATGTCGTCGCGGCTGACGCCGAGAGCGGTTTGGGTGAGGTCGTTGGTGCCGAAGGAGAAGAACTGAGCGTGCTTCGCGATTTCGTCAGCGGTGAGCGCGCCACGTGGGACTTCGATCATGGTGCCGACGAGGTAGTCAAACTCGACACCCTTGTCTGCCTTCACTTCAGCTGCAACGCGGTGAATGATGTTCACTTGCAGTTCCAACTCACGAGCGTAGCCGACGAGTGGGACCATGACCTCAGGCTTCACTGGGATGCCTTTCTTCACGCACTGGGCAGCAGCTTCGAAGATCGCTTGTGCCTGCATCTCGGCGATTTCCGGATAGGAAATGGCGAGACGGCAACCACGGTGACCCAACATTGGGTTTTGCTCGTGGAGTTCGTGCACGCGGTGCGAGATTTCCTCAACCGGCACGCCCATCTTCTCAGCGAGGTCTGCTTGTGACTCCTCGGTGTTTGGAAGGAATTCGTGAAGTGGTGGGTCCAGCAAGCGGATGGTCGCTGGCTTGCCTTCGAGCGCCTTGAAGATGCCGAAGAAGTCCTTGCGTTGATGAGGAAGAAGCTTCTTGAGAGCTTTCTTACGATCCTCCTCGGTGTTGGCGAGAATCATTTCGCGCATCGCGTCGATCCGGTCGCCTTCGAAGAACATGTGCTCGGTGCGGGTAAGGCCGATGCCTTCTGCGCCGAATGCCACGGCGTTCTTCACTTGCTCTGGTGTGTCGGCATTGGTGCGGACGCCGAGGCGGGTCGCCTTGGAACACCATTCCATGAGTTGGACGAAGTTTTGGAACTTCTCGGTCTTTTGGGATGCCTTCTTGTTGTTGATGAGACCGGTGATGATCTCGGATGGCTCGGTTGCGAGTTCGCCACCGTAAACAGTGCCTGCGGTTCCGTCGATGGAGAGGAAGTCACCTTCTTTGAAAACCTGGTCGCCTGCGGTGACGGTCTTCTTGTCGTAGTCGACTTCGATTGCGGAAGCACCGCAAACGCAGACCTTGCCCATTTGGCGGGCAACGAGTGCGGCGTGGGAGGAAACACCACCACGAGCGGTGAGGATACCTTCCGCAGCGATCATGCCGCGAAGGTCTTCCGGGGAGGTTTCGACGCGAACGAGGAGAACCTTCTCGCCTTTCTCGGCAGCGGCAACCGCGCGGTCGGCATTGAGGTAGATCTTGCCGGAAGCAGCACCAGGACCCGCTGGGAGACCTTTTGCGATCACGGTTGCTTTCTTCGCTTCGTTAATGTCGAAGACCGGAGCAAGCAATTGATCCAGCTGGTCAGCAGGGTTGCGCATCACAGCGGTTTCCCAGCTGATGAGCTTTTCCTTCACCATGTCAGCTGCAAACTTGAGAGCAGCAGCAGCGGTGCGCTTGCCGTTCCGGGTTTGGAGCATGTAAAGCTTTCCGTCTTGGATGGTGAACTCAACGTCCTGCACATCGCGGAAATGTTTCTCAAGGATCGCGCGGACTTTCATCAGCTCCTTGAATGCGGCAGGCAATGCTTCAGCCATGCCAGAAACTTCGTCTGGAGTGCGAACGCCGGCGACGACGTCTTCACCTTGGGCGTTCACGAGGAATTCGCCGTAGAGAACGTTTTCACCGTTCGCAGGGTTACGGGTGAAGGCCACACCGGAACCGGAGTTCGGGCCGGTGTTACCGAAGACCATCGCTTGAACGTTCACAGCGGTTCCCCATGCGGCAGGGATGCCGTATTTGCGGCGGTAAACGATCGCACGGTCGTTCATCCATGAACCGAACACAGCGCCGGCAGCACCTTCGAGCTGTTCCCATGGATCTTCCGGGAAGCCGTGACCGGTGCGGTCTTTGACGAGAGTCTTGAAGCGGGAAACCAGCTCCTTGTTGTCTTCAGCAGTCAGATCGGAGTCAACGATGTCGCTGCCGTATGCTTCGTGCTTGTATTTTTCGATCACCGCTTCGAATGGCTCGTGATCTTCATCTGGAGTCTTTTGAACGCCGAGAACCACGTCACCATACATTTGGATGAAGCGGCGATAGCAGTCCCAAGCGAAACGCTCGTTGTCGGTTGCCTTGGCCAAAGCGGCGACGGTTTTGTCGTTGAGGCCGAGGTTGAGAACGGTGTCCATCATGCCCGGCATCGAATCGCGTGCACCGGAACGCACGGCGACGAGAAGTGGGAAGCCTTCGGAATCACCGAACTTGTAGCCCATGATCTTCTCCATGTTGGCGATACCCGCTTCCATCTGCGCGCGAAGCACAGCAGGATAAGTACGCTTGTTGTCGTAGAAGTAGGTGCAGACTTCCGTCGTCACGGTGAAACCGGCTGGAACTGGAAGACCGATCTTGGTCATCTCAGCGAGGTTCGCACCTTTACCACCGAGAAGGGCTTTCATGCTACCATCGCCATCGGCTTTGCCGGCACCCCATGTGTAGACGTATTTCGTCGACTTGCCGGAGGTTGATTTCTTCGCTGCCGTTTTTTTCACCGCGGACTTGGCGGCTTTGGTAGCGCTTTTCTTGGCTGCGGGCTTAGCTGCCTTCTTCTTGGTTGCCATCGTTGTATTGAATGTCGGGTTGTAGACTGGAGCCGGAGCCGACATAGAAAATACGTCCAACCTCCAGCGCAAGGCGCGGGAGGCTAGCAGCACTCAGATACGTGTCAATGGGACAGTTGCAAGAATCAATCTTTGGCGACGGTCAACGCAAGCCTCGAAGCACGAGTTCCGCGTTGGTTTTGGTCCCCTTCAGATTGCTCAGCAAACTGGTCAGCGCGTCGCCGATCGGAAGTTGCGCGAGTTGCTTGCGAATATCGACGACTTTCAAAAACTCATCCGGATGGTAAAGTCGATCATCGTTCCGCGTTCCCGACTGTGGAATGTGGATGGCTGGAAACACGCGGCGCTCCGCGAGTTCGCGATCCAATCGCACCTCCATGTTGCCGGTTCCCTTGAATTCTTCGAACACCACATCATCCAAACGACTCTCCGTTTCGACAAGCGCGGTCGCTAGAATGGTGAGTGAACCACCTTCTTCCACATTGCGCGCCGTGCCAAAAAACTTGCGAGACTTTTGCAGTGCAGCCGGGCTCAAGCCACCGCTACCAATCGGGCCACCCTGCGATGCGGAGTTGTGACCACGAGCAAGTCGCGTCAAACTATCGAGCAGCAGAATCACATCCTTCTTCTGCTCCACCAGGCGCTTCGCCCTTTCCAAAACCAAGTCCGCCACTTGAGCATGACGCTTTGCAGGCTCATCGAAGGTCGATGCAAAAACTTCAGCACCCACGGTCTCCTCGAAGTCAGTCACCTCTTCCGGGCGCTCATCCAGCAACAGAATCAACAACTCTGCTTCCGGATGATTCAGCTGAATCGAGCGAGCGATCTGCTTTAGCAAAATCGTCTTACCACCACGAGGCGGAGCAACGATGATCCCGCGTTGGCCTTTACCAAGCGGCGCGATCAGATCGATCAATCGCACTCCGATGAAATCCGGGCCTTCACCTTCGAGGTGAATCCGCTCATTCGGAAACAGCGGCGTCAAATGATCAAAATCTTTCGTTTGCTGAAATTCAGCAGCTGGAATTCCTTCGATTTCGAGGATCGCTTCCGTCGTCAAAAACTTATCCCTCTCCCGCGGAATTCTCGCCTTCAACTTCACCAGTTGACCCGGACGAATGCCGAACTCACGCAGCATGTTGGAGTGGATATGAATATCATCCGCGCCTGGGCGGAAACTCCGCAGCGGATCACGCAGCATCGCAAAGTTTTCCTTCGCAGGCTCCACCACCCCTTCGCAAACGAGCTCCGCCCCTTCGCGACCGTAAAAGCACAGCAGCTCATAAATCAATTGGCTCTTGGTAATGCCGCCGGCAATCCGAGTCGGCACCACCTCCGCCATCGCCTGTAAATCCGACAAAGACTTCAATCGGAATTCATTGATATCGATCGAAGTCGGAATCGGAGCAGACGGCACTTGCACAGCTGCTGCTTCTGAAGCGGCCACATCCGTGTGTGGAGCTTCGCTCTCATTGGTATTAGTCATCAGATAATCTTTGGAAAAACGGCCGACTTGGGCTTCGAGAACGGACAAAGGTCCCTCGTTCCAGAAAATCACATCAGCCTTGCGTATCTTTTCTTCCACCGGCAACTGCGCGGACAAAACGTGTTCAATCAATGAATCATCAAACCCACCGCGCTCTCGAAGTCTTCGAATTTGGGTGGCACGTGACGAGGCAACGACGAGGACTTGATCCTGACCGAAATCGAAACCGGTTTCAAAAAACAGGGGAACATCCGCAATGAATATCCCTGCGCCAGTATTCCGCGCTTCACGAAGAGAATCAAGACATTCCTTCCGCACCCGTGGATGGAGGATGCCTTCCAGCTGAAGACGAGCTTTTGCATCTCCGAAAACTCGCGATCGCAAAAAATCCCGATTCACCCCGGTTTCCGTGAGCGCCTGGGGCCCAAATCCCTCGCCAATCTGCTCACGAATCCGTGGATCACCCTCCAGCAAACTCCGAACCGTCCGATCGCTATCAAACAAGACAGCGGTGGGAAGCTGGCTTAGCAGAATCTTTCCAACCGTCGACTTCCCTGACGCGATCCCTCCGGTAAGCACGCAAACTTTCATCTCAATGAGCAATTCAGCCTATGCATCCCACCCAGAACCGCAATGGGAAGTGCTGTGATGGCATAAAAAAACAGGCGGGGAATTTCTTCCCCGCCTGTCGTCATGATGAATGAGTGATCCCGATTAAGGATGACCACCAAGAAGGCTACCATCCATGGTATCGGTCGATGCTGGCATTGCAGCCACTTCATCTGCCTTACGGACTGCAGTTCCGGTAGGATCGATGATCTTCGCGGTCACGAAAACGATCAAGTTGCTCTTGATGCGATTCTCAGACTTCGACTGGAACAAGCGACCGACGATTGGAATGTCACCAAAGATAGGCACTTTGTCTTCGACGTGTTGGACATCTTCGCGCATCAGACCACCGACTGCGACGGTGTAGCCGTCGAAAATGGTAAGAGCGGTAGAAACGCGGCGGGACGAGAAGACAGGCATCTCGATCCGGTTGTCCGTGATCGTAACGGTCACAGGCTCACCAAGAACGTTGGAAGATGGCGATTGGATCGGACTTCCGTAGTTGATGAATCCTTCGAACTCAACGATCTCAGGAGCAAAGCGGAGGTCGATCATCAGATCGTTTGCACCGATTGTAGGCTCGATTTCAAGGGTAACACCCGTGTTACGAGTTTCGAAAGCGGTCGGAGTTGCAGGAGTAACTGGGAAGATACCGGAGCTGCTTCCACCCAAGCCAACGGAAGTGGTTCCGCCGGTAGCATCCACACTGTTTGGAAGTTCTGGGGGTTCGTATTCAGTTGGGTAGATAAATTCACGAATGATCTCGATCGTGGCTTTCTCCGTGGAGCGTGCCGTGATCGAAGGAGCAGTCATGAGGTCAGTTCCCTTCTTCTGAGCGAGACCGCGCATGATCATTTGCACTTGCCCGTCTGAGAAAAGACCGGTGAGAGCCATGATACCAGGAGCAGCACTTGAGCTTTCCGAAGTCCGGTTCGGGTTGTTGAGGATCGCATCGATACCGTCGCTGCTGATAGCAGAATCACCGCTGCGAAGACCGCCAGTCACGATATTCGTAACGTTATCAGAGGAACCGCTGATACCGGAAACTGTCGTAAGAAGACCATCCTGAGACCCAACTGCGCTCACGAAATCACTACCAATTTTGGCAGCTCCGTTACCGATCGTTCCGCCACTTGCGAACACGCTGTTAGCGTTCAAGCCGAATGGAGAAACCAGCCAGTCGAAACCGAGTTCATCGGTGTTCTCTTGAGAAATCTCAACAAACTTGGTGGTGATGTTGACTTGCTTAGGACTCTTTTCCGAGTATGCCTCGACAAGTTGCTCAACTTTATCCAATTCGGTGGAGGTGTTGCGGACCACAAGGATACCGGAACCGCTGAGGTTCGCTGAAGTACCATCTGGGAAACTCACTCCGGCCTTTTTCAGGAGCTCTTGGATTGACGGACGAGCTACCAAGCTAGGTTGCCTGTTCGAATTGTCTGCAAATGGATCATCAGCAGCAGCACCGGATCCACCACTATCAACGCCTGCGCTCAGTTTTGCACCGAAATCAGGAGATACCTGGAAGTTACGGGATACGACATCCTCACCTGTGGAGGTAGCAGGAAGAAGAGTGACTGCATAATCGTCAACTTTGATACGGAGCTTCGTCGCATCGCAAATGTACTTCAGCGCCGTAGCGAGAGGAACGTTGGTCAACCGGAGATTTGAAATCCGGAGAGCGCTGCTATCACTGCCACCACCGAGACCGCCAGTTGCACCGGCATCCAAGCCAGCGTCAGCTGCGCCACCCGCACTGGAACCTTGGCGAACCACGAAGTTGATACCTTTTTTGGTAGGATCAAGCTCGGTCGTATCAAGCTCAGCAGCACGTTGACGAAGGAATTCAATCGCTTCGTCAACGGTAGCATCTTCAAAATCAATCTGTGGAATGATGATGCGGCGAAGCTTCTCGTTGATGAGGGCTGAACCGCCACGTGTGTCGATCGGCCCCTGATCGTTGATCAACGTTGGAGCTTGAGCAGGAACCGTGAGTTCCCAAGCTGCATCCACTTGCATCAGAAGCTCTGCGCGGGTCTGATCATAAGCAGCGCGATAATAATCGGTCTTGGTTGCAGCAATCTTCTCCATCCCGCGGCGTGCAGCGGAGTTATATGGATCAATCCGAAGAACATCTTCGTAATTGGCTTTTGCTTCGTCGTATTTGCCAAGGTTGTAGTTACCTTCGGCCATGTAGAGACCTTTGCGTACCTTATCGACGTTTTGAGTGTGCTCGTAGGTCGAAGCAGGATTGGTCCGGATCGGGTCATCGAGATAGTCCAACTCTTGCTTAGCAAGTGCGTTGTTCGGATCGACGCTTGGAGAAAGAACATTCTCAAGAAGTGCACGTGCCTCTGGAAGTTTGCCTTCCTTGCGATTCTTCTGAGCGAGCGCGACACTCGCATCGGTAAGATGTGCGGTATAACTTGCACGACGATCAGCAAGAGTCGGCGCATCTGGAAGGCGATCCAAAGCTTGGCGATATTTATCAACCGCAGTTTGGAAATCTCCTTTGGCGTAGGCTTCGCGGCCCTCAGCAAGCAGGCGATCACCATCCGTGACAGCTTCCTGGCGGCGAATCATTTCCCGCTGGGCAAGACTGCTGTAGCTGGAGGTGCCCGCGTCTTCCCCAGCGTTCGCAATCGAGATGGTGACCGGCATGGAGGATGCGACGGCCATCAACGCGAGGGCGGTGCGACTGGATCGAATCATTGGCGTTTTTTGCATAGTTGGTGGAGGTTTTCTGGCGATGTTTTGAGAATATGGAAAGAGCTTTTTTGAGGATTTATCACTGATTCATCTGAGGCAGCTGCCCTTTAGGAATAACAACAGTCTTTTTCACCCCATCTGATGTGGTGTATTCCACTTCAACTTGTTCAGGTGTAACTGACTTAAGCAGGTAATTTTCAGAAGCTGAACCAGGTGGGAGAGCGAAGGTGGTATTTTCTTCGACCTTAAACTCTTGTCCTTCATTCCCAAGCGCTTCCAGAGTGAAAACCGCGGTGCGATCGTATTGATAATACTTGGCTTCGTCGCGCTCACTGAATTTTGGAATCTCATAAACGAGGCCAGCCTTATTCGGCTTTTGATCTTCAACGCGGATGAAATCAACTTTTTCTTCGCGCTTCGTTTTTTCATTCATCACGTCGCGCGTTTGCACATCGAGGAATTTGAAGCGATTTTTAACCACACCTTCATCATTGAAGAATATGCCACCCGGCTGCACCGCGTTGGTCGCGGTGACCCTCGCCGTTTGCTTGTTGCTATCCTTGTAGTTGAAGGTGCGACCGCCGCTGACATCAAATCCCGGACGGAGAACCCAGGTCACGCTTTCATCGCGGACAAACATCAACTTGGCAACAATCGATGGATAAGAACTAGGATCGGTGGGATCGGTGTGACCTTGATACTCATCCAGGTTCGTGAATCCATCACCGTCGGAGTCGCGCTGAGGCGAATCACCGAAACCTGGATCCAGATTGTAGGTCAGCCACCAGCTGTTCGGAATACCGGCATGAATTTCTTCACTGGTATAAGGATCGACTGGTTTGTTAGGCGCGTTCCGATTGACGTAGAGAGGAATGCCGGTGAAGAAATCGACCTTCCGGCCATTTGCTTCGACCCGTGATTGGGTCAAATCCATGTCCCGGGAAGCAATTGCACCAGGAACCAGCTCTGCGGACGCTACCGCAGGATTGTTATTTCCGGCACCTTTAGGGGTAATATCGAAAGTCTCTTCGACAGATCCGACCTTCATCCAGCCAACGGCTGCCAGGCCGAGTGCGATCACTGCAGCACCGCCAATGGCGGCTTTTTCATAATTTTGAGATAACCAGGACATGGATTACTGTGGGCTTGAAATCGTAGGAAGCTCCTTGGCTGGAAGGAATTGAAGAACGTCGAGACGGATGAAAACATCAAGATTCTCTTTACCGAGGACCTGACTCAAAATGCGCTCAGGACTTGGGGCCGGCGTAGCTGGCGCCGCGGAGTCACCTCCTGCTGCCGGTGCTGCACTATCTCCAGGTGAAGAGAACCCAAATGGATCATCATCTGCAGCTGCAGCACCTGCTGCACCGCCGATGGCTGTTTTTGGAGTTTCGAATTTAGCATCGGTCGACTTCGGCGGCTCGATATTTTCGTTCACCACGCGAATGGTCCGAAGAACGGTGTAGAACTTCTCAGATTTCGACAGTTTGGTGAGGAATTCACGAAGCGATTCTTCCGAACCACTGAATGTGATTTCGAAGGAAAGCGGACGGGAAGTTGCGCCTTTGTCAGCTTCCCACTTACCACCTTCTTCTTCAGGCAGAGGAACACGGAGGAAGTTTACTAAGGCCGTAGGCTTCGATTCAGCCAAAGCTGTGGTCATTTCCGTAGCCGCTTCCAGCTCATAATTTAGGATCCCAGTGGAAGCCTCACGAGGAAGCGTGCCATTGTAGGATTCGAATCCGAGGAAGAATGCATCGGGAACGGTTGCACCATTGTCAGTGAAAGCACTTTTGACGCCCGCGTTGGATGAAATCACCCGGGTGGTCAGCTCTTGAGGAGATATATTCTCAAGGGGCATTGCAGGTCTGAAAGCATCAAACTTTTGCTGCAGCGAAAGGACTTCTTCCCGGTAATCAGCCAAGGCTTTGGTTTTACCGTTGCGGTTTGCCTCACTCGGGTAGAGCGGCAATCTCTCATAGGTAGCAACTTGATCCGCAGAAGCTTGATAAGCTTCGCTTGCTTTCTGGTATTTCGAGGAACCGGCCATTCCCACAGCTACCAGTGCGATCGCCCCAACGAGGGTAGCGCCGCCAAGCACCGCGACAAATTGATTTTCTTTGATCCAACTCATGATGTGGCTTGAAAGGTGTTTTCTTTATTTAATCGCAATCTTGCGAGCAAGGGGTAGGTCGATCTCAAATGGCAGACCGAATTCCGGTCCTTCTCCCGTAACGGCAACCTTGAGGATTTCCTCGTCCTTCAATTCCACCATCTCCTTGTTGAAAGGAGCCATGAAAGTGAACTTGTCAGGCTGAGCGCGAAGGCGAGCTAACAAATCCGAAACAACCGTCTGGCTCTTCGGATTCTCAAGCCAGAAACCGCGCATGCGGATTGCATTGATGGTAGGAGCTTCCGTCTTCTGGTTGCGGCTCTTGCTCTTACTTTTACCTTTGGTAGGCACTTCCACTTGGATATCTGCCAGGCAGCTGGTGCCGTAAGGAACACTGACGAAGTCAGGCTTGACTACGGAACGACCATTGACGCCGCGAGTGTCTTCCGGAATTGGATTGTAGCCAACGAGTGGCTCAAAGTCGGTCACCCAGACCACATCACTTCCGAAGGCCGTCTCGACTTCAGTCAGGAGTTGATACCAGTAAGTATGATCGCGCTCGGCATCGGTATAGGTCGTTGCGATCTTGCGCAAATCGTCCTCTTTCTTGAGAAGGGAATTGATGCTGTTGTTGTAAGGCTCCAGAGACTCTTGAGTTTCCTTCATCGCGTTCGCCTTCTCCTCTGCCTTGTTGGCAGCGAGGTGCTGCATTCCAGCCCAGCCACCAACACCAAGAAGGAGCAGGGCTGCTGCACCGATCAGGAATGGCTTCCGCTTTTGATCCGCACGGGCTTTTTCGATAACCGCAGGAACCAGATCGATATTGATCGAGGATTTGCCAACGCCGCGAAGACCGAGACCAATCAACTCACCCATTTGATGAGCTTCGCCTTTCAGCGCTTCCGCATTGACTCCTTTACCAAAGGAAATCGCTTGCAGAGGATTGAAGAACTCGACTGGCAGGTTCAGTTTTTCCTGCAGGAACTCCAGGGTGTAAGGGAGGCTCGCACCACCGCCGGCGATGATGATTCGCTGCGGAGCACTGCCACCATGTTGACTGCGGTAGTAATTGGTCGTCCGGGTGATTTCCGAAGGAAGTCGGGTAAGAGCATTCCGGATCGTGCCAGCAAGTGCAGCAACGCTTTCATCCAATTGGGCGGTGTGACCACCACCCAGAGCAACCATCCCGTTCGCAACTTTCTGTTGCTCGGCATCATTGAAAGCAACGCCGTATTCCTTGGCAATCGCCGAGGTCACAGCAGCACCACCGACGCTCACGCTGCGGGTGAAAAAGCGCTTACCTTCGATGTAAAGCAGGTTACTGGTTTTGGCTCCAATATCGATCAGCAATACCGTTTCCGCAGGCTCACCATATGAAGCGCGGAATGCATTGTAGATCGCCATCGGCGAAACATCCACTTCAGCAGTGGCCAATCCGCTTTCATTGACCGCATCGTTGATCTCATCCAACGCATCCGCCTTGATCGCGACGATCACGACTTCCTTTTCCACCGGATTGTCGATCAACTCGTAATCCCAGACGACCTCATCAATCGGGAATGGCACGTGTTGCTGAGCTTCGAAAGTCACCAATTGCTCGATGTTATCATCTTGCAAAGGTGGCAGCTTCACAAAGCGAGTGAACACGGACTGACCTGAAATCGCGTAACGAGCCTTGCTCTTGGAGACTTTCAGGCGCTGCGTGAGGTTCGCAATAGCAACGCGGGTTTGTGAAATTCTTGCGGCATCCAGTGCAGGATCCGCGGCGATGGATTCCGAGTCGTAAGACTTCAGGATCAGACTGCCATTTTTCGAAGTATCGAAAACGGCCATGCTGATGCGCTGGGAACCGATGTTTAGGGCGACGGTGGCGTTAGAGTCAGCCATGATAAGGTTGGATATGAGAGAAAAATCTAGAGCTTGAAAGGGATGCGGGCTGATTCCAGACCCGAAGGCGAGGGCTTCGTGAACCGATATCGATTCACGAAAGCAGGCGATTACTTAGTTGTGCTGGCTTCTTCAGCATAACGATCCCACCAGAACATGCTGAACGGGGTCTTGGACTTTGGAAGCAACTGGACCGTATCGCTGCGGGAAATCTTATCGGAAGAAGTGCTCCACCAGCCGACTTTACCCTTGTTGGTTTCCTGCCCGACCACTTCGCCATTGACGAGGACTTCAAAACCCAGGAGCTCCACCGCACTTTTACCACCACGATCCGTGCCAGTAATGCGCTTCAAAGATGCCGGAGAAAGGTAGATGGAAACAAAAATATCCTCTTCCAGAGGGACGTTCACATAATCAACATCCTTTGTCAGCAGCAGGTAGGTGCCGCGTTTTTCTGGATTCGCAATGGCAACATACCACTTCACCGTCAACTTTTCACAAGTGTTGGACGGTGGCGCGGGAGCCATTTTCACATTCAATTTTGCCTCAACTTCGAGCCAGTTCTTTGGCTTGAATGACTTGTTCTTGTTGATCTGCACATCAGGCGATGGAACATCATCAAAAACTGGCTTCTCCACATCAACTTTTGCTTTTTGACCAAGCGCAGTGCCTGAAATCAGGACGAAAGCCGAAGCTGTGGCGGCGGTAGTAAGAATTTTTCTAAGAAAAGACTGCATGCGTTTCAGGTTTCCTGAAACCTAGGAAAACGGGCTTCGGGTTGACCAGAGAAAAGGACTAAGAATGAATAAAAAATAATCGTGGATTTTCAAACAATCCCACGATTTACGCAATCAATTGACGGCCCGGCGATTGGGACTATTGATCTGCGCATGCCAATTTTCCACTCCACCGATTTGATTTCTCCAGGAACTGTCGTAGGGAGTTTCGGATCGGCCAAAGCCTTGGCAAATTGCTCCAAATCCAATGCCGAAGCCTCGTGCGATTTGGCCGAAATCCGCCTGGATTTGCTGATTCAGCAAGGGATTAGACCCACTCGAACGGATTGGGCACACCTTGGGGGCATTCCACTTTTATTCACCGCCAGGCGCGAAGATGAGGGCGGCGCCAACCAGCTCAATGCCGCCTCCCGAATGGAACTTTTGCGCCTCGCATTGCCCGATGTGGCACTGATCGATATCGAAGTTGCCAGCATTTCGGAGATGAAAGATCTGCTGGATGAACTTCGTAAAGAAGCCGTCCCATGGGTTGCCTCTTACCACGATTTCACCCAATTGCCGCCGACAGAGGCGTTGAAAGACGCTCTTGAGAAGGCAGCGGCGGCTGGCGCAGCCGTATTTAAAGCCGCAGCCCGCGTCACTTGTCCGGCCGATTTGGCCCGATTGGCAGATTTCCAGAGCGAAAACCATGGCATTGCCGTCGCCACCATGGGGATGGGTCCCCTCGCCCCCTCGTCGCGTCTGCTCTGCGCACAAAGCGGCAGCGTTTTGAACTACGGGTATTTAGGGGACGCCCCCACCGCACCTGGTCAATGGCCTGCCCAACTTCTGAAACAAGCGATCTCCGCATCTGGCAGCGGTCATTAATGCCCCATCCTCAGCGGATGATTTCGACCGGTGCATCCGGCAATGCCTTCAGAAACATCGATCCATAGCGCTTGGTGACGATCCGGTTGTCCAAAATGCAGACCAACCCGCTATCTTTCCCCGTGCGGATCAAACGCCCGACTCCCTGGCGCAGCTTCAGAATCGCCTCGGGAACCGAATATTCCATGAATGGATTGCCACCCGCCTCCTGAATCGCCTCAAGCCGGGAAGCCGTGAGGGGATGATCCGGAACCGCGAATGGCAGCCGGGTCACCACGACATTGGAAAGTGATTCGCCCGGCACATCGACCCCCGTCCAAAAGCTGTCCGTTCCAAAAAGCACGCTGCTTACATCGGCTCGAAACTCCTCGATCATCCGATGGCGCGGCAGGCCTTCCCCCTGCACCAGCAATCGCCAGCCCTTTTTCTTGAAATAGCCCGCCAGCTTCTGCGCCGCGTCGCGCATGGTCTTATAACTGGTGAAAAGCACGAAGGCACGGCCATCACTCCGCGTCACCGCATCACGAATTCCATCCACCAAAAGCTCTTCATAGCGAGGCGTTCCCGGATCAGGGATGGATTTGTAAATCTTCACCTGCATCTGCCGTTGGTAATCAAATGGACTGCCGATGCTCAACGCACGGGCACTTTCAGCCCCCACCCGACCGCGGAAATACTGAAGCTCCGGATCCCCCACTCCGAGGGTCGCACTAGTCAACACCACGCTCTTCTTTTCCGAAAACAACAGCGGCCGCAAGCGGTTGGCGACGTTCACGGGCGCTCCGTGCAAGCTGTATTGCGTTTCATCGCGGCCTGACTTTTCCACCCAATACACACTGTCGGTTTCGGCCTGATCAAGGAACACACTGACCGCGCCATGAGCTTCGCGCAGCCGCCTGGACGCGTCCTGCAGCTCGGCCTTGGTCGAATCCGATTCGACGTCTGCCGCAAGGAGGTCGATTTGTTGCCACAAATCACGCAACGGTTGAGCCAAGCTGTTCGGCACCATCTCCGGCTCACGGACCCGGCATTCCTTGGCGAAATTGCCGAATTTCGCATGACTTCCAAGCTCATGGAAAAACCGGTCCGAGGCGACAAGCGCATCCTCCACCGCCAACATCGCGGATGCCTTGCGAAACGACTTCAGCAAGCCCTTGCGCGTGCGCGGATGATAAAGCCGCTGCAAATCAAATCGCAGCCCCGCTTGCGAAACCCGCAATCCCAGCTGCACCGCCGCCACTTGCTCAATCGTATGGGCCTCATCCAGCACCGCAAAATCGTTTGGGAACAAAAAGCCGTTCACCTTGCTCCCCTCCTCCACCACCAACTCCTCTTTATTCATCAGGGCAAAGAAAAGAGTGTGATTGACCACCACCAATTTCGCATCGGCCGCAGCCTTCCGGGCTTCCTGGAAAAAACAATTCCCACGCGGCCCGCAGTGACGGGAGGTGCAAAGCGCCGCCTCGCTGCAAACCTGCAACCACACTTTCATCTGTGGCTGGAAATTGAGATCGCTCAAGGTCCCATCGCGGGTGCTCTCCGCCCACTGACGGATCGCATTCAACTCTTCAGTTTCACTGCTGGTGAACAAATCGCCCGCCTGCTCCAGCGCGCGGGCAAGTCGCAGCGGGCACAAATAATTCTGCCGTCCCTTCAACAGCACCGCCGGCAATTCCTCGCCCAAAATCTTGCGCACAATCGGAATATCCTTCCGCACCAACTGTTCCTGCAAATTGATGGTGTGGGTGGAAATCACCCCCTTGCGTCCGGTTTCCAGAGCGAATCTTGCGGCGGGGAGCAAATACGCCAGGCTCTTGCCAACCCCCGTGCCAGCTTCCGCCACCAACGGCGAACCCGATGCAAGTGCCTCGGCCACAGCCACCGCCAGCTCCTGCTGCTGTGGCCGGTATTCGAAGTCACGGGATTTCGCCAATACGCCCTTGGAAGAGAATGCCTCACGCACCGCTTCATTCAGGCCGGGAACCGGCTGCCCTTCCGTGATCGAAATCATTGCCGCTCCATCGCATCCCGCAATCCACCATCTGCCAAGCAGCATCTATCCCGGGCAGCACTTTTCACTTCCCACCGCCCCTTGCGAATCGCCATCCTGACGCACGGCCCTTCATGACGTTTCCCCGCCCCAAATTCCAGCGATACCTCCTGCCGATCGGACTTGCGATTCTTGGAGCGATCGCCTGCATGCTGTTGCTCCCGGCCGAGCAGCAAGCCGTTCGTAGCCAGATCAGCGGATTTCCTGACGCAGATGCAACCAGCCACCTGGCCCGCATCCCGATCCTGGCCGGTCTTTGCTTCCTGCCCGCCGTGGCGGGTATTTGCTACTGTCTCGGCGGAACGCTCGACCGTTACGTGGCACGGCGTTTCTTCAGCATTTTTCTGATCTGCATGAGCGCGCTGCTCATCGTCTGGCTGCTGATCGACTTCCAGGACAACATCGGCGATTTCCTGGAAACCAAAAATCCGGCCAAGACGATGGCGCAATTTTACTCCGCCAGATCGTCCGCCATCGTTCTTTTCCTGATGCCCTATGCGCTGCTGCTTTCGCTGCTCTACAGCCTGGGCCACCTTTCATCGACCCGTGAAATCGTGGCGATGGTCCAGAGCGGGCGTGGCATCATCCGCATCACCGCTCCGCTTATCATTGCCGGACTTTTTGGCACGCTGCTTTGCATTGGCCTGAACTACCAATGGGCCCCCGTGGCCGAAGGCAGCAAAGATAAAATTCTCGATACCGCCTTGGGCAAATCGCCGAAAGAAGCAGCGGACGTTCTCTACTACAATGCCGACAAACGGCGCCTGTGGCTCGTCGGCGCATTCCCGCCGGATTACGAAAAAGGCCAGCCACTGCGTAATGTGGAAATCACCACCACCCGCGCGGACGGGTCATTGAAGACCAGGCTTTCCGCCAAAAATGCGACCTGGCAGCCCGATACCCGAAAGTGGATTTTCAACGGCGCCACCACCACGGAATTTACTCCGGGCGAGCCGCCGATTTTCACCAAATCCGCCGAACCAAAAGTCAAAGCGGGTTGGAAAGAAACCCCATGGCAACTCATCAAACCGGGACTTTCTCCCACCTATCTCGGCGTGCCCGACCTCACCACCTGGCTCTCCGCCAATACGTCGAACAACGTCTCGATCAATCCAGCACCCTATCAAACCCAGTGGCACTACCGCTGGGCTCTCCCATTTACCTGCTTGGTGACGGTGCTGCTCGCCACGCCATTGGCCATTCATTTCTCCCGCCGTGGCCCCGGTGGCAGCGTGTTTGTCGCCGTAGTCCTTTCCGCGTTAATGCTGCTGTTTTCGAACGTTTCTCTGGTTCTGGGGGAAGCCTCAATTCTCCCGCCTGCGTTGGCAGCGTGGCTACCGAACCTGATTTTCGCCTTGATCGGCATCTATCTCTTCCAGCGCCGCATCAACGGCCGCCCGATTTACCAAGCCATCCGCTCTCTGACCGGCACCGATTGAAGTTTTCACCCGTTTCCCACCCCCATGGCACTCGCTGAACCTTGGCACATCCGCTCCAGATCCCGTGAATGCAGCGTGACTCAACGTCGCTTTGTCGACGGGGAAATCATCGTCACCGCCCTGTTCCCGGACCCGGAATCGAGTGGCTACCTGCGCCGCGATTTCTGCACCGATGCCTGGGCTGAATACCCGACCAGCGAAGAAGATCCAAAGCCGTTCTCCTTTTGGCGCACCGCCTACGCCGCCCCGGAAACCGTGGAAAAAGCGGAAGCCATCCGCAAAGACAGCGCCGAGGATATTCTGAAGCGGCTGGTCGAGGAAGACGAGGATTACACCGAAAACACCCGCTACATTCTGGCGATCATGCTGGAGCGCCAGAAGCTCCTGCGCGAAACCGACAGCCAACGAACCCCGAACGGAATCCTCCGGGTCTACGAACATCGCAAAACGGGCGAGGTGCTCATCATCAAAGACCCTGATCTTCCGCTTGATCAAATCGAAGCAGTGCAGGAGGAGGTCATTGTGCTCCTTGAGAACAACGGCCGCCTGCCTGACAAAGAGCCCGCAGCGGAAACGGAAGCTCCCGAAGAAACCCCTGCCCCGCCCAGCGAGGAGACAGTCGCTTTATCGGAAGCTGCGGAAAGCGAAGAGTCCGAGATTGCTGAAGTTTCAGCGGAAACCGTGATCACCGCAACCGCTGAGGAAGCGGTTGAGGGAGAAGCGATCGAGGAAGGTCCGAAACCCGCTTAACGGATCGATTTCGCAATTTCATCCGCCAACCTTCCCAGCAGGCGCGATTCCGCAGCGACCATGGCTTCGTAACCATCCCGCTCCAGCGCTTCGCGATCCGTGAAGGTTTTGGAAGCGACCAAGCGTCGATCCGGCAGGGAATAAACACGCCAGCCAGCCTCCAATACGGCATAACCATCCGCTCCGGCATGAAGTTGGCGGATGTCCAAGGTGACTTGGTTCGACAGACCATCATCTCCTTGCCACGGATAAACCCGGACATTTCCGGTGGAAAGTTTCCGTCCGAGATTGGTCGCCGTCACCCGTGCCACCGATGTCGGCAAATCTCCCGCCCAGCGATGATCTTCGGCGACAGCCAGTGAGTTTTCCGACTCCTGAATCACCAAATTCGGCCGGTCCAGATACTCCGCCACCGTGACGGGGCCGACCCCGATCCCACGCCCTCCGCCCGCTGGCGCAGGGCCTTCCGCCGTGAGCATGTAGAACGACTTCGAGCTACTGGCGCATCCCGAAACCAAAACCAGCAACAATAACGCGAAAAGTCTCCTCATATCGAAAGTGCAGAAATCCGGGAGCCAGTCTCGCTTCCTCAATCACGGATCGCAACCCATTAAAAACCTCGCCCTTCATTTCAAATGCGAGAAACTCCTGCGTCACCATGAAACTTACCCAACTTCTACTCGCCATCACCACCGCCGCCGCTTTCTCATCCTGCGCCACCCCACCCCATGCGGCACCAGGTAGCGTGGATCACGTCGTGCTGATGTGGCAAAAACGCCCGGGGAACACGGATGATCAAAAGACTTTGCTCGAGGCCGCCGAGCCGCTGCGCGAAATTCCTGGCGTGATTTCCATCGATCCCGGCACCGCGCTCGAAAGCCCGCGTGACGTCGTGGATGACTCATTCGACGTTTGTTATGTCGTCCGGTTCGATTCGGAAAAGTCCCTGCGCGACTACGATCAAAACCCGATTCACCAAAAGCAACTCAACGGCGTTCTCAAGCCATTCGTGAACAAGTTCCTCATCTACGATGTAAAGCATTGAGCCCACGCGGGGAAAGCTTGAATCACATCGCATTTCCAGCCCATTCTCCGCGCCCGCCAATCGGCCAACCCATTCCCACAACCCATGTCCGCCAAATCTGAAATCCGCGTTTTCGCCCCGGCTACCGTCGCCAACGTCGCTTGCGGCTATGACGTGCTCGGCTTCGCCATCGATGCTCCGGGCGATGAAATCGTCGTCCGCCACGGAGAAAAACCCGGCCTTCACATCACCAAGATTACTGGGGACGATGGCAAGCTGCCAAAAAATCCGGCGCAAAACACCGCCGGTGTCGCGGCACTGGATCTGCTGAAGCATCTGGGAATGACCGATCGCGGCATCGAGATGGAAATTCATAAGAAAATGCCATTCGGGTCCGGCCTCGGATCATCCGCAGCCTCCGCCGTCGCGGGTGCTTTCGCCGTGAACAAACTGATCGGCGAGCCGCTGACCAAAAACCAGCTATTGCCCTTCGCGATGGCTGGTGAAGCGTCCGCAGACGGCGCTTGGCACGCGGACAACGTCGGCCCTTGCCTGCTCGGTGGCATCGTCTTCATCCGTTCCAACTCGGAGTTGGACGTTGCCCAACTTCCGGCCCCGAAAAACCTCTGGGCTGCCGTCGTTCACCCCGACATTGAGATTCTCACCAAAGTCGCCCGGGAAATTCTGCCAAAAGAGATCCCGCTGGAAAACGCGACCCAGCAAATCGGCAACTTGGGAGGTCTGCTCTGCGGACTCATCCAGGAAGATTACGGCCTGATCTCCCGCTCCATTCACGATGTGATCGCCGAGCCGCGTCGCCAAAAGCTGATCCCGGATTTCTACAAAGCGAAACGCGCTGCGCTCGCCGCCGGCGCGCTTGGCTTTTCCATCTCCGGTGCGGGCCCTTCGGTTTTCGCGCTGTGCGAAGGAGAACAAAGCGCGAAAAAAGTGGCAGATGCCATCTCCGGTATTTTCGCCGCCATCCCGCTCAACAGCCAAGCCTACATCTCCCGCATCAACACCAAAGGGGTGCACGTGATTTCCTGACCCAACCGCAGTCTCCACCGCTACCGCCGTGCTCTACCATTCCACCAACAATCCCTCGCACCAGGTCGGCCTCAAGGAAGCCATCCTGCGCTCCCTGCCGCCAGATAACGGCCTTTACATGCCGGATCAACTGCCGGTCTTGAGTTCGGATTTCTGGACCATTTGGCGCCACCTTTCCTTCCAGGAAATGGGTTTCGCCGTGGCGGATGCGTTCTTTGGCGAAGACGTCCCGGCTGCCGCGCTGCGGGAAATCGTCGAAGGCACCCTGACCTTCGACGCGCCGCTGACGATGCTTGCACCGGGCGATTTCATCCTGGAGCTATTCCACGGACCAACCCTCGCGTTCAAGGACTTCGGAGCGCGATTCATGGCACGGCTGATGGCATGGCTGACCCGCGATGACGATCAGGAGCTGACAGTTCTGGTTGCCACCTCGGGCGATACTGGAGGCGCTGTCGCATCTGCCTTTCACCATGTCCCCGGCACCCGCGTGGTCATTCTCTACCCCAAGGGCAAGGTTTCAGGATTGCAGGAAAAGCAGCTCACCACACTTGGCGGCAACATCACCGCACTTGAAGTCGATGGTTCTTTCGATGATTGCCAGGCGATGGTAAAGTCGGCGTTTTTGGATCAGGATCTGGCCCGAAAGTTCAATCTCACTTCGGCGAACTCTATCAACCTTTCTCGGCTCGTCCCGCAGAGTTTCTACTACATTTATAGTGCTTCCCAGCTCCCAGAAGGAGTCAATCCGGTGTTCGTCGTACCATCGGGAAATTTCGGCAACCTGACGGCTGGACTTCTCGCCGCCCAACTCGGCCTGCCGGTGGAACATTTCATCGCCGCCACCAATCGCAATGATGTCGTCCCGCGCTACCTCCGCAGCGGCAACTACGAGCCTCACCCAAGCATCGCCACCATCTCCAACGCCATGGACGTCGGTTCGCCATCGAACTTCGTTCGCATGCAGGCATTGACCGGAAATTCCTGGGACAACATGAAATCCCGCATCCACGGAGTCTCGTTCAGCGATGAGCAAACCCGTGCTGCGATCCGCGAAGTGAAGTCGATGCATGACTACGAGCTCGACCCACACGGCGCCGTCGCCTGGCTGGCTGCTCGTCAATGGCGGGCAACCCACGCCGGCCACCCAACGCTTTCCCTGGAAACAGCGCATCCGGCGAAATTCATCGATGTCATGGAAACCGAGCTCGGCCCTGGCAGTGTCGAAATCCCGGAGCGCCTTGCCGTCCTCGCCGATCGCGAAAAGTCCGCCATTCCGATTTCGAACGAAGCTGCAGCGCTGCACCAATGGCTGCGCGATACATTGAGCTAACCGATTCCGTTAGCTGACCAATGAAAGCTCCAACTCCAAAACCCCCCGAACCAAACCAAGATAGACCTACCGACTCCCGATGATCCATACACCAGCACAAATATTCTGGTCATCTGGTGCAGATTTCGAAAACCACGACTAGAATTCATCACTGTCTGACCCGACTCATCCTGGCAGGTCTATTCACATCTGGGCGCGAATGCTCAAATCATCGCGCTGCTAAACCGTTTTCGTGATGGCCATCACATCCTCAAACGGCAGGCGATCTAACAATCCGAACGCATCATGTTTCGTCAGTCTTGAGCGCAGTGTCGCCGGGCTGGTCATGCCGCATAAAAAGCGTGCCAGTTGCCGGGGAGTCGCAAGGCCGGCATGCCCTTCGTTGGACAATCCTTGGATTACCTCCAATTCATCCATGCTTATCGCGTGTGGCACGGACCGGTGAACCTTTCGTGCAGGGATTCCACGGCATCGATCACAATGCCCGCAAGACTCCGCCAGCTTTTCGCCGAAATGCTTGGTGAGATATCCCGTCAGGCAGGAGCGGCAGGATGATAGATCCAGCACTTGCTTCAGCCTCGCCAAATCCGCCAATTCACGAGCTTGGAAAAATGCGCTCATCCGCTCGCCTAGCTCCTTCACCTCCACCGCATGCTTGCCCAATTGGAAAGCTTTTCGAACACCGGAAACTTTCAGCGTGCAATCCCCCGCCGCTTCCAAATCACCCAGCATCTTCACGATTTTCTCACGTGGCATTCCTAATGTTTCTACCAGCTCCGTTGGAGTGAAGGTGAGTTGATAGCGGCTCATCACACCACCATCTAACAATGCTTTCACACGTTTGCGTTCGGCGGCTGGTCTTCCTGCCAAAATCTGCTCCTCCGTCCGTAACAATCTGGCGCGATAGGTTGCATAGAATGTTCCGCCAGCCTCGATCACCCGGTCGGTTTCCAAATACGCGAGCACCGTTTCCACCACCACTGCACGGATGTCGCAGGTAATGGATAGATCGTAGACCGAAACGTCAAAAGCATCACCCAATCGCAAAATCCGATCTAACAGATTCGACAACGCCCGCGATGATGGGACATCCGCGTGGATGAAATTTTCCAGCACCGTGAGATCGTCCCCACACGCCAGAAGCTCGCACACCGAGGGTTGCCCGTCGCGACCGGCACGACCGATTTCCTGCGTATAATTTTCCAGACTCTTCGGCAGGTTGTAGTGGATCACTTGCCGGATATCCGACTTATCTATCCCCATGCCAAAGGCGATGGTGGCAACTACGATTCTCGTCGTACCTGCCATGAAAGCTTGTTGGGCATCGAAGCGGAATTCCGCTGGCAGCCCGGCATGATAGGCACGCGCGGCCAAGCCATTCCGGTTCAAGAAAGTCGCAATTTCTTCGGCGGTTTCCTGTCGCGTCACGTAAACGATCGCCGCTCCTTGGGAACTCCGCAGTCGGTCTAACAACAACTCCTTCCTCTCGCCAGCGGCGCAGGGAGTCACCCGCAGATCGAGATTTGAGCGGTGGAAACTGAGTTGGACATGATTCGAGGCGGCGATTTTGAAATGCTTGCGGATTTCACGCGAGACTTTGGGGGTCGCAGTCGCCGTGAGCGCCAAAACACGGGGAATTTTCAGCGCCCGGGCAAGACCGGCCAGCTTCAGGTAATCCGGCCGGAAATTGTGCCCCCACTCGGAGATGCAGTGAGCTTCATCAATCGCCAACAGTGCGATCTGCAATCCTTTCAACCGCTTCCGGAAAGTTTCGTTAGAAAGCCGCTCCGGCGCGACATAGATCAATTTCAGCTCTTCCTTTTGGAGTTTGCGAAAAACTTCGGCCACCTCTGCAGCCCCCAGGGTTGAATCCAGTCTCGCTGCGGAAATCCCACGCCGGGTGAGCGCATCCACCTGGTCCTTCATCAGCGCGATGAGCGGTGATACCACCAGAGTCAGTCCATCTAACAGCAACGCAGGCAGCTGGTAGCATAACGATTTACCGCCTCCGGTTGGAAAAACCGCCAGCACGGAGTTTCCCTCGATCAGGCGTTCGATCACGGCTTCCTGCCCTTCGCGGAAGTGCTCGAATCCAAAATGTTTGGCCAAAATCTCACGCACGCAAAAGAGATTCCAGCGCTATCGGCATCTGAACAAGCAGCATCGTTTGACAAGCTAACAAAACGCCCGGAGTTTGCGACCGACGATGAAAGATACAACCGACACTTTTGCGATCACGCGCATGGACCGCGCGGATTCAAGCACCTTCGGTTGGCAGGTCCGGCTGCAGCGCCATGGGACCCGCTACGCCAAATACTTTGCGGATCGAGGCCACGGCGGATCTGAGCAGTCACTGGATGCCGCAAAAAAGTGGCGTGATGATTTACTCGAAAAGTTCACCGAGGACGACCGGGCCCGTGTTTGCTCGCGCTCCTCGCGGAATTCATCGGGGGTTGTTGGAGTTTCCAAAGTCACGATTCACGGAGCCCAAGGCGTGACCTACCATTTCTGGCAGGCGACCTGGTCCCCTGGCCCGGGCCAGCGCAAGAGCATCCGGTTTTCCGTGAAACGCCACGGCGAAAAGGAGGCGTTCAACCTGGCAGTGCAGGCGCGCCGCAACGGCACCGGAATCAAGAAATCCTGATGATTCAGGCTTGGTAATTTCGCCAGGATTGCCCAACAGTGACGCATGTTCAGCGCCAGCAAGCTTACTCCGGATCAAAAAGACGCTCTCACCCGCTGGGCGGCCGATGGAGCCACCATGTCAGACCTGCAGAAAAACCTGAAGGATGAGTTCGGGATCAGCATCACCTACATGGACACGCGTTTTCTGGTTCTCGATCTCGGCTTGGAGCTCAAGGAAGAGAAAAAGGCCGAAGAGCCTAAGCCTGAAGAACCTGTCGAAGTCGTCGCAACCGGCAAAGTTTCCGTCAGCATGGATCAAATCACTCTTCCAGGCGCATTGGTCAGCGGAAAAGTGACCTTCAGCGATGGGGAAACCGGCATCTGGGTGGTGGATGAAGCCGGCCGGCCGGGCCTCGATACCGACAAGCCTGGCTACCGTCCGAGCCAAGCGGATATCGTGGAATTCCAGACCCAATTGCGCGCGCTGATTCAGAAAAGCGGGCTGTAATTTTAGATTTTTCGGAAACGAAAACAAAATACCCTGCCCCGGAATTTCCGCGGCAGGGTATTGATTTTCAGTAGATTGATCGAATCAAAGAACCGCTTATTCGGCGGATTTCTTTTCCTCTTCAGGTTCTGCAGCAGCTTCTTCGACTGGCGCAGGTGCGGTTTCTTCGACAGGAGCCGCAGGGGGCTCAGCGACGACTTCCGCTTCAGCAGCAGGAGCCGGTGCTTCCACCACATCCTCTGCAGGGCTGACCGTTTCCTCGACCACGAGTTCGGTGGCTGCCACCTCTTCAATAATGGTCGGGATCTCCGCCGGAGCAGGAGCTGCCTTTTCGGCGGCTGGCTTCTTCTCGACTTCGTCTTCCTTGTCTTCGCGATCGTCCTGGCCCTTCGATTTCGCGCCGGAAACCATCATTTTCCGGCCCATGAAAGGCTGGTCATGAAAGACTTCCACCGATCGCTTCGCATCCTCAACGCTGATCATTTCAACGAAGGCATAGCCTTTGGAGCGATGGGTATTGCGGTTGTAGACGATCTCGACGTTGCGAACGGCACCGATTCCCTTGAACAGGTCCTGCAAGTCGCTTTCGCTGACATCATAGGACAAATTGCCAACGTAAACGCGGGCAGACTCGACACTGTTGCGATCACCACCACGGGAACGATTGTTATCGCGGCTGCGGCGCTTTCCGCCGGGGCGGTTTCCAGTGGACTCGGCACGATCTTCACCGCCTTCGGTGCGCAGGTTGCGGGTGTTGGATTTCACCCGTTTTTTACGACCTTCGCCGCTACCAGGTGACTTCACGACATCCGGCCGACGCTCTGGGCGAGGTGGACGGACCGGCTCTTTGTAAAGTCCAATGGCTTTGAGGATTTTCTGCCAAAAAGTCAGCTTGGGAGGGGCGGGTTTCTTACGAGGTCCGCGGGGGGCTTGCGGACGGAATTCCTCCGCACGGGCTGGTCCTTTTTGTGGACCTTGCTCGCCGTTGCGGCGGTTTTGGTTGTTATGGTTTCTTCTGTTTTTACCACCGCGTGAGCGGCGGCGCTTTTTTTCTCCCGGGTTCTGGGAGCCTTGTGTTGCGTTCGACATGTTTTCGCATGGGTCATTGGTTACGAGCGGCCAGGCGCGGCGGGGCGTTCATTCGCCCGGCGGAACTGGCCGACATGGTCCCGACAACCGGCTTTTTGGGTGCCGGGGTGGAAGCCTCGCCATTGCGGAATGGACTTCACCAAGGTCGGGGCCGGTCGGTTTGCACCGCCGCCCGTGAGCGGGTGATTCCGGTTTCCTTGTCGCCCACCGGCTTGCATCCCCACAGGGAAAATCGCACCAAACCAGATGGCACTTGGCCGGCTGCGGACATCAGAGGATTTGGAAAATACCTTCTCGCGGGCGAAGCTACGGCCATTTGTCCCTTTGGCAAGACCGGAGAGAGGATTGTAACGAATTTGTCAATGGATTTGTTCAAATCGTCACACACCCTACCCTCCCAGCAGCCGTCTCTCGATTACGCCAATCGGCTTTTCCAGGCAGAGATTTCCGACTGAACGTTGGAAATCGAAGGCGCGCCCGGGTTGGTCCGGGATGCGAGAGCCCGTTCCAGCGAGAAAATCTCCTTCGCATCGGGGCCATAAGCTGGATCGATCGCCGCCAAATCGAGTTGATCCAGCGGCGTGCCGGTCGCAACAGATTCAGCCACGGCCTTCCCGACCAATTCGTGAGCATGACGGAATGGAACGCCTTTTTTCACCAAGTAGTCTGCCAGGTCTGTTGCCAGCAACATCGGATCCGATGCAGCCGCGCGGCATTTTTCTTCGCGAAGCTCCATCGCGAAAATCATTTCCGTGTTCACGGCCAGCACCAATCGCAGAGTATCGATCGAGTCAAAAAGTGGCGGCTTATCTTCCTGCAGATCGCGATTGTAGGTGAGTGGCAGGCCTTTGACGGCAACCAGGATATTCACCAGATTGCCAGTGAGGCGCCCGGTTTTTCCACGCGTGATCTCGCAAACATCCGGGTTCTTCTTCTGCGGCATCAACGAGGAACCGGTGGTGTGGGCGTCCGATAACAACGCAAAACCAAATTCGCTGCTGCACCAGAGGATCAGATCCTCGCTAAGACGTGAAAGATGAACGCCGCACAGGCTGATGGTGAAAAGCAGCTCGGCGATGTAATCCCGATCCGCGATGGCATCCATCGAGTTGCGGGTCACGCTTTCGAAGCCGAGCTCTTCCGCGATGGCCTGGCGGTCCAGATTGATCGTTGAACCCGCGAGCGCCCCCGAGCCAAGCGGTGATACGTTCAGCCGCTTGCGGCAATCCGCCAGCCGGGACTTATCGCGTTCCAACATTTCCACATAAGCGAGCAAATGGTGGCCCGCCGTCACCGGTTGGCCACGCTGCAAGTGAGTGTAGCCCGGGATTAACGTGGCTGCGTATTTCTCGGTGCGATCCAACAACGCCTTTTGCAGACCGGTGATCATCTCGATCAATAGGCCAATCTCCGTGCGGCAATAGAGCCGGGTATCGGTCGCGACCTGGTCGTTCCGCGAGCGGGCGGTGTGGAGTTTTGCGCCAGCCGGGCCGATCCGCTTGGTCAGCTCTGACTCGATGTTCATGTGGATGTCCTCAAGTGAGGTCCGGAACTCGAACTTACCCGCCACAATATCCGCTTCGATTTCCCGCAGGCCTTTTTCGATCGATGAAAATTCCTCCTCCGTCAGCAAGCCCGCATTCTTTTGTGCACGCGCGTGGGCGATTGAGCCCGCGACATCGTGCGGAAACAGACGCCAGTCATAGGAGATGGACTCACCGAATTGTTCGACGAGCGATGAAGTATCTTGGGAGAATCGGCCTTTCCACATAGGTCACAAAGTTGTTTGAACGGCCCAACCGTGACTGCGATCGCGCTGAATGAAACCAGAAAATTTCAGGGATTTACCCATTCCAGCTATAACAAGTGTTTGCAATCAAACCTGATTGACGCATCAGTCAAAGTCGGTGTGTCGAACCACCATCCAATCCGAAAATCACAAACTATCATGTCACAAATCATCCCACTCATCAGCTCCGGCACCGCCGGTCCACTCGGTGTCCTTCACTTGCCACGCCTCTGGCTCAAAGCTTCGCTCGGCGCAGCAGGCAAACTCCACTCTGACTATCCATCTTGCGGAAATGGTTACGACCAGATGGTCCTCGACGGCCTCGGCATCGACAAAGCTGCTTTCGAAGCCTTCATCGCCGACAAAAAACCAACCTATCCCCAGCTGGAAGCATGGATTCTCGAACAATCCGGTGGCAGCCTCGACAAAGATGCCGTGACCAAGCTCAACGCCGCCATCATCGGCTATCACCACGGTGAAGAAATCCGTAAAGAAATTCTCGGCGCAGCCGGAATCGCGGACGACGGCTCCATCCCTGACGCCATCAACCTCAACAACATCGACGACTGGACCGCATTTCACCAACAAGTGATCGCAGGTTGAGCCGATTGAGCTCATTTCCGGGGGTGCAGCTCAAAAATAAAGAGCTCGCCCCCTTTTTCTTGTTGCAAGTCGGTCTCAACTGGCGACTCTTAACGCCAGATGTCGCACGCAGTGGTCACAGCTCCAAAACCCGAAAGCCGCCTGACGTTGAATCAGGCCCGGGTCGGATCGGACGTTCAGATCCGCATCGTGGATGGACCTGCCTGCCAGCGACTTCGCGATCTTGGATTCTGCGAAAATCTGCAGGTCCGAAAACTGTCAGGCGGCAGGAATCTCATTTGCTCCATCTGCGGCACCCGCCTCGCCATCAGCCGGGAACTTGCCGAACAAGTCCTTGTTGCGCCGGTGGCGTAGTTTGTTCAGCTCATGTCGGAATCCCTCCCCGCTCTGATTGCTCTGGTTGGCAATCCTAACGTCGGTAAAACCACTCTTTTCAACGCGTTAACGGGCTCCAGCCAAAAGGTTGGCAATTACGCAGGAGTCACGGTTGCGGTAAAATCCGGTGAAACTTACACGCCCCACGGCAACAAAGTCCGCGTTCTCGATCTTCCCGGCTGCTACAGCCTGAATGCCAATTCGCTCGATGAGCAAGTGGCTGTCGATGCTCTCAATGGTCAGCTAAAAGGTGAATCCGTGCCGGATCTGGTGGTCTGTGTGGTCGATTCATCATCGCTGGAACGCCAATTGCCCCTCACCCTCCAGGTGCTTGAACTGGGCCTGCCTTGTGTGATGGCGCTCAACATGGTCGATGTCGCCGAAAAATCCGGTCTGCGGCTTGATCCGGTGAAACTTTCCGAAGAACTCGGCATCCCGGTAATTCCGATGCAAGCGAATGCCGGCAAGGGCCTTGTGCAGCTGAAGCAGACTTTCCGTGCTCCGCTGCCGCCTGTGCGGGAATCTTCCTGGCTTCACCATCATGAGGATTCGGACAAAGCACGCCGTGCCTTCATTGATCAAATCTGTGAAGTCGCCGCACGCCGCCCGGATGCTCACCAACTGACGGTTTCCGATCGGATCGACACCTACCTGCTGCATCCGGTTTACGGCTGGCTCGCATTTGCCGGCATTCTTTTCACGGTTTTCTGGGCGATCTTCTCGTTCGCGAAAATCCCGATGGGTTGGATCGAAGCGGGCCAAGGCGCTTTCGGAAACTGGGTGAGCACGCTGATTCCGGCGGGCGACCTGCAGTCCTTGATCGTCGATGGAATCATCGGCGGGGTCGGCGGAGTGATCGTCTTCCTGCCGCAAATTGTGCTGCTGTTCCTGTTTATCGGCCTGCTGGAAAGCTCCGGCTACATGGCACGCGCTGCATTTCTGATGGATTCCATCATGGCGAAAGCCGGTTTGAGCGGAAAAGCGTTCCTGCCACTTTTCAGTTCCTACGCCTGTGCCATTCCCGGCGTCATGGCGACCCGCACCATTGATTCGCCGAAAGAACGGCTCGTCACCATTTTCGTCGCGCCGTGGATGAGCTGTTCCGCCCGTTTGCCGGTCTACTTTCTGATCGTGCCGATGCTTCTCAGTGAAAAAGAAGGCTCGTGGAAACAGGCGTTGATCCTATTCGGCATCTATATCCTCGGCACCGCTTCCGCGTTCGTCATCGCCCGGCTGTTGCGCGGCAGATTGGGCCCGGATGACAAACCGAACCATTTCCTGCTGGAACTTCCACCCTACCGGAAACCGCAATGGAGCTACATTTTCCGCCACGTTGCAGATCGTGCATGGGCGTTCGTCGGCAAGGCTGGAACCATCATCCTCGGTCTCTCGATTCTGCTGTGGGCTCTCAGCACTTACCCAAAAAGTGATTCCGAAAGTCCTACCGAGCAGCTGGAGCACAGCGCGATGGGCCGCATTGGTTTTGTGATCGAGCCAGTGGTCAAGCCACTCGGTTTCGACGGACGTGTTGGCACCTCGATCCTGACCTCGTTCGCCGCGCGGGAGGTTTTCAACACGTCGATGGCCATCATCTTCAATGTCGAGGAAACCGATGATGAGGTCGAAACCCGGATCCATATCCGGGAAAAAATCGCCCAAGCCAAGTGGCCGGATGGACGCCCGTTGTTCACTCCGCTTTCGCTGGTTTCGCTGCTCGTTTTCTACATCTACGCCATGCAATGCCTGCCAACGAGTGCAGTGGTTGCCCGTGAATCCGGTTCCTGGAAATGGGCGATCGGTCAGTTTCTTTTCATGTCCGGCTTTGCGTATGTGGCCTCACTTATTGTTTTCCAAGTAGGAAGGATGCTGGGATTCTCATGACACTCGATTGGCAAAGCATCGTCGCGCTCACCATCGTTTTCCTAACGCTGGCCGCCTTTATCATCCGCGCACTGAGCCGGAAAAAGAAGCCCGGCTGCGGTAAAAACTGCGGCTGCGGCAAATAAAAAAGGAGTGCCAGTATTTCTACCGGCACCCCTTTCTTCTGATTCACCCTGATTCAATTAGCGGCGAGGTCCACGTTGTGGGCGGCCTTCTCCGTTTCCTTCTTCACCACCTGGAGGACCTTTGCGGTCTGGTCCGGACAGTGACTTTGCTTCGGTATCGTCAACGATGCCATCGCTATCGGCATCGAGAGTCTTCAGATGCTCCGTCGCGGCAGCGATTTCTTCTTTGGAAAGAGTGCCGTCGTCATCGGCATCCAGCACGGTGAGCAATTCAGATTTTGGCGGAGTTGGACGGTCTGCTGGTGCATCTTCCGGGGCATCGGTAGGTGCAGCTTCGTCATCCTTCTGATGTTCGCGACCTCCACGCTCACCGCGTGATGGCTTTGGGTGAAGTTCTTCTTCACTGATGGCACCGTCGCCATCCTTGTCGAGTTTCAGCAGGGCGTTTGCTGCGTCCTCGATTTCAGCGGCGGACAACTCATGATCGTGGTCCGCATCCAAAACAACGGCGAGTGGATCTGGATGGCGAGGTCCCTTAGGAGGCCCGTTTGGTCCACCTTGAGCGAATGCGCTCACGGAAAGGCCTGCGATGATTACTGGGATGATTTGATGTGGTTTCATAGTTGTGTTGATGTTTTTGATTGATTGAAGGCGGCTTGCCTTTCGTTGGAGCCATAGAAGCACCCGATTGTTTGGATATGATTTCGAAGAAGGGCCTTTTTTGTTAAGATTTCGTAAAATTCATCGCAGCAGCTGATGAAAAATGGAGGATGCTTGCATGAATGGACCCGACAGTCCCCAAGGCCGCCCCCTTTTGGTAGTGGATGATGATCGCAAACTCTGCGCGCTCATTCGCGACTATCTGGAACCTTTGGGCTGGAAGGTCACCATGTGCCACCATGGTGCTGAAGGCTTGGAAGAAGCGAAGATCGGCGACTACGAAGCGGTGATTCTAGACGTCATGATGCCGGGCATGGACGGATTCGAGCTGCTGCGCGAACTGCGCAAATCCTCGAATGTTCCAGTGCTCATGCTCACCGCCATGGGCGATGAAGCCGACCGGATCGTCGGGCTGGAACTCGGGGCCGATGACTACCTTCCGAAAACATTTTCCAGCCGCGAGCTGCTTGCGCGTCTGCGTGCCGTCACTCGAAGAGCCGTTCTAACAACTCCCAAAGAAGACAGCTTTGACGACATCGTTGCAGGACCACTGCGAGTGAATGAAGCGACCCATGTCGTCACGCTGCGCGATACTCCGCTTGATCTAACAACCCTGGAATTCTCGATCTTGCTCAGCTTGATGAAAGCCAAGGGCCGGGTGAAATCCCGCGAAGATCTGTTAGAAGATGTTTCCGAAAGACGCTTTGATATCTTTGACCGATCGATCGACGTGCACATTTCCCAGCTCCGCAAAAAGCTCGGAGACGATGCCAAGAAGCCGCGCTTCATTCTAACCGTCCGCGGCGTCGGCTATCGGTTTGACGAAGGAGGTCTGGCATGAACCGAAAACCAAAATTCCCGATGCTGGCCAAAGTTGCCGCATTTCTGGTGCTGCATTTGGTCGTCCTGACGGCGGTGTTTTTCATCTTCATCACATGGCAGCTTCGGCTGGGCCTCGATTCCATCCTCAGCGCATCCGCGAACGAGCGGTTGAGGCTGCTGGGAAATGAACTCTCTGCGGATCTCAGCGCTTCATCGGAAAACGAATGGGAGCAAATCATTCAGGATCACGTCTCAAGTTACGG
Source organism: Luteolibacter pohnpeiensis (assembly GCF_016595435.1). Lineage (GTDB taxonomy): Bacteria > Verrucomicrobiota > Verrucomicrobiia > Verrucomicrobiales > Akkermansiaceae > Luteolibacter > Luteolibacter pohnpeiensis. The sequence continues at coordinate 237,963 of NZ_JAENIJ010000002.1, forward strand.
ACTCGTCGGCTACCTGCGCAGGGAACCAGAATTTCGCCCGGGTTTGCGGGACTCTGAAATTCCTGGCGAAATCATCGCCCGGCTCAAACAAGAGCTGCCGCCGCATCCACGAGGACGGAGAGAATCGCCTCTTGTCCCCCGTCAGGATCGCCCGGGACCGGAATTGGCCCAGGAACGCAGACCGATCGCAGAAACGAAGGTCCATTTTCTCATCAAGGATCGTGAACAAGGTGCCTACTGGGCGTGCATTTCCATCCCGATCGACATCCCCACCCCGGAAGGCCCGCAATCGACTGCGTTTCTCTTCCTCAAATCCGACTCCGCTACTGCCAACGGATTGTTTTTCGATTACCGCCCCTGGCTTTTTGGAGGACTTGCGGTGCTCGCGTTGAGCATCGCCCTCTGGACGCCCTTTGTTTTGGGAATCACCCGCTACGCGAGCAGGATTTCCAAAGCAACCGCGAGCATCGCCGATGGCAACTTCGACACCCGCATCGGCGCCAAGCGAAATGACGAACTCGGACTGGCTGGCGATTCGATCGAGGAAATGTCTGCCCGGCTCGGTCATTTCATCAACGGCCAGCGCCGCTTTCTCGGTGACGTCGCCCACGAACTTTGCACACCGCTTGCCCGGGTCCGGACCGGAATGGGCATCCTGGAAAACGGCCTTGATGAGCATCACCGCGAGAGGCTCGCCTCCATCGAAGAAGACGCCGAGGAACTTTCGACACTGGTTTCCGAATTGCTCGCCTTTACCAAAGCGACTTCGTCCACGGTCCACCTCCAGGAAGTCGAACTTGAGCCGATCATTTCCCAACTCACGACACGGGAACTTTCCGGCCACGAGCTATCGATCGAGCTGCACAACGCGCCACCTGTCCGGGCGGATCAACGGTTGCTGGTACGGGCCATCCTGAACATTTTGCGAAATTGCCACCGCCACGGCGGCGAAACCTGCGAGGTCCACATCCGTGCACGCAGCGTGGGAGATTTCGTTACCCTCACCATCGAAGACAATGGGCCTGGCGTTCCAGCCGAGGAACACAGCCGCCTGTTTGAGCCGTTTTACCGACCGGATCGATCGCGAAATCGAGAAACCGGCGGCACCGGCCTAGGCATGGCCATCGTCGAAAGCTCCATCCGCGCCTGCGGTGGCAAAGTTTCTGCCGCAAAAAGTTCCCTGGGCGGGCTGATGGTCAAGATCGAGCTGCCAAAGGCCTAGGTTCCTTCACAGTCACCCAGCCGCATGAACCGAGACACATCCCGGTTCATGCGGCGGTGAAAGCGTCATTTCTTTTTGCGAATCAGCCTTAAAAGAAACAGCAGGATCAAGGCTCCGACAGTCGCCGTTACCAACGGGCCAAGCCATTGCCCGCCGATGGAAATTCCGAGGACTCCGAACAGCCAGCCACCAAACAGCGCCCCTAGAACGCCGACGATGACATTTCCCAACAGGCTGAAACTTCCACCTCTTGAAATCAAACCGGCCAACCAGCCAGCGATTCCCCCGATCAGTAAAAACACGATAAGCTGCTCAAGATTCATTTGCGTAGTTATTTGAGTTCAAGATCCATCATCAACTTGATGAATTGGCATCATGTTTGAATTATTGTTTTCTTGTGTCAAATCATTGCTAACGAAATGATGCAAATGAACAGTAAAATCAGGGTGTAACTCGGTTATTCACCATTTGCTCACCACTTATTCACAGGTCACTTCTGAACAAATCCCGATCCGAGCAAGAAAGTCCGTTCTCCACTTCGGCGGAAAACCGCCAGATGCCGGTCGACGGATTTTCCCGGCGCATCCGAGAGTGGCCTTGATTTGAAATGCCGCAGATTCGCCACCAACACAGCTCCCCTGGTTTTCAATGCAGCGATCATCAGGTCGTGTTCCACATCGAAATACGAAGTCAAAACCAGCACGCCATCGGGCTTCAGTGCCGCCAACGCATTGCCCAGCAGCCGATCCCACACCGCAGGTTCACTCCAGTAATTTTGATGACGGATGAAAACCAGATCCACAGGCGGGAGTTGTTTCATCCGGTGGGTTGCCGATGCATCGCCGCAGATGAACTCGATTTCTCCATCCGCTAAGTGCCAACGAGATGCAGCTTCCTCAATGGCATCGGGGCGCAAGTCAATGCCGAGGTAAAAGCCAATTTCAGCAGGAGTGACCGCTGCGGCCAAGGCGCCGGATTCGTCCGCTCTGCCACAGGCGAGGTTCAACACCGCCAGCCTCCCCGATGCTTGGAAATCCGCCGTCCGGAGTGCGTCGGTGAGTAAAATGCGCAGCCGCGCAACGTCCTCATCCGTACCCGGAAATCGAAGGGCAGTGCGCTGAATCATGGGCGGACCATTGTTTCCTGTTGCGGAATCTTCAACCTTGAATCTTCCGCGCTGAATTCAGAAATTGGTCGCCCCATGCCGCCATATACCGCTTCCGTCCGTCCGGCTCCGGCCGAAATCCAGAAACTTGTGGCGGAAATCGGCAATCAGTTTGCAATTCAGGGAACCTTCCTCTTCGGCGAAGAGATCGACAGCGGCCACATCAACTCCACCTACCGCGCCACCTACCTGCAGCCGGATGGCTCGCATTACCGCTACATTTTTCAGGCCATCAACCGCTACGTGTTCAAAGACCCTTACGCGGTCATGCGGAACGTCGAGCGCGTCACACGGCACATCAATGCCAAGGTCATGCGCAAAAAACACGATCTCGCAGGGCAAACGCTGAATCTCTACCCCGCACGCACCGGCGGATCGTGGGTAGAAGATGAAAGCGGCACCGTTTGGCGTTGCTACAACAACATCGAGGGCTGCGTCACTTTCGACGTGGTGGAAAACACCGCCCAGGCTTTCCAGGCGGCACATGCCTTCGGAGCATTTCAGGATTTGGTCAGCGATCTCGATCCGACGCTCATCCAGGAAACCATCCCGGATTTCCATCACACCCGAAAGCGATTCGAAACACTCCTTGCTACCGCAAAACAAGATCCGCTCGGCCGTTTGGCTGGTGCCCGCCGTGAATTTGATTTCGTCCACGACCGGGAATCCATCACCGGCAAGTTGATCGACCTCACTGCCCAGGGAGCCATTCCCATCCGCATCGCCCACAACGATACCAAGATCAACAACGTGATGATCGATACCGAAACGCACGAAGCGGTTTGCGTGATCGATCTCGACACGGTGATGCCCGGATTGGCACTTCACGACTTCGGCGATCTCGTTCGCACCGCCACCAGTCCCGCCGCAGAGGATGGGACCGATCTTTCCAAAGTCGAAATGCGCATGCCTGTTTTCGAAGCCTTGGTCGACGGCTACCTCGGAACCGCCGGTTCATTTCTCAACGAAACGGAGATCGAACACCTCGCCTTTTCCGGAAAACTCATCGCGCTGGAACTCGGCATGCGATTTCTCACCGATCACTTGGAAGGTGATACCTATTTCAAAATCCAACGCCCCGGGCAAAACCTTGATCGCTGCCGCACCCAGCTGATGCTTGCCGCCAAAATCGAAGAGCAGGAATCCAGAATGATGGATTACGTCTGGAAAAAGGCGAAACGTTCTGGCGTTTGAGCCAAAGTTCGCTCAGCGCGCGATGCCGCGGCGGCAGATCAACAAGGCTGCCAATGCTAGCCCACTGATCAGGCTGATCGCTGGCTCCGGCACTGATTTGGAATTTTTGCTGGAAGAAACAGGAGCAGCGATCTCCTCGGTTGCAACAGGATGCTGGTCCTTTGTCGCTCCCGCATCGCCCTTAGCGGTTTTAGTTGGGCTGGCCATCGCGCTGAACCGGTTGCTTGGAACGCAGCAGGAAGGCATCGGCTCCGCAACTTGCGGGGCTGAATCCACAGCAGGCTGATCCGCTGCCGCCCTTACCATTTGCATGCTTCCGGTCACCATACAAAGCGCGATGACTGGAGTTGAAAACAAGCGGGGGAGCAGTTTCATGAGCGGAGTCTCAGGGATTTCAAAAGCCGGATCAATCATGAATCCGGCAGGCAAGGCTGTTAAGCAATCAATGGGCCGATTTAGGGGCAATCGCCACCCCGACAAATGAATCGGCACATCCGTAGTAAAGGAACCAGCGTTCATCTTTGAGTACCAGTCCTTCAGCAAAAGTCGTGCCGGCGCTGTATTGGCCACTTTTTTCCCAATCCAGCTCTGGCTGAAAGAAGGGCTTGTCCATTCGCTTGATCAGACGGGTTGGCAACTCGGCATCGAACAAGGCCTGGCCGCAGGTGTAGACGCCTGGAGCCAGCTCTTTATCCCGATCGTCATTGGTCGAGTTCTTGCCATTGTAAATCAGCAGAATACCCGCATCGGTTTTCACCAATTGCGGCCCGACTTCGGTGAGAGCGCTATCGAAATGACCCTGGCGGGTGCGCATGACCGCGAGCAAACCCCCTTCGGGCGCCTCGACGGGTGACCAACTTTTCAGGTCCTCGGAGATGGCGATGTTGACTTCGCTTTCGCCGAAATACATCCAGTATTTACCGCCGATCTGCGTTGCTACCAACTTGCCGTCCTTGATTTCGTGGACGATCGAGGCGGATTTGGTGTTCAGGTTTTCGTATTTGGTTCCACGGAAAGCAGAGCCCAGCTTTTCCCAGTGCTCAAGGTCCTTGGAGACGGCGATTCCGAGGCGGACGGTCTTCCCGTTGTATTGAGTGTAAGTCATTACATAGGAACCATCGGGCGCGGTGGCGATGCGCGGATCCTCGCAACCACCTTCCCATTCGAAAGGCTTTTGGGAATCCTCGGCCGGATGAAAAACCGGCGCACTGCGGCGTTCGAACACCAGGCCGTCCTCGCTGGTCGCCAGGCCAATGCGCGACGTGTGGCCCCCAATGCGCATTTCCCCACTATTGTCTTCCGCCCGATAGAGCACGCAGATTTTTCCGTCCTTCAATACCGCAGCCGGATTGAAGGTGTGCAAAAACTCCCAGCTCACGTCACCTCCCCGCAAGGGATCATTGAACTTCGACTCCTCATTCGGGCGGATCACCGGCTGGGCATTCTCCTGCCGGGTAAACGGCCCAATTGCCCAATCGGGCAACTCAGTTGCCGACGCCGTGGCGGCAAGCAACAGGAAGGAAAAGGCAGTCAACGGTCTGAAGAACATCGCTTTCAAATACGCCAAGGACGGTTGCAGAAATTTCATCGTTTTTCCAGCGTCATCACGCATTCAAGGTGGCGGGTGTGGGGGAAAAGATCGAACGGCTGGACATCGCTAAGCTGGTAGCCCCCTTCGCTGAGTTGCTTGAGGTCACGCACTTGCGTAGCTGGATTACAGGAAATGTAAACCACACGTGATGGACCGAACCGGATGAGTTGTTCGAGGAATTCCGGAGTCGATCCCTTCCGCGGTGGGTCAATGAGCACCGTAGTCTCTTGAGCCGGGAAGTCGATTTTCTCAAAAATCGCTTCCGCTGAGGCAGTTAGAAATTCAGCATTGGCGATCCCGTTGGCTTTTGCATTTTTTCGCGCCCACTCACACGAGGTTTCCGAAACTTCAACACCAGCGACTTTTTCGAAATTTTTTGCCAGCGTCAGCGCAAACAATCCGGATCCACAGTAGGCATCCACCAAATATTTGGCTCCCGCTTCTGATGCTTTGGTGGCTGCGTAGCCGGTGAAGGCAGGTAGAATGAACGGGTTATTTTGGAAAAAATCGCCTGCCAGAAATTGGAAAGTGAGATCCCCGACCCGCTCGACCGCCGTTGCTTTCGGATTTGTTTCGATCCGTCCATCGGTCGCGCGCAGCAAAATCGTCGCCCCGCGCTTGTAGCGAGCGCTGTTGGCCCGGGTTTTCTCCCGGATTTCGGGTAGAGCGGCGTTGATCGACTCCATCGCAATCGGGCATTGCGGGACGTCGATCAGCTGCGATCGCCGACCAAAAGCGAGAAATCCGATCGGCCCGATTTCACCGCCGCCGCGCGGTTTTTCGAAATGCGGAGTGATCTTCGACCGATAGTTCCACGTTTGTTCGGACGAGAGGCAGTCATTTACCGGAAATTCGATTCCAGCCATGTGCTTCATCAGCTCACCAACTTGACGGGTTTTCCACGCGAGCTGCTTTTCGTAGGACAAATGCTGATACTGACAGCCGCCGCAGGTCCCAAAAAGCTCGCAGCCGGGTTCGATCCGGTCCGGCGATGGCACCAGCACTTCGATCAGATCGGCGTGGGAACAATTCTTGTCGTTGCGGAACACCCGCGCCTTCACGGTCTCGCCCGGCAAGGCAAACGGCACGAACACGACCCAACCGTTGATCCTCCCCACCCCGGCACCCAGATTCGTCAATGACTGAACCTCCAGTTCAATTTCCTGGTGATATTCAAAGGGGGTAGGAACAAATTTTTTCGGCGGGCGCTGCATCGGATCGCGGCGAGGTTGGCTCGCCAACCCCTGCCCGGCAATCGAATTTCAAGATCCGATGGCATGCAGAACCTTCACAACCTGCCAAGCCGCAGCGACATGGTGGACCCTGAATATTTGCCCACCCCGCTGCATGGCCGCTGCGATGCACGCCACCGTGCCCGCATCGCGATCTTTCGGCTCCGGCAAATCGAGCACCTCACCGATCACGGTCTTCCGTGAAACGGGCACAAGGACGGGCCGTCCGAATTGCTGCAGCCGTTCCAACTCGCGGAAAACCAAAAGATTGTCATCTCGTTGCTTTGCGAAATCGATCCCGGGATCGAGCATGATCGCAGTTTCCGGCAAGCCCGCGGCTTTCGCCATTTCCAGTTTTTCCGCGAAAAAGCGCTCCATCTGCGGCAGCAAATCCGTCCATTGCTGATGAAAATGCGGCACCTTCGGCTCACCGACGCTGTGCATCACCAGCAACGCCACGCCGGATTTCGCGCAGGCCCGGGCATTCCGATCGTCCGGCAAACCACCCATGTCATTGATCAGCTCAACCGATTCCAAGCGAACCACCTGCTCCACCACCTCCGGTCGCCAGGTGTTGATCGAAAGAATCGGCGGCCAAACCTGCTGGTCATCGACCGGCTCCGCCTCCGCAAAAACCTCAGGCCAGCGCCGGATAAATCCCGTAAGCCGGGAAAGCTCTTCATCGACCGAAATCGCCGCCCGATTTGTCCGCGCGCTTTCCGCCCCGACATCGATCACGTCCGCCCCTTGCTCAGCCTGGGATTTGGCGAGTGAAATCGCTTCGTCGAAATCCAAAGTCCCGTCGCCCGAAAACGAATCGTCGTTCACGTTCACGATCCCCATGACCAAGGGCCTTCTGGGAAAGTTGATCACCCGCTTTGGCAGCCGCAATTCCATGCCCCTCTAAACCGCGAATCCGGAAATCTGGGAATCCTAAACTCATCCCGCTTGCCCAGAACCGCCGACTGCCTAACCTGCCCCCATGTCATCCAGCTTCGGCCAAGTCTTTCGCATCCATACTTATGGGGAATCCCACGGTGGTGGTGTCGGCGTGATCATCGACGGTTGCCCGGCCCGCGTTCCTTTGACCGAGGCCGAAATCCAGCGCGAGCTCGATCGGCGCCGCCCCGGCCAGTCCGAAATCGTCACGCCGCGCAAAGAGGCCGACACAGCCGAAATTTTGTCCGGACTTCACGATGGCATCACGCTCGGCACGCCGATTTCGATTCTGGTCCGCAACACCGATCAACGTCCGGGTTCCTACGATGAAATGGCGGTGAAATACCGGCCCAGCCACGCGGACTACACCTATGACGCCAAATACGGCATCCGCGCTCCATCCGGTGGCGGTCGCGCCTCCGCCCGCGAAACCATCGGCCGCGTCGCCGCCGCAGCGGTTGCACGTCAGGTTCTCGATCAAATTCACCCCGGGATCGAAATCCTCGCCTGGGTAAAAACGATTCAACATCTCGAGGCCAAGGTGGATCCCTCGACGGTCACCGCTGCCGATATCGAATCGAACATCGTCCGCACCGGTGATCCGGAAATGGTTGAGCCGATGATTGAACACATCAAAACCATCCGGTCCCAGGGAAATTCTGTCGGCGGCGTCGTTGAATGTGTGATCCGCAACTGCCCGGCTGGCTTGGGCGAACCGATTTTCGACAAACTGGAAGCGGATTTGGCGAAGGCAATGCTATCTCTGCCCGCGACCAAAGGCTTTGAAATCGGTTCCGGCTTTGCTGGCACGCTTCTCACCGGGGCTGAACACAACGACCCATTCCGCAACATCGACGGAAAAATCCGCACCACCAGCAATCGCTCGGGCGGCGTGCAAGGCGGCATTTCCAATGGCGAGGACATCGTTTTCCGCGTCGCCTTCAAACCGACCGCGACCATCATGACTTCGCAGGAAACCGTCACCAATCAGGGCGAAAACACCGAGCTCCAAGGCAAGGGACGCCACGATGCGTGCGTGCTGCCACGCGCCGTGCCGATCGTCGAAGCGATGGCCACTCTGGTTCTCACCGATCACCTGCTGCGCCAGCGCGCGACTTCCTTATGATGCCTGATCTGACACTCAGTTCCGCCGCCTTGCTGATTTTCCTGATCTGCATCGGCTTTGTTTTGATCCGCGGGATCGTTCGGTTGGTCATCGGTGTCGCGGTGATTGCAGCCGCCGCCTGGGTGGCCTTCCAAGCCTGGACGATCGCCCCGGACCTTTCGATCCGCCTGCTCGACAAGCCAGTCGATTGGATCACCACCGGTCTGCCTGTCGCGGCGTTCGTGGTGACGTTTGCGGTGCTGCGTTTGATCGCCAATTTCTTCACCCGCCCGTTCGGAACGCCGAGCGGATCTCGCGGTCCGGTCAAGCTCATCGCCGTCGGGCTTTTCACCCTGATCCCGACGTCCCTGCTTTGGGCCATCGGAGTCGCCGTGATCCACCATTTTGGTTCCGTCGCGGAAATTCAGGCAGCTTTTGATGCCGGAAAAGAAAAGGAATCCACCATCGCGGCGACCGCTCGGCAATGGAAAGACGTGATCGTATCGCTACTTCCAGAGGAATGGCTCATGAAGCTCGATCCGTTGACCGATCCCAACCGCTTGTCCTTGGCAAAGCTCATCGCCACTCAACAAAAAGATGAGCTGAAGCCCGCGATCGATCCCGCCACGGGTGAGGTCATCCCGCGTGCGATCATCGTTGAGGAACCCGAGCTGCAAAATCTTGCACAGGAGGGACGCTTTGATGTTCTACTCCGCCACCCGCTTTTCCAAAAAGCTCTCGATGACCCCAAAGTCCAGCGCGTGTTGAAGGAACGCCGCACCGCCCATTGAATCATGAAGTATCTCGTCACCATCGGCCTCGAAGTCCACGCCCAGGTCAAAACGAACACCAAGATGTTCTGCGCCTGTGAAACCTCATTCGGTGACGAGCCGAATACGCACAACTGCCCGGTCTGCCTCGGGCTGCCCGGCGCACTCCCGGTTCTCAATCGCGCCGCGATCGAACAAACGCTGCTCACCGGATTGATGCTCGGTTGTGGATCGCCGCCGATTTCCAAGTGGGATCGGAAGAACTATTTCTACCCGGACATGCCGAAAAACTACCAGACGACGCAGATGGATCTCCCCCTCTGCATCGGCGGTGGCGTCCCGCTCTACGAACATTGCTACCCGACGGATCACCGGAAAAACATCGCAAACCCCGGCAAGGTCGTGAGGTTGAATCGCATCCACCTCGAAGAAGATGTGGCGAAATCGACTCACTTGGGCAGCTCGTCGTTGATCGATTTCAACCGTGCCGGCACCCCGCTGATGGAGATCGTCAGCGAACCGGATCTCGAATCCGCCGAGGAGGCATTTGCCTATTTGCGATCGCTGCAAATGATCCTGCAGCAGGGCGAAGTGTCCGACGCCGACATGGAAAAAGGTCAGCTGCGTTGTGACGTGAACATTTCCCTGCGCGAAAAAGAAGAAGATCCGCTCGGTGCCAAGGTGGAGTTGAAAAACCTCAACTCGATTTCCGCCATCCGCCGGGCCATCCATTTCGAAATCGACCGCCAGACCGAAGAGCTCAACATGGGCATTCCGCAAATCCAATCGACCCGCCGTTGGGACGATGAGCGCGGCGAAACTCAAATGATGCGGACCAAGGAGGACGCGCACGACTACCGCTATTTCACCTGCCCGGATCTGCTGCCGATCGAAACCGCACCGCTGCTGGAAATCGTGCGACCCAAAGTTCCGGAACTTCCGCACGAACTGGCGGCTCGATTTGAAAACGACCTGGGTGTCACCGCCTACGATGCGTCCGTGCTATCGTCCGATCGCAATCTGTCCGCGCTCTTCCAACGTCTGGCAGCAGGTGCCTCCAACCCGAAAAAGGCGGCCAATTTCCTGATCAACAACTACCTCGGATCGCTCAATGCCAAGGGTTTGAGCATCGAGACCTCACCCATTTCCGCCGCCAATCTGGAAAAGATCGCTCAGCTCACCCTCTCGGAAACGCTGTCCGCCGGCCAATCGATGGAAGTGCTCGGCGTGATGCTGGAGCAGCCCGAAAAAGAGCCGCAGCAAATCGCCGATGAGTTCGGCTTCAAGCCTGCCGACGCTGGCGAATTGGAATCGTTGGTGGATCAAGTCATTGCCGAAAACCCGAACGAGGTTGAGGCGATCAAGGGTGGCAACGAAAAGCTCCTCAATTTCCTCACCGGCAAAGTGATGAAAGCCGCCCCCACCAAGCCCAACCCAAAACAAGTCACCGAGCTGCTCCGCGCCAAGCTCTGCTGATCGAGCTGGGCGGGATCGGGATTCTCAAGTCTCGATTCTAAGGTCACATCTGCCCGAAACAAAAACAGCCACCCCGTCGGGCGGCTGTTTTTGAAAATAAGCGCTTTTGATCCGGTGTTGCTCTGCAGGGACTCGGTTTGCGCCTCAAACTTTGTCTTGATTCAGGTCTTCATCCTATTTCAAGGACCCCTTTCGACAAGAATAAAATTGCCACTGCGCATTTTCTCGACATTTACCGTTCATCTCTGTAGTTCCGGCAAATTGTCATGTCGCTCATTCTTTCCTTCGATATCGGTTATGCCTCAATCGGTTGGTGCATCCTTTCCTCGCAGCAAACCGAGCCTGATTTCCTCGGCACAGGCGTCGTGACCTTTCCCACCGACGATTGCCTCGCGTCCGCCCGGAGAAATTTGCGTCGCACCCGCCGTCACATCCGCTCGACACGCCAGCGGATCGAGCGTCTGAAAAAATGGCTGCAGCATCGTGGTGTTTTGTCGCGGGAGGATCTCGACAAGCCCGGTCATCCTGCGCCTTTTCTGCTGGCAGCAGCAGCGTTGCAAGGGCATCTGACGCTCGATGCTTGGCAACTTTGGACCGTCCTTCGTTGGTATGCCCACAACCGCGGCTATGATGGCAACTCGCGCTGGTCCCGCGACGAAATCACGAGCGAGGATACGGAAAAGGAGCAAGCGGCGCTGGTTTTAATGAAAGAGAACGGAACCGCCACCATGTGCGAAACCGTTTGCGCGTGCCTTAAGCTCAAGCCGGCCAAGTTCAATCAAACCATTTCTTCCGCGCTGCCCTACAAAACCCTCAACGCCGCCTACCCACGCCGCATTGTGGAATGCGAAGTCAGCCGCATCCTATCGCCCCTGATCGGCAAAATCCCCGGTCTGGATGCTGAAACCGCCCGCCTCATTCTCAAGAACACTGAGTTGAGTCGTGACGAACGCGAATTGCTCGCTGGCGCAGGCATCAAGCTGCCCAAACGCTACTTTGGCGGTTTGCTGTTCGGACAACTGGTCCCGCGATTCGACAATCGCATTATTTCCCGCTGCCCGATTACTTGGGCAAAGGTCTACGACGAAACCATCACCGCCGGAAAAACGGACCAGGAAGCACGCAAACAAGCCGACAAATTCGCCAAAGTCCCAACCGCCAAATCCAGCGAATTCCTCGAATACCGCTTCGCGCGCATCCTCGCCAACCTCAAGGTCGATGGCGAACCGGTTGATAAGGAAATTCGTGCTGAGCTGTTTGCCTTGGCTCGCCAACAAGGCCGACTTTCCGAGTCTGATATCCGAAAAATCATCGAAAGCCATCACGGCGAGGCGACGACCAATCTCGAGGCCTACTTCAAACTTCACCCGGACAGCGAAGAAGCACTGGTGCTCGATCCGGTTGCCGATGAAGTTCGTAAAGCCGAGGGTTCACGCGCCAAGCTCTCGCCGATCTGGAAACACCTTTCACCATCGGTAAAGGAAGCGATCATCAGCGAGTGGCGAAAAAACAAGGCGGTGTCGCTCGCATGGATTGCCGAACAATCCGGCGATAAAGCCGCTTTTGCCGAGGCATTTCAAAAAGACTTTGCCGCGCTAAAACCGAAAAAAGGCCAGCCGCAATTTCCCGACATCGACAGCTACCTCATCAAAACTGCCGTCAAACCAAAGATCCCCACCGGTCGTGCTCCCTACGCCCGTCCCGTTCTCAAGCAAGTGGTGGAGGAAGTTTTAGAAGGCTTCGACCCCACCAAAGCCAATCGCGCCACCGATCCAGAAAAAGGCGAAAACAAACCCGCCAACGGTGTCCTTTACGACCTCGGCATTCCCAGCTCCCGCGTCCGCCAGCTGCAAGCCGAACGCCCGATCGACCAACTCACCAACAACCACCTCGTCCGCCATCGACTCCTCATTCTCGAGCGCCTGCTGGACGACATTCTCGCGGAGTTTTGTAAAGACGGCAAAATACCCGATCAAGTCGTCGTCGAAGTTGCGCGTGAGCTCAAAGAATTTTCTGGCAAAGATCGGGTAGCGATCAAGTCAGCAGAAAACGCCAAACTCGCACAGCACAAGGCGGCCGAAAAACGCCTGAGGAACAAAGGTATTGAACCGACCTACAGTCTAATCAGAAAATGCAGAATTGCGATGGATCTCGATTGGCTATGCCCTTTCACCCATCGAAAGTATGGGGAATCCGAGTTGGCCGATCTCCAATTCGAACACATCATCCCTCGCTCAAAAAGGCTTTCTGATTCGATGGCTGGCTTGGTCCTAACAAGACCAGAAATCAATGAACTTAAAGGAAACCGAACTGCCAGACAGTTCATCTTAGACTGCGCTCATGACGACAGAATACTTTCCCCGGATAACTATGAAAAATGGGTTAAATCACTGAAAGTCGCCCGCAAGGAAACCTACCCGGACGATTACGCGAGACAGAATGCCCGCAAGCGATTGCTTATGATCGAGCGTTACGAGGAAAAAGAGCGCACCTTTACAGAAGGCATGCTCACTCAGACGAGCCACCTAATCAAAATGGCCTCCGGCGTCATTGGCGATAGGCTTCCCAGCACTTCGATTGGCATCGTGCCAGGTCCAGTTACTGCGGAAATCCGAAAAGGTTGGAAACTCGACGGAACGCTTTCTCTCGCCAGCCCTGAGGTGTTACGAACGAATGGAGAAGTTAAACTCAAGGATGAGATTCGAGGACTCACTCATCTCCATCACGCTCTGGATGCCGCCGTAATCGCTCTCGTTTGGCACTATTTCCCAATCACCCGACACGGGGAGAATCAAACTGGCAAACTGTGGGCTGCCATGCGGAAGCGAAATCCGAATGCGAGTGAAGCTGCAATGCTTCGCTCAACAGGCCTTTACAAAACTCGGCTCGGAGGACCACCGGATAAGCCACAAAATCCATCTGCATTCAGACTCGAACTTATCGATCTCGATCCGTCCCTTAAAAACGCCCTAGCCCGCTCACTCGCCGAAGCCCGCGTCATGCAGCACGTCCCCGCCGATCGCACCGGTACCAAGGCCGAACTCACCACTTGGGGAATTGTGTCCATTGATGGAGAAGGCAACCTTGCCCGCGTCAAACTCCAACAGCGGACTTCCATTGTCGAAAACGGCAAACGCAAAACCAAAAAGAAAGACCGCTTGGAGCGAGCCGGAAAACTTCTCGGCCTTCAACCCAAGTATGGCCAAGGTAAACTCGCCGCCATTAAAGGAGCCATGATCATCGCGGAAAACTATGGTCTAGCCTTGGACCCCACTCCAACCATCATTCCTTTTCATGACGTTACCGTTACCCTTGCCAATCTTCGTAAAGCCAATGGCGGCAAGCCCATTCGTGTACTCCGCAATGGCATGCTCATTCGAATTTCTTCATGGAAGGGTAAAAACGGAATTTGGAGAATTCAATCGTGCCAGGCATCTATGAAACTGGACCTCGCTAGGCCTCATGAAATTAAGAGCACGTGGAGAGAGGTTGCAATCTCCTCACTCACGAGCCGAGGACTCGAAATCATCCCCAGCCGCTACACCGGGTTCCCAGTCACAGATTGATTCTCAGTCCTTCACTTGCCGCCATTTTCCGCTGACGCTCATCGAAGGACCAAAACTGCCCTACCCCAAGCTCCAGGCAAACTGCCACATGCAGCAGATCCAAGCTACGGCATAAAAAATCAGCGCCCCACTTTTTCGCCAAGTCTGTGGCTCTCGCCAAGACCCGATCCCAATCCGCGCTTCTCACCACATACAATCCGTCCCGGTCTCGGTGCATGGCGAGCTCCGCACTCACCCCGTCGGCTTCCTTTCTTGTGGTCGATCCACGCCCCACCCGAGCCTCCAGAGCTGCGATGAACTCCAACTCATGCCACACGCTCCAAACCAGAGGCTCTGACGCATTGTCCAACAATTCGCCAGCTCTATCGCTTCCTCCGTCTGCCACATACAAGCTAAGCAGCAGACTCGTATCGCAGTAAATCATTCCGCCTCCCCGCGCTGCAATAGCACCTCATTCGGTCCTTTGATCTCATCCGTCCCCAATCTCTTCCGAATTTTCCCGAAATTTGGAAACACCACTGACCTCTTCACCTCGGTAGGCACCAGCTTCCCCACTGGCTTCCCACGCCGCGTTAGCACGATCTCCTCTCCCTTCTCCACCTCCGCCAGCAGCTTCGCCAAATGATGCTGCGCCTCTCTGACCGTTGCCGTTTTCATTGTTGCACAAATGACGCACATCTGTTCACATGCGTCAATTCACGAAAATTAGGTGTCTTATCACATCGTCAGCATCGACGCACCTGACTGCTCTCTTTCCTGCAAAGATGGCCAGCTCACCTGCAAGTCCGCAGAGGGAAATAAAACCATCCCGCTCGAAGACGTCGCCGCCGTCATCATCACCTCTTTCTCTGTATCCATTCATTCCAAGCTCCTGCTCGAAGCCGCGCGGCACGGCGTGGGCCTTGTCATTTGCGAAAATTTTAAACCCGCTTCGCTCGTCCTCCCCGCCAATCGCTCCACCGACACGCTCCTTACCAAATCCCAGGCCTACATCACCGCTCAACTGCGCAAACGCCTTTGGCAAAAAACCGTCGAGGCGAAATGCCGCAACCAACACTCCCTCGCTGCCGAGCTCGCACCGAATGATTCTCGGCTCGAAAAACTCGATCGCATTGCCCGTAGTGTTCACCCTTCGAAAGAATCCGAATGTGCCAAGATTTTCTGGCGAATTTACGCCGAACACGTCGCCGAAACCGATGATTTTCGCCGCGGACGCCACGAAGGCGGACCCAATCCGCTGCTTAATTACGGCTACGCCGTTCTCCTTTCCACCATTCTACAGAATCTTTTCGCCATCGGCCTCGATCCCACCTTTGGCATCTTCCACGTTCCCCGCGAGCAATCCACTCCGCTCGCCTATGATTTGATGGAACCTTTCCGTCCCTGCGTCGACTGGCGGGTGGCCGAGTGGATTCACCGTCATCCCGATGAAAAAGACTGGCAAGTCACCCGCGAATTCCGGCAATGGGTCACCGCCTTCCCCTTGGAAAAAGTCGACTGGTTCGAGCTCACGCTCGACGTTCGCGGAGTCATCGAAGGCGTCATCCGCTCTTTCCGCCAAGCTGTCGTTACGGCCCAATCCGGCCCCTACAAACCATGGACCCGAACCCTTACAAAATGGGCTGGCTAATGGTCGCCTTCGATCTCCCGGTCGTCACGAAAGAAGAACGGAAGCGGGCCACCGACTTCCGCAAATTTCTTTTGGATGATGGATTTCAAATGATCCAATTCAGTGTCTACGTCCGCCCCTGCGTGACTTTCGCCCGGCAGGAAACCCACCTGCGCCGAATTCGGCTCGCCGTTCCAAATGAAGGCTCCGTCCGCGCCCTCTACATCACCAAAGCCCAATGGGAACGAGCCTTCATCATTCATGGTAAGCCCTCCACCGAAGTTCCACCCGAGGAATTACCTGAACAAACCCTTCTCTGGTGAAAATTCTCGTTTCTTGCATCTCGTCAGAAGTGGCTCAGAATGAATGCCGAGCGGAGCACTAGTTTGCTCCGCTCGGTTTCTGAATCAAGGCAAAGCAGAGCACAGCTAGATGGAGATCGATTTTCAAGTTTGCTCCGCTCGGTTTCTGAATCAAGGCAAAGCAACAGCGGATCAAGGACGTTGAAACCGCGCAGTTTGCTCCGCTCGGTTTCTGAATCAAGGCAAAGCAACCAAGGCTTGGACTTCTGAAGAGCCTGAAGTTTGCTCCGCTCGGTTTCTGAATCAAGGCAAAGCTATGGACGATGCATACACTAAAAACAACATAGTTTGCTCCGCTCGGTTTCTGAATCAAGGCAAAGCTGCCATCACAAGGTCAGCTCATGGCTGAAAGTTTGCTCCGCTCGGTTTCTGAATCAAGGCAAAGCTGGAACGAAGATTGTATAATTTAGGTTGCCAGTTTGCTCCGCTCGGTTTCTGAATCAAGGCAAAGCACGGCAAACATCTTCGCGGTATCATATTTGAGTTTGCTCCGCTCGGTTTCTGAATCAAGGCAAAGCAAGCACGGCAAACACAACGTGATTGATCGTAGTTTGCTCCGCTCGGTTTCTGAATCAAGGCAAAGCAAGTTGTTAAGTCACCTAGTTACAAACCTGAGTTTGCTCCGCTCGGTTTCTGAATCAAGGCAAAGCACGTGGCGGTGGCAGGAAATGAGACGTTCAAGTTTGCTCCGCTCGGTTTCTGAATCAAGGCAAAGCATGATCTACGCCGCGAAGAAAGTGCGATCGAGTTTGCTCCGCTCGGTTTCTGAATCAAGGCAAAGCAAATCATGTGAGACGGAGATGAGTTTTGTGAGTTTGCTCCGCTCGGTTTCTGAATCAAGGCAAAGCGAGCGCGGCCTGATCGCCACCCGTCTCGGTAGTTTGCTCCGCTCGGTTTCTGAATCAAGGCAAAGCGCGCGGGCCTTCGAGGACCTCGCCGACGACAGTTTGCTCCGCTCGGTTTCTGAATCAAGGCAAAGCAAGCCCTGGTTCCGCAAGCTCCCCCCGCGTAGTTTGCTCCGCTCGGTTTCTGAATCAAGGCAAAGCCGCTTTGCAAGCACGAAGGCGCTACCGGATTTTAGCCAAATTGCCTTCCGAGCTTTTCTTTACAACGAATGCTCTTTATAGGTCATCGATAAAGAGATGTGGAAACGGTTCATATGGATTTTGGTGGTGGCTGGTATTGCTGGGCTTTTCGTGATCCCGCTCAATCCGGTTAACAGTAAGATCCTGAAGCTCGCCTATTTAATCTGCATCGCAGTAACTTGGAGCGGATGCACTATTCTGGGCTGGAAGCACAAAACACTGAGAACAGCCGCGCTGTTGTTACCATTTCTCGCAGTAATACTATTATTTCTGCCCAGCAGAGAAATCGACCCCGGTGAATTGCGACAGAGTTATGTCCGGCGCATGACGGAATTCGAAAGAACGAAGTATTTTGGGTCTACACCAAAGATTGGGGATGAGGCTTTTTGTTGAGGTTTTGAGGATGGATTGACGATGGGTTTCAGCCGCATTGGGCGATCACGCGGA